>CASELF010000027.1 GCA_949288725.1 uncultured bacterium
CAAGCACAAGAATTACATCGCCTTCATTTACGGAGTCGCCTTCTGATGCTTCAATTCTCAAGACATTGCCCGGAACACCCGCAGTGACTTCTTCACCTGAACCTGCTGCAGCATGTGCATGTTCAATACCTGCTTTAACATTAAAGTCGTATGCTTTACCGTTAACAGTTGCTTTATCACCATCAAATGCGATAGCATATTTTTTACCGTTAACTGTAACTGTATATTCATTAGAATCTGAAGATACAGGTGCTTCAGCCGGTTTATTAGCAGTTTTGTTAACTGAAACTTTACCTTTACCAAGTAAGAAATCGATACCTTTATCAACATTACCGTCTTTACATGCAGCTGAGATAAATAGATTTTCATCAGTTACAGGAAGACCTGCAGCCTTCAATCTTTCTTCAGCAGCCTTCAAACCTTTTTCAGGATCTTTTTCGTTTAAGTCAACAACTTTTTCTGTAGTAGGTTGTAAGCCGGTTTTTTCTTCTGCCCATTTAACAAGTTCTGGATCAGGTTCACAAGGAGTTTTACCAAAGTAACCTAACAACATTTTTGCATAACCTGGGTTAGCTTTTTCCCAAGGGTGTTCAGATATTGCGTTCAAGAAAGATTGTTGAGCATAGAATTGAGAAACAGGAGTTACAGATGTTGCAAAACCGCCTCTTTCAACAACTTCTTTCATATTTGCAATAAGTTTAGGGAATTTGTCTAACATACCCATATCTTTTAATTGGTTAACTGTTGTTGCTGTAGCACCACCAGGTAACGGAGCTTGAATAAGAATTGGGTTAACTGCTAGAGAAATTGGAGAAATTGGATAATCTTTCATACATTCTTTAAAGATTTCTTCAGTTTCCATAATTTTCTTAATATCTAAACCTAAATCATATTCAGTGCCTCTTAAAGCGTGCCACATAGAAATAATATCAGGTTGACCGGTACCGCCAGAAACAGGTTTCATAGCAAGGTCGATACCATCAGCACCACCGTCTAATGCTGCTAAATATGCAGCCAAACCGGTACCTGCTGTTTCGTGAGAATGGAATCTGATATGAGCATCAGCACCTAAAAGTTCACGAGCCATTTTAACTGTTTCATAAACTTTTCTAGGGTGAGAAGTTCCTGAAGCATCTTTGAATGCTAAACTGTCAAATGGTAATCCAGAATCTAATATATTTCTCAAAACTTTTTCATAGAAAGCAACGTCATGAGCACCTTCACAACCATAAGGTAATTCCATCATTGTAATAGTTACTTCATGTTGCATTCCGTGTTTTTTAATTGAATTAGCTGAATCAATCAAGTTGTTAACATCATTCAAAGCATCGAAGTTTCTAACAACGTTAACACCGTGTTTTGCAAACATTTTTGCGTGTAAGTCGATAACGTCACGTGGTTGAGAATTCAAACCTACAACGTTAACACCACGTGCTAAAGATTGTAATTTTACATCAGGACCAACAGCTTCTCTGATTTTGTCCATAGTTTCAAAAGCGTTTTCATTGCAGAAGAATATCGGAGCCTGAAATCTAGCACCACCTGCAGTTTCAAAGTGTTTAATACCGGCATCTACTGCTGCTTTTAATGCAGGGATAAAGTCTTCAACAAGAACTTTTGCCCCATAAATTGACTGGAAACCATCTCTGAAAGATGTATCCATAACTTTAATAAGTTTTTTACCCATTTTTAAGTCCTTTCTTATATAACAAAACTAACTTCTTCTAGCCTTAACAACTGCAATAGCAAGTGCTATTGCTTCGTCTACATTTGCACTGACTTTTTTAGCCGTAGATTTTACTTCTTCTACAGCCTCCGGAAAGATTTTGTTAAGATATGACACAACAAGTGTCATTATTCCCATAACAAAAATCATAATAACTAAAAAGCACAAGACAAAACCCATGCCCATTCCGAGTAATGCTAACCCGTTCACTAATTGTTCATTCATAAAATATCTCCTATTGTAAGTACGATTTCTTTATTATCTTTATTTAAAAGGACCAACTCTCCGTTATCATTTACGGATTTAGCCAACCCTTTTTCTACACTGTTAAATACTTGTACGTTTAATTCTTTGCCGATAAAACAGTTTCTTTGAATATAATCCTGTTTAATTTGTGCAAAACCGTTTTCTAAAAAACTATCATAACCTTTAAAAAACTCATCAGTTAATTCATTAAAAAACTTATCTAAATCAACATTATGATTTAGTTCGATATTCAAAGCCGTAACAACTCTATCCGGAATTTGTTCAACATCATATTTTTGCGCATTAAGATTAACACCAATACCAAGAACAAGACCTTTCAATATTGAACCTTGCATAACTGTTTCTGATAATATACCTGCTATTTTTTTACCATTAATCAAAACATCATTTGGCCATTTAATTTGAGTTTTCAATCCGTAGGTTTCTAAAACTTTGCATAAACAAACTGATAAATATTGAGTTAAATTAGGCAAAATTTTTCTATATTTATCCGCAGGTTTCAGAACAAAAGACAAAAATAAATTTCCCTCACCTAAATCAACCCAAGAACGGTTTAGCCTGCCTCTGCCTGAGTTTTGACGACGAGCAAAAACAAGAGTCTTATCTTCCAGGGTATCTATATTTGACTTTGCGTAACTGTTCGTAGAGTCAATATTTTCCAAGTCTACAACTTTCATGTTCTCACCTAACGGATTTCACACAATTTTATTATATAACAAACATAAATTTTACGAAATTATATATTAATTTCCTGATTTTTAAACTGCATTTCATAAAGATGTTTATAATAACCTTCATGAATTTGCATTAATTCTTCATGCGTACCCAATTCAACAAGTTCACCTTCATTGATTACCGCAATTCTATCTGCATTATTTATTGTTGATAATCTATGAGCAATAACAAATACCGTTTTATTTTTCATCAAATTATCCAACGCTTTTTGAACAATTGCTTCTGATTCATTATCAAGCGCTGAAGTTGCTTCATCAAGAATTACAATCGGAGCATTTTTAATCATTGCTCTTGCAATTGCAACACGTTGTCTTTGTCCGCCTGATAAAGTTGTACCTCTTTCACCGACTTGAGTATCTACGCCATCTTCTACTGTTGCTAAAAATTCATCAAGATGTGCCATTTTGATAACATTTTGCAAATCTTCTTCTGTCGCATTTCTGTTGCCCATAAGGATATTTTCTCTAATCGTTCCGGTAAACAAAAAATTATCCTGAAAAACAAATGATATATTATCTCTCAAAGACCTGATATCAATTTTTTTGATATCAACACCATCAAATTTGATTGCACCGCTTTTTATATCATAAAATCTTGGCAACAAATTCACTATCGTACTTTTACCACCACCTGAATTTCCTACAAGCGCAATAGTTTCACCCTTATTAACATGTAGTGAAAAATCTTTTAACACAGGAACATCTTTCTCATATTCAAAAAATACATGTTCAAAATCAATAGAACTTTGCAAATCATGCATTTTAATAGGATTTTCGCAATTTTTGATAGTAGGCATCAAATCAAACAACTCAAAAACTCGTCCCAAAGCAACAAAGGTTGTTTGAATATCTGTTAAGGTTCTGCCCAAATCTTTAACAGGCTTGTAAAGCAATAATAACGAAGTCACAAAAGATGCAAAACTTCCGGCCGTCATTTGCCCTGTTATAATCAAATGGTTTCCGTAAAACATAACAAGCGCGATACCAATAGAACATATAAAATACATTATCGGTGACATCCAGCCAACACGTTTGGTTAACGATATCGTCAAATTAAATTGTTCTTTTATTTGTTTTTCAAACTTTTTGTTTTGCAAATCTTGAAGATTATAGGCAGTCATTATCTTGTTACCTGCAAAAGTTTCATTAATATTAGTAGTCATACTTCCACCAACTACCATATTTGCATTTGAAACTTTCTTAATTCTTTTTCTAATCAATGTAACAGGTGTAATCGCAATCGCCATAATTCCGACACCAATAATTGCAAGTTTCCAAGAGTTATACAAAAGGACTCCGACTAGTCCAACTATTCCAAAACTCGTCATTACAAAAGTTTTTATTGTATTGATAATATTTTTAGATGCTGTTTCAGGATCCGTAAAAAATCTTGTCAAAACCAATCCTGAAGAATTCATATCATAAAAAACAGGATCAAGCGAAGTTAATTTTTTGAACAATTCAACTTTTAATGAATTAGATATTTTATTACCAGTCCAATCAGTCAAATAGTTGTTTGAATATCTCAACAGACCTTGAATAACAGCAAAGGTAACAATACCAAAAGGAATAGCAGTTGCTAAAACATTTTGTTCAATTGTAAACCCTAAAAATTTCCAAGTTTGACCATTGATTACGCAATCCATATATGGCTTTAAGGCAAAGGCAACAACACCATCAAGCAACCCCAAAGGAATTGCTAATAACATGTTTAATAAAATTCGCGGAACATGCGGTTTCAAAAAAGGTGCAATCTTCTTTGACAAATAACCATACCTGAACGCATCCTTCGACACTGTATTTTTTAACTTATAATCCATATCACCTAATACTCCCTATTCTTTATGTATTAAGTATTACATAAAAAATTATGATTTACAAACCTTCAAGAATTGTTCTTATTGCTTTTATTTTATTATCCTCCATACGATGCCCGCCAGCTTTTATTTTTGTATATTGTTTAAGATTTTTAATTCCACTCACAAGTTCATCGACACAAGCTGATTTAACATACCTGTCATTACTTGTTTGAAGAACATACATATCAGTTGGGTTATTTTTTAAATAGTCTGAAATTTTAAAAATTTTAGAATACTGTTCTCTAAAATCTTTTACATACTTAATCAAACTCATTTCTAACTTATATTTTTTCGGATGTAAAATAACATTTCTCAGCCAAAACTCCAATGAACTGATTGGAGAAACCATAATTAAGAAATCAGGCTTAACCTGAGATGACACCTTTGCGCCTAAATAAGCGCCGAAACTGTGTCCTATCAAGCCGATATTTTTAACACCTTTATCCTTTAAATATTTCATAGCAGATTTTACATCTTGAACCATATCATCTTCTTTTGTGTATATAGATTTTGGATTTTTGCCATAACCCCTGTAATCAATTGCAAGAATTCCAAATCTGGTTTTGGCAAGTTCTTTGTATAACGGCTGATTATTAGTTATATTTTGAGAAAATCCGTGCAAAAAAATGACATAATCTTTAGAATTGTTAGGATTAATATCCCATGCATTGATTTTTTCAAGATTAGAAACTTTAATTTTTACAGATTTAATCATTGGGGCTAATTCTTTATCCATAGAAAGATATGGTCTTTTTGAACCTTTTATAGATGTTTTATAAGCCCTTTGCCTCAAATAATCACCAACAAATTTTTCAAAAAAGGACGCACCTGAAAAACTTACCTCTCTAAGAGTTTTAGACCTGATAAAAATATCATCATGAAGATTTTTATGATAAACAAAAGATTGTTTATCCCGAACTTGCCCCCCATAAGCATTTATTGAATAATAATTTGCTTGAACTTTATTAATAATCATCTCTTATAACTTCCGTAATAACTATAATATTACAACAAAAAATATTGACAAACAGAATTGGTTATTGTAATCTAAACATACCGAGGTTCTAAAATAATAGAACAAAAACTACACAAGGGCGTGTGGTGGAATGGTAGACACGCTAGTCTTAGGAACTAGTGCGCAAGCATGGGAGTTCGAGTCTCTTCACGCCCACCATAAAAAAAGAAGTCATTAAGACTTCTTTTTTTATGGTTATTCCTATATCAAATTGTGAAATTTAACAATAAAATTTGGTTTCTTTGTTGTCATGATAATTCATCCTTTTAAAATTCAAAAAAGTCAACTAATAAGAATATATCAGTAAAATAGAAAAACTGTAAATTTGGTATAAAATAATCATATAAAGGATATTTATGAAAGAATTAGCAGCGTTTATAAATGAACAAGATAATAAATTGGCAATGTATGGTATTAGGAAATTGTCAAATGATGAAAAAACAAAATTAGAAAAAGCTCTTAAAAATATTTCGATATTAAAAAAACTGTATAATACCGATTACTCTTTAAAGAAAAATTATTATGCTTTTTTGGATTATATTGATTACATAGAGGAACATAAAGACATTTTGGCTAAAAGTCCAAATATGCAAAAAACCATGCATGATCTTTTGTCAGAAACTAATTATTTGCTATTAAATCTATTATTTTCATTTACTGCGGCAGTAGAACATTTTAAACATAATTTAAACAAAGATGACCATTATGAATATGAAAAAATGTGTAGTCAATTATTTGATTCCTGCATCGAATATGCTTTTACTTGGAAATTGCGAAATTTTGCACAACACCAATGTTTGCCAATTACAAATATACAAGTAAATAATGATATTCAAAAAGGAGAGAAAATTGATATTTGTATTAGCAAAAATGAATTATTAAAATATAACTCTTGGGGGAAAATAGTAAAACCATTTATAACTAATCAAGAAAATACTTTTGAAATAACACAAATTATAATCAATGCAGTTACCAATTTGCATACTAATATATTTCGTTATTGGATAAACAAATATATTAGTAATTTTGATGAAGATATTAAAACCATTATAGAATTTATTAAAGAAATTAATAATTTTTGTGAAAAACAAAATAAAATTTTATCATATCCCATAATACTTAACGACATAATTTCTAAAGATAAAGATAGAAAAAATTTAAATTTTAGTTTCACTCATTTCCCAATAGAATTTTTAAATCAGATTGGAGTTATAAAAATAAAAAACATCTATAATTAAGAATTTCATTAAGTAAATTCGTAATACGCAAAAAAACATAACTCACGTAACTTATCTCAAACATTACATCCTATTGCAGAATATATTTAAAAGCAAACACTAGAATATTTTATAAGGATTGAGGATATTATTAGGGTCGAAAATCTTTTTTATTTGGCGCATATAATCTATTGCTCCATTATCAATAACTTTTGGCAAAAATGGCTTTTTCACCAAACCAATACCGTGCTCACCTGAGATTATACCTCCCAATCTTGCGGTTAAATCATAAATTTCAGATTTTGCTAATTTATATCTTGTATATTCATCTTTATCATTCATATCAATAGGAATTTGAGGGTGAACACTGCCATCGCCTACATGACCTACCATGCACATAATCAAATCATATTTTGCACAAATTTTTTGAATACCTTTTATCAATATTGAAAGATTTTCTCTTGGAACAACAACATCATCTGTTGTTACATTTGGTCTTAACTGTGCGCAGGCTGCCATTGAAGAATGTCTTGCATCCCAAATTTCATCGGCATCTTTTTTCTGTTTTGCATATTTTATATTTTTTGCATTATTTTGATTTAGAATATCGCAAATCAATTTCATTTGTGCATCGATTACTGTCTTAAACCCGTCAACTTCTATTATCAATGCTGCTTGTTTATCGCAAAGCAACCCGCATTTTTTATATTCTTCAATAGTTTTAATCGCATTATTATCCATCAAGTCAATGGTTGTCGGACAAATTTGATGTTTAATAATTTGATTAACAGAATTAACCGCCTCTTCAACACTGTCAAAATAAGCAAGTAAGACTTCCGATGTTTCCGGCTTGGTTATCAACTTAACAGTAATTTCAACAACAATTCCCAAAGTTCCTTCTGAACCTATAAAAAGGCTGCCAAGATTATAACCTGCTGCATTTTTCATTGTATTTGAACCTGTTCTAATCACAGAGCCATCAGCCATAACTACAACCATATCTATTACATAATCTCTTGTTGTTCCATATTTAAAGCCTCTTGCCCCTGCTGAATTTTGAGCAACACTTCCGCCCATAGTAGAAACCTTTAAATTGGAAGGATCCGGAGGGTAGTACAGCCCAACTTTTTCTACTTCTTTTTGCAAATCTCCAACAATAACACCGGGTTGAACACGGGCTGTCATATTCACAGGATTTATTTCTAAAATTTTGTTCATTTTTGAAAAATTCAAAACAATTCCACCATGAACAGAAACACACGCACCAACAGTATTTGTCCCTGCACCTCGGCAAATTATTGGGGTTTTGAATTTGTTTGCTAGTTTGACAATTTCTTGAACCTGTTCTACACTTTCGACAAAAACGACTGCATCCGGAATTTGAACATTATCGTGCAAATCACTTGCATCAAAAGCATAAACATACCGTTCTTCCTTTTTTGACAGCACATTTTGTTTGGGTACTTTTTTATATATATTTGCTATTAATTCCTTAGTCAACATAAGATGCCAGTTTTTCTATATTGATACTCAATTTTGCAATTTGCTTATCGATTTTATCAATCTTTCTTGTAACTTTTGTGTCATCCATATCTTCTACCGCTGAAAGAATTTTTTCAATAGTCATTTCTAATCTGTCTATTCTTTCTTGCTGTTCTTCAAATTTATCTTCGATACCTGAAAGTTTGGAAATTTGTTTTTCGAAAAATGCTAAACGTTCTTGTTGTTCATCAAATTTTTCTTCCAAAGAATTTAGAATAACAGTTTGTTCAGGCAAATCTTTTTTCAAACTTTCAATTACTGATTTTACCTCAACAATTTCTTCAGCGTTTGTTGAAATTTTGTTCATGCTATCGCTTGCTGAATCAATCCATTCTCCAACGTATATCAAGGCTTGACGCATTACGGCATCTGAGGCATTTGAATGTTCTAATAATTTTGTAACCTTATCAACTTTTGATGTTAATTGTTCTGTAAGATTTCTGCTAAAGGTTTCAATATTATTATTTATTGCATTATACGTTTCACCTGATTTCACTACCATATGTTTTGATAGCGCAGTCAAACCCTCAATATCACTATTTATCCTATCAAAATTCAATTGAAGACTTAGAAGTTCTTCTTTTGACAATGAATCTTGCAATTCAGAAACGGAACTTCCGATTTTATTAATATTTTCAAGCAAAGATGAAAGTTGAGCAGTTTGAGATTCTTGCTCATTTGTTTGCAAATCCTTTAAAGCAAGTCTTAATTTTGCTAAATCAGATTCGATATCTTGCATTGAATATGTATAATCTGATTCATCCTCTGCACTTGTAATTTGTTTCAATTGGTCAGTTACAGCTGCAAGATTTTGATTAATTTCATCTGTTTTTTCTTCAACAAAATCCTTGATATCCTCAGATTCTTCAACAAAAGAAACCTGTTCAAACACAGCAACAACAGTTGCCATAATTGATTCTTTCATTTCTTTTATTGTTTTTTGAATTTGTTTCGTATTTTGAACAGTATTCAAATTACTAACTTCTACGGTTAACTCTTTCAAACATTTTTTAACCGCTTCAGTTTTTTGATTGTGCTCAAGGCTATCGATGTAATCCATTTGAGCCATTATCAAATCTTTTACATCTTTAAATTCTTTCTGTGAATATTCATTACCATGTTTAGATAGTGAATCTATTTTATTATTAATTACCTCTAAAATAGCCGTAATTTTTAAATCGGAATCAGAATATTTCTTAACAGCAGAAATATTTTCTTCAACATTTTCCAGCGTTTCTCTGATTTCATCCAAATCAACAGAAGCATCGGTATTTGCAACAATATCAACCTTTGCGTCAAGCAAATCTAACTTTTGTTTTATTTCATCCACAAATTGAGGAGCATTAGCAAGTTCGCCACCACCAATTTTATTTTCTATATTTTCAAGTCGTTCTCTGACCTCATCAGCCCATTCTTCATTTCCTGACTCAGCAAGAATATCAACTTTGCTTTCTATTAGACCTAATTTATCATTAAGTTCTTCAATTAAATCTTCATTACCTGATATAGCAAGAACATCAACTTTATTTTCAATAAGTTCTAATTTGTCCTTAACTTCATCAGCAATAGACACACCCGCAATTTTTGCAAATTCATCAAGTTTTTGGGTCAGATTTTCGACTTTTTGCCTTATGTCTTCTACACCTTCAATACCTGAATCAACATGAATTTTATCAACCTTATCTTCAACATTCAATAAGGTGTACATCAAATCATCGACATAACCTGAATTATCAGATTCGCCATCACCATCAGATGAAACAATAAAATTAATCTTTTCCTCAATTATATTTAACTTATCTTTTAAATCTTCAAGATCAAAATCTCCATCTGAATTAGCCAAAACATCAAGTTTTCTGTTGATAAGGTTTAATAAATCTGTAGTTTCGATATTATTTGCAAGTTGGGTATTAGCAAGCATATCTCGCAACTCTTCAAATAATTCATAATCATCAGATTCCGCTAAAATATCAACCTTTGCATTCAACAACTCAATCATTGAACCAATTTTAGGATCTAAAGTACTTGATAATGCGCCATCCTTCAATTGGCTAACAAGAGTTTTGACATCCTGAACCCAATCACAACTGTCTGTCAGTGCAAGAATATCTAATTTGCCTAAAATTAACTCTAATGTTGTACCTATCTTTCCGTTTACAATATATGATTTTAAGTCTTCTAACCATTCTCCGCTACTTATTCGCTTCAAGATCTTGTTGACTTTTCTTGAAACTTCAGCAAATTCTTCCGGATCAATATTGGTAGTAATATTTACAGAATTTATTGTATCTTGGCATTCCTCAGGAGTTAAAACATTTTCAACCTTCTTATGCAACTTTTTAACATCAGTTTTGAAACAATCAAGCGCTTCTATAAAGTTAAAATCATTTTCACCGGTTAAAACTGCCTTATTAACATCACTATCTAATGAAGGCAAAGAATCAGTAAGAGAATCCGACTTTTTCTCTTCTATTGTAATAATTGTATCTTCACCTGATTCATTAATTTCTTTAGTTTCTGTAACCTTGCGGACGACAATATTATTCATTTTTTCTTGTATTGCACGAAGAATATTTTTTATTTCCGCATTCTCACCTGACAAATCTCGAACAACTTCTGCAAATTTATTATAATCGCTTCTAACTTCTACCAAGACTTGTCTTGTTAATAAACTTACATCATCATGCTGAGCCTGCAACTCTTTGAAAGTAACTGCATCAGATTGATTTTCACCATCTTCAGCCTGTTCATCTTTTGGTGCATTTTCTTGAATTTGTCTTATTGTAAATGCTTTTCCAAGTATGCTGTCACGTAATTCATCAATAGCATTTATAATTCTTTCATTGTTTAATGAAACGGTTAATAATGATTTAAGTTCTTCATGCTGTTCATTCAATTGTAATTTTATATCATCAGCAACTTCATTAAGAATTTCCATTTGAGAGTTTTTAAAATCAGCAATATGTGCTGCAAACTCTTTTATTTCAACCATTTCATCAGTATTTGGAGGAACAATTTTATTTAGAGTTTCCACAACTGTATCCTGCAATTCATCCATTTTGCGAATTACAGAATCTACATCATTCAATACAAATGATTTTATATTTTCTTCAATATTACTTAAATCATTAGACAACTGTTCGTATGTATAATCCAAACGGCTAAGTGTTGCTTGAGAAATCTGATTATCATTTTTAAGTTCATCATTAAATGATTGATGCAAATCACTCAAATCGACCTTGATATTTTTTGCAAAATCTGCATTTGTAAATAGATTTTGAAGCATTTGACGAATTGGTGTAATTTCTTCAAGCAATTTATCAGATTTTGCATTAATTGCACCGATAACATCTGTATTAATTAACTCTAATTCTTGCTTATAATCTGCTAATTTATTGTCTGTATCATCCAACTGATTATACAATTCGGAATTTTGAATGTTTTCATTTCTGACATCTTGAATAAATTCCAAAAGCATAGTTGTTTTTTCTTCTAAAAGTGCAGCATTATACGCAAAACCTTGTTGAAGTTGAGTATCTATACTTGTTGTCAAATCCTCAAGATTATGGCCCAAATCTTCTAATCTGTCAGTTACAAAATCCGCAACACTTTTCTCTTTTGATTCTTCTTCATATTTTAAAGATTTATACGTTTCTCCAAGAGTAAATATCATATCTTTAATTTCAGATATTTCTTTCATTGAAGCCTTTAAATCTTGATTTGAATAAGGTTCATCCAGTGTTTTTGTATATTCTTGATACTCATTTAATTTAGCAATAATATCTGTTAACGCATTTTCATTTTGCCCTTGATAAAGCAACAAATCTTCTTCAATTTTTAATAGTTTATTCTTAACATTTTCAGCAACAGCAAAATCAGAAACATCAAGAATTCTCTTAATTTCACCTAAATAATTCTGTAGAATATCAATAGTTTCTTCACTATTACTTTCAAATTCTTCATACGTATCTTTTCTGTCTTCTAAAATATTTTTAATTTCAGAAATTGCATTTTTAATTTCCTGAGTATCAACTTTGCTAACTGTAGTCAAATACTCTGAAATATTTGTCAAGGTATCTTCAACAACAGTTGAACGATTTTCAACAATTTCTTTTATCGCCTGAATATTTATAGAATCAAGTTTTTCCAATATTGCAACCTGATATTCTTTGATTGCAATATAATCTGAATTGATTTTATCGGTATTAGAAACAATTACATCTAATAAATGTTTTATCTCATCCGTAAAGGTTTCAAATTCTTTACCACTAATTATATTTTCAACCGATGTTTGAATTTCAGACAAATGTTCAACAACAGCATCATTTTGTAATTCTGAAGTATGAATAAATTCAGATTTCAAATCCTCTATTTTTTTACAAACATCAGAAATTGTATCGTTAATCGTTTGGGAATTGTCCTTTGATGAAATTTCACTCAATTCACCTACAATAGATTCAACAACTTTTAATACTTTTAAAACATCTTCCTTATCAGATTTTTCATCAATTTTGGAAATTATAGTTTCTGTATTTTCTTTAATTCTTGAATTTGTTAACCAATCTTGAATTGAAGCAACTTTTGACTTGACATCACCAAATTGTTCTTTTATATCTAGAATATTTTTTACTATATCAGAATTAAATTCCTCCAATTTATTGACAACAGATTGTTGATATTCAGAAATTCCATTATAATTTGCTTCAGACTTATCAATATTAGCAAGAAGTTTTTCAGAAACCTCCTTTAACTCATCCACAAAGGCATTAAAATCACTACCTGTTACAATATTATCAACCTTGTCCTGCAAACTTGATAAGTTAGTAATAAGAACCTCATTATGAACATTTGAATTGTTAACAATATCACTTTTCAAATCATCAATTTTTTCACTTACATCAGCGATAGTATCAATCACAACTTTTGTATTGTCTTTGGCTGAAATTTCGCCAAGCTCGCCAACGATAGATTCTACAACCTTTAATACCTTTAACAGGTCTTCTCTGTCAGGTTTTTCTTTTATTTGAGATAATATATCCTGCGTACCTTCTTTTATATTTGAATTGTTTAACCAATCTTGAACTGCAGATACATTTGACTGAAGATTTTCAACTTGAGTTTTTAAATCTAAAATATTTTTTACTATATCTGTATTTAAGTTGTCTAATTTATCGCTGACTTTTTGCTGATAATCACAAATTTGAACATAATTTTCACCGGTTTTATCTATACTAGAAACAATATTATCTAATATTGATTTTAAATCATCTACAAATGAACTAAAATCACTACCAGTTACAACATTATCAACTTTGTCTTTCAAGGTTGATAAATTTGAGATGAGTGTTTCATTATTAGAATTTGCACTATTTACAATATCATTTTTTAGGCCTTCTATTTTTTCACTAATTTCTGATAATGTATCAACTACAACCTTTGTGTTTGATTTTTCTGAAATTTCGCCAAGTTCACCAACTATAGTTTCTACCGTCTTCAAGACCTTCAACACATCATCTTTATCGGATTTACTGTCAATTTTGTTGATTATATTTTGTGCATTTTCTTTTATATTTGAATCATTTAACCAGTCTTGAATTGAAGATACATTATTATTAATACCTTCAAGGTTAGATTTTAAGCCGGCAACATTATCAATAATATCTGTATTAATATTATCCAATTTATCAATAATACTTTTTTGATATTCTGCAATTTCATTGTAACCACCTTGAGCACTGTCAAAAGAGTCAAGCAACTTTTGCATAAATTCTTTCAACTCTACAACAAATGAATTGAAATCGCTGCCTGAAACTACAGAATTTAACTTTTCTTGCAAATCTGAAATATTAGTAACAATAGTTTCATTTTTGTTTTCAGAATGGTTTAAAATTTCGGTTTTTAAATCATCTAACTTGTCACTAACATCCCAAATTGTATCAATAACATTTTGTGTATTATCTTTTTGAGAAATTTCACTCAACTCATTAACGATAGATTCAACGCCCTCAAGTATTTTTTGAACATCATCTTTATCAGATTTACCGCTAATCATAGAAAGAATATTCTTTGTATTTTCCTTGATTTTTGAATTATCCAGCCAATCCTGGACAGAAGTAACATGAGATTTTACTTCACCGACCTGCTCTTTAATATCTAAAATATCTTTTACGACATCAGTATTTATAGCCTCTAATTTATTAAGTACAGCCTGCTGATATTCATAAATAGCATTATAACCTTCCTCAGACTTGTCACATGCCAAAAGCAACTTTTGCAAGAAATCTTTTAATTCGTCAACAAAAGAATTAAATTCAGAACCCGTAACAATAGAATCAACCTTGTTTAATATTTCGGACAAATTAACGATAACAGTATCATTGTGCATCTCGGCAGTACTAATGAAATCATTTTTCAAATCCTCAATCATTTGGTAAACATCTGAAAGAGTATTTCGAACTTTTTTGGCATCAGCATTTTGAGAAAGTTCTTCAACACAACTGATAACAGATTCCATTGTATCCAAGATTTTGAACAATTCTTCTCTTGTCGGCTTATCTTTTATCTGAGCCGCAATTTCATCTGTATTTTCTTTTAAGTTTGACCTAGTAAGCCAATCCTCAATTGAAGAAGTCTTATCATATATATTTTCAAATTCTTTGTCGAAATTAACATTTTTAACTTCGTCTTTTACTTCATCCAATTTTGCTGAAACATCTGCAACATCAGACTTTCCGGCAACCTCTTGAAGATTTTCCACAAGGCTTAACTGGTTAGTATTAAGCATCTCCATATCTTTATGGGTTGGAAGTTTTTCAACTTTATCTAATATTTCATCTGTATTAGAGATAATTTCTTTAAGTGACTTATTTGCCTCATTATAAGAATCCAAAATTTTATCAACATCATCTTTTTGAGGCAATTTTTTAAGCATTTCAGTTACATGATTTTTAATATCATAAGCCTCATTTGCAAATGAAATTCTATCAATAGATTCTAAAACTTCAGTTTTCACAACCTCGTTGATATCAGTAATTATATTTTTGCAAACATTTAACTCTGTAGAAACATCGTTGATATTATGAGTCAAATCGCCTAAAACTTCTCTTGAATCAAATTTATCAATTTCTTCATCAATCAAAGTTAATTTGTCATACAAATTTTTTGTTGATTTTTCAAGGTAAGTAGTATCAGGAATTGCTTCAATATTTTTAGTAACAATAGCCAATTGTTGTTTTAAATTATCGGTTTGAGCGACAAGAGAATTAGAGATTTCAACCAAATTAGAAAATAATTCCTTTGTCACAGAATCATCTAACTTTTGTTTTATAACATCAGTTGAGGCCAAAACTTCGCTGACATCATTTTTTTCAGCAGTATCAGAAAGTTTGGCAGAAATATCTTCAGCTTTTTTAACTAAAGTATCAATAACACTTTGAGTAAATTTCAAACTTTCTCCGGTAGCAACACCAGACAATAAAAGTTCTAATTGAGCATCTCTTTTATCAAGGCTTGCCAAATAATTAAAGATATCAGAAACTGTTTTTTGAATATTAGCGGTCTGTTCACTGAGTTGTTGATTAATCGCAGTCTGATCTGTCTGAATAATACCATTGATTATAGTTTTCAAATCAGAACTTACCGTATCAATAGTATATTTGTAACTATGATTAAGATTTTCAAAATCATTTCTTAATAGAGTAATAGTTCTAAGAATATCTTCTTTATCGGTTTTATTTGAGGATATTTCGGAAATTTTATTTTCAATACCTGCAAGAATGGCTTTTTGCTGGCGAATTTCGGAATAAGTTGAATTCATATTAGTAGAGAATACTTCAAAGAATTCTTTAAGTTCGGGAGTTTTAACATGCTCATCAAGACCATTGAAAATTGCTTTTAATGCTTTTTCAATATCAGTAAATTTTACTAAGGCTGTCTGGTAGCGATCATCAGCATTTTTAGTAACTTCAGCCAAATATGATTTTATAAAATCAGCAGATGCTGAATTTCTGTCAATTACTTCTAACTTATTGGCAATACTAACCAACAATCTTTCAAAACTTTCGCTGCTGGTGGCATTTGCCCTTTTTATCTCCCTCAACGTTTCAAAGATTAAATCTAATTCTTGAGCCATCCCTTAATTATCCTTAAACTATATCCCTACAATTTTAATATTATCAAGTTTAAGCATGTAAGTAAAATGATTTTAAGATATTTATTACAAATGTTAAGATTTTCTACCCTAAAAGTTTATTAGTGCTATGATACAAAGAAGAGTATTTTGAAAGAGGAAGATTATGAGCCACATTGTAATAGATGAAAACAGATGTAAGGCATGCTACTTATGTATAAAAGAATGCCCGAAGAATTTGATAAAAGTAAGTGATAAAACAAATTCATTAGGCAACAGAGTTGTTGAGTTTTGTGATGAAAAACATGAATGTCTTGGCTGTGCAATGTGCGCAACAAGATGTCCTGATTTAGCGATAACAGAAGTTTATAGGGGATAATTATGGCGGTAGAAACAATAACAAGTAAAAAAGTTCTTATAAAAGGGAATTATGCCATAGCAAACGCAGCAGTAATGGCAGGATGCCAATGTTATTTTGGATATCCGATTACACCGCAAAGTGAGATTGGTGAATTTATGAGCGGAAAAATGCAAGAACTTGGCAGAGGATACGTTTCAGCAGAAAGTGAACTTGCTGCAATAAATATGGTTATTGGAGCTTGCTCTACCGGAGTAAAAGCAATGACATCATCTTCTTCATGTGCAGTTTCTTTAATGCAGGAAGGTTTGTCTTATGCTTGCGCAGACGAATTACCTGTTGTATTGGTAAGCGTTATGAGAGGCGGTCCAGGGCTGGGCAATATCTACCCGTCACAGGGTGATTATAATCAAACACTAAAAGGTGGAGGTAATGGTGATTACAAATTAACCGTACTGGCTCCATCAACTGTTCAGGAATGTTTTGACTTAACATATAAAGCATTTTATCTTGCACACAAATACAAAAATCCGACAGTACTTTTAGCGGACGGATTTTTAGGTCAGATGATGGAACCTGTAGAATTTAAAGAATATCCTTATCCTGAAATAGATAATTCATCTTGGTGCTTAACAGGAGCAAAAGGTAGAGATGGAAGGATTATACGTTCATACGCACCTTTAGCGGAGGACAGATGTGTATTTTTAGAAAAATTATTCGCAAAATACAAACAAATAGAAGAAAACGAAGTTGACTGGGAAGAATACAAAACCGAAGATGCTGATATATTATTGGTAAGTTTTGGTTCAACTGCAAGAAACGTTAAAACTGCAGCAAAAATATGCAGAGAAAAAGGACTAAAAGTTGGAACTCTAAGACCAATAACATTATTCCCATTCCCTAAAAAGAGATTATCCGAACTTGCACAACAAGTTAAGAAGATGATTTCAGTAGAAGTAAATATGGGACAAATGGTTAATGATATAAGACTTGCCGTAAACGGTAAAGTTCCGGTAGAGTTGATACACAAAGGAGTTGGCACACCTCCGTCACCAGAAGAAATCGTTTCACAAATTGAGGAGTTAATTTAATATGGCAACACAAGTATTCAAAATACCTGAATCCTTCAGGAAGGATTTTAAATATACATTTTGTCCGGGCTGTGACCATGGCGTTGCAATAAGACTTGTTGCAGAGGTTCTAGATGAACTCGGGCTTCGAGAAAACGCAATCATAGCAGCCTCTATCGGATGTTCAGTAACGATATATGACTTTTTGAATATTGATGCTTTGGAAGCACCTCACGGAAGAGCATTAGCAGAAGCCACAGGTATTAAAAGAGCAAAACCTGACAAATTCGTCTTTACATATCAAGGAGATGGGGATTTTGCATCTATCGGGCTTTCAGAAAGTTTAAATGCCGCATTAAGAGGTGAAAAACTCTCAGCAATTTGTATAAATAACACAACTTACGGAATGACAGGTGGACAACTTGGACCAACTACAACACTTGGGCAAGTAACAACAACATCTCCTACTGGAAGAAATGTTGAATACTATGGTTATCCGATAAAAATTGCAGAACATATTGCTTTATGCGACGGAACAGCCTTTAGTGCAAGGGTTTCACTTGACACTGTGGCAAATATAAGAAAAGCAAAACAAGCAATAAAAAAAGCATTTGAAGTACAATTAAAAGGTTTAGGATTTGGTTTTGTCGAAATTCTCTCAAGTTGTCCGACAAACTGGAAAATGACTCCTACTCAAGCCCATGAAAGAGTTAGAAATGAAATGTGCAATATATTTAAACCGGGCATATATAAAGATGTAACAGCAGAATTAAAATAAGGATAGATAATTCATGGAAAAAGATTTTATAATAGCAGGATTTGGCGGACAAGGCGTATTGTTAGCAGGCGAAGTTTTAGCAAACGGTTTTATGCTGGATAATAAGAATGTAACTTGGTATCCATCTTATGGTGCCGAAATGAGAGGTGGTACAGTTAACTGTACGGTAGTTGCCGCAGATGATGAAGTTAGCGCAGTACAAAAATCCTCTGCAGATTTTATTATTGTTCTAAACCAAGCATCTTTTGATAAATTTACTTCAAAAGTAAAAAAAGGCGGTACTATTATCGTTAATTCGTCACTTGCTAAAATTCAAAAACTTAGAAATGATATCAATTATGTATTTGCACCTATTACAGAATTGGCTCAAGAAAAATTAGGCAATATAAAAATGTCTAATATATTAGCATTAGGTATTGTTTCAAAAGTCAGCAAACTGATAAGTATTCAAACATTGGAAAAGGCTTTGGATAATGTTATTCCGCCTCATAAAAGAAATTTGATACCTAAAAATATTGAAGCATTAAAACTAGGCTATGAGTATGATTTATTGCCGGTTTAGTTTAAAATCACCTAAAAAGTTGATTTTAAATTTGAATGAAAAGTTTATTCTTATCATGTGACATTTAAGAGGTTTAAGTAAAGTGAAACGTGAAAACATTATTTCTTCTATAAAGGAAAAAGAAATACAACTATCTAAACTCAAAGAACACATTGATAAGAGTGAAGTTTGTTCAGATTTATACAACAAAATACTAATTGAAAAAGCCATCCTAACGCAACAATTAAAAGAGTTAAAAGAAAAATCTATACTTAATAGAATAAAACATCTACTCCCAAAACAAGAAAAATTGATTTGTGATTATTTTAAAAATTAACCAAAATAAATAACTTATCCATTCAAAAAAAGCATTCTACTTGCATTTTTATAGTTTCTAATATATAATTATATATATTACTCCAGTAAAAAAGCAATAAAGGTGGTGAAAATATAAATGGCAGAAGTTAAAGTTGGCGAAAACGAAAGTATTGAAAGCGCTTTAAGACGTTTCAAAAAGAAGATCCAAAAAGCTGGTATTCTTTCTGAAGTAAAAAAACGTGAAAGATACGAAAAGCCTAGCGTTAAAAGAAAACACAAATCTGAAGCTGCTAGAAAAAGAAAAGTATAAGAATTTAAATACTTTTAATAAAGAAAGAGGGGAATGTCAAAAGGCATTCCTCTTTTTCAGTGCAAAAAGATGAGTAAATTAACCATTAACCTAAAATACTAAAACCTACAATAGAATTTGCGGTAATATTAAACCATTTATATTCCATAAAAGATTCTAAATTACATTCACAATCTTCCATCTTGCAATTGCATAAATCTTCGATTCTTGCTATTTTTACATCTTTCAACGAAATTAAACAATCGTGGCAATCATGACAATCATTGGAATATTCATGAATAGTTCCGATAATATGCAATCTATCTGTTAAAATTAAAACTCGACTGGTGGAATTTTCTTCCATAATATTATTTATAGATTCTCCAAGTGATTTTGACATATAACCTCCTTTAACAGTAAAGAGTATAAGCAAATATCAAATGGGAATAATCCACCAAGTGGAAATCAATCAAGCTAATTTCTAAAAATATTTTTATCTTTCAACTTTTCACGAGGAACAACCAAACCGCAATATTTACAAGCAAACATTGTATTCGTACTATCCAAAGGCAAAAAACAGTGCTCACAATCGGCACTATCATCGACTATCTTAGGGGTATCCTCTGAATACTCAAATTTGTTATATTTTTTTGACTTAAAGGCATTAACTATCAGTTCAAAAATATACATCGTTATACACTTTTATAAAGAAAAACTTTCCGGCAATAGGAATGAAAGAGTATAAACCTTAATTTCATCACCATCTTTTACAATAACATCAAAAGTATCGTCACATTCACAAAACTCATGAATAACTTGTCTGCATGCTCCACAAGGAAAGCAATTGTCTTGATTTGGTGAATAAATAGCAATAGCCTTAATTTTCTTTTCGCCATTAGCAATCGCAGAACCTATTGCGTTGCGCTCTGCACAAATTGACAAACCAAAACTGGCATTTTCAAAGTTACAACCCGAATAAGCCTCTCCTGATTCAGCCAAAACGCACGCACCAACAGCAAATTTTGAATATGGTGAATACGAATTTTTAGAAACTTCAATTGCCCTTTGCATTAATTCTTCATACTTCATATTAAAATCCTCTTTATCATATTATAACCACTTTTTACTGTTTTAATACAATTATTAATTTTTGTTAACTTCTATCTACAATTAAAGATAAAATTAAAGATTTGAATAAAAAAAGCCGATAACAAGAAAAACGGGACTAACTATGGACGTATCAAGAATAAGTATGGTAACTCCCAAAATCATTGATTGGCGGAGATTAACAGCAAAAGAAATAATAAAATATGATAATGAGGGAATGAACGTTCCTCAGGAATATTTATCCTGGGCAAGAGCATTTCGTGTTGATTTAGAAAAAAATGACACTGATGAAACGACATATGAAATGGCGATTTCAAAACCAACTACTCCGCAAAACACAACAACACAAAGCCCGGAACAATCACCGACACAAACTTCTGAGCAACAAGAAACTACCCCTGAGCAAAATAATATAGTTGAGCCAACCCCTCAACTAAATCAACCTGCAGCAACACCTCAAAATACTCAAAACACCCCTCAACCAACCACCCAAATCCAAGAAGCTACAACCCCCGTTGCTCAAGTTATACAACCTCAACAACCACTACAACAAAGTCCCGCAACACAAACAACTTCTCAAACAAATGAACAACCCCAACCTGTTCAACCAACACAAACTGTGCAAACACCTCAACCAATACAGACCCCACAGACAAATACAACAAACAATCAAACTCAAACAACATCACAAACAACAACCCAACCTTCCACTTCAACAGATGAAACTCAAGAAACGGAAATAAACGAAAGAACTGAAACTGAAGAAGAACAAGAAGAAAAAATGACCGCAGATGAAAAGAAGAAAAAAATGGAAGAAAAAGGGCAAGATTTATCAACCATTGCAAGAACATTTATTAGTGAGAGTTCTGACAAAGGAGATAGTGCAAATGAATATACAAACACGCTAACAACAGTTGGAGAAGCATCTGATAATGCAATTGCAAGTCTTGACAGTTACATGAGCGATTTATTAGGCCAAGCGAATGACTTACAATCACAATTAAACAGCATCAAAAATAAAAGCAATAAAAAACAAACAGACTTTGCAAAAGCCCTCCAAATAGAAGATGAACTAAAAAATTTGGGAACAACAGGTCAAAATGTTGCACTGGGCTACGATACAGATTTAAACTTATACCAAACAACAATTGATGAAGGAACAACAATCGGACTTGATACGCAAGATTATGGAAACACAACAATAGATCTCGCAAACGAAGCCAAAAAATCAGGTTTCTACTTTGCAGCACTGAGCAACTTACTGGAAAGCACAGGAAAATATGCAGTTAGTGCAGGTCAAGGGGTTCAAGACAATGCAATAATAGTTTCAAACACAAACAACGCAAATAGAAACACCGTTCAAGAAAATCAAACAAATATCTATAACCTAACAGGAATTTCTGCAGGAGAAGTCTCTGGCGATAACAGATTAGCAGAACAAAACGGAACTACAACAACAACTTCAAATACAGGAACTCAAAAACCTAAAACCGGAGAAAATGCAACTGATAAAACAAATCAAAAACCACAAACAGGTACAGACATAAGCAAAACAGAAACCCTAATGAAAAAAGCCGAAAAAGAAGAATCAAACGCAACTGACGATAAGAAAACAGAAGTTGAAAAGAAAGCAGAAAAAATTGCCTCAGGTAATTTGGATGAAATCTTAAAACGAAAAATGAGAAAAGGTGAAACTGTTTAATTTCGCAACGACATAACAGCACCAGCGATATCAGGTGCATTATAAATATAACTACCTGCCACAAGTGAATTTGCACCATTTTCAATACACAATTTGCCGGTTTGAGCATTTATACCGCCATCGACTTGAATTATCAGATTTTCGTCAGAATTTTTCCTTATATAAAAAATTTTCTCTACGCAATCATTCATAAATTTTTGCCCGCCAAAACCCGGCTCAACAGTCATTACCAAAACCAAATCCACATATTTTAAAAATTTATCAAGAACACTTGGGCTAGTCTTTGGTTTTATAGAAATTCCGGCCTTAACACCTAAACTTTTAATTTTATTTATCAATGGCAAAACTTCATCTTCGTTAACCGCTTCATAGTGAAAAGTTAAAATATCAGCACCAACTTGCGCAAATGCTTCAACATATTTCATAGGATTCTCAATCATCAAATGAACATCTAATGGGAGTTTAGTAACTTTCTTAAGAGATTTTACAACAGGCACACCGATAGTTATATTCGGAACAAAATGTCCGTCCATAACATCCACATGAATCCAATCAGCACCTGCTTTTTCTACAATATGAATATCTCTTTCTAAATTTGCAAAATCTGCAGATAAAATAGAAGGTGAAATAATTATCTTACTCATACTTAAAACAACCCCAACTTTTCACAAGCCAAATATGCACATTTTTGTTCGGCTTCTTTTTTGCTGTAACCCTTTGCAACAGCAAGAACTTCGTCATTATAAACAACCTGAACTTCAAAAATTCTTTTATGTGCAGGTCCTTGTTCGTTAATCACAACATATTCAGGAGGTAATTTACTCTTATCCTGAGTATATTCCTGCAAAATTGCTTTTGCATTATACTTTATAAAATTATTTTCAACATCTTTGATATAAGGCAAAAAAGTTTTTTCAATATATTTTTCTAATTCAGCAAACTTTCCATCCAAATAATAAGCACCTAACACTGCTTCAAACGCACAAGCACATATAGAATTCAAATTTCTGCACCCTTGTTTTTCTTCGTGCTTACTCATTATTATCAAGTCTTGCAATCCATTTTTCTTCGCAATATCAGCAAGAGTATTGTCTGAAACAACAATGCTTCTAATTTTAGATAACTCACCTTCTCTTGATTCAGGATAAAGCCTAAATAAAACATCAGAAATAGTTAACTTTAAAACAGCATCGCCAAGAAATTCAAGTCTTTCATAACATTGCACCTCAGGCAAATTATTTTCTTTTGTATAAGAAGAATGAGTTAAAGCATACCTAAAATTCTCTTGAGTAACAGTTTCTATTCCAAAAATTTCAGAAATAGTTTTCATTAGAATAAACCTTTTACAAAATTTGTAACCGTATTAATCCATTCCGTTTGAAATACAAAGCATTTACAAAAATAATACATAACAGGAATGGTAAGAACAAAACTATCAGATCTATCTAAAAATCCGCCATGCCCAGGCAAACTTTTACCGGAATCTTTTACTCCTGCATCACGCTTAATCAAAGATTCACACAAATCACCAATCTGAGCAAAAATTGTAGAAATTAAGCCTGCAGCCACTGCGATGTACCATTGTATATCAATAGATAAAAGTTTGTACATATACAACCAAATTAATAAAGCCCCAATAACAGCAGAAATCATACCGCCGATAGAACCTTCGACAGTTTTGTTAGGACTTATAACAGGAGCAAGTTTATGTTTTCCGAATTTAGTTCCCACATAATAACATCCGACATCAGTCATCAGAATTGCAGTAAACATCAAAACAACAAATCCAAGTCCGCTATCAAACTTGTCACAATGTAAATCTCTTAAAAAAATCAAATGCAGCGGAAACCATCCGCAGTAAACCATTCCCAACAAAGTAGTAGCGACATTGGCAATATATGGCTGTCGACCTTTAAAAAGCACCCACATAAATGAACACATTGCACAAATAGTCAACGTAATTGCAACTAAGTCAAACCTTTTAAAAAATACAACAGCCGTTAAAATTGCCTGCGTAAAACATATGACCTTGAGACTTGGATAAAAACCTTTGTGATTAAGGATTTTTACATATTCCATAGAACCCATAAAAACCATAAATATCAACATTATCAACATAGGAATACCACCATAAATTATGGAAAGCATAACAAAAGTTCCCATAATGAAACCGGTAAGCATCCTTACGGCATTTTTATTCAAGCCTAAACTTATCATTATACAGTCATAACCTCTTTTTCTTTTGCTGCAACAGCAGTATCAATATTAGCAGTATATTTATCAGTTAATTTTTGAATTTTATCCTGATTATCTTTAACAAGATCTTCCGGAAGATTTTCTGCTTTTTCAATTTTTTTCAAATTATCAGTCATATCACGGCGGATATTTCTAACAGCAACCTTTGCTTCTTCTCCTAATTTTCTAACATCCTTTGTAATTTCACGACGTCTGTCTTCGGTCAAAGGCGGGAAAGTTAAACGAATACAAATACCGTCACTATTAGGAGTAATACCGATTTCTGCTTTGATAATCGCTTTTTCGATTTCTTTCATAATAGACTTGTCATATGGAGTTATAACCAAAGTTGTTCCATCTTGAACAGAAACTTGTGACATTTGTCTTAATGGAGTAGGGGCGCCGTAATATTCAACGATAACCTTGTCCAAAATACCTGGATTAGCACGCCCTGAACGTATTGACCCAAATTCTTTTTGCAATTGGGCAATGGCTTTTTCCATTTTTTCTTCTCCGAATAAAAATAATTCTTCCAAAGATTCTGTCATTTTTTACCTCTTTCTTATAATAATTAACCTATATAAGTACCTATTTCTTTACCATTAAGGATATCTTTTATACCGTTTTCTTTTTTGAAATCGAAAACAACAATCGGTATTTTGTTCTGCTTACACAAAGCACAAGCCGCAGTATCCATAACCTTAAGTCCGTTTTTAATAATATCATCATATCCGATATTATCAAGTTTTTTAGCGTTTGGATTAACTGCAGGATCATCAGTATAAACACCATCAACACCATTTTTAGCCATCAACATAGCCTCTGCATTGATTTCAGATGCTCTTAATGCTGCTGCTGTATCTGTTGTAAAGAAAGGATTTCCTGTTCCTGCAGCAAATATAACAACTCGGCCTTTTTCTAAGTGTCTGATTGCTCTATGTCGAATATAAGGTTCAGCAATTTGGTTCATAGTAATTGCTGATTGAACCCTGCAAGATACACCCAATTGATTCAATGCACATTGCAGTGCAATTGCATTCATAACAGTAGCAAGCATTCCGACATAATCACCTGATGCTTGATCCATACCTAGTTTTGCACTATTTTTCATCCCTCTAAATATATTGCCGCCACCTACAACAACAGCAACTTGTGCACCTTCATCAGTAACTTTTTTGATTTCATTTGAAATCATCTTTACAGGCTCTTGATCGATTCCAAACTGTTGACTTCCTAAAAGAGCCTCGCCGCTTATTTTTAATAAAATTCTTTTATATTTCAAAATACTTCTCCCTTATAACCTTTGCTTTATCCTAACTTAAAGAAACTTTCCTGTAAACAATATATTAAGGTATATTATCACTCTAAAGTTTCTTGAATTGATAAAGATTCTATACCTTCGATATTTTTAAAGGTTTTATATAAATCTTTAATAGTTTTTTTATTTTGAATTTCCACAATACAAGAAATTTTAGAAGTATTAGATTCCGCACTATATTTCTTCTTTGATAACCTGGAAATTTCTTGGAATTTATCAATAACAAAATCTTGAATACTATCGATAAAATCATTCTGACAAACAATACTTAATTTAATACGTTTAATACGTTTTGTACTTGTAGGAAGAACTTTTTTTTCTAAAATTCTTATCATAACAAGAGTTAAGATAGATAAAAGAGTCCCGGCAAAGGCAATTTCAAACATGCCAGCACCGCATGCCATACCAATACTTGCAGCAATCCACAAAGTAGCAGCAGTAGTAAGCCCCAAAACAATCGGACCGTTTCTCAAAACCGTACCGGCACCGATAAAACCAATACCTGTAACAATTTGAGCCGCAACCCTTGATGTATCTCTTATACCAGTAGCCTGCATAACATCTACATTATCCCCCGGCGCAAATGTCGGGAAGCCATATATAGAAATCAAAGTAAATACACAAGCACCCAAACACACTAAAATATGAGTTCTTAACCCTGCATATTTGTTTGTTAATTCTCTTTCCAAACCAATACAAAAGCCGAAAATTACAGCTATAGAAATTCTGATTATATAATCAAGATTAACTATATTAACCAAATGTTGAATTGTATCATCCATCTTTTTCAAACCCTCTCAACTACTAAAACAATTACCTGACCTTACTTTGCGGATCAAGTATATCTCTTATGGTATCACCGATAAGATTAAAAGCCAATACCGATATAAAAATTAAAATACCCGGAGTTAAAAGCCAAGGTCTATAAATTATATTAGTAAATTCTTGCGCCTCTTTAAGCATATTACCCCAACTTGCATCAGGCTGCTGAATACCCAAACCGATAAAACTTAAACCTGATTCAGAAAGAATATAAGAAGGCACAGACAAAGTCATCGCAACAATAACAAAACTGGTAGTCTGAGGCAAAATATGTTTAACAATTATTCTAAATTTGGAAGCCCCAATAGATTGAGCCGCCTGCACATACTCTTGATTTTTAATAGACAAAACCATCCCCCTGACAACTCTTGCAAACCCTGCCCATCCGATAAGTGCGAGAATAATAACAATAAGCAAAAATCTTTGAGTACTGGTCATTCCCGGAGGTAAAATTGAAGCAAGAATAATCAAAAGATAAAAACTTGGAATTGACATGATTGCTTCTGCAAAACGCATCATAAGCGTATCGACTTTTCCGCCAAAATACCCTGAGATTCCCCCATATAATAAACCAATAGGGAATAAAACAAACAAAGCTAAAAACCCTATTGTCATAGAAATTCTACCGCCAAACAACAATCTGGAAAATACATCCCTTCCATTAATATCAGTTCCCAAAAGATAAATTCTTCCGCCTTTGTCTGTTGTAAACAAATGAATTTTTGCAGGAATTAACCCTAAAAATTTATACGGTTCACCTTTTGTAAAGAACTTAATATAATGTTTCTTAGACCTGTCAAATTTATATTTAATTTCTAACGTATTATCATCAAATTCTCTAATATAATTATATGTATAAGGTCTGGATAATTTACCGTTTTCATCAATCGTAAAAATTTTAGACGGCGGAACATAAGCCATTGTTCTATCAGAAAAATCTTTTGTATAAGGAGCGATAAAATCAGCAAAAAACAACAGCAAATAAATAATTCCAAGAACAAACAATGCAACTCTTGCGAATTTATCTTTCCATAATTGTTTAAAAACTTCTTTTACCATCATGATTTCACCCTTATTCTCGGATCAGTAAGAATTAATAGAATATCCGCAATCAAATTACCAACAATAAGCATAACCGCACCCATCATCAAAGATGCCATTACAAGATTGATATCAGATTTCATAACAGCCTCTAAAATTAAAGTCCCTAACCCCGGATAATTAAACACATATTCAGTTAACGCAGCGCCGCTCAACAACCCTGCAAACTCAAACCCTAAAAGTGTAATCATAGGGTTGATAGCATTTCTAAGTGCGTGCTTATACACAACCTTAAATTCAGATAACCCCTTAGCCCTTGCAAATTTGACATAATCACTGTCTAACACATCTAACATATTAGCCCTCATCTGTCTTTGCAAACTGGCAAGCGAAATTGTGAATAAAACAGTTACCGGCAAAACTAAATGATAGGCTATATCCAAAAACTTTCTACCCCAACTCATATCAGCAAAATTCGGACTCGTAAGCCCCCCGATAGGAAACCACCCCGTCTTAACAGCAAACATCAATAGTAACACAGCAAAGAAAAATGACGGAATTGCCATACCTATACTTGTTAATACTGTTAATATTCTATCAAAAGGAGTTTTCCAATTAACCGCAGAAATTATCCCCAAAGGAACCCCCACAAGCCATGTTAACAAAATGACAATAGAGGTTAACAAAAGAGTATAAGGAATTCTTTCTTTCAACTTGTTACTAACCTTTTCACCATTTGAAGTTACCCCCAAATCTCCCTTCACAAAAGAAATTGCCCATTTCCCATATTGAACAATAATCGGTTTATCTAATCCCAAACGTTCTTTTTCTCTTTGAACTGTTTCAGGAGAGATTGAAGGATTCAATTTCAACTCTGCTAAAGGATCTACAGGAGATAATCTTATGATAAAAAAACTGATAATTGATACCACTATCAATAATGGTATAGTCTGAAGTATTCGCTTAAATATATATTTCAAAGTTTCCATTTACTTTTCCTCGACATAAATTTCTTCAAGATTATGAGTTAATCCGTTCAAAGAGGAAGGATATATATTCTTGAATTTCTTTCTGATTGCATTAATTATTACAGGTGAATAAATATAAATCATAGGTTTTTCATCATAAATTATTTCCTGATATCTGTCATAATATTTTTTTCTATCTTCAAAAGTAGTAGCCAATGCACCCTTGGTAAACATATCATCAAGTTCTTTCTCCCAAGGAAGAATATTTTTCTTACCTTCAGCTGGCGTTCTCATATTAAACATATGCAACCGACCGTCAGACATCCAAACATTTTTTCCTCCGTTTGGCTCCAATGGAGAACCCGTTAAACCCATAATAACCATATCCCAATCAAAGGTACTTACGAGTTTATTCACAAGAGAATTAAATTCTATAGGCTTAAAATTAACCTTCATCCCTAAATCTTCTAAATCTTGTTTAACCATAACTCCGATGGCTTCTCTTTCGGTATTACCGGCATTTGTATATAAGTCAAATTCAACCCTATTACCGTCTTTATCGTATAATCGTCCTTTTTTATCTTTATAGAAGCCTGATTTTTTTAAATATTTTTCTGCTTTTTTAATATCTCTGTCAAATGGTTTTAAATTTTTATTCAAATAAATCGAATTAAGACTTTCAGGAGTAAACAAAGGAGTTCCAATACCATTTGCAATATTAAACACCATATTTTTTCTATCAATAGCAAGGTCAACTGCTCTTCTAAAGTTTATATCCTGAAACCATTTTTGCTTTATAGGATTAACATAATATTTATTCTTATCATCTTTTCTATCATTCAAATTAACAGAAAGATACATTGTACTGGTTGCCGGACCAAGATTATAAAGCGTAAAATCAGAATGAGGTTCAATCGCCTTATATCTTGCGACCTTTGCACCTTGAAGCGCAATTACATCAATCTCACCTGCTTCAAATTTTAAAATTTCATTATTCAAATCCCCGACAATTAAATAAACCAATTTATCTAAATACGGTAATTTTTGATCTTTGGTATTAATAATGTAATAATTTGGATTTCTTTCATAGACAACCCTTTGCGCAGGAAGGTATTCTTTCAATTTAAAAGCCCCTGAAGTAACCATATCTTTAGGCTTTGTCGTTGTAGAAAGAAAACTGTCAAAATAAACACCACCCTTTTTTACAGCCTGCTGAAAAACATGTTTTGGCGCAATAGAAGCAGATAAAGAACGAATAAACGGCGCATAAGGTTTTGGAGTTCTAAATTCAACAGTATAATCATCAATTTTACGAACCGTAGGCAATTTGTTATCAATAACCATAGAATCACGTAATGAAGTGTCACCGATACCTGCAAAAATAATATCTCGCCAAGTAAAAACGACATCATCTGCAGTAATTGGAACACCATCAGACCATTTAATCCCATGACGCAATTTTATAATATAAGTCATACCGTCAGGAAGTATCTCATAAGATTTGGCAAGTTTTGGAACAGGCTGACCTGTAACAGGATGAGTAGATAAAAGTCCGTCATACATAATTTCTGACATCGCAGCAGAAATATTATCCTTACAATTAAACGGATTGAAAGTTTTTGGACCTTGCCCGATGGTAGAAGTTATAAGTTCTCCGCCAAACTTACCAACAGGAGCCTGGGATTGCAAATAATCAACTCCATCAATAGTTATATTTTTTTGCCCCGGATATTTCTGAACTTGAGCCTCTTCTTTTGTTACGCTTACAGAATTATCTTTCATAGGAACATCTTTTACTATGCAAGATTTGCAAAGCAATGCGACTAAGACAATAACTACTATAACCCTAATAACTCTCCAATTCATAAACAAAGGATAGCATAAAAAAGATTAATTATAACTAATCCAAAGGACAATTCTTAAATTTATACAAATTCCACAGAGGATAAAATAGGAATATCCTTAACAGTTTTTTCAATATTAGGAATATTTGACTTATATTTTAATTTTGAAAATGATTTTTTACACATACGAGATGCTGAAGTATTAATAATAATTTGAATTGACTCAAACAAATTTTTATTAGTCAAATCAATTATTTCAACACTATTATCAAACCTATTACCACGAGAATTTTTCATATAAAATATATCGAAAAATAATCTTAAATTTTTATAAAGATTTTGTAAAAATACACCACATGGAGGATATTTATAATATAATAACAAAGAAAAGAGTAAGTGAGGTGGATATGGTAGCTATGACATTAAGTAAAATTAATGAACTTGCAAAAGAAGTTCTTGATATTGAAGCAAAATCAATTTTAAGACTAAAAGATAACATAGGGGAAGAATTTGATAAAGCAATAGACATACTATACAACTGTAAAGGCAGAGTAATAGTTACCGGCATGGGCAAATCAGGCATTATAGGCAAAAAAATAGCTGCAACAATGTCATCAACAGGAACCCCTGCATACTTTTTGCACCCTGCAGAAAGCACCCACGGCGATTCAGGAGTAATAACAAGAGAAGATGTTATTATTGCGATTTCAAACAGCGGCGAAACACAAGAATTGATGAATTTATTACCGCTAATCAAAAGATTTGGCTGCCCTATGATAGGAATGACAGGCAATCTTAATTCAACACTTGCAAAAACAAGCGAAGTAGTGCTTGATATATCAGTAGAAAGAGAAGCATGTCCTCTAGGCAAAGCCCCAACAGCAAGTACAACAGCAACACTTGCAATGGGTGACACACTGGCAGTTTGCTTAATGGAGAAAAAAGGATTTACCAAAGAAGACTTTTTAATGTTCCACCCATCAGGAAAATTAGGCAAAGGTTTGACCTACAAAGTTAAAGATTTGATGATTACAGGCGAAAAAATGCCAATCGTTAAAGATACCGAAACCTTCTTGAATGTAGTAAAAATGATATCCGAATACGGACTTGGAATGACAATGATACTAAATTCAAGCGGTAATTTAACAGGAGTACTGACAGATGGTGACATAAGAAGAACTGTTATGCGCCATGCAAAACTTGAAGATTTAAAAGTAAGCGAAGTTATGACTGCAAATCCTAAAAAAATAACAGAAGAAGCATACGCAGCATCAGCCCTAAATCTTATGGAAAAATTCTCAATCACAGCGCTTCCTGTCGTTGATGAAATGAACAAACCAATCGGCGTAATCCACGTTCATGATTTACTAAGAGCAGGGGTTGCATAATGAGTTTTGAAGAATTAAAAGAAAAAGCAAGCAAAATAAAACTTCTGGCATTTGATGTTGACGGTGTAATGACTGACGGAAGTATAACATACGACGAAAACGGTATTGAATATAAAACATTCAATGCAAAAGACGGTCATGGACTTGCAAAAATGACGAAAAACGGGTATATAACGGCAATAATTACAGGTAGAAATAACGGTACTGTTGATAGAAGGGCATCAGACTTGAGAGTAACCGAGGTTTACCAAGGCGTTCGCAACAAATTGCCAATATTAGAAGCAATTATGCAAAAATATGAACTCAACTTTTCACAAGTTGCATATATGGGAGATGATGAACCTGATATTTGCATTCTTGAAAAAACAGCCATAGCAGCATGCCCGGCTGATGCTGTGGAGCGAGTAAAAAAAGTTTGTAATTTCACATCAACATTGAATGGTGGCAGAGGAGCAGTCCGCCAGTTGTGTGATTTTATATTTGATAATAAAATAGAAGAGTAAATTATAAATATTGAAGGGATAGATAAATGTACGAAATTAAAACGCAGGCATATTTTTCTGCAGCACATCACCTACTAAATTATGATGGAGAATGTGAAAACCAACACGGACATAACTGGATGGTAGAGGCTTTTGTAAAAGGTGAAACACTTGATAAAAGTAACATTCTAATTGATTATAAAATATTAAAAAAAGAATTAAACAAAGTTTTAGACACACTAGATCATAAAGATTTGAACGACCTTCCGGAATTTGCAGGAGAAAGTCCTTCAAGTGAAATGATTTCTGCATATATCTATACAAAATTAAAAGAGAAAATAGTACAGTTGAGCAAAATTACAGTATGGGAAACACAAACCTCATGCTGCTCATATTATGAAGCCGAATAGCAATATTAAAGGAGAAGGGAAGTAATGGATTTAATAGCATCATCACTAATGGGAGCGGTACAGGGCTTGAGTGAATTTTTACCGATATCAAGTTCTGCACATATAGTTTTTACATCAAATTTTTACAAGATATTCAAACAAGTAGCAATACACCCGGAGCAGTCAACACAAGAAATTTTCCTTGATATAATGCTTCATTTTGGAACTCTAATTGCTGTTATAATTTATTTTAGAAAAGATATTTGGGATATTTGTAAAGCCCTATACACAGCAGTAAAAACAAAAAATTACAGAACAACGGAAGCAAAATTAGGTTTATATATTATTTTAGGCACAATAGTAACAATAATATTAGCATTACCATTAGAAAAATTTGCAAGCCACTTAGTATTTCATCCTGCAATTGTTGGAGGATTGTTAATTTTAACAGGCGGAGCATTATTTTTCAGCGAATATTTATCAAACAAAAAAGGTACAAAATTAACAGAAATAAATTTAATCCAAGCGATATTAATAGGTTTAGCCCAAGGAATAGCAGTATTACCGGGGCTATCAAGATCAGGCTGGACAATTGCCGCAGGATTGTTTTTAGGACTTGACAGAAAAACTGCAGCAAGGTATTCTTTTTTATTGAGTGTCCCAATAATTATGGGAGCCTCAATGGTTTATCCTATCATCAAAATCGATATGGCAGAAGCCGTAGGATACAACTGGACTGCTATTATTACAGGAACAGTAATTTCCGGAATTGTAGGATATTTGTGTATCAAATATTTTATGAAATTTATTTCAAAATTTTCACTTAATATTTTCGGATATTATTGTGTTATAATGGGCATATTCACATTAATCTTTTTCAATATTTACAGATAAAAAAAGATTGTTAATAAATGTAAAAAATAAAAGATAAAATAACAAAATTTTATCTTGACGTGTATTCTAATGATGTAGATTTGTGGAGTTATCATGATATCACCAATTAGTAATTTTAGGGAAAACAGATTAGTAACATTTAAATCAGAGCCGAAAGAAAAAAATGGGGCGGATTCTGCATACGATGAGGATACTCTTTTAAACAACAATTTTGCCACAAGAACGAGGATAGGGTTAGACAAGTTAACAAAAGCATTTACAATCTATCCGGCAAAAGGATTAAAAGGGAGCATCAACTCAAACTTTTATGAATTTTTAACACTGGGACAAAACGTACCATTTATAATAGGTAGTGCAACATTAATTGCAATATTTAACAGTGTTAACAAGCATTTTTCACATAATGCACTGAAAAAAGCATCCAAACTTGGTAACAAGATGGCATTAGGCGTATTATTATATGCTTTAACTAAAGAAGCCTCAAAAGTATTGATAACAAAACCAATCCAAATGATAACCGGAATTGATACAGAATTACCTTATGCAAAGGTCAACTATTTCTTACAGGAAAGACCTGGGGTTTATGATGATTTAACCAGTATTGAATACCATAAGGTAGGAGAAAGTGTAGATTTTCCACGTTGGGATCTGCTATACGGAGATCCTAAAAAAGGAGAAGCAAGAAACTTCAGATACGATAAAATTGCACAAAAGAACGGGTTAGGAACAGATTTAAATGATTCTGACCAAGATGTAAAACCAATGTACAAAGAAGTTTTAGTAAAATCAAAATTAGCAAAAAGTTTTTCATCTTTCTTATGGGCAGTAACCGCAGTAGCACTGGCATTCCAACAGCCATGGGAGGATTATTTTAACGCCGCAACATTAAAAGTATGGAAGGGTAAAGATTTCATGCATTCATTAAAAGTTTTTGGCAGAAGTTTAAAAAGAAGTATCAAAAAACTATATGAAGGTCCAGTCCATGCGACATCTCCAATAACAAAACATGCCGGAAAAGCACTTTTAGGGCTTGCAGCAATAACCACAATATTAGGGGTTGCAAACTCAGTGCACTTAACTAAAAAACCACAAAAACACAATGACGTTATCAATCCTAAAAAAGAAAGTGTGGTGTGCTAAATGAGAACAACGAATTTATTACAATCATACATAAGAAATAATCCCAACACACAGCAATATCAATCAGATAAAGTATCTAAAGATTTTGATGTTCACAGAGAACTGACCAATAGAACATTTATAAAACCTTTGCCAAGTAATGGTAAATTACTAAATCCTACAATAATGGATTATCCTGCAGAGATACAAAAAGACATAAATTATGATATAAAAGCCTTTTATCACGCAATAAAAGGGGAAGCAAACGACCACGAATTAGGACGATTGAATGATGTAGGTATGAAATTTGGAGGTTTGGTACTTGCAGCATACCTATTTACAAAAAAACAAACACCAAAAACTAAATTATTTGAATTTATAGGATTTGGAACATTTTTTGCAGCAATGGATTTATGGCCAAAATTATTCATCCAACTTCCTGCACAACTGGTTCACGGATTTAATGTAAGACAATATTATGAAGACAACTACGGAAGAAAGAAATTATTCTATCAAGATCACCAATTTATTCCTTGGGATTTGTACAAGGATGATGAAATCAACAGAATTGGTGACAGATTAGGCATACCAAAGGATATTCCAAACAGAAGAAACGCAATCCAAGAAAAAATGCGTCAAATAGCATTACAAAATAACACATTATGGATGTTGACATCAGGTTTTGCAACACCTCTAATAAGTGCTTTGCTATGTAATGCTCTTGATAAACCTGTAAACAAATTGGCAGATCAACATATGGATAAATTTGCAAACAATTTACTTGTAAACTTTACCAAAGAAATTCCGAAATATGATTTCAGCCAAAATACAGAAGCATTAAACAAAATCTTGACAGAAAACACAGGAAAACCAATAACCAAAGACGTATATAACGCAATATTCAGCAATATGCGAGAAGGCTTGGATAAAGTAGTAAGTGACGGATTAGAAGAGGATCTGAAAATATTATTACCACAAAATCAAGATTACAAGGTTACAGAATCCAGTGTAAAAACAATCCAAGATACAGTAAGACAACTTCTAAAACCAGCAAATCTGCCTAAAGAAATAATTGAGCAAATTCTACCAAACGCAGAAAATTTAACAGAAGAATTTAAAAATCGCGGATTGATAAATGGTACATACAAAGAATTTTCAGAACATGTAAAAGCATTACAGAAGATATTGCAAAACAACATAAATGCAGCAGCTTCAGGACTGGATGAAGGAGCAAGAGAAGTTCTTGAATTCCATACCTCAAGACTTCTACATGCTAATTCAATCCAAAAAGATGCCCCAATTTATAAGGTACTAAAATTTGAACCTGCAAACATACTTACACCTGAAATAGCAAAAACATTAAAAACTGTAAGTCAAAGATTAAATACTTTTAAAGCAGAAAATGCAATTTTAGACAGATACTCTTATATAAAAACAGCCCAAGCACCTGAAACAGGACTTGCAAACCTTTGGAACAATATGTCTGAAAAGATATTTTCAACAATGAACTTTACAAAGGATGAAATAAAACTTGCAAGAATAGACAACGAAATCGCAACAGAAATATTACGAAATAAGATGGAAGCAATAGTTGCAGACAAGGCAAGTTATGAGAAATTCATAAGCACAATGGAATCATTACTTTCAAACTTATACAGTAAATCATCACCAATGGATATGACACAAGAAGAAAACTTATATAAAACAATAGTAAATTCAACTTGTGACAATGCGACACAGACATTATTGAAAAACGGAATGAAGCATACAGCAGAAAGCATTGGGGGAATTATTGACGGTAATAACAACTTAGTATCACCAAACACCTCAGCAAGACACTTGATGATGAAATTTGTTGAAGACAGAATAAATGGTGTAAAAAGTTCATTCTACAGATTCTTAAACTTTGCAGACCTATATTACAGAATAGCGCACCTGGATGGTCATGACACAGCAATATTAAATAACAGAATACCAAGAGAAATCAAAGAAGAAATGGTTGAATTGGCAAAAACAGTTATGCTGGAAGGTCATAATGCAGATTTCTCAGTAAAATTCTGGCAATTAAGAAATCCTGAACCAAACAGAAATGACTATTCACAAATCGAAACTGAAGGCGGAAAAGTAATAAACAAATACTTTGGAGTTGGAGAAAAAGAATGCGTTGAATTTGGTGCAGACAGACATTATTACGAAAGCGTAATGAGATTAATGTATGGAGAAGACTTGCACCCTGACACATTAGCAAAAATAAACAACTCAGGTTTCTTTGAAGACTTTAAAAAATTCAGAAAAGATGTAATGGAACTTATTGGTGGAGAAAGTTACTTCGCAAAACCTAACCATATAATAAGCGGAGCAACAAGAAAAGCATCTTCAGAAGAAAAATTCATCTTAACAGGATGTACACCGGCAGATATAGCATACAAAGCATTCCACAACAAATTTAACAGTGGAAAATGGTTCAGTGTATTTGGAAAATTAGGAGCAGGACTAATTGGAGTAACATTACTGGCACAATTGCTTATCGGAAGGAACAAAAATCCTTGGAAGCAGAAGGAGGATAAATAATGATTACTCTAAATTTAACTCCAGAAACTAAAAATAGCCAATATACTAAATATGGAAAAGGAAACAACATGAATTCTTTGTATAACAAAATTACATTTGGAGCCAACTTTTTAGATAAATATAAAAATACTGCAATAACAAACAATACAACAAATCCAATACAAGAGACAAAAGCAGAACAAACTACCCCACAAAAGTTATCCGGCAGTAATTTATTAAGCCAATACTTAGAAGGTGTTGCAATTGCTAACAAACCGGCAGTAAAACCAGTAACAGAAATCACTACAGAATCAGTAAAACCATATAAAAATGATTTGAGAACACTATTCCAAACAAACAGAGTTAAACTGTTAGCAATAGTACCAAGAACATTTAATGCACAAGACAAAAACGGAAACGAATATATTGACGGTAATGAAATTTGCGGAACATTTCTCAACGCAATAAATCGTCTTGATGAAGTAAAAGCAGAAGGTTTCAACACCTTACACGTTCTGCCTATAAACCCACCCGGCAAAGAAAATGCAATGGGAACAGCAGGTTCTGTATATTCACCGGAGGATTTATTAAAAATAGATCCGATGTTAATCGATAAAAATGATCCACGTTCAGATAAAGAACAATTTAAAGCCTTTGTTGATGCTTGTCACAACAGAGGAATAAGAGTAATGGTAGATTTGCCAAGTTGTGCATCATTTACGCTATATGAAAACAAACCTGAGTTGATGGCACACGAAAGAAACGGCTTAGCAAAAACACCACAAGGCTGGTACGATATCAGAATGTTTGAACCTTGGGAAGATGAAGGCAAAAGAACATTAAACCCTGAACTTCTTGAATATCACAGAAAATTTGTTGATATGATGATAGATGCAGGAGTTGATGGTATCAGAGCAGATGTAGCCAGAGCAAAACCTGTTGAATTTTGGGACATTATAATTCCATATTCAAGAAAACGAAATCCTGAATTTGCCTGGTTAGCAGAAACATATACTTATGAAGACGCTTCCCCTCAAGCAAATATGCCATACGACAGACCGGAAGATTCCTTAAGAGCAGGATTTGACGCATATTACGGACAATATCACATATTCCACGAATGGAATACTGCAAAAGAATTGCACAATTATGTTATTGATAATCTTAATATGTCATACAGACTTGAAAAGGGTAAATCATTAATCGGCTCATTTGCAACCCACGATGATATTTCACCAATGTACCACGGTGGAACGGTATATTGCAATTTAACATCAGGATTGCAAGCGACATTACCAATGCTAAACCCTTACGCAGTTGATGGTTTCCAATCAGGAGATTACTATAACTATAAATATGGAAACACCTATTCTGAAAAAACACAAACAGATTCCAACGAGATGAAAACACACCCAGGAAGATTAGACATATTCAACCTGTCACGCAAACCGGGTGGAGATAATCCTGAAATTGGACAATTCTTTGCAGATGCAATGAAATTTAGAGATAAATATCAAGATTTAATAACAACAGGATCTTATATTGTACTAAACAAAGACGGCGATAAAAAAGATCAAATTATTGCATTTGCAAGACACAAAAGAGGTAAAACACTTTTAGTTATAGCAAACCGTAACGTTAATAGAAGAACAACAGGAAAAGTTATTGTTCCAACCCTAAAAGAACACCAAAAACTTGAAAACTTGCTTCCATCATACGGAGAAGAAAGTAAATTCCAAGTATCACAAGGAAAAGTTACGGTAGACTTAGGCCCGGGCAGAATTCACGTATTTGAAATAGATACTCCATATATTGAATCCTACACAAACCAAGTATATAAACAAAATATTTAAGTAATATAAAAAACTAAATTAACTAAAAAATCTGCAACAAGCATATATATAGTTGAAAGGATGGCAGCCTGAGTAGTTGAATAACCGACTTCTTTGGCTCCACCTTTTGTTTCATATCCCTTAGATGCGCAGACAAGAGCAATCAAAGCACCAAAGATACAAGCCTTTAACAAACTTATATAAATATCTTTAGTCGCCATCCAAGCCCAAGCAGATGCCATATATCTTGCGGGGTTAAGATTAATAGTACCCCAAGCAATAACCATACCACCAACAATGCCAATAAATTCAGCGATAAGAACCACCATAGGAACTGTTATTGCAGAAGCAATAATTCTTGGAGTGAAATAATAACCGACAGGACTAATTTTTAACGTTTTAATCGCATCAACTTGAGAAGTAACTTGCATATTAGCAATCTCAGCAGAAATAGCAGTCCCTGCTCTTGCGCCAATTGCAAGTGCAACAAACCCAGGAGCAATTTCTCTAATCATAACAACAGCGATTGTTCCACCAATATAAGCTTCAGCACCTGTCATCAAAAATTCCTTTGAAACCTGAATTGCAATAACTGCTGCTGAAATAAAAACAATAATAAGCGATATAGGCAATGAATCATAACTTATAGCCGCTGCTTGAGAAACAACATTTTTGAATTTAACATTTCCGCCCAAAATATACTTCAAGCATTCAAACAAATTTTGTACGCATAATCCTAAAAATTTAATCAAAACTAGCCCCTTTTGCCTAACTGTAGATAATATAACACAAAAATTCAGAAAACAAAAATATTGACTTATAAAACAAAATCATTAAATAAAAACTGAGAGGAGCGAATAATAATGTCAGTGAATAGTATTTCATCAACAAACAATTATAGCATAACCCAATCAACACAAAATAAACTTAGCGAAGAAACGAAAAGAAAATTACAAGCCTTGGGGATTGACCCATCAACCGTAACTTCAGAATCTCAAGCCCAAGCCCTAATTGCATCTGCACAACAACGAATACAAGAAACGCAAAATGAAAGTTCTTCCAAAGGAACTTGTACATCAAGCGAAAGTGAACTAATTTCAAGGGCAAAAGATTTGGCATCGAAATTAAATATTTCAACCTCAAGCAATGACTCTTTAGAAAATCTGATTGATAAACTCACTTCAAAACTTAATATACTACAAATAGACAATAATAATACTAGCAATAAGGATGAATTAAACCAATATAAAAACGAACTGAGTTCCATACAAAATGAATATTCCAGCATAAGTGAAAACCAAAACACATTACTCAATGCAATGAATATGACAGCAAATATTAATAAAATGATGCTTGGAATAAAATAAATAAACTAACAATTATTGTTCATAAACTATAAGTAACCTCACAACTAAAGTGAGGTTTTTGTTTAGAAATTTGACTTAAAATATAAAAATTTATAAAATAAACAAAAGGAGAGTTTATGAACAAAATATATGATTTAATGGCATTAACGCTATTAGTTTTAGCAATAATATGTATTATATACAACCAAAATTTTACACAACCTAAAGAACAACAACCCTCCAATGTCAATCAAGAAACATTACAAAAACTCTCTCAACAACAAGACCCCCTAAAATATTACCCACCTATAGAAACAGAAAATACTGCACTAAAAATAAAAGTAAATTATCCGGATTCACTCAGTTGGAAAACAAAAAAAGAGATATACGAAATCCGAAAAAAATATATAGAAAGGTCAATATTTAATAACCCCAATTATGAACCCTCAGAAGAAGTTTTTGGACAAATCCAAGACAGAAAACCTTGGATTGCAAATTATATATGCGAAAAAACAAACGGAGAATCTCCTGTAGAAGGGCCGTCAGAAGAAGCAAGATTTATTAATAATCCGACAATACTTTTGGGTTTAGAATATCCGTTTATATTTCACGATGTAACGGATTTTACTTTTTGCGATACAAATTTATCAACAATAATACCAACCTCAGTAACATATAATGGTCCTGAAAAAGAAATTACCGTAGAATATCAACATCTGCCGTTTTCAACAAAAGGGAATAACACCTTTTACCAATTTAACGGTATAAACGCAAGAGACTTAGGTTATAAATACATTTATTTGGACAAAGAAAAGACAACATACGATATAGAATTTAAAAATGAGACAAATATTTCAAATGAAGTATTTGAATTGAATAACTTTATCCATCTTGGGTACTCCTGCAAAGTTGAAGGAGGCTGTAACAATGGCTCCCCACGTCAAGAATTTGTAGAATTTAAAAACAATACCCCAAACAAAGAAAAAGGGAAAATTATATACCTAAAATTATGGAAAGAAAAACCTCAAAATCCAAAACAAAAAGCAGATATAACAGAAATAATAAGATTTAAACAATAGAATTGCTGGACTGGTGAAAAATATTGTGCTAAAATTTGAATGTTAAAAACGAACAAAGTTGAAACACCAAATAAATAAGCCGATATAGCTCAGATGGTAGAGCAACTGATTCGTAATCAGTAGGTCAGGGGTTCGATTCCCCTTATCGGCTTTCTCTATTGAAACTAATTTTCATAATATATTTTAATGATATATTGATAATCTATTATTAAGTGTTATTATAAATCTCGGAATTAAGTTTTTTAAGAAAAAGAAAAAGATAAAAATAATATAATACAAGGTCTTAAAATTATACTTGTAAAAATTAAGTAAATACATCCAAAACAACTATTCTATTAAATGGAGAATATACACAAATAATATGAATGAAGTTATAAATGTATGTTTAGCATGTGATGACAACTATTCCAAGTATGCCGGAGTAGTAATTGCTTCAATACTTGCAAATGCAAATACAGATGACAGATTAAATTTCTACATTCTTGACGGAGGAATCGCTCAAGAAAATAAACAAAAAATCCAAGAACTAAAATCAATTAAAGATTGTGAAATAAACTTTATCGATATAGATGAAAATCTTTTTGAGGATTACAAAAAAGTTCCGACACTAGAACATATTAGTTTTGCAACTTTTTATAGGCTAAAACTTACATCTTTATTACCTAATGTTGACAAAATTATATATTTAGACTGCGATATGGCTGTAATGACAAGCCTTAAAGAATTATTTGAACTTGATTTTGGAAACAATTATGCTTATGGTGTTCGAGATATAGGAAAAAAATTACTAAAGAAAAATCCCAATTATGTTAATGCTGGAATGTTATTTTTCAATCTAAAATTAATGAGAGAAGATAATATTGAACAAAAATTTTTGGACTATATAAAATCCGGACAACGCTTAAGGTATGCAGACCAAGATATAATAAATGGGGCGATGTTAGGAAAAATAAAAATAGCAGATGAAGAGTGGAATGTTCAATCAAGTAATTTTACAAATCGTTCAAGTTACACAAACAAACCTAGAATAATTCACTTTATTGCTAAAAGAAAACCATGGATGTGGGCATCGTTCAGTTATCACAGAAATATATTTTTCAAATATTTACAAATTACTCCTTGGAAATTATCCGACAAAGATTTAAAACATTGGACAAAAGACAATCAAATAGCATCACTAATTGCGTACCTAAAATATCGACCTCTATTTTTATTAAGACCAAGATTTTATTATGCCGTATATAGAACATACATTAAAGATCAAATTTTTAAATTATGTTCAATAAAAGAATATAACGAGACTCATAATATCCTAAGAATCCTCGGAATAAAAATAAAATTTCCCAAAATTGAATATATAAAAAAACAAAAAGAAAATCCATTCCACTATTACCAGCAAAACAATATTGATATAACTACATTACCCCAAGCAACAGGTCAAATAAGAGATATACAACTTGCAGATTTAGCATTACTAAAAGAATTAGATTATGTCTGCAAACAAAACAATCTTCAATATTGGTTAGATGGAGGAACCCAACTTGGAGCAATACGTCATAAAGGTTTTATTCCGTGGGATGATGATATTGATGTAGGAATGATAAGAGAAGATTACGAAAAAATAATTGAAGCATTCCAAAAATCTTCTAGAAACCCCGATATATTTGCAGATTATTATAAAGACAAAACAGAACCTGCACAAATGATTATAAAAATTCAGCATAAAAAATGTAAACATCTATTTGTAGACATTTTTCCTTTTGACATATATGGAAAAGCGATTTCAACAGAAGAACAATTGGAAAAATCAAATTATATTAAATCTCAAATTCAAAATATAAGAAAACGTACTTATATAAATCAACAAGATATAAAAAGAAAAAATGCTGAATTTATGAAAAGCAAAATTCTAACAGGGATAAAAACCCAAAACAAGACAGAAACTGATATCGTATGGGGAATAGATTTTCACCATAGATGGAGTAACTGGTTTACTAATTACAATGTAATCTATCCACTAAAACCTATTGAATTTGAAGGGCAACAATTCCCTTGCATAAATAATCCCAATGAATATTTAACCAGATTATACGGAAACTATATGTCATATCCTAAAAAAATAGGATACGGGCATAGCGCATATGTTAATTTGACTGAACAAGACAAAAAAGTTATTGATGAATTAAAAAATTCATTGATTTAATAAAAATAATAAATCTTACCTCTAAACAAACATATTTAATAATTAAAACAAAATGAATTGTAAACGAAAATGGAAAGGAAACAAAAACAATGACCCCATACAATTACGGAGTAATGATAACTTCCTCAATTAATATTGGAGATGAAATACAAAATACAGCAGCATTAAGATTTTTACCTCAAATAGACGAATATATAAATAGAGAAACAATAAAACATTTTACACCTAAAGATAAAGAACACTTAACAAAAGTTATATTAAATGCCTGGTGGATGTGGGAACCCCAAAACTTTCCACCCTCAAAATATATAAAACCATTATTAATTTCAATGCATATAAAAAAAGAAATACGAAACAAATTTTTAACAAAAGAGGTAAAAGAATATTTAATAAAAAATGGTCCTGTAGGTTGCAGAGACTTAAGCACATATAGATATTTAGAAGAAAACAATATTCCTGCATATTTTTCAGGATGTTTAACTTTAACCCTACAAAGAAATTATAATATAAAACGCCAAGATTATATTCTTTGTATTGATGTTCCTAAAGAAATAGAAGAAAATATAAAACAAAGAACAAACAGAAAAGTTGTTAACATATCACCGTTATTATCACCATACTTTCTTCCGCAACAAAGATTAGAAGTCGCAAAACTATATTTAAGGTTAATTCATAATGCACATTGCGTAGTTTCAACAAGACTACATGCGATATTACCTTCGCTTGGACTTGAAACGCCGGTATTAAGAATTGTTCCGACAGGATACGAGATGGACATAAAAGGGCGAATTGAAGGTATGGAAGATTTTGTACAAAGTATAAAGGAAGAAGACTTTATAAATACACCGGATGTATATGATTTTGAAAACCCACCACAAAACAGTACAAATCACTTAGAATATAGAAAAAATTTAATAAACAAATGTAAGGAATTTACAGGTTTTGATAATGAAAAACCAACAATAGAAGATGATTGTGATCCGTTATTAGAGATGTTTCAATTAATACAATACTCACCAATTCAAAACAAAAGAGTGCTATATTTTGCACATAACACGGATTTAATAAGAGCATTATTTAAAAAACTTGTATTAAAAGTTAATCGCCATAATTTTCTAGAAAAATAGAATTATCCTCCGAACCATGCTCAAATGTTAATTTTTTGTTTATTTTTTCAAGAAAGATAAAAAAAGGTGTTATAACAAGAATATAGAAAAAAAGACAGAAATATTTAAGAAAAGGAGATAATTATTATGGCAAAAACAATTGGTATTGACCTTGGTACTACAAACTCAGTTGTTGCAGTTATGGAAGGTGGTAAACCAACCGTTATAGCAAATTCAGAAGGTTCAAGAACAACACCTTCAATTGTTGGTTTTTCAAAAACAGGGGAAAGATTAGTAGGACAATTAGCAAAACGTCAAGCTATATTAAACCCTGATAAAACAGTTGCATCAATCAAAAGACATATGGGAGAGGATTACAAAGTTCATATTGACGGAAAAGATTATACTCCTCAAGAAATTTCAGCAATGATTTTAAGAAAATTAGCAGATGATGCAAGTAATTATCTTGGAGAAAAAGTTACATCTGCAGTAATTACAGTACCTGCATATTTTAACGATGCACAAAGACAAGCAACAAAAGATGCTGGTAAGATTGCAGGATTGGATGTATTGCGTATCGTAAACGAACCAACTGCAGCAGCACTTGCTTACGGTTTGGAAAAAGACAAGAGTGAAAAAGTTCTTGTATTCGACTTAGGTGGTGGTACATTTGATGTATCAATTCTTGAAATCGGTGACGGTGTTCACGAAGTACTTTCAACATCAGGTGATACACACTTAGGTGGTGATGATTTCGACCAAAAGATTATGGATTGGATTTGTGACGAATTCAAGAAATTAGAAGGCATCGATTTAAGAAATGATAAACAAGCAATGCAACGTATTAAAGAAGCTGCAGAAAAGGCTAAATGTGAATTGTCATCATTGATGGAAACAAACATTAACTTAATGTTTATCACAGCAGATGCTAACGGACCAAAACACTTGAATATGGATTTAACAAGAGCAAAATTTGAAGATTTATGCTTTGACTTACTAGAAAGATGTAAGAAACCTGTAGAACAAGCAATTAAAGATGCAGGCATATCAAAATCAGACATAAACGAAGTTGTATTAGTTGGTGGTTCATCAAGAATTCCGGCAGTACAAAGACTTGTTAAAGAATACACAGGCAAAGAACCTAACCAATCAGTAAACCCTGATGAAGTAGTTGCAGTAGGTGCAGCAATTCAAGCAGGTGTATTGGCAGGTGAAGTAAAAGATATCGTATTACTTGATGTAACACCATTGACATTAGGTATTGAAACTTTAGGTGGAGTAATGACACCATTAGTTCCAAGAAACACTACAATCCCTGTTTCAAAATCACAAGTATTCTCAACAGCAGAAAACAACCAAACAGCAGTAGATATTCAAGTACTACAAGGTGAAAGACCAATGGCAAAAGATAACAAGTCATTAGGTATGTTCAGACTTGAAGGTATCGCACCTGCAATGCGTGGTATTCCACAAATTGAAGTAACATTTGATATTGATGCTAACGGTATCGTAAATGTTTCAGCAAAAGATAAAGCAACAAACAAAGAACAAAAAATCACAATTACCAACTCATCTAACTTGTCAGAACAAGATATCGAAAAGATGGTAAAAGAAGCTGAAGCAAACGCTGCTGAAGATAAAAAGAAAAAAGAAGAAGCAGAAATTAAAAACAATGCATCAAGTATGATAGCATCAGCAGATAGAGTAATGAAAGATTTTGAAGGAAAAATCGATGCTAATGACAAATAAAAATTAGAAGAACAAAAAACAGCACTTCAAAAAGCAATTGATGAAAACAAACCAACTGATGAATTGAAAAAATTATCAGAAGAATTGCAACAAACAATGTTTGCTATATCACAAAAGGCTTATGAAGCTGTACAAAAAGAAGGCGGAAATGCTCAAAGTGCAAATTCTGAATCAGCATCTTCTTCAAATTCATCTTCTAACAACAATAATGATGATGACGTTATTGATGCAGAATATGTTAAAGAATAATAGTTCATTCACCTTTATAATGATGAAAAATAGAACCTCCAAAAGAGGTTCTATTTTTTTATTAATAAAAAAAATAAATTAAATATTGTAAGTAAATTGTAAAAAAGTTCCCATAAGATTTTCATTCCAAACCTGAACATCATCAGGGACTTCCAAAACCGTAGGAGTAAAATTCCAAATATATTTAATCTTAGATTTTACAATAAGGTTAGCCGTTTGTTGGGCAAACATTCCAGGAACAGTAAGAATTGCAATATCTGTACCATCCTGCAAAGCAATTTCGGGAAGATTTTTAATATCTATAATTTTTTTCCCATTAATTTCTTTGCCGATTTTATTTTTATCATTATCAAATAAACTTATAATATTCAACCCATAACTTGTAAAATTATCATATTTGGCAAGTGCCATGCCAAGATTACCTGCACCAATGATACAGGCTTTTTTAGACTTCGAAAACCCTAAATTTTTTTCGATAGAAGTTTTTAATTCTTTAACAATATACCCGACCCTTGATTTGCCTGAGTTATTTAAAAGATTAATATCTTTTCTAACCTGTGAATCATCAATACGCAAAAGTGTTGCAATTTGTTTACTGGAAATATATTCTTTTCCTTCTGCGATATAATCGCGCAAAATGCAATGATATAAGGTTAAACGATTAATAACTTTTTCTGAAAAATTCTTTTGCATATAAATATTATACATAAAAAGATAATAAATATTAATTTTAATGGTATAATCAAAAGTATGAAACACATATTAGAACAAAAAGTATATTATTCAGACACAGATTCATACGGTGTAGTATGGCACGGCTCATATTTGAGATGGTTGGAGATGGGCAGAGTAGAATTTTGTGAGAACTTAGGACTAAACCTTATTGATTTACAAAATCAAGACATAGTACTTCCTGTAACCAATTTGAACATAAAATACAAAAGTTCTGCAAAACTTAATGATGACATTCTTATTGAATCAGAGATAACAGAACTTAAAAGTTACAGCGTAACATTCAAACAAGTAATAAAATCAAAAGAAACGGGAAAAATATATGTTGAGGCAGATGTTATAGTTGTAGCCATAAATAATGACGGAAAATTATACAGAAGGTTACCTGAAGTATTATCTCAAAAATTTGAAGAGGTATTAAAATGCCCGGCACTCGTTTAAACAAATACATTGCATCTTCAGGAATATGCTCCAGACGAAAGGCTGATGAATTAATTGAAAACGGGGCAGTAAGTATTAATGGAAAAAAAATAAACGAACCGGGATACATAGTTCAACCCAAAGACAAGGTATTTGTAAATAACAAACTAATTCATCCTGTAAAACACGAATACTACAGGTTCTACAAACCTGCAGGCTACATAACAACAGCAGATGATGAAAAAGGCAGAAAAACTATCTATGATTTGTTGCCTGAAAACTTACAAAAACTAAAACCCGTAGGACGATTAGACAAAGATTCAACAGGGTTATTAATCCTAACAAATGATGGAGACTTAATAAATGCACTTACACATCCATCAATAAAAGTTCCAAAACTATACAGAGTATCAGTTAATGGCAAAATTACACAAAATGACATTGATGCAATGTATAAAGGAATAGAAATAGAACCTGGCAAAATCGGATATGCCCAAGTCGATGTATTAGAAATTGATTCTAAACATACGGTTATGGAAATTGTATTATACCAAGGTCTAAACAGACAAATAAGAAAAATGTTTGAGCATTTAGGATATGAAGTTGTGACATTAAAAAGAATTCAACATGCTACAATCAATTTAGACGGGCTAAAAAGAGGTGAATATAAACCAATAAAACCCGGACAAATCAAGGACCTAAAGAACTTTTTAAAAAGGATATCCAAGAAAAATGATTAAATTTGCACTTGTTGGAAATATCGCAAGCGGAAAATCCACAGTAGAAGAAATATTAATTAAAAACAACTACCCTGTATTAGATACAGACAAGGTTTGTCACAAATTATTAGAAAAAACAGAACAAATAAAAGAAACTTTTAAAGAATATGATGTATTTTTACAAAATGGAGAAATCTCAAGAGAAAAACTCGGACGATTAGTTTTTAACGATACAAAAAAAAAGAAGGAATTAGAAAATATACTATACCCGATTGTCAGAATTGAAATAGAAAAATTTTTTCAAGAAAATAAAGATAAAAAAGCAGCATTTGTAGCAATTCCGCTTTTATTTGAAGCAAAAATGGAGGATTTATTTGACAAAATAATATTCATATATTGTGACGATAAAATAAGACTGGAAAGGCTAATAAAAAGAAACAATTATGACAAACAATATGCACAAACAAGAATACTTGCTCAGCAACCTCAAGAAAATAAAATAAAAAAATCTGACATAATAATAAGTAATAACACAGATATAATAGCATTAGAGCACGAGATAAAAACCTTATTAAAAAACCTATAAAAATGTCATTGCAGAAAAATTTTTTCAGTGATAACATGAGATTAGAGAGGGAGCCAAATGGAACACTGGACTTACAATTTAAGCATATTAGGACATGGTGTAACAATTAATATGGATACATTAATAACAATGTGGTTCTCAATGATAATATTAATTGTTATTGCATTTATCTCAACAAGAAATTTAAAAATGGTACCGGGAAAGTTGCAATTATGTGCAGAAGGTATAATCAAATACTTTAATAACATTGCAAAAGCAAGTATGGGCAATGACAATGCCCAAAAGCATATTGCTATTATATTAACATTATTTATGTTTATATTAACAGCAAATTTAGTAGGGCAATTACCACTAAAAATAATACATTTGACAACAGGTGAATTAGCATCACCAAACAATGATATAAATATGACAGCCGCAATGGCTATAGTTGTTTCAATATACTACATATTCTTTGGAATACAAAAGAATGGATTTAGATTCTTTTTCAAAGGATTTAGTATAGATGGAATAATAATAACACTTGTAGATATGTTAGAATTATTTGTAAGACCATTTTCATTGGCACTGCGACTTTTTGCTAACATACTTGCAGGTGAATTATTAGTTGCAACCTTTATAAGTTTATGTGCAATAGTAATACCATTACCATTTATGTTATTTGAATTATTTGTAGCACTGATACAGGCATTGGTATTTACGCTATTGTCAACAACATATATTTCAATGGCAGTACAAGATGAGTAATAAAGGAGAGAAAAAATGGCTATAGAACAAACTTTAGATTTAGCGAAATTAGGGGCAGGTATTGCAATCGGATTTGGTGCAATCGGCGGAGGTTTAGGCTTAGGTATTGCAACAAAAGGTGTTTTAGATGCAATTGCAAGACAACCTGAAATTAAAGATGAAGCTTTCAAAAACTTTATTATTGGTGCAGGTCTTGCAGAAGCAACAGCAATTTATGCTTTATTTATTGCAATTATGTTGTTATTCAAATAAGGACTAAATAGAAAATGATTGAATTTAATGCTACTTTTATAATTGCGATGCTTAGTTTTGTTGTGTTCATAATGATAATGAATGCGATATTCTATCAGCCTGTTTTAAACATAATAAGGAAAAGAGAAGAATATATAAATTCAAATTACGAAGAGTCAACAAAGAATGACAAAACAGCAAAAGATCTTGATGAAAGCAGAAATACGCAGATTAACGCAACCCAAGCAAAATGCAGAAAAGATTTTTATACTGCAGTGAATAAGTTGCAAGAAAATTCTGCCGGCAAAATAAAAGAAGCAAAAGAAAACAATAAAACAATAATACAAACAGAAAAAGACAGATTATTAAAAGAAGAAATGGAATTACAACAAAAATTACAAGGCAGTGTAGTTGAGGATTTGGCAAATTCTATTACAGAAAAACTTCTAAACAATAATCAAGTTCAAGTAAAACAATAAGAGAAACGACAATGCAGGAAATTCTTTCAATACTAAAGACATTAGCAGAATCAAATACCATCAACTTTATAATAATGTTGGTGATACTTGGATTGATAGTGAGAAAAATACATTTGAATGAATCCTTCCAAAAAGCGACGGATAAAATTCAAAACAACATAGAAACTTCAGAAAAGACAAAACAAAACAGTCAAGACAATCTTGCCCAAAGTCAGAAGAAAATGGAAGAATTACCAAAAGAACTTGCAACACTAGAAAAGACTTCAGAAAGCAAGATCAAGTCATTTGAAGATACTATCAAAATAACAACACAAAAAACAATAACAAATATAAATCAATCAATACAAAAAACAATGGCAATAGAAGAGAAAAAGTTATCAAATCATATAAAAGAGAGAACTTCACACGAATCTATTGACCTTGCAAAAAATAAAATTATTGATATTTTGAAGAAAAATCCAAACTTACATAATCAATTTATACAACAAAGTTTGGATGAACTAGATAAGGTAAAACTATAATGATAAAAACCTCAGTAATTTCAAAGAACTATGCAAAAGCACTATTAGAAGCAGCGCAAGAAAGCGGTGATTATTCTTGTTATGCAACCCAACTGGAAGAAATAATAAATGTGCTAAACAATTCAAAAGATTTGCAAATCGTTATGGCAAATTCTGCAATTTCAACATCGAAGAAAATTGAAATTGTTAATGAAATCTTTGGAAACAAAATTGACCACAAACTATTAAATTTTATCAAAATATTAATAGAAAAGAACAGATTTAATGAATTTGAAACGATAAAAGAAATATATAATGAAGAAATCTCAAAACTTTCAAACAAAACAAAAGTAGAGATAACATCGCCAATAGACCTGGATTTTGAAAAGAAGACAGCGATATTATTCAAACTAGAGCACAAATTAAACACAGAAGTAATTCCTATATGGAATATAGATGAAAGTTTAATAGCCGGATTAATCTTCAAAATTGGTGATTGCGTGATAGATACTAGCGTAAAGACCAAGTTAGAAAATTTAAGTAATGAAATAAATAGATAAGGGGGCATTATGGTACTTATCCAACCTGAAGAAATAAGTTCAATAATAAAAGAGAAAATAGACAATTACGAACTTCAAACAGAAGTATCAAATACCGGAACCGTACTGGAAATAGGCGATGGTATCGCAAGAATCTATGGACTACGCAATGTAATGGCAAATGAACTTGTAATGTTTGAAGACGGAGCAGGAACACTTGGTATAGCGATGAACCTGGAAGAAGACAATGTAGGTGTAGTAATACTTGGAGATTACACACACATAAAAGAGGGAACCGTAGTAAAAACAACAGGAAAAATTGCATCAGTACCTGTAGGAGAAGGTTTAATCGGAAGAATTATTGACCCTACAGGCAAACCATTAGATGGAAAAGGAGAATACAAATATACAAAAGTTAGACCAATCGAAAGAGTAGCTCCTGGTATTGTAACAAGGAAATCAGTTCACGAGCCGCTAAAAACAGGTTTAACAGCAATTGATGCACTAACTCCAATAGGAAGAGGACAAAGAGAATTAATTATTGGAGATAGACAAACAGGCAAAACAGCAATTGCAATAGATACAATAATTAACCAAAAGGGCAAAGATGTAATCTGTATATATGTTGCAATCGGACAAAAAGCATCAACAGTAGCATACTTAGCCAAAACATTAGAAGATCATGGTGCTATGGATTACTCAATAATAGTTTCATCAACAGCGAATGAATCAGCGCCATTACAATATATTGCACCATTTGCAGGAGTAACAATTGGTGAAGAATTTATGGAACAAGGCAAATCAGTTTTGATAATATACGATGACTTATCAAAACACGCCCAAGCATATAGAGCGATGAGTTTGCTACTTAAAAGACCGCCAGGACGTGAAGCATACCCTGGAGATGTATTCTACTTACATTCAAGATTATTGGAAAGAGCCGTAAAATTGAATGATGAACTTGGTGGTGGAAGTATCACAGCATTACCGATTATTGAAACTCAAGCAGGTGATGTATCCGCATACATTCCAACAAACGTAATTTCAATTACAGACGGACAGATATTCTTAGAAAGTAACGCATTTAACGCAGGTATAAGACCGGCAATAAACGCAGGTATTTCAGTATCTCGTGTAGGTGGTGCAGCTCAAACAAAAGCAATAAAACAAGTTGCAGGACAATTAAGACTAGACCTTGCTCAATACAGAGAACTTGAAGCCTTTGCACAATTTGCATCAGATCTTGACGCAATGACGAAAAAGCAACTTCTAAGAGGTCAAAAACTTACAGAAGTATTGAAACAGCAACAATATTCTCCACTAAGCACGGCAGAACAAGTTTCAATATTGTTTGCAGCAAATGAAGGTCTATTAGACGATGTAGAAAACTCAGATATTGCAAGATTCAAAAAAGAATGGTTTGTCTACTTTAATGCAAACTTTAAAGATTTAGTTGAACGACTAAATTCAGGTTCCGCATTATCTGATGACGATAAAAAAGCCTTAACGGAAGGTTTGACAACATTTAAAAGTACATTTTAACAATTAACAACGAAGGAGAATCGATATTATGAAATGTTACAATCATCACGATAGAGATGCTTTTGGAGTATGTACAGTTTGTGGAAAAGGCTTATGCTTGGAATGTATGAAGCAAGATTCCAATGATGTACGTTGTAAAAACAACTGTCAAAAAGGATTTAAAGGAAGCCAAATACTATCTTTTGCAGGCTTTTTGATAATAACAGTACTTTTGTTAATATGTGTCTTTGACTAAGAAAATAAGGTAAAACAATGGCAAATTTAAAAGAGATAAAAAACAGAATACAAAGTATAGAAAGCACAAAAAAAATAACACGTGCAATGAAGATGGTTGCAGCAGCCAGAGTAAAAAAATCTGAATCTGCTGTAAAAGCATCTCGACCATATACAAAGGAACTTGTCTCAATGTTTCAAAAGTTACTAAATTCAGTACCTGAGTTTAGCAGTGAGACATTAAAAATTAAATATGCCATTGATGATTACCCTGAGCTGTTAGCGCACAGAGAAATAAAAACGGTAGGAATGCTTGTAATAACCTCAAACAAAGGTTTAGCAGGCGCATACAATGCAAATGTCGTTAGAGAAACCTTAAAAAGAATAAAAGAATACAAAGAACAAAATATAGAAACAATTTTATTTATAGCAGGTCAAAAAGGCATTTCTGCCCTACGCAAAAAATGTCAAACAATAGGATGCCCAATAGTCAAGAAATATTTTTCAGCAATAGATAAACCATCCCCAATCGAAGCAAGAGATATTGCAGAGGATATGGCAGAATATTTTGTTGACGGAAAAATTGACAAAATAGAAATCGTAACAACAAGATTTAAAAATATGATGAGTTATTTTGTAGAAGATTGGCAAGTATTACCTGTTGCAGGAGTATTAGACGAACACACAAGAATTGCGGATAATATAATAGATCCTCTAATGGAATTTATGCCGGATGAACATCATATTATGCAAAAAATTGTGCCAATGTATATGACAAACATATTTTATCAAGCATTGCTAGAAGCACAAGCAAGTGAATTAGCATCCAGAATGACATCAATGTCAGCAGCAACAACAAACGCTGAAAAAATGATTTCCGAATTGTCAATTGAATATAACAAGACAAGACAATTTAATATCACTCAGGAAATTATCGAAGTTGTTAATGGTGCAAATGCTCTAAGATAAGTTTATTTTAGCAATTCTGCGCCTGTGAAATTATTCATACTGTGTAAGAACTTGATATTTTCCGGTTTTAACATATTATCTGTAGATGGATTAGTTACAACTTTATCAGTAGCAGGGTTTTGTTGTGCTGCTTTTTGTTTTTCCATACGACGTTTAGTCATATAAATATTCATTTTTGGAATACCAATACCAAGAACAAGACCTGAATATAAATAACCTGCAAGTTGAGCAATTTTGATATATTTAAGTTTTGATTTTGTTGCTTTATCAGCAAGATCAACCATTTGTTGATATGAAAGCGCCTTACCATCTTTACCAAATGCTTTTTTACCTAAATTAGCAAACAAAATTTCATCTCTAGTTTTCAGTGCTGAATTATTAATCCAGTTCAGAACACCTTTACCATCACGTTTAATTAAAGATTTGTCAAAAGATTGAGCAACAAGTTTTTGAACAAAATTACCCAACAATAGCCAGTTTGCAAAGCCTAAGACATCTTTAAAAGTAGCTTCTTTCAATTCATTATCATTTCTTGCTGCCAAAAATCTTGACATAATGGTAACACCATATATAAACTTGAATTGGTTAATCGTAGGAGATAAACCTTTGAATTGAAGATTTTTAAGAAGATTTTTAGGATTACCAATTGTAGCAAGGACACCTACACCAAACAAAGCGGCAACCATAAGTTTTTTGAGTTTGAAAGAATTTGATTTATCTTCTTCACCACCACCAACAAAACCGCTCTTTCCGGTTTTTAATTTTGTCAAATACATATTAACAGGTTGAGCAGAAACACCTATTGCAGAAGCAATACCGATACCTAAAAGAGAACGTTTCAAGTTCATAGACTTCAGAGCTTTAACAAAAGCATTATCAATCTTAGGTTCAAAGTTGCTTGCAGCCTCCTTGACAGAAGTTTGTGCAGACTTGAATGCTTCTATAACAGTGTCTTTGTTGAACACTTTACCCAAGTTAAACATATTATTGATAATAGAACTAATATCATAACGTGAAGAATGTAATTTTTCACCTGCTTTAGCAACAATTCTGTAATTATTTTCAACCTTAGAATCTGCAACTAAAAGGCTTCTAATTTGGTTGAAAGAATCTTTAGAAAGTTTCTTTCCGTCAGATTTTATTTCAGTTTCTAATATACCTGCTGCTTTATCAATAGATTCCTGGTTAAACTTAATCCATTTTGCATTATCATCAGGGCTTAACGCTTCATAATTTTTCAAAGTTTCTACTAAATACTCACGCAAAGGATTTGCATTAGGGTTATTTTTAGCAGAGTTCAAAGCCTCACTGTAAATTTGTCCATGCAAATTAATTGTCTCAGAATCAGCAAAGATAGAACTTGCTTTCACATCGTTTTTACCAAATTTATACATATGGTTAATACCCGTAGCAAAAAGCAAACCAGCAGCAGTACCATACAAGCCAATCATAGCGTGGTTTACGTTACCGGTACCTTCACGACGCATAGTTTCCATACCTGCATCAGTATTACGAGTAAAGTCAGTAATCGTTCTTGGCAATACCATGAAACCTAAATCAACAAATGTAGCACCCCAGGCTTGATTTGTGTCCAAAAATCTTAGAAATAAATCGCCCCAACCTGTAAAATTTGGGTTTGAAGATTTTTGACTTAAATTTTGGGTAATTTTATTGCCTGATAATGGATACCTTTTATCTTGTCTATTATCAGCGAATTTTTGAGTTCTAAATTGTTGTTGTAAGTTACTTTCAATTTTCATAAGTTATGCCTTTGCTATTTATATTTATATTTCTAGTTGTTAAAAAATGAACTGAATGCTGAAGTTTTATCCTTCATTAATTTTTGAGTAAATGTTGTTACTGCACCATTAGTAGTTTTTGCGACATTACTTGCATTATCATTTTTCTGTTGAGCCTGTTGTTTCATTTGATTTTTCTTATTTGTTTGGGTTCTTGTATATAGAGGAATAAAAATACCTAATGAAATTAATGAGAACGCAAGATTACCTAATTGACAAACTGCCCTTAAATTCTTGGCCTTGGTTCTTAATGCGCTATCTGCAATTGCCTCAAGTTCATCAGTAGATTTCATTTTAGTATGCTTAGCCCAATTCCAGAATTTTTGTAAAACATTAGCGTTAGCAGCAGGTGTTTTAAGTTTGTTGGTAAGTTTAATACCGTTATTGTTGTGATTTTCAAGGAAAGTAGCAATACCTTTAGCCGCATAATCACCTAAGAAATAGAAACTAGAAAATGTTGCAATATCTCTTATAGTATTTTCTTTTAATTCGTTAGAATCTTCAGAAGCGGCGATTCTACTAGAGAAAGTTGCTGCAGAAATAATTCTTGCCTGATCCATAGTAGGGAAAATATTCTTAAATTGGAACATTTTCAAACTTGGTCTATCCATAATCATAGATAAAGCAGCAACACCTAACATAGAAGGAACTGCTAAGAATTTTTGAGCAGTTAATTTAACTTTTTCTTCCGGAGTTAAAACTCTTTCTTTATCATCATTATAAATCGGAGCACCTTTTTTACCGGACATTTTGTGAGTAATCCATCTATTGATAGGTTGAGCTGCAAGAGCTAAAGGTATAATTATACCCAACCCGAAAATACTCTTAGCATTAACAAGATGTTTAGCCTTACTAAAGTATTTAGCCAAATCATCAGCATTTTTAATATTAGCATCTTCAACTACAATACCATGTAACAAATCCTGTGCACTTTCGCAAAGATGACCTAAACTGCTTGAGAAAAATCCTTTTTCTTTAGAAAATCTTATATTTTCTGCAATACCTGTTTTAGAAACAATGTATTTGTAAAGATCAGAAGAACCTTTATGATTGTCAGAAGCAATATTTTTAGCAGTTTCTCTTAATTTTGAGATATATTCACTGTCATTACCTAAAATATCTTTAAACTTCTTCAAACCATTTTTATCAATATCACCATCAACACCCTCAATATCATCAAACATAGATTTTAGGGTATTAAAGATTTTATCTTCTTTGCTATCACCAATAGCTTCAGTGTAATATTTTTGAACTTTGTTTATTGTATCACTGTTAGCCCAACTTCTGAACAAACCTGACTTACTAAAAACACCCATTATAGGCTTTTGTAATACACACGCAACTGCTTGAACGATAAAACTAGGAATAATACAGTTGATAATAAGTCCTGAAGATTCACGTCTGAAAGCTTCAAAACCACCCATAATATTTAATTTACGTTCTTTTTGTTCATTACCGTTTTCATCCTTTTTCTTTGAACCAATAAAAGTTTCAAAAAAAGTTCTCGGGATAATCGCGGTGGACAAGTCTAAAACCGTAACGTTAAGCATCGGGTACTCTTCGCATTTTTGAATACCCTTCAAAGCCAAACCACCTAATCCTGTAAAACTAGTTGATCCTTTTTGTTTCAACCCAAACTTACCAGCCGGGGCACTTTTGCTATTTACACTACCTAATTCAACTTTATTTATCATAATATTTTACTATCTGTGCCGAATATGTCTTAATTATACTCAAGACACATTTATATTAAAAGCGGTCAAAAAAAAAATTGCTTAAAAGCCCTTAAATGTAAAATTAATGTAAAGACGGAATTTTAACTTTTTTTGTAAAAATACAAATTTTTAAATCAATTTTTGCAAATTTTGATATAAAAAATAAAAAAAATGATAAAAAATAATCAAATTAACTAAAAATTTTAGACAAAAATTTTTGTAAATTTTTATTAAGCAACTTCATTAATATATAGAAAACCACTTAATAAATATATGCACTTACAGACAAAACAACTATTTGTAAATAAATGTAACGATAAAAGATAAAAACCTAAAGTTTTAGAAAAATATAACGATATAAAAATTGTGGTTACGAAGATTACAAAATGAAAGAGGTCTGAAATGGATTTAACAAAAGAAGAAAAATTATTTAATTTTACCGACAAAGGATTACAAGAAGCAAGTTCTGTAATTATTGTTTCTAAAAACCAAGCGGTACAAGATGCAGATTTTAACAACATCGTACAAATTTTGGACGAAAAAGGTACAGAAGAAGTTGCTTACACAATCAACAAGTTTGTTGAAATCTTTGATAATAAAGGTCTATCCGGATTTATTATGTAATAATTATTACAAAATAAATTTTACAAAGTATATGAAGAGGTAAAATTTTTACCTCTTCTTTGATATTAATTTTAATATGCTATCCGCACAAAAAAGTTTTCGTGATAGTATAAATTTATGCAAGAATTTAAACACTATACCGTTATGAAACACGAAGCCGTAGACGCACTAAATTGTCAAAACGGATTAGTTTATGTTGACTGTACCCTTGGAGGCGGAGGGCATAGCGGGCTAATATTGGAAAGAATTTCACCTGATGGAAAACTTATCGCATTTGACATTGATCAAGATGCAATTGATGCGGCATCAGAGAAATTGAAAGGTTACAATAATCTGACAATTGTAAAAAGTTCTTATACAAACATTAAACAAGTGCTTAAAGATTTGAACATAGAAAAAATTACAGGCGGAATTCTATTTGATTTAGGTGCCTCATATCACCAATTAACAAAACAAGAAAGAGGTTTTTCTTTTTCTAAAGAAGCTCCGCTTGATATGAGATTTAATACGGATTCTGATTTTTCTGCGTATGATGTTGTAAATAAATATTCTGAAGATGAATTAATAAGAATATTCTCAGAATACGGAGAAGAAAGGTTTTCCAAACGGATTGCAAAAGCAATTGTTACAAAACGGAAACAATCTCCGATAAAAACAACCACAGAATTATCACAAATTGTTACAGACTCAGTACCAAAGATAAAGAGTTCAATTCACCCAGCCACAAGGGTTTTTCAGGCTATAAGAATTGAAGTTAACCAAGAGTTACAAAATGTAAAAACTACATTAAATAATGTATTGGATATATTAGATATTGGTGCTATAATTAGTGTGATAAGTTTCCATTCTCTTGAAGATAGAATTGTCAAACAGTTTATGAAATATCACTCCACGAGGTGTCATTGCAGTAAAACAGATATGATTTGTCATTGTCCGCCTCCAAAGTTAGAGTTGATAAACAAAAAACCAATAATGGCATCAGAGCAGGAAATAAAAGAAAATCCTCCTTCAAGAAGTGCAAAACTTAGAGTCGCAAGATGCATACGGTAAAAGAGTTTATGGGCAGGTAGTTTAGGGAATGAATTTGAGTTCAGCAAGAGTAAGAATAGAGCAAACAGAAGATTATAACAAAAACAGTTACGCAACAGAAACAATAGTTGCGGACAACACTGTTATTGATGGTGGTTTTATACAAGAAAAACCTATTACCATTCAAGAAATGTTTGTGCGCAGAATTAATAAAGCATTAGGTTTTTGTATTACAGTTGCAATCAGTGTTACTTTTATTAGTTATTATACAGCAATGAATTGCGAAGCAAAATTAAACAAACTTGATAGTGAAATTGTTAGACTAAACGCTGAAAATCAGGATTTACAAGCAGAACTTGACAGATTTCAATCTTTTAACAATGTTGATAACAAGGTTGAAGAATTTAACCTTCTAAAAAAAGCTGACAAAGTTTTGGAAATAACTGCATTAAATGCTGACAAGAAAAATGTTTCACACGTAACAAAACCTATTAACAACAACTTTGATTGGGCAATAGGTTACTAAAAAGAAATAAAATAAAAAAAGACTTCTCTAGGTTATAGGGAAGTCTTTTTTTTGCAAAAAATTACGAAATGTAAAATAAAATCATAAACTTTAGTTGGAAATATACCATACTAAAGTATGAAATTTTCCAAAAGTAATTAAAGAATAAAAAAAATTTGCCGTATATAATAAAAGAAGGCATGCAATAAAGGAAATTTTATGGATAGAGAAGAGAAGAAAACAGGTGTTTCACTATTCGGGAAAAACGAAGGATTAGCAGGTTCTGACCCCATGGAAGAAATGTTTGCGCTCAACTTGGGCGATTTCATATCAGAAACACTTATCTCAGAAGACTTAGCAAAGAAAATAAGTATTACAGCCAACAAAAAAGAGAGATTACAAAATCAATTATTAGAATTAATTGATATCTATTCTTCAAAAAACACATTATGTGTTTTGAATTTCACGCAGGGCGAAGAACAAGCAATATATACATCAATCGCAAAATCAATTGTTGATATGCTGGAAGTGGAGGATTGCTTAATATATTTAGTAAAAGAGAATATATTAACACCTATAGGCACAACAACAGAAAACATCGAACAAAACAATATAACATTAAATGATTTACTCTATAATGACACCATTGAAAATGGTAAGCATTTATATATACCAATGCGAGGTTCCGCAACTGCAGTTGGGATGATAGAAGTTGTAAGAAACGAAAAACTTGAAGAAGATTTTGCTGAACTTTTAATTAGTATTGCAAATTTACTAGGAACAACGATTACTCTACAAAATGAAATCGAACATGTAAATAAATTGGTAGCAAATCCGGAAACAACAGAAATTGAATTAAAACAATCAAGAGCAGAATTAACAGCCTTGATTGGCGATTTATGCGACTACCAACAAAACTTTGTAGAAGCACTTGCAAGCGCAGTAGACAGAAAAGGTCAATATACAGTGTCACATTCAAGAAACACTGCAAAACTTGCAAGAAACATTTGCAAAACATTAGGCTTAAATGAAAAAACAACAGATCTTATATATTATGCAGGACTATTGCAAAATATAGGCAAAATTGTATTACCTGAAAGAATTTTTGCAACAAACGGAAAATTATCAACAGAAGAACTTCAAAAAATTCAAAACCACTCAAATGTTGGAGTTAACCTGCTGATGAATATAAACTTCTTGTCAGAAGTTGTACCATACATAACCTATCAAACAGAAAGAGTAGACGGTTCAGGAAAACCTGAAGGACTGAAAGGGCAATCAATTCCACTAGGTTCAAGAATAATAGCCGTTGCAGATGCCTATTCTGCAATGACATCAGATAGACCATACAGAAAAGCAATGACACCTGATAAAGCACTGGAAATTATGACATCAGAAGTCAATAAAAAATGGGATCCTGATGTTATTAATGCCCTCATAAAAACAGTAAAATAAAACAAAAAAGAAGGGGCTTAAAGCATCTTCTTTTTTTGTCTATTGTTTAATATAAAGCGGAGCGGATTTCAAATTGAAATCCGCTCCGCTTATACATATAATCTTATAGCAAATTATGCTGTAATTTCTTGATCTTTTTTAGTTGGTAACGGCACGATTTCGGCATTTTTGCGATTTCTAACCATATCAGCAGTAACCACAAACTTGTCGATATTTTCCTTTGTAGGAACATCATACATTACATCTAACATGATTTCTTCTACAATAGAGCGCAACGCTCTTGCACCAGTCTTACGCTTAATTGCTTCTTTCGCAATTAAATCAATTGCATCCGGCTCAAATTCCAAATCAACGCCATCCATTTTCAACAACGCTTGATACTGCTTCAAGACAGCATTTTTAGGCTCAGTCAAAATCATTTTTAATGTTTTTTCATTCAACTGGTCAAGCACTGCATAAACCGGAACACGACCGATAAATTCAGGAATTAAACCAAATTTAAGCAAATCTTCCGGCTGAAGTTTTTTCAACAACTTAACCGCATTTGCTTCCTTTTCAGCCTGAGACATCGCAGCCTTCGCGCCAAAGCCGACAGAATTACCTTCTCCGGCACGAGCATCAACGATTTTTTCAAGACCGACAAACGCACCACCAACAATAAACAAGATGTTGCTGGTATCAATTTCAATAAATTCTTGATGAGGGTGCTTTCTACCACCTTGAGGCGGTACATGTGCAACAGTACCTTCTATCATTTTCAATAGTGCCTGTTGAACACCTTCACCTGATACATCTCTTGTTATTGACGTATTTTCTGATTTACGTGAAATTTTGTCGATTTCATCAATATAAATAATACCTCTTTCAGCCTTTGCAGAATCAAATTCGGCATTCTGATACAATCTCAAAAGAATATTTTCAACATCATCACCGACATAACCTGCCTCTGTTAATGTTGTTGCATCTGCAACTGCAAAAGGTACATCAAGCATTTTTGCAAGAGTTTGCGCCAATAAAGTTTTACCTGAACCGGTTGGACCAACAAGCAAAATATTTGACTTTTGAATCTCAACATTATCAGCATCATTATTTTTGTTATGTTTCAAACGTTTATAATGGTTGTAAACTGCAACGGATAAAACTTTCTTAGCATCATCCTGACCTACAATATACTTATCTAAATATTCCTTGATTTCATGCGGTTTAGGAATAGGTGCTTCTTCCTTTTCACCCTTTCCATTTTTAGCAGAATCATCTTTATCCTTTGCCTCGAAAAATTCTTCTTCTAAAATTTCATTGCAAAGTTCGACACATTCATCGCATATATATACCTCAGGACCAGCAATAAGTTTTTTTACCTGGTCTTGAGTCTTACCGCAAAAGGAACATTTTAATTTTTCATCATTTTTTGGCATTTAAATAATCTCCAAATTTATATTATTTTACAATATCTCTGGATATAACTTTATCAATCATACCATATTCAAGGGCTTCTTGAGGAGTCATAATATAATCTCTGTCAGTATCCTTTTCAATTTTCTTAAGAGATTGACCGGTATTTGATGCCAATATTTCATTCAATGCTTTTTTAATTCTGATAATTTCAGCCGCTTGAATTTCAATATCAGTAGCCTGACCTTGAGCACCACCCAAAGGTTGGTGAATTAGAACTCTTGAATGAGGCAATGCCATTCTCTTACCTTTTGCTCCTGAAGAAAGAAGGAATGCACCCATAGATGCTGCTTGTCCTAAACAAATTGTAGAAACATCAGCTCTGATATGCTGCATTGTATCATAAATTGCAAAACCTGCAGTTACACTACCACCAGGGCTGTTGATGTATAGCATAATATCCTTTTCCGGATTTTCACTATCTAATAGCAATAACTGTGCTACAACAAGATTTGCTACCATATCATCAATCTGTGTTCCCAAAAAGATGATTCTTTCCCTTAGTAACCTTGAAAAAATATCAAAAGATCTTTCTCCACGGCTGGATTGTTCAATTACTACAGGTACAAAACTCATGATTAATTCCCTTTCTTATTTAATATTATAACTTTTTTGTATTATACTTCAACCGCTTTTTCTTCCGGCTTCACTTCAACATATTCAACATTGTTATTTTCAAACAAATATTCTCTTACTTTTTCATTAATAATTTGTTGAGAAATTGAAGCAAGAAAATCAGGGTTCTTTCCAAACTGCTTAATCATATCAGCAGCACCAACGCCATACAAACTAGCCATCTGTGACAATTTTGTTTGGAAATCTGCTTGCTCAACTTTGATATCAACTTCTTTTGCAATCTTATCAATTATTAAAGAATTTTTAATTCTATCTGATGCATCAGCACTCAAATTTGCCTCAAAATCATCACCTTGAGATTTTACAAAAGCATCCCAATCTAAACCTTGATATGAAATTCTTTGTTTATATTCATCCTTCAAAGAAGCAACTTCTCTATCAATCATAGACTGAGGAATTTCTACTGTTGTAGAATCAATAATTGTTTTAAAGATTGCATTTTCTGCATTAACCTTTTTGATATTCTTTCTTTGTTGTTCGATATAATCTTTAATATCAGCCTTTAACTCATCAACTGTTTGGAATCTGCTAGATTTTTTTACAAATTCATCATTAAGTTCCGGTAATACTCTTTGCTTAATTTCATTTAATTTAATAGCAAAAGTAGCAGGTTGACCTTTTAATTTTTCATCATGATAATCTTCAGGGAAAGTTACCTGAATATCAAATTCGTCTTTAATATTGTGACCAACCAATTGTTCAGCAAACCCAGGAATGAAATTTGAATTACCCAAATCAAGAGTATAACCTTTTGCAGAACCACCTTGGATTAATTCTCCATTACAAGTTCCTTCAAAATCAAATACAACAGTATCAGTATTGTTAGAAGGTCTGTCCAAAACTAATTCATAAGATGCGTGTTGAGTTAAGAATCCGTTTAATGCTTTGTCAAAAGCACCATCATCTTCAGCCGGAACTTCAACTTTTACATCTAAACCTTTGTAAGCACCCAAAGCAACTTCAGGTCTTGTTTCAACTTCAAAAGTTACTTCCACATCCTGACCGTTTTCAAATTTGAAATCTGTAATGGCAGGTTGAGTAATAACATCTAATTTGTTATCATAAATTGCTTGACCTAAATATTTAGGTAACAAAGATTCCAAAGCCTCTTGACGAATTCTATCAACGCCAACGTGTCTTTCTACAACCGCTCTAGGAGCCTTACCTTTTCTAAACCCATCAATATTGATGTATTGTGAAATTTTAGATGCTGCATTATTGTAAGCAACAGATGCTTCAGATGCAGGAATTGTCATTGTTATTTTAACAAGATTGTCTTTTACTTTAGTTAATGTTGTTTCCATCTTTAATATCCTTTTCCTATTTACACATGTATCTAGTGTTGATTTTACCGCAAAAAAGAATAAAAGCAACTCATACAAATAGCCTACATGAACAAAATATAAGTTTTTATAAGGAAATTAAACAAACACTTGCAAGAATAATGTATTTATGCTTGAATTAAGATACAATCGGCTAATTCCTCTATTATCCGATTCAGGAAATCAACAAGCGGCGGTTGGTTCCCGCAATTGTTAGATATTAGAAAAAAGGAAATAAAGAATGTTAAAAATCAGATTAAAAAGATTAGGTGCTAAGAAAAACCCTACATACAGAGTTATTGTTATTAACTCAACAACAAAAAGAGAAGGTCGTCCTATTCAAGAATTAGGTCACTATAATCCAAAAACTAAAGTTATGAAATTAGATAAAGCAACAGCACTTGAATGGATTTCAAAAGGTGCACAACCTACAGAAACAGTTGCATACTTAATCAAAAATTGTAACGAAGATGGTACATTGAACTATGTAAAAAAAGAAACAGTAAAACTTTCTAAAAAAGCATTAGCTAAAAAACAAGCTGAAGAAGAAGCAGCAAAAGCAGCGGCTGAAGCAGCTGCAGCAGAAACTGAAACTGCTCAAGCATAGTTAATATAGATATAGACAAAAACGGCACTCTTTTTAATTAAAAAGAGTGCCGTTTTATATTTATTATTTCATTCTATCAATGTCAAATATTTAACTTATAACCGCCACCATAGATTGTTTCAATATATTTTTTACCATCTGCGATTTTATCAATTTTTGATCTTAAGTGTCTAATATGTACCCTTATCGTTTCGATATCATCATCAGGAGAATACCCCCAAACTTCTTTTAGCAACTTTGCTGAAGAAACCATATTTCCATGATTTTGAAATAACAAATTAAATATTTCAAATTCAATCGGAGTAAGTTTTACTTGTTTATCATTAATCTTTACACTATAAAGTTCAGGTAATAAAGTAATCTCGCCAAGAGTAAGCAAATCTCTTGTTGAAGCAGACTTTGGAATTTGATTAGTACGTTTCAACAGCGCTCTTACCCTTACCAATAACTCTTCAATTTCAAAAGGTTTAACCAAATAATCATCAACACCGATATTAAACCCGTTAACTTTATCATTTAATTGAGAAAGCGCAGTAAGCATGATAATCGGAATATCACGAGTTTCGTCATTTTGCCTAATTCTTTTGGCAACAGTAAATCCATCAACATCAGGCATCATAACATCTAAAATTACTAGAGAAGGCAACTCCTGCTTGCAAAGCGCAAACCCTTTAATTCCGTCGTATGCCTGTACAACTCCATAACCAGCCAATTCCAAATTTACCTTTATTAATTCGTTGATGGCTCTATCATCATCTATTACTAAAATTTTATTATTCATAACTTGATAATAATACAAAGCAGAATTAAATAAAATAGGATTAACAAAACTTAATATTGCTCAAAAGGCTGTAAATCTTATTACAAGTGTATTTTTAACTATTATAAAATACACTCTGAACATACCTCAACAAATAATAGCAAAAAAATTTAATTTTTATTATATTATATTAGAGTACGAAATATACATTTATAGCAAAAGGAGATACAAAAATTGACAAATTCACCATTAGACATGTTCGAAAGAAATGAGCAACTCGACGAAATACATTTAGGACAACACGTGCTTGCAGAATTTTTTGAATGTGACCCTAATACCCTTAACAGTATTGATAAGGTTGAAAAATACATGATAGATGCTGCATTAGAATGCGGTGCTACAATTGTACAAAAATGTTTCCATATGTTTAGTCCATATGGAGTTTCAGGTGTGGTTATTATTTCCGAAAGCCATTTGGCTATTCATACTTGGCCTGAATTAGGTTATGCTGCAGTTGATTTATTCACTTGCGGTTCAAAATGCGACCCTAAAGTTGCTTATGAATTTTTGAAAAAGAAATTTAGTTCAAAAAGAGCATCTTTCAGTGAACTAAAAAGAGGTATAATAACAAGACAGTCAATGAAAGTTATTGAAAAACCTTTTGAAATTATGGAACAAATCGCAAGTTAATATAAATAAAAGAAATATAAATAAAATAACCTGATAAGAATATTCACTTATCAGGTTATTTATTTTCAGAATCTTTAGATTGCAAAACTTTTATGGCATCAGGAATATGAGTTATCAAATCTTCAGCCAAGACAGAATATTCAGTGAGTTTATCCCTTGCGATATCACCGCACAGCCCGTGCAAATAAACACCTAAACAAGCACCTTCAAAAATATTCATACCTTGAGCAATCAATCCGGAGATCATGCCTGCTAGAACATCACCAGAACCCGCTTTTGCCATCGCACTATTACCTGTCGTATTTTCATAAATTTCACCACTCGGATTAACTACTACAGTTCTATGAGTTTTTAAAACCGTTATACAGTTATATTTTTGAGAAATTTTTTGAGCGCTTGCCTTTGTATCTGATAGAATTTCTTCAACTGAACAATTCAAAAGTCTTGCGGCTTCTTGTGGATGAGGAGTTAAAACAACATTTTTAAAATGATGTTTCAAAAGAATTTCCGGATTATTGGCAATAATATTAATACCATCAGCATCAACAAGAAGCGGAATATCTTTTCGTAACTTCGATAACAAATTTTCAAGCAAATTTTTATATTCTACCCCCTGAGATAACCCACAACCAACCTCAACAACATCAAAAGTATCTAAATTATCAAACAATTTTGAATGCGGGAGAAAAACAACATTATGAGATTTTGTTGCAACAATATTGATTACTCTATCTGTAGAACACAGAAAACAATACCCGCAACCAATTTTCAAAGCAGAAACACTTGATAAGTAAGCCGCGCCAGGCATATAATCAGAGCCCGCAAAATTTAACACTCGGCCATAAGTACCCTTATGAGAATTTTCAAACCGCTTTGGTAACTTATAATCCATTTTGTCTAATCGCCTCATACGCAACTATAGCAACAGAATTTGATAAATTTAAACTCCTCTGTCCGGGAATCATTGGAATAGTTCTTGCATGAGAATCTTTTACATATTTTTCAGGTAAACCTCTTGTTTCAGGTCCAAACACGATAAAATCCCCATCCTTAAATTCAATATCAGTATATAACTTATCAGTCTTAGTTGTTAAATAATAAAAAGTACCATTCGGAAACTCTTTATACAACTCATCCATAGACTCAACTCTGTGCAAATCAACACTGTCCCAATAATCTAAACCGGCTCTTTTTGTATATTTAGCAGACAAAGAAAAGCCTAACTTGCCAACCAAATATAAACTTGCACCGCAACAAGCACAAAGTCTTGCAATATTACCTGTATTTTGAGGAATTTCCGGTTCATAAAGAACTATATTAAGTTTACTTGCCATCGTTAAATAACTTTCCGCTTTCAGCAACAACAGGAATAGCGCGAACTACACAAAATATAATTGCAAACCAAGCAAGAACAACTGCAACTAATCTGATAATCTCAGCAGTATTAGACTCCAAATGAGGAGTATATGCAACAATCATAAGAACAAATGCCGCAACCTTTGCAACAGCATAACTTATTCTCATAAATTTAGAAGCACAAATAAACTTGCCCCACGCTGTAGATTGCATAGACTTATCACCAAAAGCCGTCATACCTTTTGACAGAGCAACACTTCTGATACTATCTGTTGTAAAAGCCCTTGCAATACATATAATCGGAAATAAAATATTTAGCCAACCCATAACGGCAAATACAATCCAATAAGAAGCCTCTACAATTCTATCTCCCATAATATCTAATACAGAACCCCATTCAGAAGCCTGATTGTACTTTCTTGCAATATAACCATCAACACCATCCATTGCAAAAGCAACAATGGTTAGCACCACAGCCCATATATATGCCGCCGTAGAATGATTAAATAACAACCCTATTGCAACAAAAGCAACAAAAATTCTGCTGACAGAAACAATATTGGCTGTATTATTCTTGATATCCATTATATTATTTTACCTCTCTTTTACTTATTTTAATTTTTTAGATCTTGATAGAGCAAAGTTCATATGGTCAAGATTTTTAACCCTATCTCCTAACATAATTTTTTCTGCTTCTTCCAATATGCTAACGACAATAAAACCATTTTCACCGTCTGAACGTGCTTTTTTACCAGTTTCACAACAACTGATAAAATGTTGACACTCCAATTTGAGGGGTTCTATTTCCAAGTAATCCAATTGAACATTTTCTATTGTACCAGCCTTATAGTTATCATAAATAGTCAACTTATGCTCAGGAACAGTATCATCTAAAATAGCAGTAGCCTTTGTTCCTCTAACAAGAAGTTGAACATGTTTTCTCGGAGTAATCCAACTATCAGTAATATGAGCGATTGCCCCGCCTTCCATAAGAATACCGATATGAGTAATATCCATAATATCATTTCTATCAGAAGAACATCCGATAGCAGAAATGACACGTTGAGGATTTTTACCCAAAACATAACTTATCATAGAAACATCATGAGGTGCCAAATCCCACATTACACTTCTGTCATTTTTGAAATAATTTATATTAAGTCTGTCACTTTGAGCATAAACAATATCGCCCAATACACCTTCTTCAACAAGCATTTTAAGTCTGTTAACTGCCGGATGATATAAAAGTAAATGACCTACCATTAACACAAGCCCTTTACTATCTGCAAGATCTTTTAAATCTTTAGCCTCTTGCGCAACAGTAGAAATAGGTTTTTCCACATAAACGTGTTTGCCTGCTTCTAACATTGCCTTAACGAATTTATAATGAGTATGGCTAGGAGTAACAACAACAACACCCATAATATCTTCACTATTTATAATATCGTGAAAGTCTTTGGTAGTTTTAACATTAGGATATTGCTCTTTTACTTTTGCCAAGTTTTCATCATCCAAATCACAAACCATACCTAATGCATTCAAATTATAGAAATTACGGACAATATTTCTTCCCCACAAACCGCAACCTAAAACTGCTATTTTCTTTTCACTCATATTTCCCTAACTTTCTTACATAAAACTAAACTATATCATAATTATAAACACGAAAGATTAATAAGCAAATTGTTTACATAAAACATTAAAAACAAATTTACAATTATCTTTGATTTTTAAGATTTCTTGCAGCCTCTCTGCGAAGATTATACATTTGCTGATAGCGTTCGAAGAACAAATCATGGTCCTCCTCCGGAAAACATTTAACCAACTTGTCCAACAAAGGTTTTGGAAATTCTGATATTTTAACCATTCTATCAAGCATTTCATTAGTAACAGGATAAATAGGCTTGTAATTTTTATAAAATATATGATTACATTCAGCCTCGGCCTGTACAGAATGTTTTACCGCCTCCGTAGCCATTTTATAAGTTACTATATTCCCCTCAAATAAAACGCCTTTATAGCCTTGCAAAACAAGCCTTATCATTAAATCATAATCTGCAAGGAGTTTAAATTTTTCATCAAAACCGCGCAAATCGTTTAACACAGACTTTTTATAAATTACAGCCTGCCTAGGACAAGGTGCAACCTGAAAAACATTAAGCATTGCAGGAACAAATTGAAAAACAGTTCCATCAGGCTGACAACAATAAGAAGGGAAAAAACAAAAATCCGCATCTTCACTTTCCATAACATTTACAATATCGGCAATACCTGTAATATCATGATAAAAATCATCACAACTCAAAAACCCGACATATTTGCCTTTTGCTCTAAGCAAGCCCTTATTCATCGCATCATACTTACCTCTGTCAGGTTCAGAAAAGAAATTCAAATATCCTGAATTTTTATATTCCTTTAAAAGAACTTGAGTTCCATCAGTAGAGGCATTATCTATAACAATATGCTCAATATACTCATAAGTTTGCCTGTTCAACAAATTTATTAACAGAGTAAAATCATCAGCCTGTCCATTATCAACAATATTATAAGTTGGTGTAATTATAGAAACTTCGGGTTCATACATAATCTTTTACCTTTAAATTTACTAATAACTCATATATAAAGTTCGAAGAATTTGTTCTTCAATATTTTTCTTATCAGCATCAGATGTTCTTGCATCATTTATCATTATATCAAAAGCGAACAATTTGCCTCGTTTTGAAGTAAGATATCCTGCAATTGCACTGGTATTGGCTAAAGTTCCTGTTTTAGCATGCAAATTATCTTGGAAATACAACATTCTGTTTTTCAAAGTACCTTCAGAAGGTTTAGGTAAAAGTTCTTTAAATTCTTCAAACTCACCTGCATTTGCTCTATTCATTAAAAAATTTGTCATAAATTCTGCAGTCATCAAATTATTTTTAGAAACTCCACTTCCATCAACAATTTTAATATCAGCCGAATTCAAATCTAACTTCTCAAAATAAGCATCAAGCATTTTTTGCGAATTTGCAAACGAACCTTGCGAATTTGCATAAACAGCACCACCCATTTTAAAAACTGTTTCGGCAGCAAAATTATCGCTGTTTTTCAAGATTAATGGAAGAATATTTTCAAGACTATGCTCAACACCACAAACCAAATATATATTTTGAGCCGGCATTTTGGCGCTTGTAATTTTTGAATAATATTCAAATCCGCTATCTCTTATAACATCCTCCAAACACAAAATAAAATTCAACTTAGGACTTCTCACAGGAAGCACTTTTGTTAACTTCTTAGAAACCGTACCTACAATATTCAAAAGATTAGGTATTTCTTCATTCTTTGCAATTCCGACATTTGAAACACCGTTCAATACAGTTTTTGTATAATTCATAAACGGAACAGGATAACTTGAATCAATTTCAATAGTTGCAGGACTGCCATTTTGTGAAGGATTAATATATAAGTACAAAAGATTTTTATTAAGATTATATGCACTGAATTTCGGCATTAATGGGTTTAATTCATCATCCCATTGCCAACCTTCACCCCATTCATTTTTATCGAAAACAGAATCATCAATATAAATATTCTTAGGAGTTATTTTTTTAGTTTTTGCAGCCTTAATAAGTTTTTCTAAATCAGATGTTTTTAACAAAGGATCACCTGACAATTTAAAATACAAATCATTATTTGTACTTTTATATAATTGTGTTTTGAATTTATAATCCGCACCAAGGGTATCAACCGCAGCAGATGATGTCAATATTTTTAAAGTTGACGCTGGATGCATCGGTGTTGTTTCATTCAAAGCATATACAGTATCACCGGATTGAACATTTTTTATCATAACGGAAACTGCACCTTTATTAATGTTCATTTTATTAAGCGTTTTATCAATAGATTCCGCCAAAACAGAAGTTATTGACATCATAAAAAATAATATAAAACAAATTACTTTTTGCATACCAACTTTACCTCATAACAATCTCTTATGTCTTTCAACGTAGGAGATTTAGTTCTAAATTCATACATAGATTCTAAATCCAAAACCCCGGAAACAATACCCTCACCGGACATAATAGAAACAACTTCTTTTCCCTCATAATCAATAATTCTGGATTCACCAAGATTATATTCGTTATTTTTAATATATCCGGACTGAGTTAAAGCAATCATATAACACTGATTTTCGACAGCTCTTGATTTTGTCATAATCTCCCAAGGCACAGCCTTCTTAAACCCCCAAGCCGCACAATTGATTAAAACATCAGCGCCTAATTTCATATAAGCCCTGTAAATCTCCGGAAATCTAATATCATAACAAATTGTTAATCCATACTTTACTCCGTCTAAATCAACCATAACAGGAGAATCTCCGACAGAAACATATTTATCTTCATCACACCCGTAATATGAATACAAATGATTTTTGGAATAACTGGCAATAAGATTACCCCCTCTATCGTAAACAGGACAAGTATTGTAATACTTTCCATCCTCAAGTGTGATATAACTGCCGCCAATAATATTAACAGAATACTTTTTCGCAATACCAGAAAGGAAATCATGCACCAAACCGCTGCCTAAAGGTAAAGCAGAATCTCTGAAACACGAACAATCCCATCCTACAGTCCACACTTCCGGTAAAACTAAAACATCAGAATCAGAAGGCAACCTATAATCCGTCAACTCTTTTACTTTATTTATATTTGCTTCAATATCACCAACAACTGATGACATTTGAAGCATAGACACTTTTACTTCTTTTTTCTCCATAATTTCAACTTCTTCGCTTCCTTATAACGTTCAGGAGCCAAATTTTGCAACTCCAGCAATGAATTTCTAACTTCTTCAGCCACCTGTTCATCAGTTTTTCCTGCAGCATAAATAGGCTCACCATAAGTATTCAAAATCCAAGCAGGACCCAAAGGACAAGTCATTCTGTCCCAAGACGGGAACTTCAAAAAGGTAAAATTATCAGAATACCAATCAACAGGCACAATGGGAACTCCCGCTTCTCTTGCCAGAGTAATTGCACCATGTTTTACAGTGTGTATAGGCCCCTTAGGTCCATCCACCATAATTGCAATATTTTCACCGTTTTTCAACTTTGAAATCATTTGTAATGTACCGGAAACCGAACCTCTTCGACCTGAAGAGCCTCTGCAGGTTTGATACCCAAGACGCCTTGCAATACTTGAAATAATTTCCCCGTCAATTGATGTACTAATTAGAATATTAACATTACCTCTATCCGGCAAACCATGCACACAAAACTGATTTCCATGCCACATTACATATATACAAGGAGTAATTCCCGGATTATTATACTCAGCAATATAAGTCAATTTGTCTTGAAGTTTCATCCAAGAATAAACTCCATCCGCAACAACTGACATATTTTTTTTGTTAATTAGTCTAACCATAATATATATAATTATATCACACAAATAAAGATACTTAATAAAACTTTATTTACAAAAAAGATTGACAATAAAAAACTTTTATCCTAGTATAAAAGAGCAGTCGAAAAGACGCAAGGGAGAAAACCCAAAACCTAGCCAAATATAAAATCATAAGGAAAGGTCACAAGGAGATTTCCCAAACCTTGAAAACTATATATCGGGATGTAGCGCAGTTTGGTAGCGCACCTCGCTTGGGACGAGGGGGTCGCACGTTCAAATCGTGTCATCCCGACCATTTTTAAAAGTCGCTTATAAAGCGACTTTTTTTATTTGTTATTTATGCATTATAAAATTTTAAAATGACACTAATATATAATATAAAGAAATATTACCCACATACTACTAAAAAAGTAATATTTAGATTTCAGCGGTATATAATAGCGGTAAAGGGATTAAAATAATGCACATTCAACCAATTAGCAATAATTTTTCAGGAAGAAATTTCTTGCCTGCAAATCAATATAACCCAAAACCGAAAACACAAATTAACTTCACCTCTTATGAAGACACATTTGACTACGATGCGCAACTAAAAAAGAATTTAGATGCACGTAACGTACTGCAAAAATTATTTGGACTAGGAAAGCAAAAAGCCAAAGAATTAACAAATATAGAATTGTTGCTACATAATATAAACAAAAGCAACAATAGCCCTAAAAAGAGGCAAGAAACAGAATGGAATAACATTGCCGGATATGAAAGAGTAAAAGAAAGATTAGAAAATATTTTTATCGGAAAACTAAATTTAGAAAAAATAGGTTACAACGCAAACATTCCAAACGGGATTTTATTATACGGGCAACACGGAACAGGGAAAACTGAATTTGCAAAGGCTTTTGCCCAAAAGACAGGTTGTGAATTTGTCTCAATAAATACAATACAAGATGATAATATTATTCTAAAAGATTTGAAAAACGAATTAAAGAAAGCAAAAAAGCGCTACAATTCTAAAGAAACACCTAATAAAAGAACTATCATTTTACTTGATGATATTAATTTCAGCACATTACTGACTGAAAAAGATAAAAAAGATTTAACAACAGGTCTTATTACACTAAAAGAAACAGCAGCCGGGAAATTTGCGGATTTACTTGACGATTGTGCAAACAAATACAAAGCCACAATAATTATGACTTCCAGCCATCCTCGCAAATTTGACACAGGATTACTTCGAGCAGATCTAATACCTTATCAAATATTTCTTGGTCCTCCAAACCAAACGGATGCAGCAAAAATTTTCCAATACCATGCTAAAGATTATGCACAAAAAGATATTGACTACGACAAATTAGGAAATGAACTTACAAAAGCAATAAACAATAACGAAGCCTACAGTGCAAAAGGGATAGTAAATATTGTTGAAAATGCAAAAAACAAAAATAATAATTCACAAATTACAGAAGATGACCTAATAGAGTCTATAAAAGAGATAAAACCTGATATAACACAAGCAGACTTTAAAGAATTTGAAGCAGATATGAATGAACTTTTAGATGAATACGACGTATAACACACAAAACGAAAAATAAAGACCCAAAGAATAAATAATAAAAGTTCACAGACAGAATAATATCTTTACAAAATTTCACTTATAGAGTGGTATTTTTGTACTATAATAACAACGTTATATAGAAAGGATAGGAAATGAAGCAAGTAATAGTATCAGGAATGCGCCCGACAGGCAAATTACATCTAGGACATTATTTGGGAGTTATCCAAAATTGGGTAAATCTTCAAGACGATTATGATTGTTATTTTTTTGCAGCAGATTGGCATGCTCTGACGACAAAATATGACAAAACAGAAGATTTAAAACAAAACACACTTGATGTAATCATTGACTGGCTTGCTTGCGGACTAGATCCTAAAAAATCCGTAATATATGTACAATCATTAGTTCCAGAAATTGCAGAACTAAACATATACTTAGGCATGATTACTCCGCAAAATTGGGTAGAACGCGACCCTTGCTTAAAGGATATGGCAAAGATTTTGAAAAACAAAGATGCCCAAGGTTCACAAATAAATTACGGTCTAATGGGATATCCTGTTTTAATGAGTGCAGATATAATGATGTTTAATGCAGATTACATACCTGTTGGAATTGATCAGGTTGCACACATTGAAATAACAAGGGATATTGCAAGAAGATTTAACAACCTTTATGGAGAAGAATTTTTCAAAGAACCGCAGCCGTTATTAAATAAATGCTCATTAATTTGTGGTTTAGACGGAAACAAAATGGGAAAATCCTTCCACAATGATATAAAAATATCAGATACAGAAGAAGTAACCGCAAAGAAAGTAATGACAGCAATAACCGACCGTTCAAGACTACGCAAAGATGATCCGGGACATCCTGACGATTGCGAAGTAGCATTCAAATATTGGTCAATATTTGGCGATGAAGAAGAAATAAAAACAGTAAGATATGAATGCGAAAAAGGATTAAGAGGTTGTGCACAATGCAAACGACAATTAGCAGAAAAGATTAATGAAAAGTTTGCACCAATAAGACAACGTCGAAAATATTATGAAGAACACATTGATGAAGTTCACGACATAATAAAAGAAGGTTCAGCAAAAGCAAGAGAAAGAGCAGGCGAAATTCTTTCAAAAGTTAGAAGTCTTGTTAGAATGTATTAATTTTGACTAAAAAAACAAAATTTGTATAATATAAAATAATACTGAAAGAGGTAAATAAATGAATACAGTAGTAGTAGTTGGAAGAGTAGGCAGAGATGCTTCAGAAAACTTTAAAGCATTTGACTCAGGAAAAATGAAAGCAAGTTTTTCTGTAGCAGTAAACCGCTGGGATTCCAAAACAAAATCAGAAGTAACAGACTGGTTTAATGTAGATGTTTGGGATAAACAAGCAGAATTTGCAGCAGAATATGTAAAAAAGGGCAGACTTGTTGCTGTAGATGGTGCAATTGCAAACAACAAATGGATAGATAAAACAACAAACAATGAAAGAGAATCTTTCTATATCCGTGCAAACACAATAAGATTATTAGGCTCTAAAAAGGACGTAGAAGAAGCAGTATTATGATAATAAATTCCAATACCGTAGGCATTATTGCAGATGATTTAACAGGAGCAAACGATACAGCTCTGCAGTTTATGCTAAATAATGCAGACACACACATCCTGTTAAATACAGAGCAAGAACCTGCAATATCAGATGCTCCACAAGTCTGGGCAATAGCAACAGAATCCAGAAATATCGCGCCTGAATATGCTTTTGAAAAAGTAAAACAAGCAACAAAATATCTTTTGGATAAAGTTAATCCTGACTATTTCTACAAAAAAATAGATTCTACAATCAGAGGAAATATTGCAGTAGAAGTAATGTCAATGCTAGAAGTATTGGAATGGGATGCAGCATTAATAATGCCAGCGTTCCCGCAAGAAAACAGGATAACAGTTGGCGGATATCAAATATTAAAAGGAGTTCCGATTGAAAGAACAGAAATGGCAAGAGATCCGCATTCACCAATTTTTGAATCACACCTTCCAACACTTTTGCAATCACAATTAGGCAACAATCTTAAAAATATTGTCGGCTCTATTGAATTAAAGACAATACTTGACGGAGCAGGGCCTATCTTGCAAGCGATAAACAAACTTGTAGAAAATGGTGTTAAAATCATTGTGGCAGATGCTGTTTCAATAACGGATTTAGAACAACTTGCTCTTGCTATGCAAAAGTCTAATTATAAGATTTTACCTGTAGGTAATGCTGCTGCAGGAAAAGTTTTAAGTAATGAGTGGATTCCAAAAGATGAAACTTCAGAAAGATTACCAATAAAACTTCCAAAATTACCGAAATTTATTGTATCGGGAAGTGCAACACAAATAACCCTAAATCAAATTGATAAATATGAACAATCAGAAGATTTTGAAGAAAACAGTCTAGTTATAGAACTTGGGATGGACACTATTTTAGGCGGAGTCAAAGAAGATTTGGTTAATCGAATTGTATCAAACCTTGTTGGTTCAAATGTTGTACTTGTTCACACCTCAAAATTACTAAATAATTTTGACGGATTTTCCGAAGATACAATGAAAGCAGATTTAACAAAATCAGGATTAGCAGGTGCAATTACAGATTTTCTGGCAGAATTGACCAAACAGGTTCTTAGCAAATGCAAAGCAATACTTATCACATTAGGAGGAGAAACATCTTACAAATGCTGTAACGCTATTGATGCCAATCAACTAAAACTAATTGATGAAGTATTACCAGCAATTGCGCTAAGCAAAAATGCAACATCTGACCAATGGCTCGTTACAAAATCAGGTAATCTTGGTGGTGTCAACACACTTATAGAAATTCTAAACTACTTTAAAAAACACGAAGAACAACTGTAATGAATAAAATTGCAATAACAACAGGCGATCCCAATGGAATTGGGGCAGAAATTACAATAAAAGCACTAAATCATTTAAAAATTAATAAAGACAAAATTGTAATAATTTCAAACAATGAAATTTTAAACTACTATGGAAAACTACAAGATTCCTACGAAATTATAGAAATTCCATATTCAAAAAAAGACATAAAACCCGGCGAAATAACAAAAGAAGCCGGAGAATTTGCTTTTCAAAGTTTAAAAAAAGTTTGTGAAATTATGCCTCAAGCAATAGTAACAGCCCCAACTGCTAAAGAAGCAATGCACAAGGCAGGACACATTTTTAACGGTCAAACAGAAGTTTTGCAACACTATCTGGCAAATAAAAATCAACAAGCCGAAATGTTGTTTATTGCAGAAAATTTCAGAGTACTTTTATTGACGAGACATTGCCCTTTAAAGGAAATAACCTTAACCAAAGATTTGGTGAAAACAAAAATCAAAAATACCTTCCACGTTTTTGAAAACAAATTAAAAATAAAAAATCCCCAATTTGCCCTATGCGGACTAAATCCTCATGCAGGAGAAAACGGAATATTAGGGAAAGAAGAACTTGAAATTCTAATACCGGCAGTTAAAGAACTTAATGAAGAAGGTATAAATATTACAAAGCCGCTACCGGCAGATACACTGTTTGTTGATGCGGCAAAGCATTACTTTAACAAAACCAAAGACAAATATGACTGCTATATTGCAACCTATCATGATCAAGGCCTAATTCCTATAAAAACTGTTGCAGGAATGAATACAGTAAACACAACCATTGGACTAGATATTATAAGAACATCTCCAGGTCATGGAACAGCCTTTGATATTGCAGGCAAAAATATTGCAAATTATTTAGGAATGGTTGCAGCAATAGAACAAGCCGAAAAATTACTTTAATAACCTAAAGCAATTCATGAATTATTAAAACAACCGTTTCCCCCGGATTCATATTCAAAATGACCTTACCCCTTTTAACATCAGGCATTGTACTGATTTTTATAGGTAAAACATTTTGATGCTTTGGATTAAATTTCGGAACTTTTACAACCGCTTTTACAGAATTTTCAAAATCAAGATTTCCTATTGTAATAACCTTTTTTATATTATTTGAAAACATATAAGCAAAAACTTTTTGGTTATTTGTTTTTAACGGAGTAAAACTACCCTCATTCAAAACGGGCAAAATACTTTGCTTAACATTATTTCCAAGCAGAATATCGTTTCTCAAAACAGTATTGTTACCACCCGGCTGTCTTGACAAATTGAAGATATCAATTTTGCCACGATGAACAAAATAAGTATCATCGTCAGTCTCAGAAGACGGAGCAAGTTTATTACCCATTTTGTAAATATAATCATCTCCTGTCTGAAATCCGTCAGGGAAATAAGTATTAATAGGCAAAGTTGCACTGAGCCAAATCATCATATCACTAAGTGCAGGACCTTTTAACAATATCGGACTAACCTCATCATGAGTTGTAAAACTGCCGATTACACTTTTAGGTTCACTATACTTTTTATTATCAGATAGAGTGAAAGAAAACTGCTTATACAATTCTTTTGAAGTTTTCCAATCCTTCAAATTAAAGAAAGACCCGTAATAACCGTCAAATCCTGCTTCTAAAAGTTTATTATACGGAGTAAAAACAGCCTGAGGAGAAATTGCCTCACTCCAAGAATCAGAACTTTCAGCCAACCACAAAAATTCAGGATCTTTACTTCTTGAATATTCAATTAATTCTTTCCAAAACAAAGGAGTTTTACAGTGAGCAACATCAGCCCTAATTCCGTCGACTCCCAAATTCATAACATATTTTACAAAATCTTTGTATAAACTGTAAACATTAACATCAACCTTGTCCTGAGTACCTGTTGCAAGAAGTCTTACATCAGTCCAGTCAGCAGGCATAACAGGCTCTCCGGAAGCCTGTTGAACAAATAAATCAGGTCTTTGTAAATACAAATCGTAAGAAGCACAAGCAGGAACATCTACAATAACTCTAATTTTTCTTTTATGCGCTTCTTGTATAAATTTTTTCACCTGTTCTTCTGGTGTTAACTTTGAATTTTTATCCACTAAATCAGGATTTATAGATTGAAAATCAGAAGCAGCATATAAACTTCCTGCAGTACCAAGAGCCTTCAACTTTCCAACAGGTGTGATAGGCAACACATGAATAGTATTCACACCTAAACGTTTCATCTCATCAAGCCTATCAATTGCGTTAAGAAAAGTTCCTCGAACTTCTCCAATATCTTCACGAATAAAACCATCACCATCTATATCTTTAGAATTGAAATTTCTGATGTTGATTTCCATAATAACAGTACCATTATTTAAAAATCGTGAACGCAAATCATTATCAGAAACCTTGACTATCTCATCAGAAGAATTGTTATCTTTTGCAACATTTGCCTCAACATCGGCAGTTTCAGCAGGAGTTTTGACAGATGTGCTAACCTCATCAGCACGAACACTTACTCCTGTAATAACCAATAAGATAAATATAGTAAATAAAACTTTTACATATTTTTTAAGCATAACCTACCTCAATCAAAACTATGGAAGCAAAATTTCTTGATCAATATTAATACGATCAAGAGACGGCATATTATTAACCTTCATAATTTGCTCAGCCTTGTCAGGAGAATAAGTTCCGTAATGCTGTTTGATTATACTTTCTATAGTATCACCGCTTTTAACTTTATATTTGGTCATAGATGAAGTATCAACATTATTAGAAGCCGTTGCCTCAGTCTCAGAAGTTTCAGCAACCGGGGTTTCAGTATTTTCTTTAACAGCATTATCTACAGAATTTACATCACTGTCAGCAGGAATATTTTGTTGAATATTTGCCTGTTGCTCAAGAGTAGGTTCTTCAACCTTTTCTTTTGATTTGAAAATATTTTCTATACCCAAAACAGGAGATTTACCGGAATTTGTACTATCCTTTATAACCATTGAATGAATTACAAAAACCGCAGAGGTTAGAACGATACCAATAAGAATCCCAACAAATAGGTGAACAATAGGAGAATTTGTATTAAATTGATTAGTTTTGAAATTTTGCCACAACAAATCAATTTCTTGTGACATTCCGTTATTGTTACTACTATTTACACTTTCTTCAATTTCATCAGGTCTTACATATTCCCCTGGTAAACCACTTTCATCCTGTTCTTTAGATAAATTTTCTATAACTTCCATTGTTTCTTTTGACAATGTGGATCTTCTTATTGTTGAACTTTTCATTTAACACCTCTTAAACTTTTACTGTAGCATAATGATACCACGAATAAAACCCACATTCAAGAATATTTATACTTCTTTAAAAAAGGCCGGTAATCGAAAACGATTACCGGCCTTGAAAAATTTATAAAATAAAATTATTTTACAATTTCTTTGAATTTTTTACCAGCAGTAAATGCAGGAACTGTTTTTGCAGCAATTTTTAAAGTTGCACCTGTTTGAGGGTTTCTACCAGTTCTAGCAGCTCTTTTACGTGCTTCAAAAGTACCAAATCCAACTAGAGTAACTTTTTTACCTTTAGATACTGTTTTTTGGATTGTTTCTAAAGTTGCAGATAAAATATCAGCAGCAGTTTTTTGTGAAACTTTTGATTTTTTTGATACTTCTTTTACTAATTCTTCTTTGTTCATCATGAACCTCCTTCTTCCTTAAACCTACGAATACATAACCAACTCCGCAGAATTTATTGTATCGACTAGATTATTATAATCTTTTAATGCAATACTGTCAAGGGGTTTAGGGAATTAATTTCGGCTAAATCAAAGAATAACAAGGATATACCCTAGTATATCAATTCATAAGTATTGAAAAATGGGCATTAAGAGTCTTTATTTAACTTAGCGAATTTAATATTAGAATAGAAATATTGCAAAATTTGATAGGCATTATAACCTTGCTTAGCCAAATTATTAGCACCGTGTTGAGACATGCCAACACCATGACCTTTTTTGCCTACAGCATCATCAAATGATGGAACGGAATGAAGATAAGGAGCGTACCCACCCCAAATAGAATCAGAAGTCATACCGCCTGCAGATGCTGAATAATATGCTGAAATAATTTTCATATCATAGGTTAAAACAAGTCCATGGGTTTCATCTACTGCTCTATTTGTAATATTTGTTTCAGCAGACGCACCGCCATAGGCCTGATCATCAGTATTATCCTTCAAATCATAACCATATTTTGCTTGTTTTCCAAGATTTGCCAACGCAAAACTTCTTGCTGCAATTGCTTGGGCTTTTAATGCTTCATATTCCCAAGAGGCTGGCATTTCTGACGGAACAACTCCTTTTATATAATTTTCCAAATCTATATCATTTATAACGGTAAGTTTCCCACCCATATTTTTGATAAGCAACTTACCATGATACCATTTACCTTTCGCACTAACATAACCGTCAGTATCAGTTCTAAGAACAACAGCCCCTGTACCAAGTGTATATGTTTTTCCGCCGGCTTTTACTGCGATTTCATTTTTATAAGGGACAAGAACATATCCTCTCATAGCATCAGCGGTACAAACAGTTCTATTTGTGTTAACGTCTATCATTCTGCCGTTAACATTAACACCAACACCTGCTTCAGAAACTTGTGTGAGTAATCCTATTTTTATTGCATAACTCGGATTGATTGCTATTATATTTAATATAACTATTGCCAGTATGATTATAATCTTTTTCATATTCTTATTTTACCCGATTCAACCTTTCTTTAAATAATTCATTTAGATGAAATTTCTACCTTTGATATATTCTTGTATAATTCCAATAACTTCCCAAAATCTTTTCAATATAATATTGAGTTTCCTCATAAGGAATTTGAATAATAAATTCATCAATATCAGAATACTTCAACTTATTTTTCCAATTTATAACAGACCCGATACCACCATTATAGGCAGCAACAGCCATAACCTCATTATTAGATAATTGTTCTTTTAAACTTGAATAATATAAATTTCCGAGTTTTATATTTATGTCAGGATTTAGGAGGTACAAAGTTTCAAAAGGGAATTTATTTCGGACAGAAATATCTTTAGCCGTACTTGGCATCAACTGCATTAAGCCTATAGCACCAACTGAACTTTGAGATTTTGTATTAAAAGAACTTTCTTCCCTCAATATAGCAATTATTAATGCTTCATTATTCGCATATTGATTAGCATATTTTCTTACCTGCATAAAATAATTTTGAGGGTAAACAAGTCGCCATCTTAAATCGGATTTATTAGGTTTGACGTCCATTTCAGCCATTGCATCTCTTGCTATAATCATTGAAGATGCATAATTTCCTTGTTCATACTCAACCCAACTTTCAATGAATTTATCATTGGAATATTTTTTAATCATTTCATAATCATTCACAAGCAACAAAGAATATAACGGACTTTTCTTGTCTGGGAATCTGTAAGGATAAACAACCGGCTTAATTTTTAATGGAGAATTAATAGTTGCTCCCCCGATATTATTAAGTATCCAAAAAGCACGATAAGCATAAAAAGAATCAGGATACTTTTTTATAATTTCATTCAGCATGTTACTGTTATTATCAATTTTTGCAGCCCAAAACATAACCATAGGGGTTTCTTTAGAATCATTATATTTTTTCAGATATTCAGCGCATAACTGACGAGTTGTTTGAAAACTTTTAGCCTCTAAAGATAACACAAAACTTTGGAACAAAGCATTTTTGGCGTACTCGCCATTAGGATAAGATGAATACAACCCTCTATAACAAGAGAATTTTGATTCTTTTGGGGCAAGTGAGCATTTCAAATTCCATATATAATCTCGCTTGTCACCTTTTGCAGAATTTAACAGAGCAGATAATTTATTATATTTAGAATTATCAGAATCCCAAATATCGGTATATTCATCTATTACAAGATTATAATCCTCTCTACGAATATTTTTATTATCACCCTTTACTTGTTTTAACAACAAAGCATTTGCGGCAGCATAATCTCGTTTTTTATATAACATTAAATCTTTAAGCGTCCAAATATCTTCCTCTTTCAATTTAGATATAATATTTTGAGCCTCTTGGTAAGATTTTGCATAAACATAAGCCCTTGCAACCAAATAAGCATCAGATGACGATAAGTTTTCGTTAAATTTACGCCAAGTTTTTGCAACACTGACAGCAAGCCTGCCATCAGGATATTTTTCAAGATAATTTCTAAATGCTTGTTCAACTTTTTGTTTTTTTCTTTCTGAAGGTTTCCTGCCGGAGTATCGAATTTTAGTAGCAGTAATTCTTGCTTTAAAATATTCGGAAGCAACAGTGTAATCTTCATCAACATTAGCCTTTGCTACATAATCGAAATACCTGTATGCCAAACCAGGATTATCATCCATCAAAAACTGTCCTGCATAATATCGAGCCTCTGTAGAGAATTTATGTCGAGGATAATACATAATCAATTGTTGATAAATTTTTAACTCGGATTTTTTATCACCCAATTTTTTTGCACACATAGCCTGACGATACAAAGCAGCAGGCTTTAAGGCTGACATTGCGCCTATCTTTGAAAATAAAAAATATGAATTTGAATAATTTTCGTTATCGTAATCTACTAATGCGAGTTTATAGTTTTTAATATTTTTTGCTTCAGGCTGATATAATTTTGAAAATGTTACCCCTAACCCGAGGCATAACAAGAATATTACTATCCCCGCAACAATATTTCTGGAACTAAACATGACTTAATTTTAACAAATTATTTATTGAAATAAAAATTTTTATAAAATATTTACATAATATTTAAAGTAAAATATTTCTATTTTATAATTAGACAAAATAAGGAGAAAGAATATGCCTAAATGGGAAGCTGGATTGATAGCATTAGGAATAAACATAGTACTAGTTATAATTTTGTTTAAAATTATAGATATTGCTGATAAAAAAATAATCCAAAAACTACAAGATAAAGATACGGATTCTCCATTACTAAGATTTTTACCAATCATAACAAAAATAATAAAAGCAGTAATATTATTTATCGCAGGAACAGGCTTGCTGCAAAGTCAAGGGTATTCGATATCATCAATCCTTGCAGGTTTCGGAATCGGAGGTTTGGCAGTTGGTATGGCTGCAAAAGATGCTCTGGCGAATATATTTGGAACACTTGGAATTCTATCTGACAGAATTTATAAAATTGGTGACTATGTAAAAATTAATGGACTTGAAGGTTATGTTGAAGATATAAATATGCGCTCAACAAAAATCAGAGATCTTGACCATTATCTAACCAGTGTTCCGAATAATGTTGTTGCAAATGCTATTGTCGTAAATGTTTCCAATGCAAAAAAGAGATTTTTAAATTTGACATTTGGAGTGACCTATTCTACAGACAATGAACACATCAGACTAGCACAAGAAATTCTGAAGAATACAGCAATTAACCATAAAGAAATCTATAATGAATTTACCGTAAGCATACATGATCTTGGCGAAAGTTCAATAAATATCAGATTTAGAGGTTACGTAAAATCAGGTTCTTATGAAAAATTTTTAAAAGTACGCGGTGAATTTCTGGCTGAAATTATCGCAGAATTTAGAAAAGCAGGAATAGAATTTGCATTCCCATCTCGCTCAGTTTATATAGAAAGTGATAATAATAAAATTGAAAATTAAAATTATTGCATTAGGTAAAATTAAAGAGAATTTTTTAAAAGAAGGTATTGAGGAATTTTTAAAACGCTTAACGCCTTATGCTGACGTTTCCGTAGTTGAATTAACACCAATAGAAATAAAAGACGAAAATCTTACAAATAAAATTTTGTTAGAAGAAGGCGAAAAAATACTTTCACAAATAAAACCCACTGATTTTGTTATTACAATGGAAATTCAAGGCAAACAATTATCAAGTGAAGAATTTTCAAAAAAGATTATGGATATAACAAATGAAGGAATAAGTGAAATTGTATTTGTAATAGGCTCATCTTGCGGAATAGGGACAAACGTTTCCCAACGTGCGAATTTTAAAATGAGTATGTCAAAAATGACATTTCTGCATCAATTTGCAAGACTAATACTTATAGAACAAATATATAGAGCCTTCAAAATTGCCAAAAATGAACCTTATCATAAATAAAAAAAGCCCCCCGAAAATAAACCTTTCAGGGGCAAAATAAATTGTCCGTAAATAAAACCTTTCCATCATCAAAAACTATAATAAGCAGGCGAATTTTGAGAAACTTCTATTGGAGTAACATAAACATCAGAAACCGTATAAACCGTTTTGGTAGTATTAGGCGGTAATGTCGCCTCTCCGCCTTTCATCAGTAAAAACAGCGGACACACTAAAACACTTAAAACTATAGACAATGCCATGCAATCATCACCTTCGACATAAATAGATGAAGATAGCGGAATATATGTTCCATCAGCAGCATTCACATGAAAGTCACTTATTGTTAAATTTCCGCCTTTTCCAATCCTCTGAGTTTTAGTAAAATTAATTGTTGCAACAACAGGACTGTCTGCCTTAATTAATATATCTCCTTCTTTCGTTTTTAATTCATTTGCAGTAACAAAATTTATACTATCACCGGAACTTATTTTATCAGCAGATATCCTATATTTATTCTTAATAATAATCGGAGTATGAGCAGGAATTTTAATTTTTTCCGGTGCAGTTTCAGTTTCCGTATAATGCGGGTATTCAAACTTTGCATTAATTTCTTTTGTATCTTCAATAAAAGATTTCAGATTATCTTTGGAAACCGAATCAGCCTTGACGGAATTCACATGGAATACCGTTAAGGATAACAAAGAAAAAACTAATAGTAATGAGGTTAAAAATTTAAACATTTGACAATCTCCTTCTAACTTTTAAATATATATAATCCATACTTGATATAATTAGAAAACTCATAATTACCCCATTACAAAATCTTAAAAGTTTGCCTGTATTTACCTGAAACAAATAATTCAAACATAAATCCAGAAGATTAATAAGAAGTAATACAATATAAATAATTAGATTTATTTTCACTTTATCCGACGCAAATAATATTGAAAAGATTGAACTTCCGACATAAACACCAAAACATCTGCAACAAAGAGGCATAGGATATCCAAATATCCAAAAAGATAAATGCGGTTGCTGATGACAAGAACCTGAAAATAAAAAGAAAAAATCAGCCGAAAGTTTATAAAATCCAAATTTGGCTAATATTGGACTCGCCAAACTCAACGTAACAAAAAACAAACTATACAAACATAACAATATAAATAAAAACTTCTTCATACCAACATTATCTTAATATTAAATGAATATAATTCATTATATATGAATTATATTCATGATAGTAGCATAATTTTCACTTTTGTCAATAGAAATGTATAATGTATGATATGAATGTTCGTGAAGAAGTAAAAATAATGCTTGGTACAAAATGCATGACATTAACTGAACTTGCAAAAAGAATGACCGAGTTGAGTGGGAAAAAGTATTCCCAAAGTTTGATTTCTCACAAACTTGCTAATGAATCATTAAAATATACCGAAATGAAATTAATATGCAAAATTTTGGGTTATAAAATTTATATAGATATAGATAAAATCAGATTAGGAAGTTAAGCATCTTATACTCTTTTGATATAAAGATACACTAATATGCGGCAAGTTGATAATTATTCAATAATTTTGTATAATAAAAATGCTTGAGGAAAAAGTTATGAATTATCAGGATTTAAGAGAAAACAAAATGTTTTTAACCGGAGGTATTGTATATCTCATCAGTTACGCAATATTTACGGCGGTAAAATACTTTACACTTGGACTTAAAGATGTTTCTGGCTGGTACTTAATTATTGTATTTTCAATTCTGTTATTTGCAGGTTTTGTATATTCTGTATATTGTGTCTATGCGGCGGTCAAAGCAGTACAAGACGGGGATATTGAACAAAAACATAATCTTCCGTTTTGGGTTTCTGTTTGGGGGGATTTAGGATATGCATGTATGCTCTACACTGTAATTGATTTATTCATCTAATCGGTGAATCTGCACAGTGCTTGTTTATTAAATTCAAAAATGATATAATCCTTATATAAAAATTAATGTATTTATAAGGAGAGTTTTATATGACCAATTATGAATTTAATCTATCAATGCAAGAATTAGAAAAGAGAACAAATAAGGATTATTTAATTACAAAGAAATTTTTAAAAGCCGACGCTCCGGAATATTTAGCACTGGCAGAAGGTGACAAAATCGCATTACGTCACCTATGCAAAGCCGCTGATATACTTGAAAAAATAAATATGCAAATAGATAACAAGCATAATTTACCGGTTAAAGCCTTTCTTGAAGAAGAAATAAAAAAAGGCAACAAACAAGCAAAATTAACCAAAATTCTTTTTGAGGCCCAAAAGGGTGTAAATGCTGTAGATACAATGTCAAATCCTATATATTTAATAAAAGGAATAGAAACAAAACTAGGTAAAGGAGTTTATCCTGAAGATTTGTCAAAAGAAGAATTCCATTCCGTACTATTAAGAATGCTAAAAGACGGAAAAATTGACGAAGTAAGGGGAATATTAACACAGCGTTCAATGGTAGTAAGAGCAGCAGAGGATTTAGCAGGAATTGATTATGTAGATTACTTTAGCGAAGATTTTGCCAAAATGGCAGATGAACTTGAACAAGCAGCCAAAACATCAACTAATGCAGATTTTAATGAATATTTAAAACTACAAGCAAAAGCTCTAAGAACAGCAGATCCAATGTTAGACGCTTACGCAGATAAAAAATGGGCAACATTACAAGATACTCCGCTGGAATTTACTATCACTCGTGAAAACTATGAAGATGAAATGACAGGAACAATCGTTGAAAACGAAGAATTATCCGCAGAATTAAAAAAATATGGAATAACTCCAATACCAAAAGATTTTTTAGGCGGACGTGTAGGAATAATTAATAAAGAAGGCACAGAAGCCTTAATGGCAATAAAGAAATATCTTCCAACACTTGCCGATAATATGCCATATAAAGATGAATACACTCAAACGATTTCAGCAGATTCTGATGCACAACAAACTATGGTAGATGTTGATATGGTAATGGCATCAGGCGATGTCGGAGAATATAGAGGTGGAATTACACTTGCTGAAAATCTTCCAAACTCTGACAAACTATCACTAACAATAGGAGGAGGTAGAAGAAACGTTTATCACAGACAAATTAGATTTATCAGTGATAAGAAAAAACTTCAAGAAAGATTAGATGCAATTCTAGACAAAGAACAGCATAAATATTACTTAGATGAAGCAGATCACTGGTTTACAATTGGTCATGAAAACGCACACTCACTTGGACCAAAAGAAGGTAGTGAAAAACTTGGCAAATACAGAAATATTATTGAAGAAAACAAAGCAGATATGGGCTCATTAGCATTTGTAGATTTGTTAACAGAACTTGGAATGTACACCCCTGAACAAAGACTTCAAATAATAGTAACAACAGTTACAGATAACTTCCTAAAATCAAAGCCTGTATTATCACAAGCACACAGAGTCCGTACCGTAATGCAGAACAAATATTTTGCAGATAGAGGAGGCTACGAAATAACAAAAGAAGGCAAAATAAAAGTAAACATCGATAAAGTTGTTCCTATAGCAAAAGAAATGCTATCCGAAATTGTAAGAATACAAATCGATGGTGATTTTAACAAGGCTGAAAAATATGTTCTTGATAACTTTGTATGGACAGATAATATGGAACTTATCGCGCAAAAACTACAAAAAGTTTCAAAAGCCCTTAACGGAACACTGGAAACTGAACTTGCAGATAAATTGCTGGGAAAACAAAATTAAATAAAAACAAATTGACAACACATAACAAAAAATATTCTTGCATTAGACAATAAAATCTATGCAAGAATATTTTTTATTTAGCAACAAACTGCTTCTTTTTCATCATCTTCAGAGAAATCTCTATCCATAGAACGGATTGAAAGATCAATTTTATTTCCAAAATTTTTCTTTAATATATTAACCAAATCATTAGAAGAATTTACCCAGAAAATAGATGATGTAAGAATTTTTACAGGTCCGGTTAAATCAGGGAGTTTAAACATAACAGGATCTGAACCTGAATTTTTACATAGCAATTGTTTTATTTGGAAGAATTCTTCAAAGGACAATTCTTCTTTAACCTTTATTGTAAAAATATTAGAATTATCGACAGTTTTAACGGTATCAATTAAAATTGCAGGAGGGTCATTTTCTTTTCTCCTACTAACTTTACCGGAAACGATAATTCTCTGTTCAGGTTGAAGAAAATCATTATACTCCGCGATTTTTGAATTAAAAGCAATTGCATCAATTCTACCAGACAAATCTTCAATAGTAACAAACCTGATAAATTTAGACGGGTCATTTTTGGTTGGAATTTGCTTAATACCTGTAACCAAACCGCAAATAGTAACGACTTTGTCATTAGGCAACTCTGCCAAATCAGTAATTTTGTGAGTCATTAAAAACGGCAACTTTTCACGAATAGTTGAAAGAGGGTGACTTGTTACGTAGAACCCTAAAAATTCTTTTTCAAAAATTTGAATTTGACGAGGATCAAATTCTTCATCAGACCCTGCAAGATTAAATTTTGCATTATCAATAGAATTTGCATCACCTAGCATATCAAAAAGACTTCCTTGACCTGATTCTTTTTGTTTTGCTTCTTTTGCCGCTGTTGCAGTTATATATTCAATATTTTCTAATAACTGTTTGCGGCTTTTTTCAATAGATGAAAATGCACCGGCTTTAATCAAACCTTCTAATGCTCTTTTATTTGAACATTTGATATCAACCCTTTTTATATAATCATAAATCGACTTAAATTCACCATTTGCTTCACGTTCTTTTATAATTTCTTCGCAAACAGCCTCGCCAACCTGCTTAATTGAAGCAAGTCCAAATCTGATATTATCACCGTCAGGCGTGAAAGATGCAAGAGAATGGTTTATATCAGGAGGCAAAACTTTTATACCTTTTTTCAAACATTCTTCAATATATAATTGAGTTTTTTCTTGTTCACCCGCAACACTTGATAATAATTCTGACAAATATTCAACAGGGTAATGGCATTTTAAATATGCAGTTTGATAAGCAACAAAAGCATACGCAGCAGAATGGGATCTGTTAAAGCAGTATGACGCAAAACTTAAAATCTGATTAAATAATGTCGTAGCATCTTCTGATGACATTCCGTGTTTTGCTGAACGTTCAATGAATTTGCCTTTTTGCTTTTCCATCTCGTCAACTTTTTTCTTACCCATCATACGGCGAACCATATCCGCTTGACCCAACGTATAATCAGCAAGAACTTGGAATACTTGCATAATCTGCTCTTGATAAACAATCGTTCCGTAAGTATCTTTAAGCACAGGTTCCAATAAAGGATGAGCATAAGAAATTGGCTCTTCACCATGTTTTCTTTTAACAAAAACATCCACCATTCCGGAATCCAAAGGTCCCGGTCTGAATAATGCAACAAGAGCACCTAAATCTTCAAACACGTCCGGTCTTAAACGTTTGACAAGATTTTTCATTCCCTGAGATTCCAACTGGAATACCCCATCCGTATCGCCTGCCATTAACATTTCATACACAGGCTTGTCATCTAAAGGTATATCATTAATTTTAATATCAATACCTTGACGTTTCTTAATTGATGCAACTGTTTTATAAATAGTTGTAAGGTTACGAAGCCCCAAAAAGTCCATTTTCAAAAGACTTAAAACTTCAGTAACAGCATGAGGCGGATATCCTGTTTGAATAATACCATCTTTTGATGGCTGAACAGGAATAATTTCATCTAACGGTTTTGGCGCAATAATAACACCAGCAGCATGTGTACCTGTATTATTTTTAATTCCCTCAATTCCGATAGCCAAATCAATTAAACGCTTCAGACCTATTGTTTTACCTTCAATCGGATCTATAACAATTTGCTCATCTTTATCATACAACGCCCTTAATTCAGAACCCTCATATTGCATTGCCATTTTAAGTGTTTTGGCTTTATCATTTTGAGTAAGAGCAAATTCTATCGCAGGGTCAATCAATGCTGCAAGTCTGTTACTTTCAGAAAACGGAACACGCATAATTCTTGCAACACCTTTAAATGCGGCTTTGGCCGCATAAGTACCAAAGGTTATAATCTGGCAAACCCTGTCTTCACCATATTTTTTTGCTACATAATCAATAACTTCTCCCCTACGTTCAATACAAAAGTCGATATCAATATCAGGCATTGTAAAACGTTCAGGGTTCAAAAATCTTTCAAACAAGAGTTTATGCTTAATCGGATCCAAATCCGTAATTTCAAGAGCATAAGCAACAACAGAACCCGCTGCAGAACCTCTACCTGGACCTACTGGAATTCCATGAGTTTTGGCATAGTGGATAAAGTCCCAAGTCAAAAGAAAATACGCCGCAAAACCCATCTGATTAATTACACTGAGTTCGTACTCCATACGCTCTTTTAACTCTTTTGTCAATTCGCCATATCTTTTCTTCATACCGCAATGAACTAAATATGCAAGATATGTTTCATTAGTATAACCGTCAGGAACCGGATAATTTGGTAAAGGACTTTTGCCCATACATAATTTTTCACACTTTTCAGCAATTTTTACAGTATTTGAAATACAACGCTCAAAAGTTTCACTATCCATCCACTTAAACGCATCTCTCAATTGAGATACTGTTTTTACGTAAAACTCATTATTTGCAAAATGAAACCTGTTTGGATCATCCTTATCACTATTTGTATTCATACACAACAAAGTGTCATGCATATCAGCATCTTCCATTCGCAAATAGTGTGAGTCATTGGTGATAACCATTTCAATTCCAAGTTCATTGGCTATTTTTATTAAATCAGGATTAGTTCTTTTCTGATCATCCAACCCATGGTCTTGTAATTCAATGTAATAATCTTCACCAAACAATTCTTTATATCTTTTTGCAACCGCTTTTGCCTCCTCATAACCTGATTTCATAAGCGTTTGCAAAACTTCTCCACCTAAACAAGCAGAACAACATACAAGTCCTTCATGGTGCTGTTGAAGTAATTCCCAATTTATACGAGGGTGAACATATCTACCCTTACACCACGCAATAGAAACAAGTTTAATAAGATTTGCATAACCTGTTTTGTTTTTTACAAGTAAAACCAAGTGATAACAAGGGTTGTTATTCTTATCCCGCTCTGTAATATCACCATTATGAACATAAAATTCACAACCCATAATTGGCTTTACTTCAGTATTTTCAGCCAATTCCTGCAATTCCATATCACCATACATTACCCCGTGATCGGTTACTGCAACTGCAGGCATGTTGTTTTCTTTGCAAAATTCTATTAAATCCTTTATCTTTATTGCCCCATCAAGAAGCGAATACTCCGTGTGCAAATGTAAAGGCACATATTTTACTACACTATCCATAGCAACATTTTACACGAAGCAAAGTTACTTTTACAATAAAATTTGAACAAATATTACTACTACTTATCACCCATCCAAAGGGTTAAACGTTTTGCTTCAAGATCTTTGTATGCTGCAGGAAAATCCATTTCAATCAATAAATCATGGATTTGCTGAATAATATATCTTCTTCTATGAGTAATAGAAACAATTTTTCTTGCAGTAGTTCCTATTAGGTGCAAGAAATATTTTCTATATTTTTTATCATAACCATTATCACGAGCATATCTATATGTATTTTTTAAAACTTCCAACTCATCAACAATACGCTCCTGAACGTTGTCAGCCGTAGTATAAGAACCTTCCCTTTCTAGACGATAGTCATATAAAGGATCATCTATTACCAAAATACTATCAACTTGTGAACAAACCTTGAAGGTAAAATCAGAATCTTCAACAATAAGTCCAACTGGAAATCTTGCATTCAACCTATCTATCAAAGATTTTCTAAAAACTCTATTCCAACAAACTCCGACAAATAAAGTCAATTCATCGTCATTAATTTTTATTGTTCTATCGCCTTCTTTATCTTCATCTTGAAGTTTTTTAGAACCGTCAGGTTTAACATTATAGTTGTTAAACATAACAATATCACATTTAGTTTTGCTTAACTTATTATTTAAAACTTCCAACGCATTCAATTCAATCCAATCATCTGAATCGACAAACATAATAACATCACCGGTCGCAGCATCCAAACCTGCATTTCGAGCAGCAGAAACACCTTTATTTTCTTCTTGAGTTAAAATCTTAAAACGAGAATCCGCATTGGCATATTCTCGAACAATATCCATAGAAGAATCCTTGCCTCTATCATCTACACAAAGGACTTCAAAATCACCAAACGTTTGATTTTTAATACTATCTAAACAATCTCTAATTTCTTTTTCTACATTATAAACCGGTACAATTATTGAAAATACAGCCATTACACACCTGCCTCTGAATTTACTTCAGGCTCGCTCAATTCTATATCTATTGCTTTTTGCAAACATAAAACCTGTTTGTAATAATTCTTTTTTTGAAGATAAATATCTGACAACTGATACCAATAATTTTTATCACTACCTTTTTGAGGCTCAAATTCTTTATACATTTTAATAGCCTTATCAGGTTTCAATTGACATACAGCGATTATATTGGCAATATCAAGTTTATACTGATAATCCTGAGTTAATGCAAACAAATTTTCATCTAATTTGATTGCAGCGTCATAATCTTTTTCATCAATCAACTTTTGAACAGATTTCTTCAACGTATGAATTTCTTTTTGCTTCAAACAGAAATCCCTTTTCTCAAAATTTTTATAAACTTCATTTAATTCAGCGTAATTATTCCAATATTCGGGATCTTTAGGATTTTCAGGTTCAATCTCCTGATAAATTTCCATTGCTTGCTTAAAATTTTTATATTTTTGATACAGAATATCTGCAATATTTTTTCGATAAACATATCTTTTGGAAAACTGATACATTTGCTCATTCAAATTAATCAAATCAGGATAATTTTCTTCTTTTTTTAATTCTTCAAGCCTTTTTTTGTACAAGGAAAACAATTTTCTTGTAATATCAGGGACCAATTGCAAAGCACTATAACGACCACGTATCTTATCGACAAAGTTATAAGCAACACGTTTTGTTAAAATTAAATAAGTTGAATGGTCACAAATTTCCGGGTGCTGTAAAATCAATTTACTTATAGAATTACCCTCATTAATCAACTCGAAATACTCTTTTTCCAAATCTTTAAAACTTGGATAATCTTCTACATTTTTTTCTAATGCTGCTTGAGCTTTTTGCTTAAATTGTTCAAGTAAATTATCAATATCTTCCATAACTCTTCCAATAATCTATTATCATATAATACTATACAATTGTTAAATTTCAAATCCTTTTGTCATTGTAAATTTTAGAAACTGCTATATGCAATTAACATATTTATCAATTTCTTCATCAGAATTCATTTCTGTTACTGCGACAAGAACCTTGTTATTATCAAGTTTTATACCGCCGACAATTTTGTTTTCTTTTAACTTTGCAAGAAAATCATCACTGTTGTTAACTTGAATAGTAAATTCATTAAAGAAATTCTTATTTAAAGTTTTAATGCCTTTTGATTTTAATTTATCAGACAATTTATGAGCCCCGACAGCAGACAATTCACTAGCCTGCTTAAATCCTTTTTCACCCATAACTGATAAATACAAAGTGGCACAAAGTCCAATCAACGCCTGATTAGAACAAATATTACTTGTCGCTTTTTCTCTTTTAATATGTTGTTCTCTGGTTTGAATAGTCAAGCAAAATGCCTGCTTACCATCAGCATCAACAGTTCTTCCGGCTAATCTTCCCGGCAGTTGCCTCATGAACTTTTCTCTACAAGCCATAAACCCGGCACTAGGTCCACCAAAATTCATAGGAATTCCCAACGCTTGAACATCACCAACTACAATATCAGCGCCGTATTCTACAGGCGGCTTCAAAACTGCCAATGTTGAAATATCACAACATACAACAAGTAAACAATCCACCTTTTTAACCTGCAAAATTTCGCCGTAATAATCCGGAGTCTGAACCAATACACAAGCATAATCGGAAGTTTGCGAAGGAATTTCATCCTCCCAATCAACTTCTATTGACTGAGAATAAGTATAAGTTTTTATTACCTGCTTATATTCAGGATTAAGTGAGTTTAGCACACAAACTTTGTACTTTTTAGAAATTCTGCAAGCCATCAAAATCGCTTCTGCACAAGCCGTTCCTGCATCATAAACAGTAGCATTGGAAACATCCATGCCTGTTAATCTGCAAATCATAGTTTGAAATTCGTACATAACCTGCAATGTACCTTGCGAAATTTCAGGTTGATAAGGTGTATATGCAGTTGTAAATTCAAATCTTCCTGCAACTTGAGAAATACATGCAGGAACAAATTTGTTATAAATCCCGCCTCCTGCAAATATGGCATAATCAGATTTATTTTTCTTTGCCAAAGACTTAATTGCTTTTTGTGTTTCTAATTCGCTTAAGCCTTCACCTAATTTCAATTCAGGCATTCTGACAGATTGAGAAATTTGTTTGAATAAATCTTCAACCTTATCAACACCTGCCACCTGACACATTTCTTTTGTCGTTTCTTCGTTATGTACTAAAAAATTATTCATATTACTCCAATTCTTCTTTATACTCTGAATAAGTTAACAAATCAGAAAATTCTTCTTCATCACCAGTTGCCTCAACTTTGACAAGCCAACCGTTTTCGTATGAATCCTCATTCAACATCTCCGGTGCGTCTATCAATGCTGTATTAACTTCAACGATTTTACCGCTTATTGGCATGTAAATTTCAGAAGCTGCTTTTACAGATTCAATATTTGCAAAAACATCACCCTTTGCAAATTCATCGCCCACCTCCGGCAATTCCAAAAATACAATATCACCTAACTGCTCTATAGCATAATCTGTTAAACCGATTGTACATAAATCATCACCCTTTAATATATATTCATGAGATTTTGTACATAAAATATCATCTGAGAAATTCATCTGTTTAATCTCCTTTTCACCTTATATATAACTATTTTACTCTATTCCTTTTTTGAATAAACGGTCGTTTTGTAACAACTGCATCGTGCAATTTTTCTCTAATCATAACTTGAATTATTGCATCCGGGCAAATTTCTTTGATATTTTTAACATAAGCAAGTGCTATATTTTTACCCGTACTTGGAGAAACACATCCGCTTGTAATATGTCCGACCTTTTCACCATTATAATATACTTCATAACCGTGTCTTGCAATATTCTTATCTAACATAGTTAATCCAATTAACTTCTTAGATACTCCGTTTGCTAACTGACTCATTATGATTTCTTTACCATTATAATCCGTTCTCTTATCCTTTGGTATAGACCAAGATAAACCTGCCTCGACAGGAGTTGTATTTTCATCTAAGTCATTTCCGTACAAATGAAGCGCCGCTTCTAATCTTAATGTATCTCTTGCGCCCAAACCTATTGGTTTTATACCATATTCTTTTCCTTCTTCCAAAATTTTATCCCATAAAAATTCGGAATACTCATTTTCTACAAGAAGTTCAAAACCATCTTCGCCGGTATAACCCGTTCTTGATGCCAAAAGTTTTATCCCTTCTATAATTGCAGGTTTAATTGTAAAAGATTGCTGAGACGGAATACTATACCCCATTTTTCTGATTAAATCTATTGCCCTTGGTCCTTGTATCGCAAGAAGTGAATAATTGTGTGATTGATTATCAATTTTCACATCCATTCCTCGCTTATTACGAACCAACCAGTTTAAATCCTCATCAATTCTTGATGCATTACAAATTACAAGATAATATTCAATCCCTAGTTTGTATATAATTAAGTCATCTATTAAACCACCGTTTTTGTTCGGTAATTGACAATATACAGCCTTTTCATAATCCAACTTTTCAATATCTTGCGGAACAACTTTATTTAAAAAAGCAGTAGCCTCTTTCCCCGAAACAAAAACTTCTCCCATATGGGAAACATCAAACACCCCAACATTTTCTCTAACAGTCTTATGCTCTTCAATAATGGATGAATACTGAACAGGCATGTGCCACCCTGCAAAATCAACCATTTTAGCCCCCAAAGCTACATGTTTATCGTGTAAGTATGTTTCCTTAACCATATTTCCTATCCCCCTCAAACTATATTCATTCTGCACGTAAACGCGCATATTGTCAATACTTATATTGAGATAAGTTAATACTTATTGGTGTAAATAATCTAAATTCCCATTTTGAATTACATAATATGCGCAACCATAACCTGTTGAGTTTTTAGGAATACAATGCGTGGTATATGGATAAGTTGATTTAGGCGCACCCCATGGTTTCAAGGTTTCATCCTCATAAGTAAAAACAAATAAATCACTACCCCACTGATTTGGTAGTTTTTCACCGTTTGTATCAACAAAAAAGACAATAAATGCACCACTTCTACGCTCATTCGTATCGGTTGATTTCCACCAAACAGAAGTACCATTCATAAGTACAACTTTATAATACCTGGTATCAGTTGCATATTTTATATCATGGTTGGCACCATTTCTTCTTTTATACTCACGTTTTATACAAGATTGATTTGTATCCTTTGTTCCACAGTCTTCTAATATTTTTAGTTGAGGCTTCAAATGTTCAGCAATACTCATTGCATCCTTACTTGAAGTATATTCTGAAACCCACCCGGAAGCACCACCGCTTTCCTGTTCAGCTAACCTCACAGCCTCTGTCAAAATTGAATGTGTGGCTTGTAGTTTTGAAACTGTTTCTCTTTCTCGGATATTTTGAATCAATGTAGGTATTGCCATGGCAGAAATAACGCCTATTATACCAATAGCAATCAAAACTTCGGCTAAACTAAATCCAACTCTCTTTTCATTCTCAATCTTTTTCATAATACATAACAAAACATTATATTGTATAATTCATATTTTCCAATATAGCATAAACCATATATCGGGTCAAATTAACACAAGTTAATGTGAAAGAAGATTAAAAAAAGGGACTTTTAAAAAGTCCCTTTTACTTATTTAGCAAGTTGTTTATACAAATCAATTTCTCTTTGTGAAAGTTTTTCAGGTAAAACTATTTTGATACGAGCATTGAGATTGCCATATCCACCTGATTTTTTAGGTAAGCCTAAGTTTTTAAGTCTTAACATTTTTCCTGAAGAGGTCATTTTAGGAATTTTTATTCCTATTGTACCGTGTAGTGTTTTTATTTCCTTTTGACAACCTAAAACAGCTTCCGGAGGAGTTATTTCTACATCTTTTGTCAAATCGGAACCTGAAATTTGATATTCACTATCAACTGGTGTAATTATCAAATATAAATCGCCTTTTTGACCATAAGCATCGGTTTTTCCTTCACCTTTAAGACGGATTTTTTGACCTGGTTTAACTTCTTTTGGAAGTTTAACTTTAAGAGATTTTGTTTCATTGATAATACCTGTGCCGCCGCAAGCAGAACAATAACCGCCACCGCCAGGACATTGAGTACATTTTCTCATGTCATTAAATTTCACGGTAATCGGGGAATCTGAAAACAAATCTTCTGCCGTTACATTTAGGGTTTTGGTTACATCCAAATCTTCTGATTTAGGTTTTTGGCGAGGAGTTCTCCCTGTGCTATATGTTCTTGTATAGCCTTGAGGCCCCATGCCTGAACCGAAATCAAATCCGGAAAAACCGCCTCTTGAATGTGTTGAAGCACCTGCCCCCATCATATCTCCGAACAATGAACTAAAGAAGTCGGAAAATCCGCCCATATCTTGCCCATTGAAGTTAAACGTTTGATAGTTGCCTCCTCCAAAGTTAAAGTTTTCAAATCCCGGAGGTGGAGTATAATCGGCACCACTTTGCCAATTTGAACCAAGGCTATCATATCTTTGACGTTTTTGCTTATCGCCTAATACTTCATAGGCCTCATTTATTTCCTTGAACTTTTCTTCTGCTTCTTTTGTTTTATTTACATCAGGGTGATATTTTCTTGCCAGTTTTCTGAATGCAGATTTTATTTCTGCTTCAGTTGCATCCCGTTTTACTCCCAAAGTTTCATAATAATCTTTATATTTCATAGTAGTATCTCCTACTTTTATAATAATATAAAACTTTGAAATTGTTCGAAAATTTAATTATTTTTTAATGAATATAAAAATTATTTTTCTTGTAAATTTTCACTCATTTCAGAAAGATTATTTTTAATAATATTATTGATATCCTTCTTGTTCAAAAACTCCAAAATTTCTTCTTTATTACCAGCCGCAAGAGTTCTTGATGTTTGAATTCTCATTTTTGGATGCAACATATTTAATGATAAGAAATGTCTGCCTGCATCATCAGGTGTTTGTTCTACGGAAAGACTATAAGCTTTACAAAACAATTGTTCTGAGTCATTTCTTACACTTTCATCGACAGGTCTATAGTATTGAGTATCTGAAACATAATTCTGGGTATTAGTCTTTATATTTTTAACTAAGTTTGTAATTGATTCATTAATGTCCACTTTTGGTTTTTCCTGTGTTCTAATTACTTCCATATATTTATTTCTGTATAATTTTATCATAATTACCTCAATTAATCTATTACTATGCTGCGATATTTATATGCGGGACAAAACCGACTTTTTTTGCTGCTTGTTCAGCATCATCTATTGCGTGTAATCTTATCATATTATCTTCACTCAAAATCGGATTAAACTTGGTTGGAAGTTTTGGTTTTATTCCGTAAATTCCGAGTTCAAGATCTCTATAATAATCATAACATGCACTCAGGTATTTATTATATTCTTTATATTCCTCAGCAGATAAGCCTTTTGCTGCGGCTTGATATTCATCATATACCGGACCTAAAGTGTTTTTATTACGTCTTGAATCATATGCAATATGTTCAACTTCACCAAACGGACCTTTTCCTCTGACTTGAATTTCTGCCAAAGAACCGTTTGAAAGTTCTACGTTAAATTGTGCTGTTGTATAACCTGATTCCTTCATTGCTTGTTCTTCCAGAGGGGTTAAGGATTTGCTAAATCTTTTTGCCTCAGAACAAGTAACAATATCAAATTTATTACCTGTTACCAACTGCATTTCTCTAAATTGTGCAATCTGCCTGTCCGTAAAATACGGAATGCCTTGATGCCCTGTATAGTTTTCAAGTTCCGTTATTTTCATTGGCTTAATTTTATCATAATTGGTTTTTAATGCTTTTATTATATCAGCGTTAACACCACTTTTTTCTATTTGTGCAATAGTTGTAGCGCCGCTTTCAATACCATGTTTCAATGATGAAAGCATAACCTGATTAAATACTGGTGCAGATTGTTTTTCTGCAAGAGCAAGTTTTACAGGACGTGAATATTTTTGCGCAATTTGCATCTCTGCCTTAGTTAATGGTTCTTGCTTAAAGAATTTCATGATAATATTTTGTTCTTCCGCGGTTAATGCCTTATTGTTAATTTTTATTGTTTTTAAAGTATCTACAATATCATTCTGAGTAAGATTTTTCATTGTGACTCTACCGCCTATTGCATCTTTTATAAGTTTGCTTGCAGAAGAATCGGATCTGATTACAATTCCTTTATCAATAACTTTCTTTTTCAATTTTGAATAAACTGAATTTGCACCCTTTGCTCGTACCGAAATATCTTGCCCTGCAAAGATACCTTCAATTTCTTTTTGTGCAACAGGTAATGCATCTTCATAACCTTTTGAAAGTCTTATTGATACGTTACCTAATTCATCATCAACAACTTCGTCAAGTTTGCCTGTTAAATTATTTTTTCTAATACGCATTACAGGTCTTGAACCGTTTATTGTTGAAGGTGATACAGGCATTGAAATATCCGGCTTTACATTATACTTAACCCTTACTTTGCTAAAATCAATCATATTCTTGGCATCTGCGATTGGAATATATTTACCGTCAATTTTAACCTTTAATTTTGGTCTACACATAAATGCACTTTTCAGCGGCTTTGCTGCATACGACAATGTTTTTGATAAAAATCCCATTCTATTTCTCCTATTAAAATATATCCCCTATATTTTTTATAAAAATTTTCCGATGCAAAAATTGACATAAAAAAAAGATATATTACGAAATGTAATATACCTTTTTTAATCTTTAACTACTTTACTATTTTAAACTTACTCTAACAGCAGGTCCTTTTTGTGAAATTTCTACTTTGTTTTCTCTTGCTAGCCAGCCTAAGCCTAAATCAGCGAAATTACCTTTTAAGTCCAATTCTTTTTTCATTTTTGCAAATGTTGTTGTTCCGTTTTCGCTAAGATAATTGTAGATTTCTCCTGCTGAAAATCCGATTTGTTCTTCTAATGTTAATGCTGGTTTTCTTGTTGTTGCCATAGTGATTTCTCCTTCTTAATAATTGTACGTACTACACCTTTTCGATACTTTGATACTACTGCATTTCTTCAAATTTTAAATCATATTTGAATTGTAGATTTTAATATAATTATGCTAAAATATAGTACAGAAGGAGTATTGAAATTGTTCATTGAAGGTAGCATCGCCTCTGATAAAACAGAATTTCTTATTGATAAATTTGCTAACCTCTTAAATCATGGGGTTAATTCATCTGAAATTCTTGTTCTTGAGCAAAACTCCACTCTAAAACAACATTTCATAGATAAAACCCTTGAAAAATTAACAATCACTGGATTTGAAAAATTACAAGTTCATTCATTTTTTTCACTTGTATTTAATACTATTTCAGATAATTGGGCATTTTTGGAAGATAGAAACATTTTTGACAATCCCGTAATTTTACCTAATCTTGCAGGATTAGAGGTTTCGCAATTTATACTAAAAGACATTTTAAAAGAAGTTAAATTTAAAGGTTACAATTCAAGATTATCACTGCTTCATCAAATTTTTAGAAGGTACTCGCTTATTATACAAAATAATTTATCCCAAGCGGAAGTTGATGAAAGAGCAAAAATTCTAAAAGAAGGGTTTTCTGATGATGCAAGTCTTGCCATAAAAAAATTACTCAAAAAAACGCTTGAACTTAGAGATTTTGACTACCTTAGACAGTGTCTTTTATTTAACTATATATACAAAAACACTGACTATTTCAAAAATATAAAATATTTAATTCTGGATGATGCAGATGAATGTACTCCAATTTGTTTGGATTTTATTGCATATTTAGCAAAACAGTTAAAAGATTATTATATTGCAATTGATAAATTAGGTTCATCCAGATGCGGATATTTAAGTGCTGATAAAAACAACTACCAAAAACTGAAAAACATTTTTGGAAACAATGTTATAACTGCAAAAGAGCCTATTGAAATATCACTAACAGCAAACGAATTATTCAAAAATGTCAATAACGGAGAATCAAATATACTAAAAAACTTCTCCCATAAATCTTTTGCAAAACGTTCATCAATGATAGATGAAGTTACAAAAAAGATCACAGAACTTTTACAAAACAAGGTAAAACCATGTCAAATTTCAATAGTTTCACCGGTAATAGATGACATGCTGAAATTTTCACTAAAAGAAAACCTTAAAAAAAATATAAACCTTTTATACCTGTCAGGGAGCGAAAAACTAATCCAAAACAAACTTGTTCAAGCAACAATAACAATTCTCAAACTAAATACTGAACTAAAAAAAACACTAACTGCCTCAGATATAAAAATAATTCTATCTGAGATTTTGCAAATTCCAATAAAATATTGCGAAAAAATCTTTGAATATTTTGATGATAATAAACAACTTCCAAAACACGAGTTTGAAGATGAAGAATACAACAACCGATACAAAAATCTTCTGGAAGTCCTAAACTTAATCTCCGAAACAGAATTTAAAATTTCCGAACTTGTCATAATGATTTATAACGAAGTTCTATCGCAACGAAATTATACAAAAGAAGAATTAAACAAATTTAATTTCTTCATAAAACAACTGACAGATTTTGAAAATGTATTTGGCAAAGAATTTAACAGTCGAAAAGTTGATATTATTTTGCAAATAGAAAATTCCATAATTGCAGAAAATCCATATTCTATATTGAACATAAACCCAAATGACATAATCGTTTCAACCCCGCAAAAAATAATAGACAACCACATAAAATCAAAATACCGTTTTTGGCTGGATATTTCAAACTCAGGTTGGATAAAAAGTGATACAGGGCCATTATATAATGCCTGGGTATTTCAAAAGGATTGGGATAAAAAAGAATACACGATAGAAGATAACATAAATCTTTCAACAGATAAAAACGCAAGAGTATTAAGAAAACTCGCACTAGGTACAGAAGAAAAGAATTTTTGTTATTCAAGTTTGTTTGACTCAAACGGCGTTGAAAACTACGGCGGAATTGAAAACTATATTGTTGTAAAAGAAGATAATGAACAAGAAGGAAATAATGAAAAACAATTCAAAATAACTCCAAGAGAAGATCAAAAACCTGTACTTGATTATAGAAAAGGTTATATGGGAATTTCCGCCGTTCCGGGAGCCGGCAAAACAACAATATTGCTTGCTCTGATTATAAAACTTCTTGAATGCGGAACAAATCCTGAAAGAATATTTGTACTAACTTACATGGATTCAGCAGCCAGAAACTTCAGAGAACGAATAAAAAATGTTCGCAAAAATTCATCCAAATTACCAAACATAAGTACAATCCACGGACTTGCATTAAGAATTTTAAAAGAAAACGGGAACTACGAACGCCTCGGATTATCAGGAGATTTTGAAATTTGCGACGACTCCCAAAGAAGCCGTATTTTAAGAGAAATTGCTACCAAATTACATCTTGAACAAAAAACTGCAGAAGAATTTGATAGAGGCGTTTCAGTATTCAAAATAGGCGGAGGTAAATTTACTCAAGTAATTACAGACAAACGCATAAAAAACTTTGAAATGTATTATAAACTATATCAAGACAGCCTAAAAGAATTTAACCTGATTGATTATGATGATATGCTAACTGGTTCAGTAAGACTTCTAAAAGAAAATCCTGACATCCTAAGTTATTACCAAGGAATTTGTGAATACATAATAGAAGATGAAGCACAAGATTCCTCAAAAGTTCAACAAGAACTAATAACACTGCTATCAGGGAAATTTAATAATGTCATAAGATGCGGAGATGTAAACCAATCAATTACTGCAACTTTTTCTAACGCTGATGTAGAAGGGTTTAGAAAATTTATTACAGAAAACTACAACGTGAGCATGAATTGTTCTCAACGCTGTACAAAAGATGTTTGGGAATTTGCAAACAAATTGGTCAAAAACACACTATCAAACCCGGAATCTAAAAACTCATTTTTTGAAATGTACATGCAACCTGTTTTAGGGAAAAACCCTGAACCAACAGACAATACCGCATCTGTTATCGGTGAAATTTTCAAAACAGGACTTGATGAAAAAAACTTTGTTCTTAATACCATAAAATCAACCCTGACAAAACATCCTGACTATACAGTGGGAATACTTTTGAGAAACAATTATCAGGTTGCAGCATGGCAAAATTTGATAGAAAACAGCGGGCTAAAAGTAATCACAAGAAACCAATGCCTTGAACAAAAATCCGTATTCAAAGTAGTTTTTGCGGTTATGAAAATGATACTAGAACCTTTTAATAATGAAGTTGTTGCAGGCTGCTATGAAACATTGGCAGACGCCGGGTTTTATAGAAGGGGTTTGGATATAGAAATCAGGAAATATGATTCGCCATTTATCTGCATAAATTCAGACAATATTGACGATTTTGAACTTGAAAGATTTTATTGGGAATTGAACTATTTTGTCACATTATGCTACCTGACGCCTGATGAACTTGTACTAAAAATCGGTATGAATTACTTTAAAAGCGAAATTGAAAAATCAAATATCTATCTGATTTCAACCTTAACCAAAAGAATTTGCATAAAAAATAACTCACTTGAATATGCTCTAAACCGATTAACAGAATTGTCTAAAAAACCAAACCTTAGCGGATTTAAGTTTTTCTCAGAAGAAGATGAAGATGATAAAAAATATCTTGCCGGGAAAATTCAAATAATGACAATGCACAAATCAAAAGGGGATGAATTTAACCTTGTATTCATGCCTGAAATGACAGAAAGAAATCTTCCACTATCAATAAACACAATCAATCTTAAATCCTCAGAATTTATAGAATCAATAAAAAACCTAAATCCAAACTATAAACCAAAATCACAATATGAACTGAAACAAGAAATCTTATCCGAAAACCTACGGCTTTTATATGTAGCCATAACAAGAGCCAAAAACAAATTATACATAACAACGTCTTCATCAATAAAAAACAAATTTAATAAAGAACAAAAACAAGAAGCAAGTTGTATTTTCAGAAATTTATTGGGGGTAATTGCAGACAATGAATAGTTTTTCACCAAATATGTTAAAAACCTATCAAACATGTCCCAAAAAGTTCTACTACAAATTTATAGAACAAATAAATGTACCGACATCATTTCTAAAATTTGAACAAGGTAAAAAAATTCACGCCCTTGCAAACTACTACCTGCAAAAAATAAATATTTCAAGAATAGAAACAGCTCTAAATGAACACGAAACAGAATTATGGCATTCATTACTAAACAATCCGTTTTTTCAAAAAAACTGCTACAAATCAGAATACTCCCTAACTTGTAAAATAAATAATTACTGGGTAGGCGGAAGACTTGATGCTGTAGTAAAAGATGATGAAAAATATTACATCCTTGATTACAAAACAGGCTCAATTCCTAAAAACCCCGAATACGACTACCAAACAATGATTTATCTGTTATGTCTTGAAGAAAATCTAAAAAATAATTTTCCAATCTCATTTGTATATATAGATGTAAAAAACACCAAAAACTACGTTATCGAATACAACGAAAAATTAAAAAAAGAATATTCAAAACGGCTCACTAATATTTGTAATGAAATCACAAATGACACAATATACAAATGCAATCCTTCAAACTGCAAATTTTGTGAATATGCAAAACTTTGCCCTAAAACAGATGACTGAAACCTTTTTGATTTATAAAGACAAAATTCTCAACGCTTCTTTTAAAACATCTTCCGCAGGAGCCTCAGCACCTGTTGTTTGAAGAACTTTGCCAATAACACCGGAAACTTCATCCTTACTATACCCTAATGAATACAAAACTTGCAAAGCATCTTCCACATTTTGAGATAAACAATTTACTTGAACAATCTGACTGGAAGCAGAAACATTATCAACCTGCCCATAATTAGTCAACTTATCTTTCAATTCAAGAATAATTTTTTGAGCCAACTTAGGACCAACACCCTTAGCCCTTGTAAGTTCTTTGAAATTCCCCTCTAAAACAAGTCCGACAAGTGTTGAAACATCGAAAGAATTTATAAGGGTTAAAGCCATTTTTAAGCCAACACCTGAAACAGATGTTAGAATATTAAAAATATCTCTATCTTCACGCTTCAAAAATCCGCATAAAGACATTTTGTCTTCTTTATGATTTAAAACTGTATAAATCTTTATTTGCGAATTCACATCGGGCAATTTTGCAAAATCTCTTCCTATAATTTCTATAAGATACCCGATGCCATAAGTTTCAACAGTAGCAAAATACCCTTTTTGATTAGCACTTGAACATGTTAAAACACCTTTTATATAATCATACATAACAAACTAAACCTTTACTTTTTAATCTTTGCTCTAATATCTTGAATAGTATTAGCAAAATCAGAATTAACCTTAATTTTTTCACCAACAGTTTCACAAGAATATAAAATAGTGGTGTGCTTTTTATCTAAATAATCAGCAATAGCCTCATAACTTAATGAAAGAATTTCTCTGGATAAATAAGCCGTAATCTGTCTTGCATTAGAAATTTTTTGCTGCCTTGCAGTACTTTTCAAATCTTTCACAGTAACGCCAAAATATTCTGCAACAACTCCGGCAATAATATCAATAGTTAACTCGTTTTTCTTTATAGAATTTTTCAAAACCTGACGCGCCAAATTGACAGTGATAAGACCTATATCAGAAAAACTTGCAAACGCACTGACTTTATTAAACGCACCTTTCAATTCTCTGACATTATTATCAAAATTTTCTGCGATGAATTTAAAAACATCATCCTCAGCCTCAATATCCAATTCTTTTGCATAAGCCTTAACTATTTCATAACGAGTTTTGAAATCCGGCGGTAAAATATCAACAACAATACCCATTTCAAAACGAGTACGCAATCTCTTATCAAGTTTTGGAATATCCTTTGGTTCTCTATCAGAAGCAATAACTATTTGCTTGTTGTTAGTATATAAAGCCTCAAAAGTAGAGAAGAAATCTTCCATAGTCTTTAATTTTGATTCCAAAAACTGAATATCATCCATCAAAAGAATATCCACATTACTAAACTTTTGATGAAATTTTCTCATAGCCGCATTATCACAATACTGTTTCTTCTTAGCCCCAGGACTTTCATTCAACTTGTAACAACGCATCATTTCATTGAAATATTCTTCCATCCTGACATAACGAACGGTCAAATCAGGTCTGTTAAATATAATATAATGACCGATAGCCTGTAGCAAGTGAGTTTTTCCAAGCCCTGATGAACCGTAAATAAAAAGCGGATTAAATTGCTTAGACGGGTTATTAGCAACAGTATAAGCAATATTATAAGCAAATTTTGAATTTTCACCGACAACAAAGTTTTCAAACTTTAAATTCAAATTCAAATTAGCACTGGACTGCATTTTAGCAAGAGCAGCCTTTGCATCTTCCACACTGCGTTCTTCTTTGGTTTGTCCGGCTTTTTGTTTTTTTAGTTCTTCTTTCTGAGTCTTAATATATGATTTTGCATACTCAGGATCATAACTGAGAGAACAAGTTGCGTTATCACCCAAAATTCGTTTTACAGAAGATTTAATAATATTAAACCAACTTTTTTTTAAAATATCTACCGCCATAGAATGCGGAGAGTACAAAACCAAAGTGTCGTTTTCACAATCAACAGCGGCCAGAGGTGTAACCCAGTTGTTATAAACGTGCTCAGGTAAATTCTCCTCTAAATCAGCCTTAACCTTATCCCAAATAACATTTACATCTGTAATATCCATGTACACATAATACCTTAAAAAAAGTGTGAAATAAATTATATATAAACAAATATAAACTAAAAAAAAGAGTCTCAAATGAGACTCGTTGGAATTAAGAATAGCTGGAAGTATGAAAAAGATTAATTATATTAAACGTCATAAACAACAAAATTCTATTAACTGAATGGCTAAGTTTTTTGAAAAAAAATAACACCTTAAAAATTTACAAATTATAGCCTGTTGTGTTATTGTATAGATAAAGATAAGGGATTTTACGAGGTAGAATACATGAAAAAAAGGTACATTTTTGCTGTTATTGCAGTATTAATAACAATAGTCTTTTTCTGCAGTCTGTTTTTGGGCAGTGATAAAAGTGATGAAATATCAAGCAAATCAAACATGCCAAGAATAGGTCAATACTTGTGGACATACAATATGAATAAAAGAGAGTGGCATGAATACTCACAAAAAGTTGACGAATTAGAATCTAAAGAAGATATTATATTACAATTAGGCTACCCTGAAGGCAACGGAGGTTACACTGTTTACCATCTGACAACTGAAAATGCACAAGTCAAAAAAGATGATTTTTGGTTAGGTGAAGGCAGTCAAGAATTTATAATTGATAAAAATTTATATTCATATTTTCCAAAGGTATTTGAAATTTACCAAGTATCATTCAACGGTGCAAATTTTGGCTCAAGAATGTTATCCATTAATGAAATTCAAAAATTATTTAAAGACACCTCAATCATAAAAGTTTCTGAACTTAAAAAAGGAGATATAACACTTAAATATTCCAAAAAGAATAACAAATATATGGTAGTCAACGACACCGGAGAAACTTTTTATAAATATTACATAATTCCAAACGATAGCAAAAAAATGCAAATAGAAGATTTTTCAAATCAATTCAAAGTATTTGCACCTGTAGATATAAAACTACAAAGGATAGAAGGTTGCAGCAAAACCTTCCCTTGCTATAACATTCACATAAAATAAACTTAAAACAGGAAAACAAATGATTTCATTTATAACAAACCCAATAATAATTTCAGTAACATTACTTTGTATATTATGCTTATGCAGAGTGAATGTATTATTAGCCCTGATAGTATCCTCCGTAATTGGCGGGCTTGTAGGGCACATGAACATAAATGAAGTAATGAATGTGTTTATAAACGGAATGGGAGGGAACTCTGAAACTGCACTTAGTTATATTTTATTAGGAGCCTTTGCTGCCTCAATGACACACACAGGACTTGCTCAATTGCTATCAAAAAAGATTGCTTGCACAATAAAATCAAAAAAATACTTGCTTATTTTTATATTGACAGGAATTGCAATACTTTCTCAAAACTTAATACCGGTACATATAGCGTTTATTCCTATTTTAATCCCTCCATTGCTTGCGGTTATGAATAAGTTAAAAATTGATAGAAGAGCAGTTGCCTGCGCACTTGCCTTCGGGCTAAAAGCACCATATATAGTAATTCCAGCAGGATTTGGGTTAATCTTTCAAGGTTTGATTGCCGAAAACTTTGTATCAAACGGAGTTAACATACTGAAAAGTGACATCTGGAAATACACTTGGATTATCGGACTTGGAATGTTTATAGGGTATTTGATTTCAATATTTGTATCATATAGAAAACCTAGAGAATACGAAAATATTGAACTAAAACAAACCGAAGAAAAAGAAGAATTACATCTGAATAAAAATCACTATATAACAATAACCGCAGCAGTATTGACTCTTGTTGTACAATTATGGACAAATTCACTACCGCTTGGCGCTTTAGTTGGTTTAACCGTAATTTTTGGTTTTAGAGCAATAGACCACGACAAGATGGACAAACTTATAAACGAAGGTGTTGGATTGATGGGCTATGTTGCATTTGTAATGTTAGTAGCAGCAGGATTTGCAAGCGTAATGAAAGCAACAGGAGGTGTTGAGTCACTCATTTCAATGGTTACACCATTTATGACCAACAAAATTTTAGCCGCCTGTTTAATGCTTTTTGTCGGACTATTTATTACAATGGGAATAGGAACTTCATTTGGTACAATACCGATTCTTGCGGTTTTATATATACCGATATGTATCAAATTAGGATTTAGTATCCCGTCAATGGTAATAATTCTTGCAGCAGCCGCAGCACTGGGAGATGCGGGATCCCCTGCTTCTGATACAACACTTGGTCCAACTGCAGGACTTAATGCTGATAATCAACACAATCACATTTGGGATACCTGTGTTCCTACATTTTTACACTATAATATTCCGATTGTCCTTTCTGCTATATTGGCGGTTATTATTTTCAAATAAAATATTTAAACTGTTCACTTTTTGAAGTGTTTAAGTTATAATTTATGTACGAACGAGAGACAAATATATTATTTATATTGAAAGGTTATTTTATATGAAAAAAAGTCAATCAATGGGTATGTATGTAATATTAGCAATTGTTGTAATGGTCTTTTTATCAACAATATTTATGAGCGGACCTACAACAGATACATCAGAAATATCCTATACAAATTTTCTGCAAAAACTGGAAAATAAAGAATTTTCAAAGATTGAAAAATACGAAGATAAAATTATCGCAATACCAAAAGAACAACCTGGACAATTGAATTTACCGGACAAACAACAAAAGAATACAGTTTCTCCGTTTTTAACTCCAGATAGCAATTCACAGTATCCGATAAAACAATACAAAGTTCAAATACCGAATGACGATAACGAACTTATGACAAAATTAAACGAATCAGGAGCTGATGTTTCTGTCAAAAAAGCAGCAGAAACAAATCAAATGGCAGGGAATATCGGAACATTTTTAATCATACTATTTGGTATTATAACATTAGGAATGATGATAAAAGCCATTCAAGCAGGCGGTTCACAGGCAATGTCATTTGGGAAAAGCAAAGCCAAAATGCTTCTTGATAGCAAAGTAAAAACGACATTCAATGATGTTGCAGGTATTGATGAAGAGAAAAAAGAACTTGAAGAAATCGTTGACTTTTTGAAAAACGGCGAGAAATATATGAAACTGGGAGCAAAAATTCCAAAAGGAGTATTATTGGTAGGGCCTCCCGGAACAGGTAAAACATTGATGGCAAAAGCCGTTGCAGGAGAAGCAAACGTACCGTTTTTCTCAATTTCGGGTTCTGATTTTGTCGAAATGTTTGTCGGTGTAGGTGCAAGCCGTGTAAGGGATTTGTTTGAACAAGCAAAAAAACACCAACCTTGTATAATTTTTATAGATGAAATCGATGCTGTAGGGCGTCAAAGAGGTGCAGGTTTAGGCGGCGGACACGACGAAAGAGAACAAACTCTTAACCAATTACTTGTAGAAATGGATGGTTTTGATGTTAATACAAATATCATAGTAATAGCAGCAACAAACAGACCTGACATATTGGATAATGCACTACTAAGACCGGGCAGATTTGATAGACAAATCTATATCAACGCACCTGATGTCAAAGGTAGAGAGCAAATTCTTGAAGTTCACGCTAAAAATAAAAAACTTGATAAAGATGTGGATTTAAAAATTCTTGCCAAAAGAACACCGGGATTTACCGGAGCTGATCTTCAAAACTTGCTTAATGAATCAGCATTACTTGCGGCAAGAAACGGTGAATCTTTGATTACAATGGAAGATATTGATAAATCAATCGACAGAGTAATCGCAGGGGTAGAAAAACGCAGCAAAGTTCTAACTGATGCAGACAAAGAATTAACATCATACCATGAAGTAGGTCATGCATTAATTGATAAACTTCTACCTGAAGCAAATGAATTACACAAAGTTTCAATAATTCCTAGAGGAATGGCACTTGGTGTAACTTGGACAAGACCAAAAGATGAAAGTGTTCATGTAAGCAAAGCAAAATTACTTGCAAAAATTACGGTATCACTTGGCGGACGTGCAGCAGAAGAAATCGTTTACGGTAAAGATAACGTAAGTACAGGAGCTTCTCAAGACTTGATAAACGTAACAGATATTGCAAGAAAAATGGTTACTGCTTGGGGTATGTCTGAAAGATTAGGGACAATGGCATACGGTAAAAACCAAGAAAACGTATTTATGGGCAGAGATTTCGGACACCAAAGAGATTATTCTGAACAAGTAGCATACGAAATAGACCAAGAAATTAAATCTATATTAGATGAAAGTTATGAACTTGCAAAGCGCTAGCTTACCTAAAACAGAGATATGCTTGAAAAAATATCAAAAGAATTACTTGAAAAAGAAACCATTGATGATAAAGAATTTGAACAAATCATGGATTCTGTAAAACAAGAAAGACAAGCATAAATTTAAGCAAAACTTTTTCTACAAAAAAATCCATCTTACACTAAAATCAAATAAGATGGATTTTTTATGCAAAAATTTTATAAAAAAATAAATAAAAAAAATAAAATTACCCCCTTTAATATTATTAAAAAATCAGTTAAAATAATAATAGAAAGATGAAAATAGAACCATATAAAAACTTAAATTATTATCCAAATTTACCCGCCCCTCAAAAAGAAAAAAATAGAGGAGAAATTCCGTTGGCAAAAACTTTAGTAAATTTGAATAACATACCGCATTATTATCCGATAAATTTTATGGGGATACAAAATTCATCCAAACTAAGAGCATTATTTTCTTATGGATTACCTTGCATATATAGCGGAACAATAATGATTGATCCAAAAGTTTTAAACAGATGGATGAAAAACAATCTATTTTTAAAGCCTTCAGCAGATGTTATAAAAGCGATTGAACCATACGAAAAAAGTTTAAAACCTATGGAAGAAAAAATATACAGTATAATAAAAGAACGTTCACAAATTCATCCTGATTGGACCATAAAACAAATAATGGAAGAATTAAAACCAGTTTATTGCAGACGATTAAGGAAAAAACAGACTCCAATATTCCATGAATTAGGCGAAATATTTAAACAATTACCTGAACAATACAATAACAAGTTTAAAATATTAATGGAAAATACAGAAAAGAAATTAAACGAACGCCCTGTTATAATTCCATTTTCATCTTATGAATTTAAATACAAACTGGAAAAAATCGGACAAGATTACGTAAATAGCACAAACATAAAAGAGAAAAAGACAATGCGCAGGTTGTTGAAAGAATCAAAACGATTTGCAAACACAACAAACCCAAGAACAATGGAAAAGCAAAAAGAAGTTCTTCAATTTTTGAAATTAATTCTGCGCAAATCCGTTCTAAAACATGATTCACGCCTAAATGAATTAATGGAAACCGCTCAATCAAGATTGAATAAAGATGAAATTGTAGTATCATTTTCAAGAAAGAACTTTATCTATGACCTTCTAAGGATAATAGAGGATTTACCTGATAAAAATCTACAAGAAAAAGTTATACAAACAGCAGAAAAACTACCGACATCAAAAGATAGCACATCTGCATACTTTATGAAACTATTATCAGAACCACCGGAAAAAATCGGTCATCGCCTGATTTGGCCATCACTTGCATCAGTAGAACACTTGTTACCACGTTCTTGCGGTGGGGCAGATATTATGGCAAATTTTGCAGGTGCGTGCACTGTCGAAAATTCTGATAGAAAAAATATTCCTTTCATCAAACAATTAAAAAGAAAACCACTTACACCTGTATATTGCCAACAATATGTAGATAGACTGATAGCACTTTATAAACAGGGAATATTTTATAGAATTGGTCTGAGTCCAAGATATATTAGGGATTTTAAAAATACAATTTATGAACTGTCACAACACAAAATAAATTTAGACATTTCAAAAATGTAATCAATTAAACCTTTCCATAAGTTTCTGCATTAAAAACCTTGAATTGAAGTGCCTGCATCAGATGAATTTGTTTAATCTCAACACTATTATCAAGATCAGCAATAGTTCTTGCAAGTTTCAAAATTCGATCATATCTTCTACCTGAAAGTTGATATTTTACTATTGCAACTTTTAAAATTTCCTGAGATTTCTCATCAATTTTACAATATTTTTTAATCAATTCAGAATTTAATTCAGAATTAGTTAAAATATTTTCATTTTTATATCTTTCAAGTTGCAATTTCCTCGCCTTAACAACTCTACTTCTAATAGTAGCAGAATCCTCTTCACTATCAGTAGAATTAAGGAGTTCTTCTGTTGTCAATCTGGGCACATCGACCTGAATATCAATTCTATCAAGTAAAGGTCCGGACAATTTGGCAAGATAACGATTAATTTGATAATCAGAACATGTACAATGCTTTTCTTTATCACCTAAAAAACCGCAAGGACAAGGGTTCATAGCGCCAAGCAAAATGAATTTAGCCGGATATTTTATAGAATGTTTAGCCCTTGAAATTACAATCTCACCATCTTCTAAAGGCTGTCTTAAAACTTCCAAAACCTGACGAGGAAATTCAACCATTTCATCCAAAAACAAAACCCCACGATTAGCAAGGGTAATTTCACCAGGCTTTGGAGTGCTTCCACCACCAATAATACCGTTAGCAGACGCAGTATGATGAACGGCTCTAAAAGGGCGCTTGACCATCAAAGGTTCTTCATCAGATAAAAGCCCGCAGACACTATATATTTTAGTAAGTTCAAGTGCTTCTGACAACTCTAATGGAGGTAAAATTGATGCAAAACATTTTGCCATAAGAGTTTTTCCGGAACCGGGAGAACCTATCATAAGAATATTATGCCCGCCTGCTGCTGCAATTTCCAATGCTTTTTTAGCCTTCTTCTGACCTTTTACATCTTTAAAATCATACGTATAATTTTGCTCAACATTGTTTTTAAGATATTCATTAACATCAATAGTTGTCTTTTTTATTGGACTATCAACAAAATGATTAACAACTTGTGTCAAATGTTGCGCCCCATAAACATTAATCCCGACACAAAGCGCTGCCTCATTAACATTTGCCTTTGGAACAATAACATTTTTAACACCAGATTCCATAAGCCCCAAAACAAGAGGCAAAACCCCGTTTACGCCACGAATAGAACCGTCTAATGACAATTCACCGATAAATGCATAATCTTGCAGTTTTTCACTTTCTAAAACTTCTTCTTCTGTTAAAATTCCAACAGCAATGGGCAAATCAAAACTTGTTCCGACTTTTTTCAAATCCGCAGGTGCAAGATTTATGACAACCTTCTTAGAAGGAAAAGTATATCCGGAATTTTTAATAGCAGACTTAACCCTATCTCGTGCCTCATTTACAGATGTATCAGGCAAGCCGACAATAGAAATTCCCGGAAGAGAATTGACAACATCTGTTTCAACAGAAACTACATAAGCATTAAGTCCTATTACTGTCGTTGTTTTTACTGTGTTAACCATACGGAAAGTATAACATAAGCAAGTTAATTTGTCTTTTCGATAACATTATGGTAAAATTATCCAGTGGAGATGATAAAAAGATGGATAGAGAAATTTCAAAATTAAAAAATAATATAAGTTACATATATAAAAACAACAAAAATACCCCTAGAATGGCGTTATGCTTCAATTTATCAGTAAATAATGCTGAAAAAATTCCCGGAATATATTCACTTGTAGCAAGATTACTTTTACAAGGTACAAAAAAATATAATTCAGAACAGTTAGCAAATGAATTTGAAAAATATGCAATAGACTTATCTTGCGAATTGTTTCCAAATTATTTGAGATTCAAATTTGTATGCTTAAATGAAGATTTTTCAAAAGCAGTTGAATTACTAAACGAAGTTATAACAAATTCTACATTTGAAGAATTTGAAAAAGAAAGAACAAAATTAATCGGAGAAATTTCTGCAGAACTTGATTCTCCAAAAACAGCAACAATGGATTTGTATTGCCGAACGATGTTTGAAAATCATTATTACGGAAATTCAATGACAAAAATATTGGAAAACATAGATAAAATAACAAAACAAGATGTAATTGAGGCTTATCAATCAATTTTAAATAACAGCAAAAAAGTATTAGCAATCGTTGGTGCAACATCTAAAGATGAAGTTCTCCCGCAAATCGAAAATACATTAGGAGAATTGCCAAAATCTATAGATAATGATTACAATATTGAAAAACCTTTACTAAAAGAAACAAAAGAAGTTGAGAATGTAAAATCAGACATAAATCAAGCACACATCATTAAAGGTTGGCAAGTTCCAACGTATGGGGAAAAAGATTATCCGGCTTTGATTTTGTTAAATATAATTCTTGGAGCAAGCGGACTATCTTCAAGATTATTTCTTGAATTAAGAGATAAAAAAGGTCTTGCATACGTTGTTAGAAGTTCATACGAAACCTACAAACTTGCAGGGAATTTCATGATATATATAGCAACAGAAGCGAAAAATATTGATGTATCGCTACAAGGGTTTAATGAAGAAATCAACAAAATTAAAACCTACCCTGTATCAGAAAAAGAACTTGCTGATGCGAAAAACAATCTGATTGGAAAATGCGCCTTCTTAGAAGAAACAAATTTACAACAAGCATGCTCTTTTGCTAAATATGGTGTAATTGGTTTTGATTTTGATTACACAGATAAAATAAAAGAAATGGTAAAAGAAGTTACTGCAGAACAAGTTTTGGAATGTGCTAAAAAATATTTTGTAGATGACAAATATGTTCTTGTAATCACCAAACCATAACTTGTTGTCTAATAGTTTGATTATAATTTTTAAATGACAATTCTTTTTAAGAGGATTGTCATTTTGTTTAGATATTTAATAATCGTTCTAATAATATTATTAACGCAACAGCCCAAAAGTAATGCTGCAGAACAATTTCCGCAAAATTTAAAAATAAAAGCAAGTTTGTCAGATTTCAACTATAAATCAAATAAGGATATAGAAAAAATATTTCGAGAAAATTTGAGCAACTTTGATAACATAGCCTATACAACAATTCCAATGGGTGTTGTTGTAAGTATAAACGGATATTTGTTCTATGATGAAGGAAAAGATAAATTAAAAGAAAATGCTTTTGGGATATTAGATATAATAGCAAGGTTGATAAAAAACTTGGATAAACCTTGCCTTATAGAAAGCAATACCACCTCTAAATCCTTTGAAAAATCAGATTATATGTCAAATTGGGAACTTTCAATTGTAAGAGCAAATAGCATAGTGAACTATCTTATATCAAAAGAAATCGCCTCGAATAAAATCAGAGCAAACGGTTTTGGAGAAATGATCCCGTTTTATAATGAAAACAATAACCAAATGCAAGAGAGAATAGATTTTGTAATATTTAACTATGAAGATAATTTTAGACAATAGCCTGATGCAAACGAGAGGTTCTATTTTCATTAAGAATATTTTTCAATTTCATAATCGCTTGAGCATGAAGTTGGCAAACTCTGGATTCTGACATATTTAAAGTTTCACCAATTTCCTTCATCGTCATATTTTCTTGATAATAAAGGACCATCAAAACTCTTTCACGTTCAGGAAGTCTTTGTAATGCACGCTGAAGATCAGTTTTAACATTTTTTTCTTCCATCATTTCCTGAGGGTTTAACTTATGAGAATCCTCAATTGTATCAATAATTTCCATACTATCATCAGAAGAACCTTTTTTATCATAAATAGAAGTAATAGTAACATCTTCTGATATAATAGCGTTAACTTTATCAACTTCCATATCAAGATATTCTGCAATCTCACCTGAAGTCGGAGTTCTACCGAATTTCTGTTTTAAAAATTCTGTAGCCTGCTTAATTTCTTTGATTTTCTTTCTTACACTCCTAGGTAAAAAGTCTTGAGAACGAATTTTATCCAGAATAGAACCTCTAATTCTGATTAGAGCATAAGTTTCAAATCTTGCATTTTTCAAAGGTGAAAATCTTTCCACCGCATTAATCAAACCTTCAACCCCGTAACCTGTAATATCTTCAATAGAAATAGTCACAGGCAAAGAAACTTTAATTCTGCTGACAGCATAACGAACAAGGTAAATATACTGAACAATAATTTCATCTCTAAATTTTTTATTAGACTTATCAGCCAAATATCTTTCCCATAATTGAGATAACTCGGATTCAGAAAGTCTTTTAATATTACTATACGACGTAAAACTGAAATTTTCTTCCATTTACCTGCCCCATCAGTTTCCTTTCACATTATAATTTTATAATATCCTAGGAAATAGACATCATTTAAAAAGATGAAAATAAACTAAATTGATTAAAGTAACATCATACCAAAAAGTGAGATTTGAGATTAATCGTTTAATTTCGCTATTTTAAGCCCAAAAATTTCTTCAATATTTACATGGTTTAACGTATCCGCAATCAAAAGTTCAGGCGCAAAAGTATGGATTTTGTCATAATCAGGGATAGTACCCAAAACTTTGACAGAAACAAACTCTTTTAAAATCTGCGGATAATATTTTTCTTCTAGCACTTCAGAATTTTCATCGAACCTATTCAAAATAACTCCCAAAAATCTGCAATGATTAGATAGAATATAATTTATCCCAAGCAAAGCCCTCTCAACAGGAGTAACCTTAGGATTAATAACAAGAATCAAAGGAAGGTTAAGGGATTTAACCAAATCTAATTCCGTAAAATGCTCCGCAATAGGAGTAGCAATACTATTAGAACCCTCGACAATAAGGCAATCGCAATTTTTGTCAACTGTTAGAAAATCATTATAAATTGTATTAATATCAATTTTCACGCCATCTTCATAAGAACTTATAAAAGGTGGTGCAGAACTTTTCAAAACATAAGTTGAATCAGTTGAAATATTAGGATCAAATTTTTTGATAACAGCTAAATCAGGAGAAGTTTTGAACCCGTGCAAAACTGTAGCATTTGTTTGAATAGGTTTATAAACAGAGGTTGAATACGACAAACTTTGCATTGTAGCAGCAAGACCTGCTCCAACAATAGTTTTACCTGTTTGTTTTTCGAGCCCTGAAATAAAAACCTTTAGCATAATTTCATATTATCACGAGTCTTTATTTATTGCAAAATATACTTCTTTAAGGCGTTTTTTAGTTATATGAGTATATAACTGAGTTGTTGAAACATCACTGTGACCTAAAAGTTCTTGAACAACCCTTAAATCAGCGCCATTTTCAAGCAAATGAGTAGCAAAACTGTGCCTTAGAGTATGCGGAGAAATATGTTTGTGAATTTTCTCCCCCTGAGAACGTATAAAATTATAAACATCTTGTCTTGTAACATTTTTACCGTTATTTTTCAAAAGAAGTTTTTTATTTTTTTCAATATTATTATTCAAAACAATAAAATCTCTCTCCTTAAAATATTTTTTTAAAGCCGTTTTAGCCTTTTCACCAAAAGGAACAATTCTTTCTTTTGAACCTTTACCATAGCATTTCACATATTTAGATTTTATATCTATATCATTCAAATTAAGATTGACCAACTCAGAAACTCTTAATCCGCACCCGTAAAGCAATTCAACAATCAAAGATTGAAGAGTATTAAGATTAGAATTAATAATACTGTTCAATTCTTCTATTGTCATAACTTTGGGCAAATGCTTTGGCAATTTAGGTTGTTCAAGCGTTTGAACAGGATTTATAGAACTATATTCATTTGCACAAAACCACTTGAAAAACCCTCTTATAGATGCCAATTTTCTTGTAACACTTGAGGGTGTATAATTTTCCTGCTTCAACTTCATTATATAAGAAGTCACATCACTTCTTTTTATATCTGTAATCTCATTTTCATTATTTTCGGTACAAAAATCAATGAAAAAAGTCAAATCTCTCCTATAAGCATCCAATGTATTTTGGCTAAGCCCTTTTTCTACCTCAAGATATTCCAAGTATTCAGAAACAAATTGAATATTCATAAATTAGATTATACTCTTTTTCAAATGATTAGCAATAAGGCGTTTCATTGACCAATTTAAACAAATTATCTTCTCCGACACCACATTTCAAACCTACGGGAACAAAATTCTGTTTAAATCTTTCAATCGCATACCTATCTGTCATACCGGAAATATAATCAGTAACAATTCTAACCGTTTTTTCCTCAGAACAAATAGGTTTTAAAGTGTTATAGTACAAAAAGAACAACTCTTTAATTACACGTTTTGCTTTTTTTTCTTCAACTTTTGCAGAAGATTTTTCGCTATAAACATTTTCAAACATCCAAGTTCTAAGTTTTGTTGTATAACCCCAAGCCTCTTCACTCATAGAAATATCAGCTTTTCCGATTGAATTTTTAACAATCTCGGTAATCATTTTATTTAACCGTTTACTTTGAGTATCGGAGAAATATTCAATACAATCTTTAGGCAGGTCACTTTGTGAAATAACACCGGCCCTTATAGAATCTTCAATATCGTGATTTATATACGCAATTTTATCAGCCAACTGAACAACTTTAGCTTCAGGCGTATTAGGAGTATAACCCCAAGAATGCGTTCTAATTCCGTCAATAGTTTCCTGACATAGATTTAATTTTTCCAAATCTTCAACGACCCTGACGCTTTGAATATTATGATGGAATCCATTTTCATTCAATTCATTAAGCACACTTTCACCACAATGTCCAAAAGGAGTATGTCCCAAATCATGGCCTAATGAAATTGCTTCTGTCAAATCCTCATTCAAATCCAAAGCCCTTGATATAGACCTTGCAATCTGCGAAACCTCAAGAGTATGAGTCAAACGAGTTCTAAAGTGATCATCAAACGGTGATAAAAAAACTTGAGTTTTATGTTTAAGCCTTCTAAAAGCCTTCGAATGTAAAATTCTATCCCTGTCACGCTGAAAATCAGTCCTCAAATCAGACTGTTCTTCTTGTATTTTTCTGCCAATTGAATTCACTGATTTAGTAGCAAATTCACTAAGATATTCCAATTCTCTTTTTTCCAATTTTTCACGAATAGTTAATGTGGTCATACTTCTCCCCTTATAACAAAATATTAGCAGAGAAAATACAAATATCTATCCGTTAAATAGAGTATTTTAATCAAATTATCCCTTAACAGCACCTTCATTTTCACCGGCGATAAAATATTTCTGCATAGCAAGGAAAAATATAATAATCGGGATAGTAGAAATTATAGAACCTGCTGCGATATATCGCCAATTAGAAGAAAACATCCCTTGCAAATTATTAATCCCAACAGGCAAAGTAAACATAGATTCTTTAGTTAAAACAATACTAGGCCACAAAAATTCACCCCAAGACCCAATAAAAGTAAAAATAGCAAGAACCGCCAAAGAAGGTTTAACCATAGGCAATAAAACCTTCCAAAAGACTTGAAAAACATTACACCCGTCAACTATAGCAGCCTCCTCCATTTCACGAGGAATAGCCAAAAATGCCTGACGCATCAAAAATATTCCAAAAGCGCTAACTGCAAAAGGCATAACAAGTCCAATAAACCCGGCAACATCATTAACACTATCAACAAGATGAAGTTTCAAAGTAATCAAATAAACAGGAAGCATAATAGCCTGAAACGGAACCATAATAGTTGCAAGGATAGCAAAAAAGGCAATCTTTTTCCCCTTAAATTCCATCCTTGCAAGAGGATACCCGGCCAAAGATGATAAAATCAAATTCAAAATAACAGTACCACCTGCCACAACCATACTGTTAATAAAATACCTCATCAAATCAACCCTATGCCAAACCCCGACATAATTTGCAAAGGTAAATTCTTTAGGAATTAAAGCAGGCGGATAAGCAAATATATTTTCGCTATTACCTTTCAAAGAGGTTGATAAAAGCCATATAAAAGGAAATATTGATAATACAGAAGTAAAAATCAACACAGAATGAACAGAAAAACTTTTCAAAAATTTTTTCATCATAATTGATACTTATTCCTTTCAAAACAGCAAATATTAATCAACGAAAAGACCATAACAACAACAAGCAATATAACCGCCATAGCAGAAGCATACCCCAAATCTAAATTTTCAAAAGCCTTTTCATAAATATAATAAACAATGGTCTTAGTAGAATTTAGCGGGCCGCCTTTTGTCATGACATATATTTCTGCAAAAATTTTCATAGCAGAAATAGAACTAATTGTTGTAACAAGAGCAATTGTCGGCATAATATGAGGGATAGTCACAGTAAGATGTTTTTGCAAAAAACTTGCCCCATCTATATCGCAAGCCTCGTACAATTCTTTTGGAACACTCATCAAAGCCGCCAGATATATCATCATATAATACCCGATTCCCTTCCAAATCGTTAATATAATAACTGAATAAATAGCGTATTTTGAATCAGTTAACCACCCGACAGAATGTATATGCAAAACATTTAATAAATAATTCAAAACTCCCTGATCAGCATACAGCCACTTAAACGCAATAGCCGCAACAACAATAGAAACAATAACAGGTAAATAAATCAAAATTTTATAAACAGTAATTCCTCTAATTTTTTGACTAATCAAAATCTCAATAAAAAGCGGAACAATATCCAAAACAGGAACCGCAACAATAAGATAAATAAAATTATTCAACATAACCTTATAAAAAACGGGATTTTTGAAAATCGCCAAATAATTTCCAATTCCAATCCAATCAGGGTTATAAATATTATTTGAATAATCTTGAAAACTTAAAACAATAGTTTGAAAAAAGGGGATAAAGAAAAAAATTAACAAAACTATAACTGCCGGAAGCAGAAATAAATACGGTGCCCATTTTCCATAATACTTAAACATAAACCGATTATGACACCATTATACAACAAGGTCAAGTTTAGTTTTTCCCGAAGAAAAAGCACATAATTTAGTTAATATTTATTAACATTTAGCAACTTTTCAAATTAACATGTTTTTATAATAATGTAGGTAAAAGGAAATATGTCTATGTCTAGTCAAAGTGTTAATGGAGTTAATATTCCAATATTAGAAAACAGAAAGAACATAAACTTTCAACAAAGTGCAACTATCCCTCAATATCAAAATCAAACCACAATGCAAGGTGGGACAAATTCACAATATCCGAGTTCAACAGCAATGCAAGGCTCAGTAGACAAACAAGCGATTAAACAATCCGTTGACAATTCATATATTGCAAACAGAGCAAGAGCATCACAAGATAACAACCAATTAGCAGTAGCAGGACTTGGAGCAGCAACCTGGTACGGTATTGCGCAAGGAATGGAAAAACTTAACTACAACAGTGGTGGAGATTATTCTAAAACTATCTATGGCAAACTGGGAAATCTTGGTGATAAATTCAGCGAAAAAACCTGGGTAGGCAGAAAATTTCAAAGCGCAGTAGATTGGACAGTCGCAAAATTAGAAAAATTATCAACAAAAAGTAAAATCGTAAACTCACTAATGCACCACTCAACAAGTCCTGAATGGCAATTTGCCAAAACACCGGGCAAAGGTCCACTAGGCTTTTTATGTACAGATGCAGAACAAATTTTAGATGACTTTATCAATCCTATAGTAGATAACCACAGATTTAATATTTTTGGAATAGGATTTGGCGGAAAAGTAGATTATATCCAAAAACTTGAACAATACGGCATGTCACAAAATGACATCAATGCCTTCAAGTCATCCTTAAAAGGAGAAACTAAACTAAATAGAGCGCTAAAAATTCAAAGAAAAGAAATTGAATTATTAGGAGCAGACAAATCAATACTTCAACAAATAGAAAACATCACTGACTTAAAACAATTAAAAGAAATGGCCAAAGAAATGAAAATAAAAAAACTTGGCTTAAGCAGTGTTGCAGAATTTGAAGCATTAAAAGGTAAATTTCTTGATCATCCTGAAAAGTTGATGGCAATGTTTGAAAATGCTTCAAAAGATAAAAACTTAAAACACATTTCTATTTGGAGAAATAATACAACATTATTTGGAAAAGTAAAATCACATTTACTTGGAAGAAGAGTACGTTTCAGCGAATACTTAAACAAATTCAAAGTAACATTAGGTAAAGGTAACAAATCAACATTAGGCAGAATGTTACCAAAAGCATTAAGCTGGGTACTTGAAGGCGGTACAAACAGATTTGCAGGCGGCAAATTAGGAGTAGCACTTCAAGCAGGAATTTTAGCAGATATCCTATATAACACAATAAAAGCCAAAGGTGAACGTGTAAAAACATTTGCAGAACGTTGTGTAAACGACTTCACATACTTTATCGGAATGACAGCAGGTATATTTGCAATCCATAAAATTGGCGGATTTAAATATGCAGGTCTAAAAGATGCCAAAGCAGTTGAAGCATATAGAGCAGCAAAAGAAGCCCTGGATGCAAAAACATTAGCAAAAGAATTTAATAGCAAAAAAGAATGGAAAGCCGCACTAAAAGAATTAAACAAAAAGCACCTTGGCTTAGAAAACATCAAAAACCCAATAACAAAATTACTACAAAAAATCGGAAGTTTTGTAAACTGGGGCAATGAAATGAATGCAACATATATCTCAAAAAGCAAATATAATTTGAACTGGTTAAGAAAAGCAGCAAACAAAAACATTATTGGTGTACCTCTAAGACTTTTCATCGCAATGGGCGTAGTAACACCATTCTTGGTAAAACTAACAACCTCATTAACCCATAAAATCTTTGGACGTCCAACACATTCAGTACTGGATGAAGACGAAGCACCAAAAGAAGAACAAAAAGCACAAAATCAATCAGAACAAAGTTTCAAAGGTCAACAACCACAAACAGCAAACAATCAACAACAAGTTCAACAACCACACAGATTTAAAAATCCAAACGAATATCAAAGTGATACAAACTTAATAAAGATGACAGCAAACGGACAAAAACCGAATATTAGAACATATATTCCATCACCGGAATGCAAAGTTCAACCGGATGAGAATAACAAATTTAAACAACAAGCCCCAACAAGAACATACATTCCATCACCGGAACCTGCAAAAATAACAGGGCCTGATATGACAGCAGCAAACCAAGCATTGGCAGAAGCTGATATGACTGAAAAATTTATCAATGAAACATTAGCCTCTATGAGGTAATTGCAAACAGCCAAAATGTATGTTAAACTATATATAAGTCCGTATGGGTGTTAATTTTGTTCCTACATTTACATAAATAGGGAGAGTTAACTCCATTGGCATTGAAGTATACCCGCCGATATTTATATCGCCAGCGGGAAACGGATTAGTCAGGGTTCTCACCCACCTGCGAGCTCAGCAGGTAACAAAATCCACCTATATCGGGCTTTTTATATTTTAACTGTTTGCTAAACCTCAAAAAACATGCTATAATCTCTTTATAGGTAGGTATTTATGCAAAAAATTTCCACACTAATACTTTCTGATGAATATGCAACCGAGCAAGTTCTGAAATTATTTGTAAGTGAATTTGATAACCTTGAATTGATTGAATCTACAAATAATTATTCAGAAATTATGGAAATTCTTTCAAACACACCTGATAAAACAATTTTTATTGTAGATTTGTCAGTAAACAAACAAGAAAAGTTAGATTTAATATTAAAAGTTACCTCCAGATGTCCAAATTGTAAGGTATTAGCACTTGCTGATAATCCTTCAGTTGACTTAATTATACAAATAATGAGAGCAGGAGCAAGAGAATTTATACCTGTTCCTATTATAAAAAACGAATTTTTTGAAGCGATAAATAAAACAATTTCACAATTTGAAGAAACAAAAAAAATTAACAAATGCAAAATAATTTCTGTATTTTCAAATAAAGGCGGAATTGGAAAAACATCTTTAGCGACCAATTTAGCACTTGAGTTATCAAAAATAACAAAAGAAAATGTTGCACTTATTGATATGAATTTTCAAATGGGTGATATAACAACCTTTTTGGACTTAAAACCATCTTTCAATATTTCTTATATGCTTGAAAATATTGACAAAATTAACGAAACTTTTTTACTAAGTACTCTTGAAAAATACAAAAACACCAATTTATACATATTGGCAGATCCCCCGTATTTTAAACAAGCAGACAATATTCAAGCAAAGCAGATAACAAAATTATTCAACACACTAAAAGATACATTCTCATACATAATAGTTGATGCAGAATCAAGTTTCAATGCCAAAAATATTGCGACATTAGACAATTCAGATTTAATTTTGCTGGTTACTGTTGCAAACTTACCGGCATTAAGAAACACACAAAGATGTCTTGAATTATTTGAAAAACTTGGTTACGACAAAGAAAAAACTCAAATTGTCGTAAATCGTTATATGGAAAATGATGAAATTAAAGAAGCAGATATTGAAAAAGTTTTATCAAAAGATATTTACTGGAAAATACCAAACAATTACTTTGCAATAATGACAGCAATAAATAAAGGTATTCCGGTAAGTGTTTTAAACAGTTCAACTAATGTTGCTCAAAGTTACAAAGATTTAGCGCAAAAAATTTCTGATAACTTATACAAACAAAATATGATACTAAAATTTGAAAACATATTAAAACAGTAAAAGTAAAATATTTGGGGGGTAAAATGGGGCTTGCTGAGAGATTTAAAAACAAACTGGAGAATAAAGACATCTACAAAAAAGAAGTTATTGAACAGAAGTTGGAAGAAAATGATATAAAATTCATTTCAAAACCAATAGAAGATAAGATTGTGCCCAAAAATATTTCAATACAAACACCGGTAACAATACCTGATGTTATTCCAGAGAAAGAAATCAAAAGTGAAAAACGTGAAAATCTTGAGAACTTGGAAACAGAAATCATTGATAAAATTAGAAAAACTCCCTACTGGGAAGAATATACTAAAGAACAACAAATAAATATGATAGAAAAATATTTCAATGTTAAAACAAAATCCGCTAAATACAATTCTGTAGAATATTCAACCAGAGATAAACAAGTATTTATAACCACAGTATTAACACTTGCAAATAACAGGTAGAAAATAAAAAAAGCCCGAAAACTATAATATAAGTTTTCGGGTAAAACATTTATAAGGGGAAAATATTATTATTCTTGTTTTTCATTATTATCATTATTTTCAATAACTTCCTGAGCCTCATTATTTTCTGAAGCATTTTCAAGCGGATCAGGAATTCTTAATTGCTCTTTATAGATATCTGTGTAAGCATCTCCGACAGCACAAGTTACCATAGTATTAACATAATTTTGAGCAAGTCCGGCTAAAGTACAAATTGGTAAAACTAATAATATAAATACCAAATAATTAGCGAACTCAGGTTCAGATGATGTAGTTACTGAAGTTCCTATACCTGCAAAGATAAATACTAAGGCTAAAATAACAGTCAAAACTGTCTGAACAACCATATTGACAATAATTGAAGCTAACAGGAATTTCAACATAGTAATCATAGTATCTTTAAACACTTTTTTAATATAATAAACAAGAGTTAACGGATTGAAATACTCAGGTCGATACACAAAATCTTCAATGAAAGATAAATAAATATAGTTAGAAAAAGGTGTAACAACCATAAAAAGTACTGCCAAAATTAAATTCAATACTGCAAAAACAATAACAAAAAGTATAATCACACCAACCATCTCAGCTTTATTATGAGAAGAAACAATATATGATACAAAAAGAATTATAGGAAGAATAAATCCGATAAAAACAATAATCATTGCATACAAACCCCAAACAAATTGTAAAGGAAAGACCTTTAACCCTTTTACAAAAGTTTGAAGATTAATTTTAGGAAGCCCAACTTGAGATTTTATTCTACTTCTATAGAAATCGACAAAAAATCCTGATAAAAAGAATAATGGAATAATAGATAATACCATCAATACTACAAGAACAATTAATGCTGGTATTATAATTTCTTTAGGGGTTTCTTTATCAATGACATAGTTCATACAACAAAGAATAGAAGGTAGTAATAAAACAACCAACAACATTCCATGACGTTTTAAACGCTCTTCCCCCTGATACAGGGCTTTAAACTTTGCTAATACTTTCTCCATACCATAAATCCTTTCTAAAAATGTTTTATAACTTAATATCTAACGTATTCTTTGACAAATTTTGGGAAACCCCAAATAAGCCTGATAAATCTTATTATATCCATATAATTACACCTCTTAAAATCACTCTAATACAAAACAAATATCGACTTATATATGAAAAACTTTAACTACTCACCCAAACAATTTACAAAAGGTTACATAAAGGAACAATAATATTTATACAAGGAAACCCAATTTTGTACTAAAATAAAAAGTATGGAATATCACAAATTCAAAATAAATTCAAAATATAAACCAGCAGGTGATCAACCAAAAGCAATAGAACAATTATCACAAGGGATAAAAGATGGTTATGATACCCAAACATTACTTGGTATAACAGGCTCTGGGAAAACATTTACTATCGCAAATGTCATAGAGCAAGTTCAAAAACCAACCCTTATAATTGCTCACAACAAAACACTTGCTGCACAATTATATAATGAATTTAAAGAACTTTTTCCGGATAATGCAGTTGAATATTTCATAAGTTACTATGATTATTACCAACCTGAAGCCTATATACCAAGAACTGACACCTACATAGAAAAATCATCTTCAATCAATGAAGAAATCGATAGACTTCGCCACAATACAACAAGGAGTTTATATGAAAGAAACGATGTAATAGTTGTGTCATCAGTAAGTTGCATATATGGTTTAGGCCTACCTGAAAACTACTTTAAAGGCTCAACAGAAATAAAAGTAGGTGACACAATAGATAGAGATGACCTGCTGAAATACTTTGTAAGCGTAAGATATGAAAGAAACGACTTAGAACTAAAATGCTCAACCTTTAGAGCAAGAGGCGATATTGTAGAAATTATGCCTGCTTACGAAAAAATAATAACAAGATTCTATTTCTGGGGAGATGAAATAGAAAAAATAGTAAAAATAGATAACGTATCAGGAGAAATTCTGGAAACGCCAAAATCAGTTGTAATATACCCTGCAGTGCACTACCTATCTTATGATGAAAACACAGACGAAACAATAGACCTGATAAAACAAGAACTACAACAAAGACTTGTTGAACTAAATAATGAAAATAAACTTTTAGAAGCCCAACGTCTTGAACAAAGAGTAAAATACGATATAGAAATGATAAAAGAAATGGGCTATTGTACAGGAATAGAGAACTATTCAAGAATAATCGAAAGACGTCCGCCAGGTTCTCCACCAGCAACCTTACTTGATTATTTTCCAAAAGACTTTCTAACCGTAATCGATGAATCACACGTAACATTGCCGCAAATCAAAGGAATGAGCCACGGTGATGCTGCCAGAAAGAAAATTTTAGTGGATTATGGATTTAGATTGCCGTGCGCAAAGGATAACCGGCCTTTAACAAATGAAGAATTTTTCAAACGTGTCGGACAAAAAATATATATATCAGCAACACCTGCTGAATTTGAACAAAAAACTTCAACGCAAATTGTTGAACAAATTATAAGACCGACAGGACTTCTTGATCCAAAAATTTCAGTTAGACCAATAGATTCTCAAATTCCTGATTTGAAAAACGAGATTAAAAAACGTGCACAAAAAGATGAACGTATCTTAATTACAACACTAACAAAACGAATGGCAGAAGACTTGACCGATTTCTTTATCCAAGAAGGAATACGGGTTAGATACCTGCATAGTGAAATAAAATCAATAGAAAGAGTCGAAATACTAAGAGATCTGCGACTTGGGGAATTTGATGTTTTAATAGGCGTTAACTTGCTAAGGGAAGGTCTTGATATTCCTGAAGTTTCACTTGTTGCAATAATGGATGCAGATAAAGAAGGATTCTTGCGCTCAGATACAAGTTTAATCCAAACAATAGGAAGAGCAGCAAGGAATGCTTGCGGTGAAGTTATAATGTATGCTGATAAAATAACAGATTCAATGGCAAAAGCAATACAAGAAACAGAACGCCGGAGAAAATTACAAATCGAATACAACACTAAACACAACATTATCCCGCAAACAATTAAAAAACCTATAGAAAATAATCTTTTATCTCTTGTTGCAAGTTACAGAGATTTAGAAGACATAGTTGCTGAAGAAATGGTTGATTTAGGCATAGAGAAAAAAGACTTGCCAAAACTTATAGATAAACTGGAAAAAGATATGCATAAAGCAGCCAAAGTTCTTGATTTTGAAAGAGCAGCCCAAATTAGAGATCAATTAAAAAAACTAAGAGAAATGAAAGACTAAAAAAAGAGGTTCTATTTAATAATAGAACCTCTTTTATATTTATAAAACTACTTATTGTTATTTTTGTTTTTAATATTATAAAAAATCGTACCGAGAAGGTTACGTTTGAAATCAACCTTAACAGAATCACCCGTAACATCACTAAATGAAGTGTTAAATTGATATTCAGAATCATCACCCTTAACAAATTCAGTAGAAGCCTGAGCAAAATAATTGCCCAAGATTGAAACATTCACAACAAAAATACAAGAGCAATAAGCAACAAAAGTCCAATGGTCAAACGGAACCTTGAAGAAGAAAAATAAATAAGCCACAGGCCCAACTAACAAAAGGTTAACAATTGCCCATTGAGGAATTACAAACAATAAATGTAATAAAACATCAGAGCAAGATTCAGAAATTACCTTGTAATTAAAACCTTGTTTAATTGATTGAAATTTAGCAAAAGCCAAATAAGAGGTTAAAATTATAGACCCGCAAATAAGCCATATAATGCAATGAAAAATTGAATTAAAATGAGGTACATCCTTGATAGGGAAATTATATCTGGTAATATAATAACCGATAGTACCAAAAATTAACCCGTTAGGAATAAGTACAATAATAGTTTTCAATAATCCAATTAAAAAAGCAATCGGATTAAGAGTTAAAACTTCCTGTTTATTTGTTCGGACATTATAAATAGCCTGGGTAAATAATCCAAATATAATAATACCTAAAATAGGTGCAAATGTATTAAACAAATTCATTTGACCAATCATAAAGAAATGAGCAACAAAATAAACCGGTATTGCAAAAATAACGAATTTTAAATATGCAAATTTCTCACTAAATGCGTCACGAAACGCATCTATCATCGAAGCCATAAAACCTCCTTCTATAATCTAACTGTAAAAACTTAGCCTTGGATAAGACGTTTTAACTCAGCCGGTTTAGAAGATTTGGAAACAGCATCTTCAATAGTAACCAGACCTTTTTTGAACAATTCAGCAAGAGCAGATTCCAAAGTTTGCATACCAGAACCTGAACTTGTTTGAATAGTAGAATAAATCTGTGCAGCTTTTGCCTCTCTGATAAGGTTTGCAATAGCCGGAGTAACAACCATAATTTCCTGAGCCATAACACGACCTTTTTTAGAGCCATCCGGTTGACGTCTTGGTAACAGAGTCTGAGAGAACACAGCAACAAGAGAGTTTGCTAACTGTACACGAATTTGTTGTTGCTGACCTTCAGGGAAAACGTCGATAATACGGTCAATAGTTTGAGCCGCAGAAGACGTGTGCAAAGTACCAAACACAAGGTGACCTGTTTCAGCAGCAGTTAATGCTAAAGCAATAGTTTCATGGTCACGCATCTCACCAACCAGAATAATATCAGGGTCTTCACGAAGTGCGGATTTAAGAGCATTAGCAAACGATCTTGTATCCATACCCAATTCTCTTTGGTGAATAATAGAGTTTTTAGAAGTATGCACAAATTCGACAGGGTCTTCAATAGTTAAAATATGTTCAGCACGAGTTCTGTTTATATAATCAACCATTGCTGCCAAAGTTGTAGATTTACCTGAACCTGTAGGACCTGTAACTAATATAAGACCTCTTGGTTTTTCAGCGATTGTTGTAACAATAGGAGGCATACCTAACTCTTCCAATTGAGGAGCAGTAGTCGCAATTGTTCTGAATGCTGCAGCATAAGCACCTTTATCCTTGTAGAAGTTAACCCTGAAACGACCAATACCTTCTACACCATAAGAAAAGTCTAATTCCCAATCTTGTTCAAGGTGACGTCTTTGCTCATTAGATAACATAGGGAACAATAACTGTTCAACATCTTCTGCTGATAACGGTTCATAATCAAAACGAACCAATTTACCATCTATACGACCTACAGGAGGCAATTTGCTTGATATATGTAAGTCAGAACCGCCTCTTTCTTTCAATTCATTCAACAAATCTTCAATAACCATATTTATATCTCCAACCTTATTCTGTATATTTCATAATTGCATCACTATCATTAGCAGCCATTTCTATTAACAAATAGACCATATAAGCGCCCAACGCAACCGCTTTAGGATCAAGGCTTGTTTTATTTGCTGCTTCAATAATTGCAGTATTTACTTCAGGATTTTCGTCCTTTATGTAATGAATCATTTTCTTACGCCATGCTGGCATATCTTCAAAAATTTCAGCAAATGCCGTAGTTGCGATATCTTCTGTTATAACTGGTAACATATTAAATAAAGCCCTTCCTATTCTACCCTCTCAATATTTTGATTATACACTAAATTTCCCCTTATGTCTATATTTCAGTAAAAATCCTATGTTTGCAGTATAATTCATTTATGAAATTAATCAATCTTAAATTGACAAACTATAGAAACTGCAAAGACTTATTCTTAAACTTTGATAAAACCAAAGTACTTATAATAGGTAAAAATGCGCAAGGAAAAACAAACATTCTAGAAAGCATCTACTATCTTTCGACACTAAAAACACCACGAACATCAAACACAACCGAACTTATAAACTTTGATAAGGAATATTTCAGAATAGACTCAGAAATAATCAAATCAAATACAGAAATTTCAATGTCATACGCATACAACAGAGAAAAAAAGCGTGAAATTAAACTAAACAATGTCAAATCTACAATAAAAGATTTTAGAGCAGTATTAAAAACGGTATTATTTGCATCTTCAGACCTGTTACTTCTGAGAGGAACGCCACAAGACAGAAGAGATTGGCTAGATAGAGCAATCTCACAAATTTATCCGGCTTATGATGATAGATTATCGAAATATGAAAAAATACGCATTCAAAAAAACAACTTTCTAAAAGCTTGTGCAAAAGCAAACACAATGGATGAATCCTTATTGGAGGTTTTTAACGAACAACTGTCAATTACAGGAAGTAACATCATTTATATAAGAAAAAAATACCTAAAAGAAATAGAAAAAATTGCACTAACAAAACACAAAACAATAAGCGAAACCGAAGAACTATCTTTAAAGTACGATTGCAACTTTCTTGGAGTAAATTCAGAGATTGAAGAAATCGAACAAATCAAATCAAAGTTTGACGCCTCACTAAAAGAAAGAATGCAAGAAGAAATCCGACGCTGTCAATCTTGTGTCGGCCCCCACAGGGATGATATTATTTTTTACATAAACAATCAAGAAGCGACAAAATTTGCCTCACAAGGACAGCAAAGAACAATTGTACTTTCGCTAAAATTATCCGAACTAGATATAATAACTGACAAAACAGGCGAAGAACCTATATTATTACTTGATGATGTATTAGCAGAACTGGATGACATAAGACAAAATTATCTGCTAAAATCAATCAATCCACAAACCCAAACAATAATAACCTCAGTTGATACAATTCTTTTCGAAGAAGAATTTTTAAAAGATGTACAAATCTACAAAATTGATAATGGTAACTGTATATAAACACTAAAAAACAGGTAAGAGAAAATTATTCTCCTACCTGCGCGACAATGTTTAAGCGACATAAACAACAGTTGGAATTTTATTTAACACAGCCAAAGTTCTTTCGGCTTCATAATTTGCTAATTTTGCCTTTTCTGCCAATGTCCGTTCTTCTTTAGGTTTTTGTTTGATAGCCTCAATTTCTTTCATTTCAGCCAATGCTTTTTGCATTTCTACCTTTTTAATAATAACATCCAATGGAGTATTATCCTTTTTTCTGCTTGGGGCAAAAGTTCCATTTACTGCTGCTGGGGTTAATCCTGACACATCTAACATAACATACACTCCTTTTTTCTTGACACTACACTATATTTCGACACTATATATTTACTAAAACATATTTTTTACATTTTTTGCTACCTTAAAATAAATTTTAACATTTGGAAATAAAAAAAGGACCTCAAATACAAGGTCCTTTCCATCTATAAATTATATAAAAATTATTCTTTTATGGTAGAAGTAGCAAAAACCGCTAACAATAAGCACAACGCACCAATATAAAAAGAATATTCATAATGGTGATTCATACCACCGTTTATAGCAGCCATATTGATAATCCAACCGACTAAAGTACAAACAAAAACCTGAGGACCTGCAATAAATATATTAAATATACCCATAACAGAACCTTCAGTACCAGGTTTAATATATTTAGAAAGCATAGCAAAAGGAAGTGCACAAACACTAGCCCAACCTATACCTGACAAAGCCATAAAACATAATACCGCAATAGAATTATGGCAAAATATTGCCAAACCCAAATATGCAACAATCATTGATAACAATGAAAAAATATGAACCTTTTTATTCCCAAATTTATTAGCCATAGTACCTATTGGAACAGCAATGATGAAACAAATAAAATTAAATATTGCAAGCCCAATCAACGCATAATTTTGAGCATTATCTTTCAAGGCTTGAGCAACAACAAAATCAGTATCATCAGGAATTCCATAAACCGTATGAATAGCAAAAGCCGTAAAATAGATTAATAAACACATCATACCAATCCAAGTGAAAAATTGCATAGTACAAATTTTCTTAACTTCAGGAGACAAAAGGAAAAAGTCCTTTAAAGACTCCCAAAAAGATTGCTTTTGAGCATCAACTTTAGCATCATCATCATTATTTATAGAACTTTTTTCTCTTATTGTTAAACAAGTCCAAACCATAGCCAAAACAAAAGCAACACCAGCCATAACAAATTGGGCAGGAATAGACATTTGATAATTAAAAGCAAACTTCAAGAAAGGAGCCACAGCCATAGCAATTACAGAGCCTAATCCGGTAGCAAGACTAATATAAGAATTTGCTTGAGCGTGCTGTTCACTTGGAACGACATCAGGTATTAAAGAACGATAAGGACCTTGAGCAATATTTATACAAGCATCAATAATCCAAATCATAATAGCAGCAATAAAAAGCCCGCCCCAAACAGGCATATGTATATGCAAAACTTTGCCGATAATATCAGAAAGTCCGGCAGAATGAGGGAAAAGCCATAAAGCAACTGCCGTAATCAACGCTCCCAAAAGCAAATATGGACGACGTCTTCCAAAACGTGATTTTGTATTATCACTTAATACCCCAATAATTGGCTGAACAACCATCCCTGAAAAAGGACCAGCCAACCAAATTAAACTATAAAGTAAAGGAGAAGCCCCTAAACTGGATGTCACAGGTTCTGCCAGTGCAATTCTCATTTGCCAAGCAAACTGCAACCCTAAAAAACCTAGGGCAAAGTTGAGAAAATTTACTGTAGTAAATTTCTTCATAACAAAATTATCATCCATTAATGTCCCCCTTATACCAAACTACCGTATTACTAATACTAAAAAAAACACAAACTAAAATCAAGCCACATTATTTACATTGTTGCTTCAACGCCGCTTCAATCAAACCGGCAAATAAAGGATGCGGTCTATCAGGTCTTGATTTGAATTCCGGGTGGAATTGACAAGCAACAAACCAATCAAGCTGTGGCAATTCAACGATTTCTGCAAGCATTCCATCAGGCGACATACCGGAAAATACCAAGCCTGCTTTTTTTATAGTATCAATATATTCATTATTAACTTCATATCTATGTCTATGACGTTCAGAAATAACGAGTTTTCCATATGCTTTTGCAGCTTTTGTACCTTCTGTCAAACGGCATTCATAAGCCCCAAGACGCATTGTTCCGCCATAACCTTTTACATTTTTCTGCTCTAGCATAATATCGATTACAGGATGAGGAGGATTTTCATCAAACTCTTTAGAATTTGCTCCCTTTAACCCTGCAACATTACGAGCATATTCAATTACGGCACACTGCATACCCAAACATAAACCTAAAAATGGCAAATTATTTTCTCTTGCATATCTTATGACATTTAATTTACCTTCAATACCGCGAACACCAAAACCACCCGGCACAACAACAGCATCTACATCTGATAAAATCTCTTTACAAGCAGAATAATCAACGCATTCTTCTGAATTTATCCATTTAATTTCAACAGCAGATGAATTGGCATATCCTGCGTGCTTTAATGATTCCACTACAGAAATATAAGCATCTGATAATTTTGTATATTTTCCTGCAATTCCAACTTTTAATGTATGCTGAGGATTTTTAATTCTTTTTATTAGATTTTCCCAAGAAGTTAAATCAGGTGTTCTTTCTTCCATATTAAGCATTTTTAAAACGACAGAGCACATACCTTGGTTTTCTAGTGCGATAGGAACTTCATAAATAGTTTTCATATCACGGCATTCAATAACAGCATCCTTTGGAACAGAACAAAACAATGCCAATTTTTCCCTTTCAGTTTTCGGAATAGGTTTTGAAGTTCTGCAAACTAACAATTCCGGTTGAATACCATAACTTCTTAAAACATTAACACTATGTTGAGAAGGTTTTGTTTTCAACTCACCTGAAGTAGGAAGGTATGGAAGTAAAGTACAATGAACTGAAATAGCATTTCCAAATCCGACTTCAGACTTGAACTGCCTAATTGCTTCAATAAAAGGCAAACTTTCGATATCCCCGATAGTTCCACCGATTTCAATTATGTGAAAATCAGGTTTAAACTGTTTTGTTGCTGCAACAATTTTGGTTTTAATTTCATTTGTAATATGCGGAATTACCTGAACAGTAGCACCAAGATAATCTCCGCGTCTTTCTTTATTAATAACTTCTTGGTAAATTCTGCCGGATGTCACATTGTTTACCTGACTGAAATTTGTATCAGTAAATCTTTCATAATGACCTAAATCCAAATCAGTTTCAGCCCCGTCATCAGTGACAAAAACTTCCCCGTGCTGAAACGGGCTCATTGTTCCGGGATCTACATTTATATAAGGGTCAAATTTTTGAATAATAACAGAATAATCCCTTGCTCTAAATAATTTACCTAAAGATGCTGCAATTATTCCTTTGCCAAGCGAACTCACAACTCCGCCTGTTACAAATATATATTTTGTCATAATTTTATCCTAACTACTCTTTTAACCCAAATATAATAATAATCCACTAAAAATTAATACTAATTAATTTTAGGAACTTTGAAGAAACCATTTTCTTCCTCAGGTGCATTTGCCATTAATGCTTCCTTTGAAATTTCCTGACAAGGAACATCATCTCTTGTCACATTTACAAATTCAATAACTTGAGTCATAGGTTTTACATTAGATGTATCAACTTCATTCATCTGATCAACATATTTTAAAACATCACCTAATTGTTTTGTATAAAGAACTTTCTCTTCTTCTGTAAGTTCAAGTCTTGCTAACTTTGCGACATGTTCAACATCTTTAACAGTAATCATTATCTATTCTCCTCAATTGACTTATTATATAAAATAATACTACCATGAACAAAGAAAATATTACAAAAGCACTAAATTTATAAAAAAAAGGAAACAAAATGGAAGGCGGCGGGGCAACTTCCCCGCCGCCTGAACTTAATAAATTTAAAACCTAAATATTTGCACCGCCATCATTTTTAATTTTATCCATAACATTTTTAGAGCCATCGATTTTATTTATATATTCAAGCGCATAAGCAGTTGCTTCCTGATCCCGAGCGATTGCCTCCTGCAATGAAAGAATTTGAGCCATAGAAAGATGTTTAGTAAATTCATCAGAGCCATCAATCAAATATTTTTTGAACATTTTTCTTGATTCATAATCAAATCCAGGCAACCCTGACTTTAGTGAATACCAACAATAAAAATGATGCAGCAGATAACTTTTTTCGATTTCAGGATTTCTGACAACAAACATAGGTTCTGTTTTAAATTTTATTCCCAATCCTAAAATAATCGAAAGATAAAAAGCATCAAAACCTTTTTTTTCGGTTATTAAACCTTCCTCTTCTTTAATCACAGCCAACAATTTATCTGCATTATTCAAAAAATACACAGGAGTATTAGCGACTTTGATATAGTCAAAAAGTGCCTTCGGCTCACAATTAGTTTTTGCAACAATTGAGGTAACATTTTCCTTCACTTCTGCTATTGTTTGAAGTGTTTTACTGTTTATTGTGAGCGAAGCACCCTTTACCATAACATTTTTTGTATCATTATTTGTATAACTTCTTTTTGTAGAATTTTTTAATTTATTCAATAATGATTTTTCTTTTAGGGAAAGAATAAAATATTTTATCTTTTTAATAAAATTATTCATAATTTTATTTTAATAATAAGGGTTAAAAATTTACACATACAAATATATGAAAAAAGAGAATTCAAATGAATTCTCTTTTTTCTAATAATTAAAAGTTTTGATGTAGCATCAAGTAATTTAATAAAGTTAAATACCCGGCTGCTGTAGCCCCCTTACAATAACCATTACGAGGTTTATCTAAGAAAGCGGTACCAGCGATATCAATATGTGCCCATTTTACAGAATCAGTTACAAATTCCTTTAAGAACATGCCTGCAGCAGAAGCTCCACCAGAGCGAGAACCGGTATTTTTCATATCAGCGACATCACTGTTCATATTATCTCTATAATCCTGGAACATAGGAAGTTGCCAGAATTTTTCACCTGAATATGAAGCCGTTTTAATAAGAGATTTAACAAGTTCTTTATTATTACCCATAATACCTGAAACAGTATCACCCAAAGCAACAACACAAGCACCTGTTAATGTAGCAATATCAATAACTTCATCAACTTCTAAATCACAAGCATAACAAAGAGCATCCGCCAAAGTCAATCTACCTTCAGCATCTGTATTATCTACCTCAATAGTTTTGCCATTTCTTGCGGTTAAAATATCACCCGGCTTATAAGATTTTCCGGACGGCATATTTTCACAAGCAGCAATTAACCCGTGAACTTCAACATCAGGCTTCAACTTGTCGATAACGCTCATAATACCTATAACACAAGCCTCACCTGACATATCATTTCTCATATTAAGCATTGAAGAAGCAGGTTTTAAATCCAATCCACCGCTATCAAAACATAAACCTTTACCGATAATAGCAACACGCTTTACCGGATTTTGCGGAATATATCTCATATGAATAAATCTTGGAGGATTATCGCTGCCTTTTGCGACAGCAAGATAAGCCTTCATGCCCATTTTCTTGATTTCTTTTTCATCGTATATATCAGTATCAATACCTTCAATTTTTTGAGCAATTTCTGCAATTTTCTTTGGAGTCGCAAACTCTGCAGGTTCATTTGCCAAATCTCTTGCCAAATCTAAACCTTTTAATGCTTCAACAACTAATTCAATATCACTTGAAACCTTTGAAATATATACTGTAGAAATTTTATGATTTTTCTTTGTTTTATATTTATCAAAACTGTAATTAGCAATTGAAGCAGCCAAAATAGTGGACATACCAAAAGTAACATTTGTACTAATATCAAAGGCAATTGTATCAGCCTTCAATTCAAGACATTTTTTAACCGCAGAAGTAATTGCCTTGCGAATAGCATCGTTATCGATATTATTTTCAATACCAAAACCCACTGCCATAACATATTTGGCAGGTAATTCCCCACGGGTATGAATTACAAAGACTTCTCCGACATCTCCACGAAAACTGTCCGGAGCAAATCTATTAATCAAATCACTTGATGTCAACTCATCCTTAAACTTGTTAACTATCAAAACGTCGCAATCAATTTGATTTGCATTTTCAACTATCCTGATATCCATAATTAAATCTCCTTCAACGCAAATTATAACATAGATTCACTAAAAATAAATAGTTTCAATAATTGAATTATCTAACCTTATTATCTTTTGCTTTTTTAATAACAGAATTCAAAGAAGAAATTGCATAAGAACGCAAATCATAAGCCTGTGTATTATCAGGATCCAATTTAATTACAATATTCAAATCATCAATAGCTGGCAAATACATTTCCAACTTGCAATAAATAATAGCACGAGTAAGATATTTTTCGGCATCTTTGCTATCAAGTTCAATAGCCTTATTCAAATCTTTTTCAGCCAATTTTAAATCGCCGTCAGTCTTACTGATAACAGAACCTCTTGCATAATAATAATCAGGATTTTTATCATTTAACTCAATAGCTTTTGTGTAATCTTCAATAGCAGAATTGTAATGTTCCAAAGTCACTTCCGCAATTGCTCTTTCGTAATAAGCCAAATCATTTTTAGGATTAACTTCTAATTCTTTAGTAAAATCCAAAATAGCATCTTCATACTTTTTCAATCCTAATTTAGCAATACCACGATTGTAATATGCTCTGCTAAAATTTTTATCTAATGCAATAACCTTTGAATAATCCTCAATTGCTTCGCTATACTTTTTCATATAAAACTTAGCAACGCCACGATTGTTATAAGCATCAATATAATTTGGATTTAAACTTATAAGTTTAGTATAATCCTGAATAGCGCCATCGTAATTTCCGAGATTACGCTTAGCAATTCCTCTGTTAAAATATGCCAATTCATTTTTAGGATCCAACGAAATTGCCTTATCAAAGTCTTCAATCGCTTTGGCATATTTTTTTAACAAAACATTTGTTGTTCCCCTATTTAGATAAGCATTAACATTATCAGGGTTAATTTCTAGTTCTTTAGTATAATCTTCAACGACATCTTCATAATCATTCAAATTAGATTTTGCAATACCGCGATTGTAATAAAGATTTTCACGTTTAGGGTCCAACTCAATTGCTTTTGAATAATCAGTAACCGCCTCTTTATATTTTCCTAACAAATATTCGGCGTTACCTCTTTTCGCATAAGATTCTGCATTATCAGGATTAAGTTTAATAGCCTTAGTATAATATTCAATAGCAGTATCATACTGTTTTTCATCGAAACTTGCTTTTGCCACATCTAAAAAGGACTGTTCCTTTTTATCTTTTCTACTAAGTCTTGCAGCATAACAAGGCTGAGCAAAGCAAGAAAAAGAACTTGCCACCAAACCCAAAACTATAACTGCTATAGAAATCTTATTTTTCATAAAAACAATTCCAATAATGTAATAGATATTACAAGATATAAGGATGATATTACAAATATGTATAAAAGTCAAAAATCCCAAAATCTACCTTGCACAAATGTTAAATTATGTAAAATTTATATCATAAAAATTAGCCAAAAATTAAAGAAATAACGAGAAAAACCCGATATAAATAAAGTAGTTAACTAAAAAGGGTAACAGGAAAGATGGCAAAAACACATATTCCATTTTTAAAAGGTGATATATGCAGCACAAGCGGAGTTTCAATTTCGCAAAGTCTTGTTGACCAATATTCAGAAGAAGTAATTGAACTTGCTATACAATTAAAAGCAAACAACTTAAACGGGGTAGGAGGAAACAGAAAAGATAATGCACAAAAGCCATTAAGTTCAAATGACCAAAGCAGTTATGATACATTCTTTGTTGAATCAGCAATCAGAATGCTTAACAATGAACAAAGAAACAAAATATTTGCAATATTCAAGGAAATGGCAAAAGATTGTCCGATAGATGATCCACAATGGGCAGGATATTCAGCAGATGAAATTCTTGCGATGGAAAAAAACGGAGTACTAATCCCAGAAGATATAGTTGCCTGGGCACACAGCCAACAACAACTGGATGAAACTAACTATGTATTGGAAACCGATTCTAATACAGAAGATCCGACTGTAGAAGACACATTTGCCAATACAGATTCACTAGATGTATTACAAGCAACCGCAAAGAAAAATATAGAAAAAGCAGAAAATGCAGATAAAAAAGTAGAAGAAAAAAAAGAAAAATATGAAACAATTGCACAAAAAGCAACTCAAATAAAAAAAGAAAAAGAAAACAGTTTTTTTGAATCAATACAAAAAATTAAGACACTACAAGATAAATGGGAAGCATTAAAGACAAAAAAAGAAACCGGAAAATTAACTGCCAACGAAGAAAGTGAATTCAAAGAATTATCTAAACAATTAAAAAACAGCGACACAGAAACAAAATCAACAATGCAAACAGGCAAAAATGATTTAGATGACTTTTTGAAAGAACTGGACAGTTTAAATCTTGAAATTAATAATACCGCACAAATTGCCAAAGACACAATCTATTCAGGAAGGACATTGAATACCCTAACAAAGAACTACAATGTCTATAATTTGCCATACGCATATACAGGAACAAGTTTTGATAACAGCGGTCTGATTTCATTAACCTTAAACGGTATGACAAACGAAGAAATTGGCGAATTAGCAGTACAAAAAGGTGAAGAACTTGACACAAATAATAACACCATAGAAACAGAAGCAAGTGGAGGCGAATATTCTGAAACAATAGAATTTGCGACGAATTACACAAATTACATAACAGAAAGTGAAACAAAAACAGAAAACGAAAAGAATAAAACAGAAGGCTCAGCAACAGAACCGGAAACAACCGACCAAGCAGACTTAGCTGACGACGCAACAACAGAAGATGGTCAAACAAATACAACTACAGACAATCAAACAACTCAAAATAACGGAACCCAAAACGAAACTCCGTCAATAAAATTTGGTATAAAAGAATCTATACAAGCAACTCAAAGAACTATAGATTCTAGTTCAACTGATGTTGATAAAACAGGAACAGTTATTTCCGATAACAAAGATTTGAATAAAGAACTAAAAACCGCAAAAATCGAAATGACATACATCAACAAAGAAGTAGATTCTTTAAACGAAAAATTAACAGGTAACGAACAAGACACCGAAACATTCTTACAAGAACTTGAAAGATTACAAGCAGAATCTTCAGAAGATGGAATTCAAGTTGCACAAACGACCTCACAACCGGAAACCCAAACAGAAAATACAACAACCACAGCACAACAACAACCTGAAGTAGGAACCGTTGTTAAAAACGGACAAAGCGAAATTGAAAAATCAGCACAAACGGCAACAACAGTTCTAAACTCATTTGCAGCAGCCGACCAAATTATCGCACAAAACACAAATAAACCGGAAAATGTAAATGAAGAAATAACACCGGAAGAAGCTGCAAAAAAAGAAAAAGAAGCGAATATAAAGAGTAAAAAACTGGAACTTGCCCAAAATATTCAAGACCTTGGGGAAGACAGAACAGATATAAGTACAGATTTAGAAAAAGCAATAACTGCAGGAGATCTTGCGACAACAGAAGGCGTAAAATCACTTGAAGTATTGAGCAAAAGCCACGGACAATTAACAACCCAAAATGCAACAACATCACAAGATGCAACAGATGCAATAGAAACAGGAACAATGACACAAGCAATAGGGTTAATGGACAAATTCAACGGAATTGCTACCTTCAGTTATGGTGTATTGCTTGCCTCAAATCCATTTACAATGCCACAAGGCATGTTGCTAATGGGAATAGGTAACGCATTACAAATAAAAGGAAATCTGGAAGTTGTAACAGGAACAGTGGCAGCAACAAGCGGAGCCGCAGGAAAAGCAACAACATTAGTCGCAAATTCTGCAATAGGTTCTGCCGTAACGACAATGACACAAGCAGAATCTATACTTAACGTAAACGTAACAACAATAGACGAAGCAAATGCTCAAGCAGAAGAAGGTCAAAACCCAACTCAAACCCAAAACCAAAACAATACAACAACTCCAACTCAAGCAACCACAGGAGAAAATCCTGTTGCTGATGCAATTACCGGAGTAACAACCGCACCGGAAACAAATACCCAAACCCAAGACCAAACAACAAATTCAACCCTTTCTGATGCAATAAATAACGTTATGACTCAACAAGTCAACCCGACAATACAACAAGAACAAGAAACAACAAATACAACAACAACTCCAGAAACAAACAATGAAGTTGCAGAACAACCTGCACAAACACCTGCAAATACAACTGTGAATGAAGAAACAAATACAAATACAAATACAACAACACAAGAAGAACAAACAACAACTAACGGTGCAACTCAACAAACAGCAGAAACAGAACAAAAACAACCTGCCCAACAAGAAACACAAGAAAATAACGCCGAAGGAACTGAACCACAAGCAATACAAAATACAACTCAAACACAAGTTGAAAAGAACCAACCACAAAACCCGAGCCAAACACAAGAATTGCAACCACAAGGAGTAAGCGAACAAAAACAAAACACAGAAGAAACAACCCCACAAACAAACACAAATACAACGGAAGAAAGCAAAAATGCAGAATCCACCAAAAAAGAAACAGAAGAAGCAACCGAAAAAGATGCCGATAATGCAACAAAGGAATCAAAAGGTTATCTTCAAGATATGAATTCTGCAAATAAAGAAGATGAAAAGTCACAAAAGGATGCAAAAAGCATTTCAAAAGAAATAAAAGACATCAATAAAACCACCAAAAAGGACGATGAGAAATTCCAAAAAGAAGTAAAACAAGAACAAAAACAAATAGAAAAGATACAACAAGAAATTGAAGAAAAAAATCAAAAAATGATGCAACTACAAGAAGAACAAGTTGAACTACAAACAAACTTGGAAGAACTTAACGCTGCATTCAACTCAGCAACACCGACCAAACAAGCAGAAATTCAAGCAAACATACAAACAAAATCAGGTCAACTTCTTGAGAAAAATTCACAATCAACAGAAGTTGCTTCTCAAAACGTAATCCTAAAAGTCGGAACAACAAAAAAAGTACAAGGTCTAAGAAGATCAATACAAGTACATACGACAACTGCAAAAAGGAATCAAAAAATAGCAACAAATGATTCAAAAACAGCAGACAAAATATTAAAAATAGCAGATACAACCAGCCAAGTTGCAGGACTGGCATCAATAGCAGGGAGCATCACATCAAAAATTGGTAATGCTGTAACCCTAGCCGGAAACACACAAATAACAGCAGGAAACATTCAAATTTCCACAGGCACACCGCTATTATCAAACCCATTCACAGTAAGTTTAGGAACAGCGCTAATAACAGCAGGTACAAGCCAAGTTGTAGCAGGTTCAGCACAAGTTGCAACAGGAACAACGACATCAATAATAGGTGAATCCGTATCTCTAGCAGCAAACATAACCAATACAGCAGCAAGCGCAACAAAAGCCGCAATATACATTGAACAAGGAAACATAGCAGGTGCACTTATGGCAACAGGCTCAGCAATCATGTCAGGCGTATCTGCAGGTCAAAACATTTCGCAAATCGGCCAACTAAACCAAATGGCAGATAGCGCATCTGCAGTAGCAAGCAGTGCACAACAAGCATCAACTCAAGCGACAGGCGCAAGCAATGCTGTAAATAACGGAACAGCAACAACAACCCAATTAGCAGATACAACAGCATCAATAAATGACTCCATGACAGGAGCAATAAACGGAACAACAGATGCAAGCGGGAAAGTTGTTTCTCAAGGCTTTAACCAAACCAGCAGTTCAATTTCAAAAGCAGCAAAAATCGGATTTGATGACGTAATGCAAATCGGAGGTGCAGCCCAAACCGTAGGTTCAATGATAGGAACAGATAATGATGGCTCCGCCGACATTAAACAAGACAGAAAATTACGCAGATTTGGTTCTATTACAAGAATTAACACCAAGAAAAAACTTCAAAAAGTTAATTCTGTATCAACAAGTTCATATAACAGCAGACGAGGAGGAAATTACTAATAAAAAAAGACCGATATTTCTATCGGTCTTTTTCTTTATCTAATATAAAATTTATTATTTAGATTTTTTTGCTACAGGGTAGTAATCTCTTACAACACCTTCGAAAGCATCAATATAAATTTGTTTCATATCAGACATGATCGGATAAACAGGGTTAGCACCTGTACATTGATCGTCAAATGCCAATTCAACCATTTCATCCAATTTAGCATAGAATTCTTCTTCAGGGTTTTGAACACCTTGTTTTTCCATGAATTCTTTAATTGAATTAGGAAGTTCAACCTTCTTCATCAATTCATCGATTGCATCAAGTAACAATTGAACTTTTTCTTCATTAGTTTTACCACCCAATTTCAATTCATCTGCAATTTGAGCATATCTTTCAACTGCACATGGATATTTGTATTGAGGGAATGTTGCTTGTTTTTTAGGACAATCAGAAGCATTATATTTAATAATTTGTCTGATTAATAAAGCGTTAGCAACACCGTGTGGTACGTGGAACATAGCACCTAATTTGTGAGCCATAGAGTGGCACAATCCTAAGAAAGCGTTAGCAAATGCCATACCTGCAATAGTTGCAGCATAGTGCATTTTTTCTCTTGCGATAGGATCATTAGCACCATCTTTATAACTTCTTTCCAAATACTTGAATACTAATTTGCAAGCTTCCAAAGCATTTGAATTAGTGAAGTTAGTAGCCATACAAGAAACATAAGCCTCAATTGCGTGAACTAAAGCATCAATACCTGAAGCAGATGTCAAACCTTTAGGCATTGTATCAACATAGTTAGGGTCAACAATAGCCATAGAAGGAGTCAACGCATAATCTGCAATTGCATATTTAACACCTTCTTTATCATCAGTAATGATAGAGAATGGAGTAACTTCTGAACCAGTACCTGAAGTTGTAGGAATAGCAACCATTTTTGCTTTCTTACCAAGTTCAGGAAGCATACAAATTCTCTTTCTGATATCTAAGAATCTCATAGAAATATCAGAGAAGTTAGTATCAGGTTGTTCATAACGTAACCAAAGAATCTTAGCAGCATCCATAGGAGAACCACCACCTAATGCGATGATTACATCCGGTTCAAACGGACGCATAATAGCAAAAGCTTCTTCAATAGTTGATAATGTTGGATCAGGTTTTACATCAAAGAATACTTCATGTTCAATACCTAACTCATCTAAAACATTAGTAATTTTATTAGCCATGCCAGAATTGAATAAGAATCTATCAGTTACGATAAATGCTCTCTTACAACCAGCCAATTCTCTCAATGCAAGGTCAGTAGCACCACGTTTGAAGTAAACCTTTTGAGGAACCTTAAACCATAACATATTTTCTCTCCTTTCAGCAACACGTTTGTAGTTTAATAAGTCAGCAACACCAACATTACCTGAAACAGAGTTTTTACCCCAAGAACCACAACCTAATGTTAATGATGGTTCCATACGGAAGTTGTATAAATCACCAATACCACCTTGAGATGATGGTTGATTAATCAAAACTCTGCAAGAAGGCATTTTCTTAGCATAAGCATCGATTCTATCTTTCTTTCTGTCATCAGTGTGTAGAACAGAAGTATGACCAGCACCACCTCTAGATACTAAATAATAAGCCTCTTCAGTTGCTTCTTCAAAATCTTTTGCTCTGTACATTGCTAAAATTGGAGATAATTTTTCTCTTGAGAACGGATCTGACCAATCAACAGTTTTTCTTTGAGCAAGAAGAACTTTAGCATTTTCAGGAACATCAAAACCTGCTAATTTAGCGATTGTGTGTGCAGATTGACCAACAATCTTAGGATGAGCAGTTCCTCTTTGAGGATCGATAAATCCGAAATCAATAAGTTTTTGCATTTCAGCTTCAGTTAAAATGTGAGCACCACGGTATGCAAATTCTTTTTTAACTTCTTCATATATACTATCAACAACAATTACAGATTGTTCAGAAGCACAAATCATACCATTATCGAATGTTTTTGACATCAAAATTGAAGATACTGCAGTTTTAATATCAGCAGTTTCATCGATAACAGCAGAAACGTTACCAGGACCAACACCTAAAGCAGGATTACCTGATGAATAAGCTGCTGTAACCATTCCAGGACCGCCTGTTGCTAAAATACAAGAAATCTTTTTGTGTTTCATCAATTGTCCTGATAACTCGATAGAAGGAACATCAATCCATCCGATAATATCTTCAGGAGCACCAGCCTTAACTGCAGCTTCCAAAACTACTTTTGCAGCAGCAATAGTACATTCTTTTGCTCTTGGGTGTGGTGAAAAGATGATTGCGTTTCTTGTTTTTAATGCAATCAATGATTTGAATATTGCAGTTGATGTTGGGTTTGTTGTAGGTACAATACCTGCAATAACACCTAAAGGTTCTGCAACAACTTTTACACCGTTTTCTTTATCATTACTGATAATACCACAAGTTTTTGTATTCTTATGTTTATTATAAATGTATTCTGCAGCAAAGTGGTTTTTCATAATTTTATCTTCTAAAACACCCATGCCAGTTTCTTTAACAGCCATTTTTGCTAAAGGAATACGAGCCTTGTCTGCAGCAGTTGCAGCTGCTTTAAAAATCTTATCAACTTGTTCTTGAGTAAATGTTGAATAGATTTTTTGTGCCTTTTGAACTCTTTCAATTAGAAGTTCTAATTGTTCTGCGTTGTCAACAAGACTAGACTTATTTAAAGTCTGTTCAAGTTTTTCAACGTCTTTTTTGCTTTTTGTTGTCATACTTTTTCTCCTTTTTATAACACACAATTTGTAATATAATTCAAATTTTAATTTGTGAATTTTATCACAATAATATTTTACAATAAATAAATTACATAATCAAGTGTTATGTTTACAATCTTTATAAATTTTTTATCTGAAAAACAAAAAGCCCCAAACGCACAAATAATGGCAAAAATATTCCTAAAAGCAAAAAATACATGCCCAAAAGTCATGAAAAATAAATTATTAATATATAAATAAATCAAGAAAAATAAACAATTAAACTAAAAGACAATTATATTCCCCCATCCGGACTATTTTTTAAAAATAAAGACCAGCCAATCAGATAATTTAATTCAGACAAAAAAAGGCTAAGATATAGCAATAAGTGCATATTCTACACTTTATCCCAAATAGTTGATTTTCTGCATATTTCAGACAATCTTAACAAAACTTCATCATAGGGGTTGACAAAAAAACATATATGGACTATAGTAAAAGTGTTAGATGAAGTGTTAATTAAACACTTAATAACAAAGGAGGTTACTATGTTAACAATAAACGCAGTAAATATAAATTCACAATATACACCATTCAGAAACAGACAATCTGTAAACAACAACACAAACAACAATAAAGTTGGTGTTATGTCTATAGATAAAACAAACAACTCTAAAGTTCATTTTGAAAAGGATTTGTTTGAATCAAAGAAAGCAGACGTTGTTCAATCAAATCCAATCAAAGCGATAGGTTACAATTTTGTAAAGGCTTATAATATACTATGCACTCCAAAAAGACGTGCAGCCCAAACTGAATCAACATATATTCATTTGCCATATATGGCATAAAATCATATGAAAGACTTAACTCTTTTTATTTACCCCGCAAAGGTTTTAGATATACTTAAAACCACACTTTAGACCAAATAATGTCCTCTCCGTTTGGAGGGGACATTTTTATGTATAAAACATTTACTAAATAAGTGTACCAAATACAATATAGGCGCATTTTAACACACGATACAATAACCCATTTGCAAAGAACTTATATTACTTCAACAAAGTTTTGAAACAAGGATTACCAATTAGTACGGGTTAAGACGGTTTTGCCGTTTTTATCATACATTTTGTCCTTGTACCAAACTCCTTGGAACTCTTTATCAGGGCCGAACATGTATTGAATATCTTTGGACACAAAATATATAGCGCTTTTAAGTCTGCCTTTTCTATCATATTGCATAGAAGTATAAGGAAAATTCGGATATTCATCAGACATTACATCTGTATAATACATTTTTCCAAAAGCAGTGTAGTAGAATGCATTTTTAGGGTTATTTTTATATTGAATTGCGTACATCACAAGGGTATTTTTCTTATAGAAAAACGCACAATATTTGGCATCTTCATCTTCTGTTACACCGTTGTTAGTCAGCATATAATGATGTTTGTAATCTTTATCTTTAAAATAGTCAGAAAAAGTCTTTTTAAATTCATCTTTTGTATAATAAACTTTACTTGTATTATTTTCAAAAAGTTTTGCTTTATAATCGCTAATCAAATCTTCTTTCTGCTCTTGAGAAATATCAAGCCAATCAAAAGCAACTTCAAGTTGCAAGACTTTATCGGAAGGAGTAACTTTTTGCTCCTCTTGTTTAACTTCCAGATTATTAGCATGCTCAACATCATCAAGGCTGTAAATTTCTTCAACGGCATAAGCCAAATTAAACCCTGAACAGATTAAACAAGCGAATAAGATTACAAAAAACTTTTTCATATAATTCTCCTATAGTGTATTGTGTAAAATTCTATATGCAATACGCATTTTTAAAGAAAAAAGATTATCTTCAGCCGCAAACAAGTTTGCTTCATTAACAGCATATTCTTCAGGCGTAATAATACCGTTTATTTGAAAACCAAGAAATTGATTTTTAGGACCTCTGCGTGATTTTGTTGCCATTGCATAAATGTAAGCAGCCATATCATCTTTATCGATCAAATTATCACCGGAAGGTTCGCCGTGAGCAGACAATTTGCTAAATCCGTTTCTTATTTGCACCTTAATTTTTGCAAAATAATCAGGGCGATTCATTATATCATAATGTCCAAACCTGTACCTGAACTGATAAGCCTCATACTGAGCATAATCAAGTTTTCCGGTCAAATTACCTGTTTCTCTGGCCATAAACAGAAGATAAGATTCAGCGATACTTTGAATTTCAGATTTCAAAGTATCATCAAGTTTTTTAATATCTTCAGGAGTTTTATCAGGTTTATCGGCAAGTCTTCTCCAAGAATTAGGCAAAACTTCAAACGCTTCGGCTTTAGGATTAGTAATACCACTTTGAGTAACCATGTCGTTAAACAACAATCCGACAGCCTGACCTAATTCAGCATTGCCGCCGGACAACTCCTTTAGAATAGAAGTCCTTTGTGGTTTTACGTTACGTCCAAAGTTTTGCATAGGCAAATTGTCCTAACTTATATCCCAACGTCCGCATGTTCCGCCCCAACGAGCGATAATATTACCTTTCACATCCTTTATTTTTTCTACATGTTGAACTTCATTAACACCTTCAACAATTGTAATAACTTCACAATTGTTAGAACATCCTGTACATCCGCAAGTTATTGATGAAAAATGCATATCTGCAACATTCCAACCCTTGAATTTTGTTGAAACTTCTGTATATTGATGATTTTCCATAGCCAATAAAGCAGCACCAATTGCACCCATAGTTTGGTGATTTTCAGGAACAACGATTTTTGTATTCAAGGCTTCTTCAAATGCCTTAACCATGCCTGTATTAGTTGCAACACCGCCTTGGAAAGAAACAGTTGGAAGGAGTTCCTTACCTAAAGCCAAATTACTCAAGTAATTTCTAACAAGTGCTTGGCATAGACCATACAACAAATCCTCAACAGGATAACCTAATTGTTGCTTGTGAATAAGGTCACTTTCAGCAAAAACGCCGCAACGACCGGCAATACGAGCCGGATTTGTTGAACGTAATGCAGTTTCACCGAACTGTTCAATAGGAACATTCAATCTTTGCGCCTGATGGTCAAGGAAACTTCCTGTACCTGCTGCGCAAACAGTGTTCATAGCAAAATCTGTAACAATACCGTCACGAAGAATAATAATTTTACTATCCTGACCACCGATTTCAAGAATTGTTTGAACTCCGGGAACATAAGTACTTGCAGCAACGGCATGGGCTGTAATTTCATTTTTGATAATATCAGCACCAACCAAAGCCCCTGCTAAAGTACGTCCTGAACCGGTTGTTCCGACACCCATAACCTCATAATCAGTTAATCTTTTGTCATATAATTGTTTCAAACCGGTCTGAACAGCAAGAACAGGTTTGCCTGCTGTTTTTAACATAATACTGTCGACATATTTACCTGTTTCATCAACAAGCGCTAACTTTGTCGTAACTGAACCTACATCTATCCCTAAATATACTGTTAAACTCATATCTATTTCCTTTTCTATAACAGTACTATGATAGCATGAAAAATACAATTACGACATTATTAAACATTTTTTAACAAGAAATTATGTAAGCAAATCGTTCTTGTTAAGTTCACCTAAATAATCCATCGCATCAGACTGCTCCACATTCTCGAAGCAATCTGACAACATTTTCTCAAATTTTGTAATACGGCATAAATAAGTTGCTGTCTTTATTTTGTCCATTATATCAAACTGCGTATTCTGACAAATCATTGCATCCATAAAACTTAATTCCTCACCAACAATAATAAAAAAGGGTACGTATTTTATATACCCTTTTTCTTTTGCAAAATAACATTTATTTAAGTTTTGTTAACAAAAATGTTTAATTTACACTATTCATACTATTAAAATTTTATGATTTTAAACTATAATGCTATTATGAAAAAATTATTAATAACATTGTTTATACTTACCTTGAGTTTTGCCGCCATACAAAACAGTACAGAGGCTTCTTTAATATCCAATAGAAGTTACAGGGCAGAACAAAGACAATTAAATAGACAAAATATTAAAGATATTAAAAATTTATTTGAAATACATACAAAATATGCAAATGAGCATGACTTAAAAGGATTACGCACATTATATGCAGATAATTATATGAACAGCGACGGTTTTGATAAGAATGCATATTTTAAAAGTATAGAAAGCACTTGGAAAGATTGTAACGATCTTACATATAAAACAAAAATTTTATCAATCAATATAAATGGTGATTATGCAAGCGTTAATGTTGAAGAAACAGCATCCGGTACGGTTTTTGAAAGCATTGATTCACTACCTATTGCCGGAGAAATTCATTCTAAATCCCAAGGCATATACCACCTTACAAAAATAAATTCTAAATGGTACATTTCAGCAGAAACCGCAATTACTGACGAATCTTCATTACTATATGGCGATGCAAGGTTTATGAACATAGAAATTCAAGCCCCTTCACAAGTTTCATCAGGGGATGAATACACTGCTACAGTAAAAGTTGATGCTGATAAAAATACATTTATTATCGGTGCAATCGACAGAGATCCTGTAACTTATCCTGCTTCAGTTCCTAAAAGCGAACTAAGAGCAATGAATAAAGATCAAATTTTGGAAAGAGTTTTGAGAGCAAACTCTGATAATATTAATGAATATGCAGTTGCCTCTCTGGCAATTTCAAAAGTAGAACACGGAAAAGATACTAACAGTTACAAAATATACATGTCCGGACTTGCCTGTGTTATGAAAAGGATAAACGTTATTCCTAAAAATAACTTTATAAAAATAGAGGAATAAAATGAATACATCAATCGGTAAATATTTATTTTTAATATTATGCTTTATATTTTGGTTATTTTTAGCATTATTTTCATCTAAATTAATTGTTGATAACCTAACTTCAGGGCACCATTATTCTAATGCTGTATTTACCCTGCATTATCTGAAAAATTCAGGGGCTGCATTTAGTCTTTTACAAAACGCTCGCGAATTTTTAATTATAGTATCAATAGTTGCTACAACATTTTTATTTTTATATGTACATAACAATATCAGAAGTATTCATCTAATTTCTGTATCATTTATAGGACTTTTAAGCGCAGGAATTATGAGCAACTGCCACGAAAGAATCGTTTTAGGATATGTTAGAGATTATATACAACTAAATTTTATGCACTTTCCGGTATTTAACGTTGCGGATATTTTTATTACTATCGGGGTTATTGCTCTTATTGGAATTTTACTTTGCTACAAAGGTAAATAACCATGCTTATTACTATTGATGAAAATACAGATAATATTAGACTTGATTTGTATTTATCAGAACTGTACGATGGAATTTCCCGCTCCAAAATTCAATCCTCAATAAAAAAGGGAAGTGTTAAGGTTAATCAAGAAATTAAAAAGCCTTCTTACATATTAAAAGAAGGTGATAAAATTGAATTTGAAAATCTCATTGAAGAAAATATTATAAAAATCGAGCCTGAAAATATACCACTTGATATAATATGGGAAGATGAGAACATGCTGGTCGTGAATAAACCTTCAGGAATGCTAACTCATCCAACCCCGCTTGAAACCTCCGGAACATTAGTTAATGCACTATTATACAATTACGGAGAAAATTTATCCGATATAAACGGCGATTTTAGACGAGGTATTGTTCACCGTCTTGATAGAAATACATCAGGGCTTCTTATGGTTGCAAAAAACAACAAAACCCACGAATACCTCGCTCAAATGATAAAAGATCATAATCTGACAAAAAAATACCACGCAATATTAAAAGGGGAATATCCAAAAGACAACGATATTATTGAAGAACCAATAGGAAGACATAAAACTCAACCGCATAAAATGACTGTAACACCTGATGGAAAACCGAGTACAACAATATTGAAGGTTATTGAAAGATTTAAAGAAGCGACTTATGTAGAACTAACCCTTGTAACAGGAAGAACACATCAAATAAGAGTTCATACAAGTTATAGAAAACATCCTGTATTTAATGATACACTATACGGTGCAGGTTCAGGAAAAATCAAAACAGATGAACAAGTTCTTCAATCATATTACCTAAAATTTGCAAAACCGTTTTCACCAGAGATAATTGAATTAGAAATTCAACCTGATGAAAAATTGACAAAAGTACTGGAATATTTTAGAAACAGGAGAGTGTAAAATGAAAAAAGCATTTTTTATAATTAGTATTATTATCCTGCTTTGTGTTACTTATTTAATAATAGTAAATGTAAGTAACTATCAACCAATACATTACAATTTCTCAAACACAGGAGAAAATGGAACCAGCACATATTTAAGTACAATGATGAGTATTGCTCTATACACAGGAATAATACTTTTTGCAGGAATTTTTTCAGGCGCAGGAGTTGTGTATCTTTTCTTATCTGAAGCAAATACCAAAATTAAAGCCTATGAAAGAGAACTTGAAAAAACATCTATTACAGGGGAAAATAATGCCTCTAAAGTAGAAGTTTTGGAAGCAAAAATTCAAACTCTTGAAAAAGCTTTCAACACAGTTATTGACGAAAGAACAAAATTAGAAATTCAAATAAAATCACTTAACTCAGAACTTGATAAATTAAACAAAAATAACGACTAAAATTTATTAGAATAAATATACTTCAACACATACAAATCGTTTCCACTTGGATTTGCAATATTTTTTTGATGAGGGACAAACATAACATCATCAACATCAATCCCATGCCCCAACCCGAGAGAATGTCCTAATTCGTGCATAATAACAAAAAAGATACTTTCATCAGTTGTATTTTTACCGGAAAATTGATTAGGTAAACCTACATCAATAGAAATTTTCTTAAATTCACCGTTTATTATGCAAGGATACTTACACATCCCCTCAAAAACACGACCAACTTTTGTCCAATGAATAACAATATCAGCATCCGCAGGAGAATTAACAATAACAAACATTAGGTTTATACCACAATTTCGTAATGCCAAATTCCAATTCTCAACCCCTTTTCTAACCTGAGAATAATAAAATTCCTTATTACTGATATTTGCCGAAATTTGCGTTATAAAAACATTAACCACCGACTTTTCCCAACGACAAATTCGACCTGCAAGTTTTGAATTTTCTATATATTTTGAAATTTGATTAGATAATACCATAAATCTATATTAGCAAAATATCATTCATTTTTAAAGAAACGGGGCGAACTTTTAAAAAAAGTTCGCCCCGTTCAATATTACCGTAAATTATAAAAATTATAATTTAGAAGCAACCATTCTTGTAGTTTCAGCAAGTCTTGTAGAATAACCCATTTCGTTATCATACCAAGAAATGATTTTAACCATATTGTCGCCCATTACACGAGTTAATAAAGCGTCAACTGTAGATGATTGAGAAGAACCGATGTAATCAGAAGAAACAAGTGGTTCTTCAGTATAGCATAGAACGTGTCCATCAGCACCAGCTTTTAATGCTGCATTAACTTCTTCAACTGTAACAGGTTTTTCAGTTTCGAATACAACGTCAACTAAAGATACGTCCGGAGTAGGAACTCTCATTGCGAAACCATCTAATTTTCCTTTTAATTCAGGGATAACTAAAGCAACAGCTTTTGCAGCACCTGTCTTAGTAGGAACGATGTTCAAAGCACCTGCTCTTGCACGACGTGGATCTTTGTGACCAGCATCTAAGATTCTTTGGTCGCCAGTGTATGAGTGAACTGTTGTCATCAAACCTTTAACAATACCAAATTTTTCTTTAATAACTTTAGCAACAGGAGCCAAGCAGTTAGTTGTGCATGATGCCATTGAAATAACATTGTGTTTTGCTGGATCATACATTTCTTCGTTAACACCTAGAACGATTGTAATATCTTCGTTTGATGCTGGAGCTGAAATGATAACTTTCTTAGCACCTGCATCGATATGAGCATGAGCTTTTGTTGCATCTGTAAAGAAACCGGTTGATTCGATTACAACTTCAACGCCTAAATCTTTCCAAGGTAATTGTGCTGGATCTTTTTCTGCGAAGAATTTAATTTTCTTTCCGTTAACAATAATACCTTCATCGTATGCTTCTACAGTACCGTCAAATTTACCCATAACTGAGTCATATTTGAATATACGAGCAGCATCTGCTGGTTTTAGACCTGGGTCATTGATTGCAACATAATCTAATTCATCAAAGATTCCCTCTCTGATTGCTGCTCTCAATGTGTTTCTACCGATTCTTCCAAATCCGTTAATTGCTACTTTTCTTTTACTCATAGTATTTACTCCTTCTTATTGTAACAATAATTTTACTACTATAACAAATTGATACTAACATTAACAAAAAAACTAATCAAGTATTCTAACCGCATGAATAATTAAAAAAAAGTTAAGTTTATATAGACTTTATTTTAATTTTTTCAAAGATGAAATAAAGTTATTATGTTCAATATCGCCATCAACTTTAGTTAAAAATATCTGACAATCTTTTTCATCAGCATCAATTGCAGGTAATTTAGCAATTTCTGAAGAATAATAATTTGCATCATTACGGCTGCCTAAAGGAATACGGTTTGCCAAAGAATTTAATGAGAAGTTTCTAAACATTCCATAGACACCTTTTTTTCTATTAGAAAATTTTGTATAAATTCTCAATGCAGCATCTTGGTTTTCCAAATTATAAGTTCCCACAATATATGAACTTAACTGAGGAGCAGAAGATGTTATATGCATTGGAACAACAACATTATCCTTCAATATCAATTCACCATTAATCTTGTCAAATCTGCCTTCAGGAATATTTACCAAATCAGAAATTACAGAAGGGCTTATCATTGTTAAAGGATTTCTGAATAACGCGGCAACCTTCATCAAGTATTCAACCAATCCTACCTTGCCGATTACACCGTTATCAACTTTGAACAAAATTCTTCCGTTCAATTTCAGAGAATCATCAGTATTAAGATGAATCAAACCGCTTGCTTTTCCATCAATTTCATTTGGCAAACTCAATAATGATGTTGCTATAATATCAGAATTTACATCTTTTATGCCAAGTTTTATTTCATATTTATGGTTTTTCAAATCACAATCAATATCGGCAGAAGAATGCCCTTCGGCTATTTCAAAACGATTAGAAGTAATTTTTAACAAACTGTTTTTATCAAGTGACATATTTGCAACAACATTAGCAAAATTTATTTTCTTATAAAAGCCTTTATTAACCTTTAATATACATTCTTCGATAATCAAATTTGCCAAATCGAAGGTTTCTTGCGTAACATCATCATCTACATCAGCATTACCATTTTCTTCAATAGATTGAGCAATAGTTGCATTCATATCCGTAGAAGGCTTGGTTGACTGCACTTGATTAAACATTCTCAAGTATCTGTCAATATCAACTTCATCAACAGCCAATGTAATATTTTTCACAACAATAGGGAATTTTAACTCATTAACAATTGCCCCTGAAATATCATAAGCAGAACGTCTAAATCTACCGTTTGAAGTGATATACATTAAATCTTTATCTGTTCTGAAATTACCCTTTTTAATAAATAATCTTTGACTTGGGATAGCAACATTTTCAGCATTCATATTGGCTTTTATCTTCATCGGATAACCTTTTCTGCACAAAACATCAAAATGTCCGGTAAACGTTCCGCCTTTGAAAATTCTTTGTTTAGCAAGCATATTTATAAAACCGCTGTGCATAGGCCTTCCAAGTTCAACCCCGAGTCGTTTAACAAAGGTTTTTCCATCATTAAAATCTATCAAACCACTCATACTAACAATCGGAGTTCTGACTTTTTTCATATCATCACCAGGATTGCCCGCATAGTAATCCATAGATTTAATATCTAAAACCATATCTTCAAAATGCATCTTGGCAGACAAAACTCTGCTTGCCAAATCATTCATATTAGATTCTTCACCGTCAATAATAAATCCGTTGCCTCTTTTGAACCAATAAAGCCATTTTATATCCATCTTATTATATTTAGATTTATAATAAAGTTTTGTTTGAGATTCACCCTTTATCTCAATAGGATAATTCAACATTTTGGCCAAATAATTTTTTGCAAAATCATTTGTAACAATACCATCAGCCACAATATCTGTATCTATAGATTTTAGATAATCTTTAACAGATCCCTTAAAGCTCATAGTATTAACAGGTTTATTATTGTAATATCCTTTAAAATTATTCAAATCAACTTTATAATTATCAAACTTCACATCACCACCTGTCAACGTAACAGGTAAATTCATAAACGGAACTAATTTGAACAAAAGTTTATTAAGTTTAACAGTACCATTCATACCCTTGTTATTGACATTAACATCAAAATTGAAATTACCGTCAATATCTTTAAAATACACCAACTGCTCTGAAAGATTATTTGCAATAATCTGAGAATCCAAAAGTTTCAAAACCGCAGGAATAGTAAAATTCTTGGAATTCAAATTCAAAGAATAATTATATTTTGCATCAACATAACCGCTTGCATATACTACATAAGGCTTATCTTTATTCTGGCGAACCAAAAGTTTTGCATTTGCGATGTCAATTTTTTCGCTATTTTTTATGAAAACATGATTTTCATCTGAAGTTTTTACATTGATATTATCGGAGTTCTTTTTTACGTTCAAATCGACATTATAAGAAACTCGTTTGTTTTTGGGATTGCTATCAATAGAAAAATCTTTAGTATTTAATTTAACTTTTGTAGTCTTATCAAGAGCATAATCAATGTCAATATTCTTAACTGCAAGTGAAGAATGGAAAATATCAACAGAATACTCGCAAGGTTTAGTTTCTTTCTTTTCCTGTTTCAAAAATGGCAAATCCATAACTTTGTTTACATTAACAAAAAGATTATCTAAACCAATAGAATTAACAATAACAACTTTCTTTTTCAAAATATCTTTCAATGAAATATCAAGATTTAAGTTATCGACAGATAAAATCTCAGGGTTTTTATTATCAGAAAGTTTAAATTCTTGAACCCCCAAAGCCACTTCAGGAGACAAACTTGTTTTGATATAAGGTTCTTTTATATCAATATCAATAGAATAAGTTTTTTCAACAATATTCTCAATATAAGCAATAACTTTAGGATTAGCAACAGCCCAAGGAAGAACTTTTAAATAAAGAATAAAAGGCAAAGCCGCCAAAATTCCTAAAAATACAACTAATATTGTAAAACATTTTATAACTGATAATACTCTTCTTGTTGTCATTGTTCACCTACCGAAGATATTATAACATAGAAAAGTTTTGGGTACATTTCATAACTCACAATTTATGATACAATATAGTTATGAAAAAATTACTACTATTATTCATATTTATATTAATTGCCTCACCCGTATGGGCGTCAGAAGAACCTGTAAAACTTACAAATAAAAATGTTGTAACCTTTACACAAGATGAAAAATGGGGACTAAAAGATAATGACGGAAACATTCTTGTTGATGCAATATATAGAAGAATGGTCAGAATAGGCGATAATGCTTGGATTGTACAAAACAAGAGAAACAAATACGGACTAATAGATAATGAAGGCAATATTCTTGTCCCGCTAAAATTTGCACATGCCGACAGAATTACATCTAAATTTGCTAAGTTTGGAAATTATAGCGATTATGGAGTTTATGATGAATTCGGAAACATAATTGTTGAACCGAAATACAAACGAGTAGATGTTCTATATGGACAAATGTTTTTAACCTATAGAAACTATAAATACGGAATTACAAGTTATGAAGGAAAAGTAATTTTTGATAATAAATTTGAAGACTTGTATATGCCAAAACCAAACGTTATGAGAATTCAATATAACGGAGTTTGGTATGAACTTGAACAAGTTAATGCAGATACCCTAAAACTTCCTGAAACAAATACAATAGTTACAGATGATAACTTAGACCTAAAAGATATCGTAATCACAACAGGAGCAGTTTCTGGATATTCAGTTTTAACATTCTCAGATTACTTGATAAAAGTTATTTCATCAATTTCACCTGCACATGAAGAAACAATTGATGAATTAATGCTATCTCAAGGTGCAGATACAATGAATATCTGGTTAAAATTGACTTGGCTTCCAAAATATCCGTTTATTTTCTGCAGAAAATACTACGAAAATGTTCGAAACCCTAATAACGGGCCTCTTACTAATGTAAGAAACGAACTTAAACAACAAATTAAATAGTTCGTCTTTATTAAGACTTTTGTTTTCTGCATAAAAAAAAGTTGCCAAATAAAGTGATGGCAACATTAAATAAACACGAGGATATTAAGAGAGAGAGTATAAAAAAATCTTTGTTATATCCTTGTTATTGATTATATCCTTTTCATTTACTTCTTTAAATTTCCCTTACATATATATAAACAACTTCTTAAATCGATTATTGCCTTTTTGCATGTTATGTTGTTAACACTTCTTAACTAGGGCTATAGCGTATATATAAAGTAAATAAATTTAATAGATATTGCATGTAAAAGATATACTTAAACTTTACAATTGATGAACTTCTTTTTTCCAAGCATGTAAAAAATAAAATGCCAAAATAAAATAAACCAACCACATTAACACAGTAGCAAAACAATTTGAGCCGTCAAAATAAGCCTGAAGCCACATAATAAGGGAAAGTCCGTTTACAATAACCCAAACATACCACTGTTCAATGCATCTTTTGACAGTAAATAACATACCCAAAATAGAAAAAACAGAAGTAATCGCATCAGGTATAGGATTTTTCCCATTCAAATCGAACAAAACAAAAGTGAGCACCCCCGTGAAAAATATAGCAGAAAGGAAATAAATATAACGCTCTTTATCAGATAACTTAACTTTTATAATTTCAGGCGAATTTTCTTTCAAATGATTTTTCCATTTAAAAACCCCATAAATTTGCATAGGGAAATAATAACACATATACAAAGCCAAATTGCCATAAAGCCCGTTTTTAAATGCTATATAAGAATAACAAAGAGTACCGGCAAGCCCGAAAAAATAACATATAACACGTCCCTTACCTGCAAGAATCGTATAACTTATTCCAAGAATTGCAGAAATTACAGCAATCGGATTATCTTTTAAAATTACAGAAAGAATTAGAATAAACAAAAGAATAACAGGGAAAATTATACGTTCATATTTTCCGATACCAGAAAACTCATTACAAAAATTTTTCCAGACATTATTCATTCCAAATCCTTACATTTATCTTGAATAAATTTCATGTTTTGAAGGGACTTTTTCAGGTTCAGTATAATTTTTAATATAATCAACCGCATCATAAGGATTACTTGCAACATAGAATAAATTTGCACTAAATTTATTCGCAAATTTCTCAGATATTATAGTATCAAAAAATCTCAAAAGATTATCATAAAACCCGTCAGTATTAAGTATGACAATTGGTTTTTTATTGTAGCCTAACTGTTTTTGGACAATCATTTCAGACAATTCTTCCAATGTGCCAAATCCACCGGCAAGCGCAATAACAGCATCAGAAATTTTATCCATTTTATCTTTTCTATCGCGCATACCTTGAGTTAGGTGAAATTCATCGCAATTGTCTGTACGACATCCCATATCCACCAACCTTTGAGGCATAACACCATAAATCTTACCCCCATAATTTTTGACCTGTTCAGCACAAGACCACATCAAACCTAGAGTACTTCCGCCATAAACAATGTCATAACCATTTTGACCAAGCAACTGCCCAAGTTGTTTCGCATCTTCGTAATATATTGGACTTAAGAAATTACTTGAAGATGCAAAAATACAAACTTTTTTTATATTATTCATCAAAGTCTCCGCCTATTCTGTAATAATAAGAACATGCAACCCCTGTTCCATTTGGAGAACAATCAGATTTCAAATCTTCAATTTTCCAACCGGAACCAAGCGGTGTAATATTCCCATCAATAAAAATGTTCAAACCAAATACATCTTTTCCCCAAGTATTTGGGCCCTTTGAACCATTCATATCAAACATCATTAAAAATACGGGATGATAAATATCCTCATCTTTTATATCTTTAATACCTATAATTTTGTTATTTCTTGTCAAATATAATTTGTCAAAATAATACCTGTCCCCCGGTTTTACAACGGAAGAATTCAAATAATGAAGGGTATATTTTTTCTGGAATGAATTGGACTCTGAAATTCTCAGGTAAGGCTTTACAAGAGTCATCATGATTTTTTCTCTGGCAACCTCGTCTTTCGCCTTTTTCAAACCTTTTATAATATCAGATTCTGCATGAGCATTCATTGCACTGAAAATATATTCCATTTTGGTTATTGTTTCATTCCAACGTGAAATATATGTTGCTTCTTTTGTTGAAATAAATTTTGTTGGTATAAACATTAAGCATATTGCAAATACCACAAAAATTGTTATCGAATACTCAAGTTTCCAAAAATGTTTTTTCATAAATTTTTATTCCCTTGCTAAATCTATACGTTTTTTTTCTTCAATAAGTTTTTCATAAACCCATTCAGGCACAAAATTTTTACCCAAAATAATTTGACCATTCATAATATTTGGAGTATGAAAATCTGAACCTCCGGTAACAATTAGCCCTAATTCTTCTGCCATAGATGAAAAATATTCAACACAAGCAGGAGAATGTTTTCTGTGATAAGCCTCAATCCCTCTTAACCCACAGTTCATAAGTTCCTTTATTAAGGTTTCGGCAATATCAATATCATGCGGATGTGCAATAACAGGAATACCTCCGGCATCATAAATTATTTCAATTGCATCAAAAGGTGATACAGTTTTTCTTTGAACATAAACAGGTGAATCATCATGAATATATTTAGCATAAGCATCCATAATATTATTAGTTCCGCCTGCTGTTGTAATAGCTTTAGCGATATGAGGTCTACCGATACTGCCACCTGGTGCAACAAGTTTTTTGACATCTTCAAATTTAATTCTGATACCTTCTTTTTGTGCAAGTAATCTGATAATTTCTTTAGTTTGCTTAATTCTTGCCTGTTGCTGTTGCTTTAGCAATTCAACAAAATCGCTATTTTCAGTATCCATAAAGTACCCTAATATATGAACTTCATAATTTTTATACAGAGTATTTATTTCAATACCTTTTATTATTTCAATTTTATCGGACAAGTTGTTATCTTTAATGTATTTTTGCGCGACATCATAAGCTAAGATATTATCGTGATCTGTAATCGCAATCGCTTCTAGTCCGACATCGATAGCGGTATCCACAATTTTTTCGGGCGAAAAGACTCCGTCTGAAAAATAAGTATGAATATGTAAATCAGTCTTCTTTTTCACTTACCTTTTCCTCTTCTATATTATTCTTACTAAAATTAATTCTTTTAATATTAACAGCATGCCCTGATAAAACATCAATATCAACTTCAACCGCATTAATTTGAATAACATCGCCTTTAGCGACTTCATAGCGTTCAGGAATACCTGTTAAAAAACGATTTAAAGAGGTTACATAATCCATTCCGATAACCCCGTCAGCAGCACCGCAAAAACCAGCATCTGTAATATATGCCATTTTATTATCTAAAATAATTTCATCAGCAGTCTGCACATGAGTATGAGTTCCGAAAAACGCACTCACACCTAAATCAGCACAATATTTGCCAAAACAAATCTTTTCAGCCGTTGCTTCTGCGTGAAAATCAATAATCACAATAGGAGTAATTTCTTTTATACGCTCAATTTCTTCTTTTACAATATCCCATTGAGAATCAATCAAATTCATAAAAACACGACCTAAAACATTTATTACACCAATTTTGCATTTATCAGTTTCAAAAATTCTTGAACCAACACCTCGTGTTCCTTTTGGATAATTTATAGGTCTAACAAGACAATCTGCTAAATCAATATACGTATAAATATCACGCTTATCCCAAATATGATTTCCGCAAGTCATACAATTTATGCCATAATCTTTAAATTCATTGTAATTTTTTTCGGTCAAACCAAATCCGTGCGAGGCATTTTCGACATTAGCAATAACAAAATCGTACTTTGGAGAAGATTTCAAAAAATCACGAACGGCAAACCTCCCCGGCTTTCCTACAATATCTCCGAAAAATACAGTTTTTATTATTTGTTTATCACCTGTCATTATTTTATACCTTTGGATTTTGAAACCCGAAAATATAAAGACCGTTATTTATTATTTTTAAATATCTATAAATAACAAGCCTTTATATTATTCCGATTTCACACTCCTACTTCGCAATTTCCGTTGTTCTAAACTCTCTTACAACCGTTACTTTTATTTGTCCCGGATAATCCAATTCATTTTCAATACGTTTAGCAACATCTCTTGCAAGTTTGCTTGAAGCCATATCATCAAACATTTCAGCCTGAACAATAATTCTAACTTCACGTCCTGCTTGAACTGCAAATGATTGTTTTATACCTTCATAACTATTTACGATTTCTTCAATCTTTTGCAAACGCTTAATATAAATTTCAAGAGTATCACGTCTTGCACCAGGTCGACCTGCAGAAATTGCATCTGCAACTTTTACCAATACCGCTTCTATTGAATTGGCAACAACATCATCATGGTGAGCCTCTATTGCATGAATAACTTCAGGTTTTTCACCATAACGAGCAGCAAGTTCTACACCCAATTGGATATGTGTACCCTCTTGAGTTTGGTCAACTGCTTTTCCTATATCATGCAATAATCCTGCTCTTTTGGTAATCTTTTCATTTGCACCAAGTTCTGCTGCTAACATTCCGGCAATATGACCAACTTCCAATGAATGTTTTAATACATTTTGACCGTAACTTGTTCTAAAATATAAACGACCAAGGGTTTTTATCAATTCTTTATTTAAACCCATCACACCCATTTCAAGTGCTGCATTTTCACCTTCTGCCCAGATTTTTTTGTCAATTTCTTCTCTGGCTTTTTCTACCATTTCCTCAATTCTTACAGGGTGAATACGTCCATCTACAATAAGTTTTTCTAATGCGAGTTTGGCAATTTCTCTTCTCACTGGGTCAAAACTTGATAATACAACCGCTTCAGGGGTATCATCAATAATTAAGTCAACACCGGTTAGGGTTTCTAATGCTCTTATATTTCGACCCTCACGACCGATTATACGACCTTTCATTTCATCACTTGGAAGAGCAACTACTGAAACCGTTGTTTCTACAACTTGTTCTATCATACAACGCTGCATTGTCGTTGACAAAATTTCTTTTGATTTTTCTAAAGAAATTTCTCTAATCTTTGCTTCATTTTCTCGAACCAGTTGCATTTGCTCTTGTGCTAAATCATTCTTTAACTTCTCTAAAAGTGTCTTTTTAGCATCTTCTATTGACATTCCTGAAATTCTTTCAAGTTCTTCAGTTTGTCTTTGAACTAATTCTGCCAAATAATCTTCTTTATTCAAAAGTTCGTCCATTTTATTCTGAACTTGAACTTCTTTATCAGTATATTCTTGAATTTTATCTTCAAGCATATCCTCTCTTTTGGCTAATTTTTGCTCTTGTCTTGCAAGTTCTTGACGTCTTTCTCTTTCTTCTTCGTTTAGTTTTTCCCTATCCTCTTGTAATTCTTCTACAGCCTTAATTTTAGCTTCTTTGTATAGAATTTTCTCCTTTTCCTCAAGCGCCTTTTTATCTTTTTGCACAGATTCTAAGGCACTTTTGGTCTTGTTTTTTTGAATAATCAGCATCGCCGCTAATACCATTACCGTAATAGCCAGCCCTGCCAATAATACTGCCAAGTTTGTTGACATAACGTATTACCTTATCCTTTTCTATTTTTTATTTAATACACGCAATGCCGGGTACATATAGCCTACCCGAGTGTGTTTTATTTTTTATTTTAAATAAACGTCATTGCATATATATCAAAAAATATTTCCTACTACATCTGTATATATGATACCATGTAAAAAGGATTTTGTATAGTAGGACAATATCATATTATTGTTGTATTTTTCATTGTAACAAAATGTTACTATAGGCTAAAGTTTTTGATAAATGAAGTTGTTAAAAATGGGGTAGAAAGATTTTTAAGGACTATTTTATATGCCAATACCTGAAATGACACCCACACAGAAGTATGAAATTTTTTGCAAAAAACACCCGCAATACAAAAAGATGAGTATGGATCAAATATGCTCCATTATGTTAAAGCAAAAAATCTTAAATGAATCTGAAATAAAGGAAATAAAGAATCCTTTATTAAAATTTTCATACGAAGTAAAACCCGGTTGGACTCCTAAGGGTTATGAAAATATGGGACTATATATAAGTTCTTCAGCTCAAAAAAAGACTAAAAAACCAACAAACTACATTGAAAGACCTAAAAAATATCACCCGCAATTTCCTAAACTGGAAATTAATGATAATGGAACAATTAATCTTTCTGCTTTTTCTTTGGAAAACCTTAAGGAAAAATATAATAAAAACAACTACAATATAAAAACAGAAAAAAAGAACAATCTAACATTAACAACGGTAACTGATAAAAACGGGCGGGCAGTATTTAGTATGACAGCCCATGGATTTTTAAAAACAAAATATATAAATTTTTATAACGGGCAAAATAGAGAAAGTTTTACCTTAAATGATAAAAATGAAATTACTGAATACGAGACACTGACAACAACTAATAAAAAAACGACATTTAAAAGATACGATATAAAATCAAAATTCCCTGAATTTATAACAGAGAGATATCCCAATGGTGACAGAAAAAGCACTAATATAGATACAAAAACGGGACAGATAAAATATCAAGAATATTGGACAGCAAACGGAAATTCTGCTAAATGGTTTGTGGAATATTCAAACGGAAAACCTTATAAAAAAGGAGGAGCCGGATTAAAAACAGAATATCCGCTCGTAAATGATTTAGATGCCGATATAACGGCAAAAAATGCTATAGGCCTACCAACGACAAGACCATCAATAAAAGAAAATGTACTAAAAAGAATAACATATAACAATGTAGATGAAATTCTTGATAAATATAAAAATAAAACAGGCAGAGATTTAATGCAAGATATAAATGAAGAAATAGGATTATCAAAAGACACAAGAGATAAATTGATTAATCATATTGAAACTTTATACTGCAAAAAGTTACCAGGTAAAGAAAGCGGAGAATATCTGGCCCAAAAACTTTTTGATGATATTCAAGGACTTGGAAGCGGAAAACTTGCCGAACACGTTAAAATGATTGACTCAAACAACCTAAAATATGTACTTGCAAAATACCGAGCATTAACCCATGAAAAATTCCAAAATACAATGAACAATAATTATAAATTTACAATCTTTTTGTCAGAATATCTCGGAGTTTATACTGATACAAGTAAAATTGCAGAAGATTTAGCTCCAATTGAAGGTTTATTGACGGCGATATCAGACGAGTGGGGTTTGCCTCAAAGTAAAAGAAAAGCACTTATAAAACAAATAATAGATGTTTCCCTTAAAGATAAAGCACCTGAAATCAAAACCCGAATAAAACGAGATATAAAAAGCCACCCAAATGATAACCATAAAATTGAAGTTGACCTATATAGAGCAGAAAATTCAAACAGTGGCGATTTAAGAAATACAGAATTAAAAAATGAAAAACTAAAAACCAAAGAAAACAAAACCTTTTCAGGACAAATAAAACAAGGTCTAACAGGTGACTGTTGGCTACTTGCAGGTTTAAATTCTATTATTGCAAAGCCGGAAATGAGAAATAAACTGGAAAAACTTGTAAAAATTGACCCCAAAACAGGAGATTATCTTGTTGAATTAAAAGGTGAGAAAAAAACATATAGAATAACAAAAACCGATTTAAATGAATATACAGCATTATCAACAGGAAGCGGAAAAGTTAATGCTATTGAAATTGCTATGGATAAATTTATTAGAGATGAAAATTATAACAATAAAGATAAAATTTTCAATATTGATAAAGAATTTGGATTTGTCAACTATGTAACAATAGATGGTAATCATTCGCAATATTTATGGAGAGCCTTGTTTGGATACAATCCTAATTTGTTTGATATAAAAATTGATTCTTCAAAAGAAGATTTTAGCAATCCAAAAAGAGTTTATTCAATGTCGCTAAAAACAGGAGAGTTAATAAATATACCAAACATTGCCAAAAGCGAAAAGCAAGAAAATTATGAAATAATATCACGTCACGCATATTCTATTATTGGAAGTGATGATGAGAATATTTATCTTCTAAATCCTTGGGACTCAGAAGATAAAATTACCATCACGAGGGAAAATTTCAAAAAACTCAATGCCAAAATAGACTTTTATGAAATCCCTCAAAAGAAATAATTATTTTCTTAACCCCGGATCTAAATATGAACCTGTAACTTTTTTATTAAATTCATATTGAAGTTTTGGAAGGGCAACGGCTAATAAGAAACTTGAAATTCCAATATTTGCCAAAATATTTATACATTTTACAAATTTTGCTTTTTTAGCAAATTTTTCAATATTTTTTGATTTTTTTGCAGATTTTATAAAGTTTTCAAATTCATCTCTAAATTTTCCTAAATCTTCAACATCAACATATTTTCTAGGATCTCTTATGCCGGATTTCAAATAAGAAACTTTTTTCATTTCATCTGCAAATTTTGCAAACAAAGTATTTTGTTTTGTATCAATAAATTCAAACAAATCTTTTGCTGAATTAGATTTCGGCAATTCAACTTTATCATCTTTTATTGCTTGAATAAATTCTTTATTATCTAAAATAAGAGGATCAAGATTAACATTCACTCCGAAAATTTTGTTTGCCAATTTGTCCAGTCCTTTTGCAATATAAGCAGGAGTAACAAAATTCAAAATCATAGAACCAATCATTCTGAAAGCATTCACATAAGCTTCGTCTTTGTTTCTGGAAGTTGAAACTCTACCAATAGTTAATCCTCCGTCAGAAATCGCCATTTTATCTACCGTTCTTAAATTTGCAACAGTTGAAACAAAGTTTCCGGTAAATGCAGGATTATTAGCATTTTGAGCAGCATAAATTTTTTGTTTAAACTCATTAACTTTAGATGCTGTAAAACTTCTGGACGGATTTTGCATAACATTATCACTATTAGAATTAAATTCTTTGTTATTTCTTCTAAGTTTTCTTGTTAGTGCAAAATTTAAAGGAGGTAAAACAAAACCCATTATAATAGTCGGAATAATAGTTGCTGCAAAAAACTTTTTAGACAAAAGTTTTTCATAAGAGAATTTATTATTCTTAATTTTCAGCAAATCATTAACCGCATCTTGAACATCTTTTATTGGAATATTTTTAAACTTGTTAATATTATATTGAATACCTTGTAACGCATTTGCACCAAATTTTTCTTCTTCTTTAAATAATTTCAAATTAACAAAAGGGGAAAAACCTTTTTTAGAAATAAATTTATCAGCAACACATTCAACAGCAGGAATTCCACCAAGCCAAATCGCTGATGTAAAATATTCATCAATTGCTTTTTCTCTTGTTGCATCATTTGCGATTGCTTTTGACTCTTTTAAATTTTCTTTTCTTGCAATAAGAATTTTTGAAGGTGCTTCAATGCAGCAATCTCTGACTAATAATGGGTAAATACTACTGTTATTGCCAATAGCAGATATAATATTTATAAATGTCATAATCCTTAACCTCAATTCTTTAACTAAAAAACAACTTCTCATGCTTGTTTTTAAAATCCTGAAGAAGTTGTTATATAAGAATTGATTATATTTTTACAAGCACAACATCAACTCAACAACCCTTCAGGTTGATATGATGGTTATGATGATGTAATTGTAAAAAGTTTTGTTTCATAATTTATTTTCTCTTAAAAAGATTATAATATAAAATCACAAAAAGTAAACCTCATTAAGCAACATTTGCCAATTCAACTTCTTTATCTGCTTTTTCAGCACGTTTTTTGTTAATTGCCTTATCCATCAAACGTCCTGAAATAATATCCATAAGAAAAGTTATTGCTAAACCAAACCCAATTGCAAAGGCATTAAGTTTCGGTGTCATTTTCAAGCCAGATGATATTGCCACAATATCAGGCATCATTTTAGATATTGAAAAACTTGAAGCAATCAATTTTGCTTTTGGATTTTTCAATACATACGGCATAGTTTCAGTAACAATAGATGCCGCAATTAGACCTGTTGTCCAATTATTAGTTTTTTTATATGTATTTCCATTTTTTGTTTTTGCTTCATATCCAAATGGATTTAACGCTGCAATATTCATTGTTAAATTTTCTCCTATATATGACCTTATAAACCCCCTAAAATTAAAATTTGCTAAATATCAAAAACGTTTTTTACATTATTTAACTTTTCATCGTCAAAGATTTCAAACAAAATAGTTTTTTCTTTAGAAGTTTCTCCCTTTAGAATTTTTATTGAAGTTTTTGGAATTTTAAATGTTTTTGATAAAAATTCAATAAGGGCTTTATTCGCTTTGCCATCTATGGGTTGGGCAGTAATTTTAACTTTTATAATATCGCCATCTTTGACAATTTCATTTTTCTTTGCATTAGGCGATATTCTTATATTAACAACAATTCCGTCTTTAGTAACTTTAATCACACAAAAAGTATAACATAAAAGACAATCTTACAAGATAAAAAACGAACTCATAACAATAAAGTATTTAGCAAACAAAACCTAATCCTTTTATATGATATTTATTGACGTTGCTTGAAAAATGAACTTATAAAATATATTATAAAAAGCGTTATGTCAGATAAAGAAACGTTTAAAGAAATAAAAGAGTTAATGATAGCCCAACAGCATACTCCGGAAGAGATTGCTCAAGTAGAAAAGGCTTATAAATTTGCAAAAAAATTACACGATGGTCAATTTAGAGTTTCAGGTGAACCATATATAATTCACCCCTGTGAAGTTGCTAAGATATTAGTAAATTTAAAAGTTGACACACATACACTGATTGCAGCATTTTTGCACGATATATTAGAAGACACAGATACAAAACCTGAAACAATAGAATCACTTTTTGGAAGTGATGTATTAAATATTGTTCAAGGAGTTACCAAACTTGGAAAACTGAGATTTAAATCAAAAGAAGAGCGACAAGCCGAAAATTTCAGACGCTTATTTATCGCAATGGCAAATGACATAAGAGTAATCTTTTTAAAACTGGCAGACATACTTCATAATATGAGGACACTCAATTTTATGGAGGTGTCAAAACAAAAAAGGATTGCTCAAGAGACATTAGACATCTTTGCACCACTGGCAAACCGTTTAGGTATATATAAAATAAAAGCAGAACTTGAAGATTTATCACTAAAATATTTAGAGCCAGAAAAATATTACGAAATAGTGCAATTAGTAGCCCAAACAAAAGCGGATAGAGAAGAAACCGTAAATCTGCTAATTGATAAAATCTCACAAGACGTCAAAAAAAGCGGTATAGACGCACAAATTACAGGACGAGCAAAACACTATTACAGTATCTATGCAAAAATGAAACGGCAAAATATACCGTTCAATGACCTATATGACATAACAGCCGTTCGAGTAATTGTAAATACAATCAGAGAGTGCTACGAAGTTTTAGGATTAATACATTCCCAATTCAAACCAATCCCCGGCAGATTTAAAGACTATATTGCAATGCCAAAAGGTAATATGTATCAATCCTTGCACACATCAGTAATAGGTCCACGTTCAAAACCGCTGGAAGTACAAATAAGAACTTGGGAAATGCACCAAGTTGCAGAATATGGTATAGCAGCACACTGGCGATATAAAGAAAAAGGTTCACAAAGAGCGGATAATGCCTCTGACATGAAATTTTCATGGATGCACAAACTTGTTGAATATGAAAAGGATATGAAAAACGCAGAAGATTATGTCCAAAGCGTAAAATTAGACCTTTTTTCAGACCAAGTATTTGCATTTACCCCTGACGGGGATGTACTGGATCTTCCAAAAGATGCAACCCCTGTTGATTTTTCATATAGAATACACTCTGACGTTGGTCACAAAACAGTTGGGGCACTAGTAAACGGGCGTATAGTACCGCTTAATACAAAACTCAAAAACGGAGATATAGTAGAAATTTTGACCTCCAAAACCCCTGCACCTCGACTTGATTGGTTGACATTTGTAGTAACAAAACAAGCCTCTCAAAAAATCAAACAATGGTTTAAAAAGAACAATCGTGATGAACATGTCAAAATGGGCAAAGCAAACCTTGAACACGAACTAACAAAAGCAGTGTTTGATGAATATACAAAACAAGGGGAATTTGAAAAAGTTGCAAAGTCAATGAATTATCAATCAAGTGATGATTTATTTGCAGCATTAGGCTACGGAGAAACAACCGTTAACAAAGTTATCAATAAATTGAAAAAACCAAAAGAAAAATCAATTGAAGATAATTTCAAAAACTCCAAAAGAAAGAGTTCAGAAAAAGATATTATCGGACTAGAGGGTTTAATGTATTCATTTGCAATGTGCTGTTCGCCAATTCCGGGAGAACCTATAGTTGGAGTTGTAACACGCTCAAAAGGGGTCTCAGTACACAGAGCAGATTGCAAAACTCTTGAAACAATTCCACCTGAACGTCTTATGAAAATTCAATGGGCAGGAATAAACACAAACAAAACATATAATACAACAATCAGAATTGAAACAGCCGAAAAACTTGGACTATTAAAAGATGTAATTTCAGCAGTTTCAGATAACAACGCCAATATTGTAAGTGCAAATATAAAAACAAAAAATCACGTCGGGATTATAGAAATAGGATTGGAACTTGATAACATAGATACCCTAAGAAAAGTTATTGCCTGTATTCAGTCATTACCTGATGTATTTAGCGTAAAAAGAATACAAACCTGCTCTAGTATGGTTAAAAAGAATAATATTTCGAAAAACCAAAAGAGCAACAACAAACACAAGAAAAATGATATAAAAAAGAAAGAACACAATAAACAGTAAAGGAGAATTATATGTCACTGCCACACATTGAAACAACAATGATGATAACATCAGGGTATTATTATTTGGCAATATTTTCAACAATTATATTTACAATAAAACTAATATTATTTACCCTAACAGGCGGAGATGGAACAGAAGTTAGTGCAGATTTTAATACGGAAGTTGAAACAGATTTATCATTTCATTTTCTGTCAATACAATCAATTTTAGCCTTTTTCATGGGATTTGGCTGGATGGGTTATGCAGGAATGCACCACTTTAACTTTTCAAAACTCTTAACTTTTGGTGTTGCACTAGTTACAGGTATAGCGTTTTTAATAGGAACGGCATACTTAATGTTCGGAGTAAGCAAACTTGAAAAAACTGTAACAAAAGACTATACCAAAGCCCTAAATCAAACAGGCAAAGCCTATACTGATTTTACCCCTAAAGGTCAAGGTCAAGTTGAAATAGAAATAAATGAACAATTATCAATAGAAGAAGCAGTTAATAATACAGAAGAAGAAATAAAAGCCTTTGATAGAGTAAAAGTTGTAAACGTAGATAATGATGTTTTATATATCGAAAAAGTATAGATAATCCGTACATAAGAAAGGAGAAATAAAATATGTTTGGAGTAACTACTGCAATAATACTAATACTACTTTCAGCATTAATATTTATTGCAAACCGCTACAAAAGATGTCCATCAAACAAAATTATAGTAGTATATGGTAAAACAGGCGGAGAAAAGACAGCAAAATGCGTACACGGCGGTGGAACATTTATAATTCCTCTAATCCAAGATTATGGTGTACTTTCCTTAGAGCCAATGGCAACCGATATAGACTTAAAAGGAGCCTTATCAAAAGGTAATATCAGAGTAGCAGTCCCTGCGACATTTACCTTTGGAGTTTCAACCAAACCGGCGATAATGATAAACGCAGCAGAACGTCTGCTAGGTTTAAGCAAAACAGAAGTAGTACAACAAGCAAGTGATATAATTTTAGGACAATTACGTCTTGCAATTGCAACATTAACAATTGAAGAAATAAACCAAGACAGAGAAAAATTTCTTGAACAAATTAACGCAAACGTAAACCCTGAATTAAACAAGATTGGTCTTGAAATCTTAAACGTAAACATCAAAGATATAACAGATGAATCAGGATACATTGATGCAATAGGACAAAAAGCAGCCGCAGAAGCAATAAACAAAGCAAAAGTAGAAGTTGCAGAACAAGAAAAACTCGGAGCAGTAGGTGTAGCAACAGCCAATAAACAAAAAGAAGTTCAAGTAGCAGAGCAAAGCGCACAAACTTCAATTGGTAAAACAAATGCTCAAAGAGAACAACGTATCAAAACAGCCGAACTTGAAGCACAAGCAGTAGAAGGCGAAAACATCTCAAAAGCAAATATAGCAGAATATAATGCACAATTATCAGTAAAACAAGCTGATGCCTACAGAGAAGGAGAAGTTGCAAAAGCAAACGCACAAAGAGATGTATTATTAGCCCAAAAAGAACAAGAAGAAGCAAAACTAAAAAAAGAAGAACTTGCAAGACAAGAAGTTGAAAAACTAAAAATTCAAGTACAAGCAGACGCAGAAGCAGAAAGAGCAAGAAGAATAGCACTTGGTGAAGCCGATGCAATAAAAGCAAAATATTTTGCAGAAGCAGAAGGTATAAAAGCCGTACTGGAAGCAAAAGCAAAAGGTTATGAAAATCTTGTTAAAATATCAAATAACAAACCTGAAATTGCGACAAGTTTCTTGATGATTGAAAAAATCGAAAAAATTGTTGAAAAACAAGTTGACGCAATTAAAAATATTAAATTTGATAAGATTACAGTATGGGATGGAGGAGCAGGTTCTCCAAACGGTTCAACAACTGCAAACTTTATGAAAGATATAATAAAAGCACTTCCTGCAATGCACGATTTAGCAGGACAAGCAGGAATAGAATTACCGCAAATTCTTGGTAAAGTTGACAGCGGACTTGAAGAAACAAAACCCGCAACCTCTGTGGAAGAAAATAAATAATTAAAATCAAATTTAACCACAAAAAAGACCTCATAAAATGAGGTCTTTTTTTTATAACTCAAATCTATAAATTATTCTTGCTTGTTATCATTATTATCAACATTCTCCCCAGAAACATCTTCTAGTTGAGGAGTAACTTGTGTCTCTTCCTGAGTTGTATCTTGTGAAACTTCCCCTTCTGAGTCAGATTTAACTTCTTCAACATCTACCTGAGGTCTTGTCAATTCCTCTACAAAAGCAGTCAAACTATCCTTTGGCAAGAACAAAACTACAAAATAATATACACACAACAATACAAAAATTATCAATCCGATTTTTATATCAATCACTTTGAAAAAGAATAATATATCATTTAAAATTTTTATAAAACAAGCACAAGCAGCAACAACAATTGCAATAGTTTTATCGCCACAAATTTGCCAAATTCTTTTACTATCATTCATCAAATACAAATATGAGAAAAATAGTGCAATAACCACTTCTATAATATTTATCAAAACCAGATTATTATTTAAAACTTCAACAGTCCAAGGAGAAATTACTTGTCCTTCAATAATAACAGCAATAGAAATTAATGCTGACGTTACAAAGTACAAACTTCTGCGAATTGGTACATCCACTTTGAAAATATTAGTCATAATATACTCCTCCCTCAGTATAAATTATAAATTTTTATAATGACTTTCTTTCAACTTCTTCAGTAGTTGAAACTTCTATGATATCACCAACTTCAATATCATTAAATTTACTGAATGAAATACCACATTCAAAACCTTGTGCAACTTCTTTAACATCATCCTTAAATCGTTTCAACTGATCAATTGCGCCTCTAAAGATTTCCTGACCATTTCTATAAACCACAGCATCCTTAGAACGAACAATCTTGCCTTCGGTAACATAACATCCGGCAATTCTATTTGTCTTACCGATAGTAAATACCTGACGAACCTCAGCCTTACCAAGTTCAACTTCTTTAATTTCAGGTTCAAGCAATGAAAGTAAGGTTTTTTCAATATCTTCAAGTAATTGATATATAATATCATATTTCTTAATAGTAACACCTTCTCTCTCAGCAGAAGCAAGGGCATTACTATCTTCCTTGACAGAAAATCCTAAAATCAAAGCATTTGAAGCCGCAGCAAGCATAACATCAGCCTCTGAAATATCTCCGACACCAACGTGAATAATTTTTGTAATAATTTCTTTTGATTCAACACCTGCAATAGCCTGAGCGACTGCCTCTGCTGAACCATGAGTATTTGCCTTGATAATCAAGTTCAATTGCGGAATATCATCATCACCTGCAACAGACTCTCTTCTGATATGGGCAGGAAGCATAGCCTCTAACCTTGAATTACGTTCTTTTTCTTTTCTTTCGGCAACAATAGCCTTCATTTCCTTTTCATTTTTCACAACTTCAAAATGATCACCTGCCTGAGGAACTTCTGACAAACCTAAAACCTCAACAGGAGTAGAAGGCTCTGCTTTTTGAATTCTTTCTCCACTATCAGATAACAACGCACGAACCCTGCCGCAAGCCGTACCTACAACAATACAGTTTCCTGCTCTTAATGTACCATTTTGAACTAACAAAGTTGCAACAGGACCTTTTCCTTTATCAAGATTTGCTTCAATAACAACACCAGACGCTTCAGACTTAGGATTTGCTCTCAAATCTTGAACATCTGCAACTAATAAAATATATTCCAATAACTCATCAATACCTGTACCTTGAAGTGCAGAAACCTTGACAGTAATTGTATCTCCGCCCCAATCTTCAGGAACAAGTCCGTGTTCTGTTAATTGCTGCAATACCTTATCCGGATTAGCACCAGGCTTATCAATCTTGTTAACTGCAACAATAATAGGAATTTCGGCAGCCTTTGCATGGTTTATTGCTTCAATTGTTTGAGGCATTATACCATCATCTGCTGCAACTACAAGAATTGCAATATCCGTTGCCTTTGCACCTCTTGCACGCATTTCCGTAAACGCTTCGTGACCCGGAGTATCCAAAAATACAATTTTCTTATCATGATTATCACCGAGATAAACAGTATAAGCACCTATTGACTGCGTAATACCACCAACTTCAGTTGCAACAATTTTGTGTTTTGATGCTCTGATGCTGTCTAATAATGTAGTTTTACCGTGGTCAACGTGACCCATAATACTTATTACAGGAGCTCTTTTCTTTAATAATTTTTTATCAACTTCTGTTAAAGCCTTGGCTTTTTCCTCTTTTTCAAGTTCCTGTTCAATATAAGCATCTAAATCTTCTTCCAGAACTTCTAAACCATACTCGTCACAAACTTTTTTAATAACATCAACATCAATAAGTTGGTTGACAGTAGCCATAACCCCGTGTAACATCAAGAACTTGACAATTTCTGCAGGTGTTTTGTTGATTTTTTCTGACAATTCAGAAATTGTCATTGCTTGATTTACAACAATTTGCTTAACTTCTTCAACCTCTTTAACCTTTGCAACTTTTTTCTTATGATGTTGAGCAGCAGCCTTTTCTAATGAAATTCTTTCTTGTTCTTCTTTTCTGTTAAAATCTTTATCTTTTTTCTTTGTATCTGAACGGCGTTTAGAATTTGATGCTGCTGAAGGTTTATTTTCATAAATTTCTTGAGGGATAATACGACGTTGTATAGGCTTTTTAGATGAAAAATCTCTGCCTTCACCCTTGTCACCTTTTTTATCGTTTAAAGGTTTATCACCCTTCGAAAAAGGCTTTTTATCACCGTCAATAGTTTTTTTATTCAACGGTTTTCTTGCAGGTTTTTCGATACTTTTTGGTTCTGAAGCAACAGGCTTTTTAGGTGCGCGTCTAACAATTTCAAGCCTGCTTACAACCTTTGTCTCTGCCTTTTTAGGGCGTTCAACAACCTGAATTTTTTCAACCTTTTTAGGTTCTTCTTTTTCAACTTTTTCTTCCGGAACAGGCTCTTTTACCGGTGCTACGTCTTCTGTTTGTTTTGGTTTTTTAACAACAAAAGCCTTTGGTTTTTGAACCTTCTTAACTCCGCCATTTGCAATAAATTCTTTCAATCTGCGTATTTGATCGAAAGTAACAGTACTTGAATGGGTTTTATTTGTCACCCCGAGTTGTGCAAACTTCTCCACAACCTCTTTACTAGGTAACCCTAATTCTTTTGCTAATTCACTTATTCTAACTGTTTCGTAACCCATTTAGTATTTGTCCTTTCAATTCGTTTGGTACAGGGGCTTTCAGATGTTTTGAAATCTTATTTTTCTTAAAAGCCTTCTCAATACACGCTTCATTATAGCAAAGATATGCTGATCTGCCAAATGTTAAGGAATCAGGATTTATTTTCAGCGACCCGTCTGAATTATCGACAGTAATTTTCATCAAATCTTTTCTATCTTTTATCTGCCAACATCCAATACAACGTCTTTCTGTCACCTGCTAACCTCTTTATTCGACCTGCGCCAATTTTTCTAATTTCAACTTTTGGTCGTATTCTACCAACAAATCAATCAACTCATCAAGTTCGCCGTCAATTACCGTCCAAACATTGAGGTTATGATTTAATCTGTGATCTGTCAACCTTCCTTGTGGGAAATTATATGTTCTGATACGTTCTGAGCGATCACCTGAACCGACCTGAGAACGTCTTAGGTCTGTAATTTCTTTGTTTTGCTTTTGGACTTCCATATCATAAAGTTTTGCTTTAAGGATTTCTAAAGCACGCTCTTTGTTTTGTAATTGAGAACGTTCTTCTGTACAGAAAATCATTATTCCTGTAGGTTTGTGAAATACCCTTGCCGCTGTTTCAACTTTGTTAACGTTTTGTCCTCCGGCACCACCTGATCTTGCCGTTGTAATTTCAACATCATTCATATTCAGATTAACTTCGACATCATCAACCTGAGGCATAACTGCAACTGTTGCAGTTGAAGTATGAACACGACCTTGAGATTCTGTTGCCGGTACTCTCTGAACTCTATGAACTCCTGATTCGTACTTCAATCTTGAATAAATCGCATCACCTTTCATAGAAATAATTACTTCTGAAACTCCGCCTGCTTCACAATCTGTTTTGCTTAAAATTTGAGTTTGCCAACCCATTTTATCGGCATAACGTAAATACATACGCATTAAATCACCGGCAAATATATTGGCTTCATCTCCACCTGCGCCACCTCTGATTTCTAATATAATATCTTTGTCATCCATCGGATCGCGAGGAAGAAGAAGAACTTTCATTCTTTCTTCAAACTGAGGAAGTTTTGCTTCATTCACCTCTATTTCATTCTTTAGAAATGAACGCATTTCCTCATCTTTTTCTTCATGAAGCATTTGTTTTGCATCTTCTATTGCTTCGGTTGTTTCTTTCCATTTGTAATACAATTCAACCGTTTCTTCCATAGATTTTCTTTGTTTTGACAAATCTCTGAAACGATTATAATCCTGAATTACCTCAGGATTTGACAGTGTTTCGCCTAATTCTTTATATTTCTTCTCTATTTGAAGTATTTTATCTAACATATCTTTCATATCTGCATAATAACAAGAACATAAAATTTTTACAAATAATGCTTGCTCGCAGTATGAATTTTAAGCAACTAAAAATTATAGATTAATCTGCTCTTTCTGTTCTGCTCTAAGTTCTCTAATTTCATCTCGAATATCCGCAGAGCAATTAGAAATTCTATTATAAACCTGAGAATTTATCTCTCCGCCAATCAACAACAAAATAGAAGTATAGTAAAGCCAAACCATTAAAATAAAAAATGCACCAATTGTCCCGAAAACAAGGTTATACGTACTTAAATTATTCACATAAACTGAAAATCCCCACGAACCTACCAACCAAAAGATTGTAAAAAAAGCAGTTCCGGGTAAAGCACTTTTCCTTTTAAATGATTCTTTTCCTTTTAAATCCGGCAAAATATAATAAATTAAAAACGCCATCAAATACAATGCTAAAAATGCAACAGGCCAACGTAAAGTTAATAATAGAATTCCGACACCTCTTGTCATTCCAAAATGAGCCATCAAAAATGTTATAATAACCTTACCGAAAATAATTATGTTAATGGTCAAAAACAGAACCAAGACATTTACAAAAACCATCAAAAATGACAAAACTCTTGTATAAATAAAGTTCCTTGTTTCTTCAACTTTGTAAGCACGATTTAAGCCTTTCAAAATAACGGCAACACCGTTAGTTGATAAAACAAGAGTTGTTACAATGCCGATAATCGCCATAAGTTTGCCATGATTAAATATCATAGTTTCTTCCAAAACAGATTTTAAAAGGTTCATCGCCTGATTTGGCATAATTCCTGATAAAACATGCAAAATAGTATCCAGATAAGATCTGTTTCCCATCCAGCCAAACACAGCCATCAAGAAAAGCATAAACGGGAAAATTCCAACAACAAGCATAAATCCCATTTCTGCAGCCATTCCATAAAAGTCATTTTTTATAATTGACTTAATTAACCTGACTAAAGCCCTTATACTCTTCTTTTTCAACAACTTCCTTAACATAAATTTTTATTTTTTATTTCTTTTAATATTTGCTTTACCACCTGAACCGGAGAACCTTTCACAACAGCACCTGCAGCCAACTTATGACCACCACCGCCAAATTGTGAACAAATTTTGGCAACATCTTTTGTCCTACTTCGCATCGAAACCTTTGACGATGTTGAATTTAATTCTTTTACGACAAATGCTATTTCTGTTGTCGCTATCGCTCGCAGTTTCTCTGTTAAGCCATCTGTATAATCTTCACCTTTGCCATTGTTAAATTTCTCCAAATCTTTCTTATACACAATAGTATAAGCGATTTTATCATCATTTACAAATTGCGCCTTATTTATGCAAAAACTCTGGAATAATACCATTTCTTTTGAAGATGTTTCATAACACATCTGATAAACCTCTGCAGGATTAATTCCATAAGAAAGCAACTTTCCGGAATATTCCATAGTTTGCTGTGTCGTATTTGAAAATCTAAAACACCCCGTATCTGTCATTATTCCTGTATATAAGCACATCGCACTCTCTTGCGTGAAATGCCAATTCAAAGCCTCAGAAATTTCGCATAAAACCTCAGCAGTAGCAGCAGCGTACGGACGTATGATATTTAATTTTGCATAACTTGAATTAGTTTCGTGATGGTCAATATTTGCTGTTTTTTTAGCCTTATGAAATAGAACCTCAGCCCCTGCACATCTGTCAAGCGCTGCAACATCAAGATTTATAACCAAATCATACTCTCTTGATAGGTCTAAATCATTTATATTTTTCACGAAATTTATATTAGGCAAAAATGCAAATGTTGACGGAACATCAGATACCGCAACCATTTCACAATGTTTTTTGTAATTATCTTTTATCAAAGCATACAAACCGCACATAGATCCCAAAGTATCACCATCAGGGTTTATATGTGACACTAACAATATGTTTTTCGAATCCTTTATGCTATCATTTAATTGTTCAATAACCATTCTCATATTCTAGCACAAAAAAATATTCTATAAAAATTATGAAAAAAATCCTTTATACAAAATTTAAAAATATAGATGAAGTTATCGCTGAATTAGCAAAACAAACTGCAATCCGAAAAGCAATGACAAGAGCCAATCTTTGCAAGTTCTGGAACAAAGTCGCAGGAGAAAAATTTGCACAAAATTCAAAACCATATTCCATGATAAAAGGTTCTATTATGGTAATTGCCTGCAAAACTCCCGTTGTCGCTCAAGAACTTATGCTAAAAAAAACTCAACTTCTTATAAGATTTAAACCCTATGTTGAATCATTAAATATGAAATTGACAGATCTTAGATTTGACGCAAAAAAATGGGTTGATGATGAAAACCAACAATAACCCATTTTCTAAATTTTATTTTATTATCAAATCAATTGTTTTATAATTTTTCAATCTGTATATTTCCCTTATCATCATAATAAGTTCTTTTAAGGTGCTGCAATTTTGTAGAATCCGTAAGACTTGTTACAATGCTATATAACACATAACAATTTTTCTCCTCTAACGAACAATTCCCGGCACTTTTTTCAAAAGTTAAATAAGATTTATAAGGTCCTCTTTTATTAACAAGTACTCTATTTCCTTCATAATAGAAAACTTTGTTGTAAATATTTTTGCTAACAAAATAATCTGCAACATCTTTACCTGATTGAAAATCTCTATATTTGGGCGCACTAACAATTGTTTTAACAGAATCTCTGCTAACAGTATCAGCCTCTTCAACTATAGTCTTTGCAAACGGACCGACAATAAAGAAGGTTCCCATTGTAATACAAAATGGCAGCACTATACACAGAAAAATCAACCCGAAAGGACTAACAATACCCCAAATTTTCTGAACCTGGGTAAACTGCTCTAAACTTTCCCATTTTTTACCATACCAAGCCCATTCATTACCATGTCGTCCGACATAAACAGCTAATATAATATTCAAAATAAAAAATACAATTCCTAAGAAAGGAAGATTTGTTAAAATCGAAAACAGAAGCATTATCAAAAATGTTGGCCAAAACTCTTTCCAAGCACCATTGAAACTTGCCCAAATAAAATTAAGAAAAAATGCACCCCAGTTAAATTTTAGCAATTCTTCGTCTATTTGTTGCTGCAAAGTTTTTTCTTCATCCAAATTTCTATACATTCTTCCCCCCACATAAACAATATTGAAATTCTATCAACATGACATAAAAAAAGTCAATATTTAACGAATTTTACGAAAAAAATCTGCCAAAATTTTATCACATTCTTTTTCCATAATACCGCCATAAACCTGAATTTTAGAATTTGATGTTTTTCGCAAATCAATTGAAGAATTAAATGCACCATAATTCATATCATAACTTCCAAAATAGACCTTGCTTATTCTTGATTGTAAAATAGCCCACCCGCACATTGGACAAGGTTCCAAAGTAACATAAAGTTCACACCCGTCAAGTCGCCAATTATTTAACACTTTTTCCGCTTTTCTGATAGCAAGAATTTCAGCATGAGAAGTTATATCGTTATCTTTTTCTCTGGTATTATGCGAACAAGCAATGATTTCGTTACCATTTACAACAACTGCACCTACAGGAATATCTTCTCCTGATTTTAAAGCTTCCTCAAGCGCAATTTGCATATAATCATTCGTCGTCTTCATCTTCTTCACTTCCGGCGATATTTAGAGTAATTTTTGCAATAAATCCAAACTCATCAGTTGAAAATAATTCAATTTTACCATTCATTGCCTCAATCAAGCCTTTTACAATAAACAATCCCAAACCTGTTCCTCTTGTTGTTCTTGTCATATTGTCATCAAGTCTTACAAATTTTTCAAAAAGTCTTTGCAACGTTTTGTCAGGAATCTTATCGCAAGAATTCTTTACTTCAACAACAACCTTATTTTCTACAAGTTGTACATCTACAAGAATTGGCATTTCAGGATATGAATATTTTACAGCATTTTCGAAAAGATTTATAAATACCTGCTCTAATCTGCCTTTATCTGCAATTACCATAGGTATATTATCAGGCATATTTACAATAATCTCATGTCCGTTTCGCTTGCGTAGCAACAGTTCGGCTTTTTCAAGAACTTTATCCAATTTGACATCTTCATTTGTTGTTCTTAAACGCATTCCCTCAATATCCGGAATAGTAAGCAAATCTTCTATCAAACGATTTAATTGTTCTGTTTGCTCTTTGATTATTCTTAAAGATTTTTGTTTTGTTTCTTCATCAATTACAATATCTTGCCTCATAAGTCTTGAAGTATAACCCTGAATACTTGTTAACGGGGTTCTTAACTCGTGACTTACCGTATCTAAAAGATTTGAACGAAATTCATTCAATTGTTTTAATTCAATATTCTTACGCTTCAATTCACGATAAGATTTGTGAATTTCAGATGCCATATTATTAAATTCATTTGCTAAAAATACTATTTCAAAAGGTGTGAACGAAGTGTTTAAAAGACGTATTTGCCTTTGATAGTTACCCTTTGAAAGTGCTATAATTGCTTTGAATAACTGTCTTATATTAATATACAAATAATAAATATAAAAACCAATCAAAACCATCATTGCTAAAATTGCACTTAATACAGATAAAACAATTTTTATCCTGTTATCAATAATGGCCTTTTTTGCAATTTTTTCTGTTGTATTAACAACAATAGTTAAATCTGGATTTGTTTTATGCAAATACAAAACAGGACGATTCTTTTCATCCCCAATCATTACAGGATTATTTTCAATTTTTTCATCAGGAAGCAACTCTAATGTTTCCTTGTAAACTTCAGGGGTAAAATTGTGGGCAGATAAAAGATGATTATTTTTATCAATAATATAAATCTGCCTGTTATCTTGCTCCAAAGACTTAAACAACTCGCCCTGCCAAGCAGAAGGTCTATATATTGCAGCCAAATATGAACCATCTTTCATTTTAGCAGACAAAACAGTTTCTTCCTTCATATATGCTTCTGCACTTAATTTTGCCAATTCTTTTTCATCTTTTGCAATAATAAGATCATCACAATCAGGATACTTATTTTCAATATCAGCAATAAATTTCAACTTCTGTGCCTTTGTCGGAAAATAATCCAAAGTATCCGCCATTTGAGATAATGCTGATTCATTTGCCTTAATAAAGAAATCTACTTCATCAGAAACCATTGCAGCAACAAGAATTGCAGATTCTCGCAATTGTCTTCTCAATGATTGCTGGTTAATATTATTGATTATAAAACCGCTTATAGACATCGGAATTACAACAGCAATAAAAAATACTATCGCAATCTGTTCAATAATCTTTAATCTTTTTAATCCGTAACTGTATTTTTTCATAACTTTACTACGCCTGACCAAACGGCGTTAATTTATACCCTACATTAGTAACCGTATGAAGATACTTAGGCTCCTTCGGATTAACTTCAATTTTATTTCTCAAGCCTCCTACATGAACTCTGAGCATTCTTACATCTTCATTACTATCATAACCCCAAACTTCATCTAACAATGTCGCAAGTGTAACCGCAGTATTGAAATGCTGCATTAAACAATATAAAATTTCAAACTCGGTAGGAGTTAACTTAACCCTGTGATTAACAATCACACACTCTAAAGACTCAGGAAATATTGCAATGTCACCTGATTGCAAAATTTCATTTGATAAAGGATTATCCTGCTCAAGATTAACACTATTTCGTCTCAACAATACCCTAATTCTTAATAAAACTTCTTGAATATCAAATGGCTTAACTAAATAATCATCAGCCCCGCAATCAAACCCTGTCGTTTTATCTTCAATAGTACCTTTTGCAGTTAACAATAATACAGGAATAGCCAATTTTGCCTGTCTGATATTACGACAAACCTCAAATCCGTTCATCTTAGGCATCATAACATCAAGCAAAATAATATCATAAGTATTATTCAATGCTTTGTTTAGCCCTTCCATACCATCTTTTGCGGTATCCACGAAATATCCGCTGCTGGCAATATCAAACTCCAACAACTCTCTTATTTCATCATCATCATCAACTATCAAAACTCTTTTTTGCGATTCCATTAGTTATATTTCCTCTATTTATTACTGATTGTACAAAATAATAAAATTTTTTTCAACAATAAATAAAGAAACTTAAATTAACTAACCAATCACATAAAGATGAAATACGTAAGCATAAATTATACCAAATAAAGCCCCAACAAAAACTTCAAAAGGAGTATGCCCAAGAAGTTCTTTAAGCTTGCCGCCTACAGACTGTAAATCATGATAATAAAAATCTTCCATCATACGATTAAGGCAAGCAGCAGTTTTTCCTGCAGCACGTCTTAAACCTGCAGCATCGTACATAATTATTAAAGAGAAGCCTAATGATACCGCAAACAAAGGTGAATCAAAGCCCTCCAATATACCGACAGCCGTAGATAAAGCCATTACTCCTGCAGAATGAGAACTTGGCATTCCGCCGGTTGTTGTAAAAATCTTAAAATTAATCTTTTTATTTCTTATTGTAAAAACTATAAATTTTATAACCTGTGCAAAAAATGCCGAAGTAACACCACTGATAATAACCTCGTATCCATTACCTGCAATCAAATTTCTTAAAACTTCAATATTCATTTATTACTACCTGTCCTCTGCAAAATCTTCTCAATTATTTCAGTAAATATACTTGATGACATGTACTGCTCATCCATTATATCATGGCACTTTGTTAAAAGACAAGTTAATTTACATTTTGCACCCTCTAAACCATACAAGGAAACATAAGTTAATTTACCTTCAGCCTTATCCTTACCCATAGTTTTGCCCATCTGTTCAAAAGTTGAAATCTCATCCAAAATATCATCTGCAATTTGAAAAGCCAACCCAAAAGTTTTGGCAAATTCAGTAATTTTAGAAAGTTTTTCATCATCAGCACCGGCAATAATAGCACCTGTTCTCATTGCTAATTGAAATAAATCTGAGGTTTTGTGCAGATGCAAATATTCCAAAATTTTTTCTGCTTCAATTTTATTTTCTGAATCTTGATTTATATCAAGGAATTTTCCCTCTGATTCAATATCTACAACTTGACCTGCAATAACCCCGTAGGCGCCGGCATATTTAAAAAATTCATTCAACACCCTTAATATAACAGATGGCGAAAGATTTTGAGAATATTTTGTAATAACCTGCGGAGCATAAGTTAACAAAGCATCACCTGCCAAAGTTGCAATCGCTTCCCCAAAAACTTTATGGTTGGTTAACTTTCCTCTTCTGTAATCATCATTATCCATACAAGGTAAATCATCATGTATCAAAGTTTGCGCATGTAACATTTCTATCGCACACGCAGACGGAATTGCATCTTCTATTTCCCCGCCAAGCATTTTACAAGTTTCCAAACACATTATCGGACGCAATCTTTTCCCCGGTAATGTAACCGTATATTTCATTGATTTGAATATCGTTTCGGGGTATTCTATCTTCATAAATTCATCTAACTTCTTATTTATCAATTCTATATAATTATTCATCTGCACCATCTTCAATTTCCTTATATATCATTTGTTTTCTTGTATTTCTTGACGCTTGTCTTTTTTTATCACTTATTTTGGCTTGAATTTTATTATTCTTATATTTCATTGAAGTTTCTTGTTTCACACCTTTATACTTAATTCTTTCCTTATATTCAAGGGCTTCTGCAACAAACTCTATATAACTTTCGTATCTTGATTCATCAATTTTATCAATATTATTTAAAACTTCACAACCGTCTTCGTTTATATGCAAGCAATCCCCGTACTTGCAACCTTGTCTGTATTCAATCATTTCCGGAAACAACAAATCGACCTCAGAAGGCAATATAAAATCAAATCTTACATTACTGAACCCTGGAGTATCAACAATCGCTGAATTATCATTCAAAGCAATAATTTCACAATGTCTTGTTGTATGAGTTCCTCTATTTAATTTTTCACTAACTTCCTTTGTCCTAAGATGAATATTAGGATTAAGCGCATTAATTAAACTGGATTTTCCAACCCCAGAACCACCGCAAAGCGCTGAAACTTTTCCGTCTAACAATTTCAAAAAATCACTCAGTCCCTTATGCTCTAAAGCAGATGTAAATACTATTTTATAACCTAATTTTTCATATATACCAACAATTTTTGCTCTTATATCAGAAGAAGATTCTAAATCTTCTTTGTTAAAACATAGCACCACAGGTATTTTATAATATCTTGCCAGCGCAATATATCTGTTTAACTGGTGGAAATCCAAATCAGGATGTTTCAGAGCAGAAACAACAACAATTTGATCAACATTTGCAACAGAAGGTCTTGGGATATAAGATTTTCTAGGCAAAATTTGGGTAATTACACCATTATCAAATTCCGCAAAATCACCGGTTACAGGTTTTAAGCGTTGTTTTTTCAAAACCTCTCTAATTTTGCATTCATAAGAATTTCCGCTATTTTGCACATAATAAAAATCTGAATGAATTTTATAAATTTGACCTTCCATACAAAAGACAGTGTACTAAAAATAGTATCTGTTTGCAAACAAAAAATTAGTACCCGTATAACTCATGAGAGTTCAGATATTCTCTAACGGTATTCAGAGAAGACTGAACAATACGAGTAACTCTGGATGGTGACAAACCAATTTGAGTTGCAATATCCTTAACTTGCATATTTCTGTAAAATCTATATTCAACAACCGTTCTTTCCTTAGGAGGCAACTTTGAAATTGCAACCCTAATCATCTTACCCATTTCAGAAATTTCAGCATTTTCATCCGGTAGAGCATGAGGGTCTTTAACAAAATCAAACGGAGAATCATTATCACTTGCGGCAGCAGCAAGTCCGTCAATAGACAAAATAGTTTCGTAAATTGCTTCACGAATTTTTGCCTGCTTCATATCCATACCTTCAACTGCTTCATCAGAATCATATTCATCTTCTGCTTTATGCTTCAGAGAATACCATTTATATCTTATACGTAATTCATTACGTATAGCCCAACGAACAGCAGTTGCAATATATGCAGAGTTATATTTTGCAAGTTGTTCAGGTGTTTTGTTTTTAATCATTACCTGAATAGCAATAATTCCAATAGATAGCAATTCTTCATACTCAACCATGTGAGCAGGAATACGTCTGTGTTCTACCCTTGCTACCTTTTGGACTATATCAATATAATTTTGTAAATTTTTATTATCTTGTTTTGTCATAATTTCACACATCAATAATACTTCAATCCACTAATTTCGTGGTCGTTTATTTGTAGGATTTTTCATCTTGTAAACGAACATCAAAATTTCTGCAACCGCTTTATATAATTCCGGAGGAATTGGCTGATTTATGTCAACCATTCTGAATAATGCTCTTGCAACGGGTGGATTTTCAATTACCGGAACATTGTGTTCTTTTGCTATATCAATAATTTTTTTAGCAATCAACTCGGTACCTTTTGCAATAAGCATAGGAGAATCCATCTCTTCTGCCACATACTTTAGAGCACAAGCAACGTGAGTCGGATTAGTAACAACAAAGTCAGCAGTTGGCACTGCATCCATCGCACCTTGTTGAAGCATTTGCATACGTCTTTGACGCAATTGAGCTTTTACATTCGGATCACCTTCGGAGTTTTTATACTCATCTTTTATTTCTTTAAATGACATTTTTTGATCTTGCAAAAACTTCCATTTCGTAACCCCATAATCAGCCGCAGCAATTACTAAGAAAGCAATACAAGCCTTGAATATAAATTCTGTAATTAATTCACCAAACTCTTTCATTACAGCAAAATTGTTATCAACTTGCGCCAGCATCAAAACACTTTCCATATGGTCTTTATAAACCATCCAACCAATATACCCTAATATAATAACCTTTGCTATATTCTTGAATAATTCAAAAAGCGTTTTAATTGACATAATATTTTTAAAATATTTTGTCGGATTTAACTTATCAAGTTTTGGCATTAAAGGCGCAATTGCAACAAGTGGACCAACCTGAACGAAATCCGCAAGTACAGCAACTAACCACGCTATTGCAAATATCGGAAAAAGAATTAATAAAATACCCTTTGCCGACACTAAAAATATATACATATAATTCATTTTTTCAATATGGGCATTGGGAATTTGCTCATACAAAAGAGTAAAAACCGAGACAATCTGTTCCCAAATAAACGGAGCCAAACCAAAAACCGCAGAAAAAACAACAAGCATGGAAATAGCCATTGAAAAGTCACGTGACTTTACAACCTGTCCTTCCTTTCTTGCTCTGTCCAGTTTCTGTGGCGTGGCATCAAACTGCTTGTCTTCATCACCCATAGAGATAGTCCTTCTTTATCCCATTATAGCATGATAATGATTTTTTATTATAAAGCAATAATTGAATTAAAGGATTTAAGAAACAATCTTAACCCCAGAACTTGTACCAAGACGGGTTGCACCTGCTTTTATCATATTCAGTGCAGTTTCTTTATCTCTGATGCCTCCGGAAGCCTTAACCTTCAAACCTGAATCTTTAACTGTGTTATACATAAGTTCAACATCTTCTGCTTTTGCGCCAACTCCGCCTTTGACAAATCCTGTTGAAGTTTTAACAAAATCAGCACCACCTTTTACTGCACATTCACAAGCATATTTTATTTCTTCATAAGACAACAAATCTGTTTCTATAATAACTTTTAAAATATGCCCCTGACAAGCTTTTTTTACTTGAGTAATTTCATCAACCAAATATTCTGTTTCAAGGTCCTTCACCTTTGTAACATTAATAACCATATCAATTTCATCTGCACCATCTTTTATGGCATTAATAGTTTCAAAGATTTTTGTTTCCGTAGTATTTGCCCCCAATGGAAAACCTATAACAGTAACAATTTTAACATCAGAATCTTTTAAATATTCTTTTGCAAACTTTACATAACAAGGATTTACGCATACTCCATAAAACTTGTTTTCTTTAGCCTCTTTAAAAAGTTTTATTAAATCTTCTTTTTTCGCATCCTGCTTTAAAAGAGTATGCTCAATATACTTGTTTAAATTATCCATAAGTTTTCCATCCTCAAAACAAACTATTATGACAACTTGGCCTTCAATCTTGCTTCGGCTCTGGCAATAGCAGCTTCTGCGCGTTTTGCATCCATACGAGCCTCAGCATTACGAAGACGTCTTTTAGCCCTTTCAAGAGCATCTCTTGCTCTTGCTTCATCAATTTCTTCACCTGACTCGGCAAGGGTAGTCAGAATAAGGCATTCATCATCTTTAAATTGTAAAATTCCACCCATTGTTGTAAATGATTTAGTTTCATTGCCTATAATGGCACGAGTAACACCAATATCCAATGCACTCATTACAGGGATGTGATCTTTTAACAACCCAAATTCACCATCTATACCTTTGGTATAAACGGCATCAACCTCACCTTCAAAAACAACTTTTTCTTGTGTAATAATTTTTAAAATCATAAATTATCCCTCAATTGTTTTTGCTTTTTCTACAGCCTCATCAATTGTTCCAACCATATAGAAGGCTTGTTCAGGCAAATCATCATGTTTACCTTCAATAATTTCTTTGAACCCTCTAATAGTATCTTCAATTTTAACATACTTGCCCTTGATCCCTGAGAACTGTTCAGCAACAAAGAACGGTTGAGATAAGAATTTTTGAATTTTTCTTGCTCTGTTAACAGTTTCCTTATCAGCTTCGGACAATTCATCCATACCTAAGATTGCAATGATATCTTGCAATTCTTTATATTTTTGAAGAACTTCAAGAACTTTACGAGTAACATTGTAATGTTCTTCACCGATAACATGCGGATCCAAGGCACGTGAATTAGACTCTAACGGATCAACAGCAGGATAAATACCAAGAGAAGCGATATTTCTTGATAATACAGTTGAAGCATCCAAGTGAGAGAATGTAGTTGCAGGAGCCGGGTCAGTAAGGTCATCTGCAGGAACATAAATAGCCTGAACAGAAGTAATAGACCCGTCTTTTGTAGATGTAATTCTTTCTTGCAATTCACCCATTTCAGTAGCCAAAGTAGGTTGATAACCAACCGCAGAAGGTACACGACCTAACAACGCTGATACTTCAGAACCTGCTTGAGTAAATCTGAAAATATTATCAATGAACAAAAGCACATCCTGTTTTGAAAAATCTCTAAAATATTCTGCTGCAGTCAATGCTGAAAGTCCAACTCTCATTCTTGCTCCAGGCGGCTCATTCATCTGACCGTAAACCAGTCCAACTTTATCAAGAACTCCACTTTGTTTAAATTCGTTCCAAAGGTCATTACCTTCACGAGTTCTTTCTCCGACACCACCAAATACTGAAACACCGTCATGCGCCATTGCAATATTATGAATCAATTCTTGGATAAGAACTGTTTTTCCAACTCCGGCACCTCCAAACAACCCGATTTTTCCACCCTTTTGATACGGTTGAAGTAAATCTATTGCCTTAATACCTGTTTCAAGAATTTCAATATCTGTATTTTGATCTGTCAATTTTGGTGATTCTCTATGGATAGGCAAGTATGTTTCTGCCTGAATATCTCCCATATTATCAACAGGATCACCAACAACATTTAATATTCTACCTAAAATTGATTTACCGACAGGAATTTTTATAGGTTCACCGGTATTTACAACCTTCATGCCACGTCTTAAACCATCAGTTGATGACATCGCAACTGTTCTAACCTTATTGGAACCCAACATCTGCTGAACTTCAGCAACAACTTTTTCACCATTATCATTGTATATGTTTAATGCCGTATAAATATTCGGCAAATCTCCTGACGGAAATTCTACATCAATGACAGGCCCGATAATCTTTGTAATTAAACCATCTGCTGTAAGTGTTTCCATATTGACCTCTCTTTTATATTAAAATTAAAAAATCTCTCTTTTACAAAAGTATTATATAACAAGAAAAAGTTTTATATAACTCATAAGGATAAGAAAAATTAATTATCCTTAATAGATTTTTTACACAATAAAAAATGAACAGAATATCATTTGATACTAATAAAAAATTAGAAACACCCTATAATCAAATAAATTTATGTAAAATTTTGTAACTATACTGTTAAAAAATATTATTCATTGGTTTTAATGAGGAAATACAAGTTTTTAGAGGTAGAAAATGAAAATATATTCAATTAATTTATTTACACCAAATTTCACAGGCAAAAGACAAGACAGAAAAAATGTAGAACAATTAAAAAAGAATAATCCTTATGATTTAAACATAATCAACCAAAGAAACATAACAAACTCAATAGACAATCTGTCAAATGTTCCCGGGAAAAAGAATGTTAATTTTTTATTGGATGTTTCAGAAAAACTTAAATACGGCACAAATATAGATTTAGGCAAAACTCCATATAATGATTGGCGAGTTAAATTGAACACCGCAGCCAGAAAAGCAATTGAAAATTCCCCTAAAAAAGATCAACAAAAACTATACGCACGACTAGATAGAATAGAAAATACTAAAAAACCTCTAACACCTCAAGAAAGAAAAATCCTTGAATTAAGACAATCAATTATAGACAAAGTTGATGAAAAAGAACTTGCGAACATAAAAAATGAAAATATCAAAAACTTTTATAACAATTTTGATTATTTAATATCATCATCAGAAATTCCTATAAACCAAAAAGTTTATATAATGGAGAAACTTGATTATTTAATGAGTCCAAAATACAAAGTTAATGAACTATTAAAAGGTAAAAAAACTCAAATATTAGCAGAAGTAGTTAATGACCTTGTAATAAACACACCGGAATCAAAAATTCCAAATATAAAAGCCGTAAACCAAAATCAACACGGAATGTGTGCGGCAATAAGTCTTTGCAGAAAAGCGCTTGCCTATGAAGATAAAAAGAATTTTATCGATATGATTTTATCAGAACTTGACGACAAACCATATATGATGGTTTATGATATTGCTAAATTAGGATCAAACAGAAAAATCCCGATTGATAAACCATACATTGATTACCAATATGCAATGCAAAAAGGTTATCGAATTATTGACACCTCCGCATTAAACTGGATGAACATTGCAGACACAACCGGAAGTTCTTGCGAAGAAGATAAAAACTACATTACATTTGACAAGCAATACTTTGATACCTTCTCTGATATGCACATTTTCAAAGACATCAATAAGGAACTTGCCCCGGAGCAAGACTTTCTCAGAGCCTTATTACGTTCTAAAGAAACCCTTGCAAAATGCAAGGAAACTGCAGTGCTTAAGGATTATAAAAAATTAAACAGACGAACAGAACAAGCACGAAATATAAATTTAATACAAAAGTACAGATCACTATTGAAAAATACACTTGTTCAAATAGATCCGACACTTTCAGAAAAATCAAAGCAACAAATTGCAAATGAACTACTTTCACTTGAACAAAAAGACTCAGCGGCAATAAACAAAACAACCAGTCCTATAAAAGAATTCATGTATATAGACAATGAACCGGAAACAATAAAAATTAATAAAATCAAAAACTACATCTCAAAAAATCTGCCAAACGCAGATAAAACTAAGACAACCGAATTAACTCCGGAAATTCTGAGTCTTATAACATCAATTAATAGTAAATATCCTCAACAACAAGGTTCACATGCCGGACTTACAATAAGCAGAGCCCAAGATTTATATGCAGCAGCAGCGGCTTATCGTATTCAATATGATTTTGGATTGGAAAACAAAGACAGAATAAGAGAAATGTCAAAAGTTCTGCATATTCCTGATAGTGAAACCATTATCATACAGAATATGGAATCACTTATAGAAAAACTTAAAAAAGGAAACCTAAATCCTGAAATAAAAGAAGCACTGGCTGAAAGATTTCAACTTTCAGGAGATGGAAGTTTGGACGAAATGTTAATAGAAGCACTTGAAGCAAATAAAGAAGGT
>CASELF010000028.1 GCA_949288725.1 uncultured bacterium
CAAAAACTGGGTAAAATGTTTTTTAATAATATTGAAAAATCCAGAGCGGAGAAAAAAGAAAAATTAGAACATCAACTTTCGCAGAGTGTTAATCATAACGAAACTCACCAGCCTGAAAAATCTATTGATATAAAAGCATAGTTTGCAATTTTTGTTTTTATTAAGTTATAATTCACTAAAGAGAGGTGAATTATGGTAGATATAAAAATTACAAAAATGCAAGGTTGCGGAAATGATTTTGTTATTCTTGATTATGAAGAATATCAAAAAACTGGACTTTCAATGCCGGAACTTGCAATAAAACTATGTGACAGACATTTTGGCATTGGTGCTGACGGTATGATAATCCCTGATTTATCAAAAAACGGGGAAACAGATATTGCTTGGTATTTTTATAATAATGACGGTTCTGTTGCTCAGATGTGCGGTAATGGAATGCGATGTTTTGCTAAATATGTGTATGATAAAAAACTTGTTGATAAAAAACAATTTAGTGTGAAAACTTTGGCAGGTGTAATTGTTCCTGAAATTTTAGAAGACGGTCAAGTTAAGGTTGATATGGGTATTCCAATTCTTGATTATGAAAAAATTCCGTTCAAAGGCGAAACAACTGTCCAACTTAAAGATAAAACCTTCAAAATAAACCCTGTATCAATGGGAAATCCTCATTGCGTCATATTTACAGATGAAGATGTTATGTTTTTGGCGCAAAATTACGGACCGCTAATGGAAAAACATCCGTATTTCCCTGAAAAAACCAACACTGAGTTTGTTAATATAATTTCTAAATCTGAAATTGATATGAGGGTTTATGAAAGAGGCTGCGGAATAACTTTGGCTTGCGGAACAGGTGCTTGCGCTTGTGTTGTAGCAGGGGTTTTAAATAACTTAACAGACAATAAAGAGAAAGTTAATTTGCTAGGTGGTGCTGTAACCGTTGAATGGTGCAGAAATTCAGAAATTTTATCAGGACATATTTTCCTAACAGGACCTGCACAGTACAGTTTTGTTGCTAATTACATGTTGTAAAAAATAATTTTTTTATGATATTATAAAGGCATACACTGTAAAATAGTACAAAAGGAGAAATATAAATGAAAAATTATGAATTAATGGCTATATTCAAACCAAATCTTGATGCAGAAGAAGTGGATAAAGCTATTGAAAAAATTAGTAGTGTAATTACTGAATTCGGTGGAAATGTTGTTTCTATCGACAAAACCGGCAGAAAAAAATTGGCTTACGATATCCAAAACTTCAGAGATGGATTTTTCGCAACTATCGTTTTAGCTTTACCTGCTGATAAAGTTGCAGAATTCAAAAGACAATTAAGATTAACAGACAGCATTTTGAGAACTATGTTTCTTGAAACTTCTGTTAAGGCTTCAGTTTAATTTAAAGTAAGGAAAAGATAATCAAATGACATTAGCAAAAGCAGTTGTTACAGGTATTGTTTATAAAACACCTAAAACAGGATTTACATCAAATAATGTTGCAGTATCTTCATTCGTATTGAATATTGGAACTCAAGATGAAATCCTTGTTAGAGTTATTTCAAAAAGAACTTCTTTAGAGTCTGTAGTTTCAGAACTTGCAAAGAACCAAAAGGTTCTAGTAGAGGGTCGTTTGCAAAATGGTATTAGCAAAATGGACGACGGTACCGAAAAGAAAGTTTTTGAAATAGAGGCTTCAACTATTGAAGTTATGGGCGGTAGCAATTCTTCTGCTGAAAATAGTTCAGATGGTGATATCCTTACATTTGGCGATATGGAAGTTCCTTCTGATTCTAATACTGATGTGTTGATGGATGATGAAGAAGTTCCATTCTAAACTAAGATAAATTAAGTAGAAAATAACAAGGCTAGAAAGGCAAATTAAGAAATGGCAAGACAAGAAGATAAAAAGAAACGTAAAAACTGCAGTCTTTGTGCTGATAAAGTTGAATCTATCGATTACAAAGATGCTGCTAAGTTAAAAAGATACTTAACAGAAGCAGGAAAGATTATTCCTAGAAGAATAACAGGTAATTGTGCAGAACACCAAAGAATGATTGCTAGAGCAATCAAAAAAGCTAGAGAAGCTGCAATTATTAGTTATACTTTTGACTAATCAAAGTATTTATAAAAAGAACTCTTGCTCTTTAGGGGTAAGGGTTCTTTTTTTGTTCTATAATTGAGAGAGATATTTTATAATTATATGTTTAGAGGGTTATTTATGGATGATAAATTGTTACAATTATTAGATAAGTATAAGGCTTTTCCTCAAGTTAAGGCTATTGCTATTGGTGGTTCATCTGCGGCTAAAACTTTAGATGAGGCTTCTGATATTGATGTTTATGTGTTTGTTTCAAAAGATATTGATATTTCAAGTAGGATGGAAATAGTAGAAAATATTTCGTCAAAGTATGAAGTAGGTGGAGAGTATTTTGGAGCAGGAGATGAATTTTTAGTTGATGATATTGGAGTTCAGCTGGATGTAATGTATTGGAATTGTAATTGGTTTGAGGGGATTGTTGATAGTGTATGGAATAAATATTATCCTTCTAACGGTTATACTACTTGCTTTTTATATACATTAAGTGTTTTTGATATTGTTTATGATCCTGATAATTGGCTGAATAATTTGCAAAAATCTATTAAAACCCAGTATCCTTCTGAATTAAAAGAAAATATTATAAAGCGTAATATGATGTTAATGTATGATAAGCCTTTTGCGTCTTATTATGAGCAGATTAAAAAAGCTATAAAAAGAGATGATTTGAATAGCGTAAACCATAGGATTTCTGCCTTTATGGCAAGCTATTTTGATGTGATTTTTGCTTTAAATTCAATGCTTCATCCAGGGGAGAAAAGACTGTTGAAATATTCTATAGATAATTGTAAAATTTTGCCTGTTGATTACGAATTGAATATCAATAAACTCTTCAATTCAAAAGGAAATGAAGTTGTTGAGGTATTAGAAGTTATGGTTAAAAACCTAAAATCCCTGATAAAAGATTGCTAATGGATTTAATTGCTTTGTATATTTAGGTGCTTAATTACTTTTTTCTCGTTGTTGGCAATTATATCAGTAGATTTTCTTTTGTGTTGTAGTGGAATGGAAATGCTGAGAGATTTGTTTTTAAAGAATGAAGCCAATATTTGGTTTTTAGGCTTGTGTTCCATTGGATAATTTATATAGTTTTGATTAACTTCTTCATTCCATTGAGTATTTGTTTCAAATTGTTCTGATAATACACTTTCAAAACTGCTGATAGGTGCAACTGAAACTTCAGCACTTATACTTGTTTGGGGTTGCATCAAAAATGTTATTGTAATTATTGCAGCAATTACAATGTAAAATTTAGAATTTGATTTTATATACATATAATCACTCAATCTTCCTAACTACTTTTTTATATTAACTTATAAATTAAATTGTGTAAAGGGTAAAACCAAATAGCATTAAGGAACGTAAAGGTTATAATGGTAAGATTTTTCTTTCAGGGGGTAAATGTTTCAATTTTATGAAAATATTACATTTTGTAATAAGTATATATTTTTTCAATATCTTTTGCGCAATTTTTCAATACGAAAATACTTTATATAAATGTAAGGGAAATAGATAAATCAAATATTAAAAGGGGGAATATATATGAAGAATAGAAAATATGAATTTATCACACTTAATGCCTATATAGATAACTTAGATGACAGAAACGTAATTTCATTAAACGATAGATCAATCGAAAGAGAAGTTGAAAAATACTTATCAAGATTGAAAAAGATTGAATCAGATGCCAACACTGTTGAATACTTAGTTGGATAATCGAATAAGTTTGAACAGGTGAGAAAATAGAGAAAAAGAGGTTTAGTATAAAAACTTAGCCTCTTTTATTTTTGTAAAATCTATCCCATAAGGATGGATGGTTAAACAGAGAAAAATCAGACAAAAAAAGTAGATTAAATGTATTAAGCAAATTTTTGTAAATAAAGAATCGACCATGCGGCGAAAGCATGATGTAGAGCATGATTGAGTAAAATTCTAAATCTTTGGATTTAGATAAATCCTTCAATCTTTAAAAATTGATTAATCAATCACTGCATGGATTTAAAAACCCTTCAAAAATATTAGTATATAGAGTGTAGAGAGCGTACAAACATTTTCGGGGGAATAGAGATGAGAGATTTTAACAGAAAACTAAAAGTTGTATTGATAGATGACAATGCTAATCATTTAAGAGGGATTAAGGAATTGATTACTCTTGAAAGTTGCTATGAAGTTGTCGGAGCTACAACAAGTGCAAATCTCGGAATTAACTTAGTAAAAAAACATCATCCTGATATTGTTTTGATGGATATAAATATGCCGGAAAAGGATGGTTTACAAACAATTCAGGCAATTAATAAGTTAAATCTCTCAACAAAGGTTATAGTATTAAGCGGTTATGATGATTCTGAATTGATTTATAGAGCGATGAAGTTAGGCGCAAGAGGATATGTATTAAAAACTATGGCGTCTGTAAAATTGATAAATGCAATAGAAGAAGTTGCAATGGGTAAGATATATTTACCTGCAATTTTATCAACTCGTTTCTTTGAATACTTCCAGTCATTCTCAAAGGAAGAAGAAAAGATGATGGGTTCAGAAAACTTGTTAAACAGTTTGACAACAAGAGAAGTTGAAGTTTTGGAATTATTAACCGAAGGTATTAACTACAAGAGTATTGCAGGAAAGTTGATTATATCAGAAACTACAGTAAAGACACACGTTAATAATATTTTCCAAAAATTACAAGTAAACGATAGGACGAATGCTGTATTATATGCATTAACACACGGTTTTAAACAAAAAACTGCGGGAGTCGGCACAAAATCTGCAATGATGTCGGTATAACGTCTAAAACAGATTTATAATAAAGGGTTCGTTAAGCACTACCGAACCCTTTATTTTTGGATAATAAAAGAGGTAAAATGAACAAATTAGAAACAACATCTGATATATCTGTTCAGATAAGCAGTGTATCGCACGAGATTAGAAATCACTTATCCGTATGTGATATGTACACCCAAATAATAAGGAAAAATCTTGAAAAATCAGGAATAGAAAATCAATCTATAGATAATGCAATAGATTGTATTCAGCAATCTATTAAAATTATAGAATCCAATCTTTTGGATTTGAAGTCTTTAAATAGAAATAATTTAAAAATTGTAGATTTTGAAAAGATAGTAACAAATGGTGTAGAACTTTCAAAAGCATACGTGATAGATAAAGAAATTTCGGTTAATTTATTTGTGAAAAATACAGCGCTAATAAAAGTTGATGAAAGTCGCTTTCTTTCTGTAATAGTGAATATTATAAAAAATGCAATAGAAGCAATTCAACTAAAAGGTGAAATAGAAGTTCTTGCAGAAATAAAAAATGATAAAGGTATAATAAAAATATCCAATAACGGAAAACCAATACCAAAGGAAAAACAATCGCGACTATTTGAGCAGGGTTATACTACAAAAGATACAGGATGCGGTTTAGGTTTATGTATATGTAAAAAATATTTAGAAGAACAAAATTCACAAATATCTTTGCTCAGATCAACCAAAAAGCAAACGACCTTTGAAATAACTGTTCCTGTATTTTGTGGTGAAGATAGTATTTAGACCGAAAAATTTATCTAAACCCTTAATATTTCTTATCAAAATCCCGATAGTAAGACCGTTTAAACTATAATGTTAAAAGGGATGAAAGGGCTAATTCTGATGAGCGGAAATGAAAAGAATTTTCCTGTAGATATTGTATATTTATGGTGTGATGATTCTGATAAAGTTTGGGCACAAAAGAAAAATATTGAACTTTCCAAGTTTTCAAACTCCATAGATTGTGATGCAAAGGATGATTGCAGATTTATAAGTAATGATGAATTAAAATATTCACTTCGTTCTTTGCAGCAGTATGCACCTTGGATAAATAATATATTTATTGTAACGGATAATCAAATTCCTAAATGGTTAGATACTTCAAATCCCAAAATAAAACTAATCAATCATTCTGAAATTTTACTTGCCGAGGCTTTGCCGACTTTTAATGCAAGTGCTATAGAAACTTCACTTCATAAAATTCCAAATTTGAGCGAGCACTTTTTATTCGCAAATGATGATATGTTTTTTTCAAGTCCAGTAGATAAAAGTTTTTTCTATGATGAAAAAGGCAATCCTATTTTTAGATTTTCAAAACGCAAGATAATAAATAAAAAATATCGTCATCTTTTTGGTTTTATGGTTTCATCTGCATACAGGCTTGTAAAAGATAATATTGGCGAAAGTTTTGCACATTTTCCTCATCATAATATAGATGCCTATAAAAAAAGCACAATAGAAGAATGCGTTGAAAAGTTTAAAGATGGTTTTGACAAGACGGTAATGCAAAAGTTCAGACAAAAGGATTGTATTCAGCGTTCGATTTTTGAGTATTATTCAATTGCAAAAGGTCAGGGAACACCTAAAGTTGTTGATGATTTTTTTCAAAGAATTTATTCAAGGATTTCAAAAACTAATTTGGATTCGCTGCAAATCCCGCTTTTAAAAAAGAAGTTTTATTTGTTAGATAAATATAATCCTGTGCTGTTTTGCGTAAATGATAGTATTAAAACTACAGATTCAGACAGGCTTGCGTTAAGATTTTTCTTAGAGAAAAAATTTCCAAAACCTTCCCAATATGAATTGCCTGATGAAACGAAGGCTGATATTCTAGTTTGTTATCACAAATCTTTTGATATGATAAAAAATGAAATTTTAAAACCTATTCAAGTTGGCGCATCACTTACAGAAAAAGATTTGGAAATTTTGAAAGATAATACCAATGATAATATTTCAAACAAGAACAAATATTATTCAGAATTAACGGCGCTATATTGGCTTTGGAAAAATTCTGATGCTAGTTATAAGGGGCTTGTGCATTACAGAAGATTTTTTGATTTTTCTAATGGTAAAACCAGATGGATAGATAAAATTCCTCAAAATTATGAAGAAGAATTTTGTTTAAAAAAGCCATATTTAGAACATATTTTTTCTAATTATGATATAATTTTACCTATGAAAAGGGTTCTTCCCAAGTTCAAATCGATTTATGAACATTATAAGAAAAAACACTTTATTTCTGATTTGGATAAAGTGTTAGAAATTATAAAACAAAAAGATTCAAAAATGTATGATATAGCATTAAAAGTTATGAAAAATACAAATGAAATTTATTTATACAATATGCTTGTAACTAAAAAAGAAATTTTTGATGAATATGCAAAATGGTTATTTGAAATACTTTTTGAATTAGAAAAAGATATTCAATCTGATGTAGAAACTCGCAGCGACTATCAAAAGAGAGTTTACGGGTTTTTGTCAGAGAGATTGTTTACTGTATATGTTGAATATTTAAGACAAAAAGGTATAAAAACAATAGAATTACCGGTTGTATATTGCGAAACTAATAAAAAACGGTTCAGAATATTTACAATCAGAACTATAATATATAGAATGCTTGTAAAAATCGGTATAAGAAAACCACATTGGCACGAACAGTATGGAGTGTAATATGCTTAGTCAGAAGGAAAGTAAGATGAATATTTTAGTAACAGGCGGAGCCGGATATATTGGAAGTCACAATGTAATAGCATTATTGGATGCAGGATATAATGTTATAATATTTGACAATTTGGAGTTAGGGCATATTGAGACTGTAGAAACTTTAAAAAGTATAAAATCAGAAGGTTCTGTTATAGATTTTGTAAAAGGGAATTTATTGCTAATCCAAGATATTGAATCTGTATTTTCAAAGCATAAAATTGATGCAATACTTCATTTTGCCGCATATTCACAAGTTGCTGAATCTGTTAAAGAGCCTCAGAAATATTATTACAATAATGTCTTAGGAACATTAAATTTATTAAATGTAGCGATGGATTATGATGTCAAAAAGATAGTATTTTCAAGTACAGCCGCAACTTACGGAGAACCTGAATATGTTCCGATAGATGAGAAACATCCTCAAAACCCTATTAATACTTATGGAAAAACAAAATTAATGATAGAAAATATAATGGATGATTATGATAGAGCATACGGTTTAAAATCAGTTCGTTTGCGATATTTTAATGTAGCAGGTGCAGATAGTCAAAACAGAGTAGGAGAGTGGCACAATCCGGAAACTCATTTAATTCCTAATATTTTAAAATCAACTTCTGATACAGGAAAAGTCTTTCAAATGTTTGGAACGGATTACGATACAAAAGACGGGACTTGCGTAAGGGATTATATAAATGTTGAGGATTTAGCAAATGCGCATTTGTTGGCACTAAAATATTTGTTAGATGGTGGAGAAACCAATTATTTCAATTTAGGTACAAAAGAAGGAAGCAGTGTCAAAGAAGTTTTTGATATGTGTGAAAAAGTTACGGGGAAAAAATTCCCTGTAAAAATTCAACCTCGCAGAGCAGGAGATCCTGCCATTTTAATTGCAGATAATAAAAAAGCAAAAGAAATTTTAGGCTGGACACCTGTCAGAAGTTTAGAAAAAAGTATTCAAACAGCATATCGCTGGGAGCAAGAATTATCAAAAAGATTGGCAAATTAGGTATAATAATGGAAATTGTAGCAAATATAATTAAAAAATTTGATAAAGATGGATTGTTGCATAATTACGCAAAAGTTTTACCATATTTTCAAAAATATTGGTTTAGAACTTTACTTGCATTAGGGCTTGCAATACCAATAGGCTCATTAGATGCAATAGTTGCTCTTTCTTTAAAACCTTATATGGATAATGTTATGATTGATAAATCATTTCATTCACCTTGGTATATACCTGTTTTGATTATTGCATTTACAAGTACGCAAGGTCTGTTGAATTACTTATCAACCTATATGAATGCTTGGGTTGCCGGGAAAGTTACAAATGATTTCAAACGAACTCTATATAACAAATTGATGCATAAAGATGCTGCATTTTTTGATTCCAGAACATCAGGTGATATATTGAGATGGTTTAATAATGATGTGAATTCTGCTTGCGGAAACCTTTTGAATAATTTAAAAACAGGAATTTCAAGAGTATTTTCATCAATATCATTAGTTTTGGTGTTATTGTACAATTCTTGGGAATTAGCAATAATTGCAATTATTGTTCTTATATGTGCAGTAATTCCGCTAACAAAAATGAGAGCACTGATAAAGTCCATTACAGATAAATCAGAATCAGCAGGCGGAAAAGTTATTACTGCTTATAATGAAGCATTTGCAGGAAACAAGGTTGTAACTGCTTACAATTTGTATAATTATCAAAATTCTGCATTTAATAAGAATTTAGAAACTGTATTTGGCTTGAATATGAAAATTACCCAAAAAACAGGCTGGTTATCTCCAATGATGCACATTGTAGTATCAATAGGAATTGCTGCAGTTATTGGTTTGGGTAGTTATATGATAGTAAAAGGACAAATCACAGGCGGAAATTTTGTATCATTCATAACTGCATTAATTATGCTGTACACTCCTATAAAATTATTAGGAAATAACGCAAAGAATATGCAGAATGCACTTTTAGCACTAGAACGTGTAATAAAACAATTAGAAGCAAATCCGAAAATTAAAAATAAACCTGATGCAATAAAATTAGAGGGTTTAAAAAATAACATAGAATTTAGGAATGTAAATTTTGAATATAAAAAGAATAAACCGGTATTAAAGAATATTCAATTTACAGTACAAAAAGGAGAAACCTTTGCCCTTGTTGGAAATTCAGGAGGAGGAAAAAGTACAATAGTAAACCTAATTCCAAGATTTTATGATGTGAAATCAGGGGCTATTTTGATTGATGGAACTGATATTAGAAATTTCACGTTAGAATCTTTACGCGATAATATTTCTGTTGTATTTCAGGATAACTTTTTGTTTTCCGGCACAATAAGACAAAATATTATGCTTGGAAACTTGAATGCAACTGAAGAAGAATTGCAAATGGCGATAAAAGAATCTTATTTGGACGGATTTATCAAAACACTAGATAAAGGTCTTGATACAAATATTGGAGAACGTGGTGTTTTATTATCAGGCGGTCAAAAGCAAAGAATAGGAATTGCACGTGCATTTTTGAAGAATGCGCCTATTTTAATTTTAGATGAGGCAACAAGTGCATTGGATAATGAAGCTGAAAAAATCGTTCAGCAGGCAATAGAAAATCTTATGAAGGATAGGACAGTATTTGTAATTGCACACAGATTAACAACAGTTCGCAACGCCGATAGAATTGCCGTAATCAAAAATGGTGAACTTGTAGAACTTGGTAATCATGATGAACTTATAAAGATTGAAAATGGAGTATATAGACACTTATATGACTCACAATTTGCCAGTGCGGAATCCGTAGTTCCAGTATAAATCTGTTTAAAAGACAGATTGCCTGTTTAAAATCTTTATTGTAAAATTTGTACAGAAAGGAAGAAGGAAGAGAAGTATGTACTATCAAGGATTAATTAACAAATACGCAGAGTTTTTACCGGTGACAGAAACAACTCCTGTAGTAACGCTAAACGAAGGCAATACGCCACTAATCAAGGCAGAAAATTTGGCTAAAAAAATAGGACTAGACGCAGAAATATATTTAAAATTTGAAGGATGCAACCCAACCGGAAGTTTTAAAGACCGTGGAATGACAATGGCAGTAACCAAGGCAAAAGAAAGCGGTTCAAATGCAATTATCTGTGCATCAACAGGAAATACCTCAGCATCAGCAGCTGCCTATGGTGCAAAAGCCGGATTAAAGACTTATATAATAATTCCTGATGGATATATTGCATTAGGCAAACTTTCTCAAGCAATGATGTATGGTGCAGAAATTATTGCAATACAAGGTAATTTTGATAAAGCACTTGAAATGGTAAGAGCAATTTCTGATAAGTACCCGATAACATTGGTGAACTCTATTAACCCATACAGAATAGAAGGTCAAAAAACAGGCGCATTTGAAATATGTGAAGCATTAGGCAAAGCTCCTGATTATCATTTTATACCTGTCGGTAATGCAGGAAATATAACAGCATACTGGAAGGGCTATAAAGAATGGCATAAACTTGGCAAGATTAAAGAGTTGCCAAAAATGATGGGCTTTGAAGCCGAAGGTGCTGCGGCAATTGTAAAAGGTGAAAGAATTTATAATCCGGAAACTCTTGCAACTGCAATAAGAATAGGAAATCCGGCAAGTTGGAAATTTGCAGAGCAAGCAAGAGATGAAAGTAATGGAATGATAAACTTTGTAACTGATGATGAAATTGTAAAAGCATATAAATTGCTGGCATCAAGTGAAGGTATTTTGGCAGAACCGGCTTCAGCAGCATCTGTAGCTGGACTAATCAAAGTTAAATCACAAGTTAAAGAAGGTTCTAAAATCGTTTGTATTTTAACAGGTAATGGCTTGAAGGATCCTGATAATGCAATTAAATATTCAAATGCTGATGTGAAAAAGACATCTGCAGATTTAACTGATATTTTAAAAGCGATGAATATTTAACTTAATTTTAAAGTTATAACTAATTAAAAGGATTAGATAAAACTATCTAATCCTTTTTTTGATTGTAAAATCTTATTTAATATCGCTTGTACAATTTGGACATTTAGTAGCCCTTATATCAATAGTTGAAAAACAATAAGGGCATTGTTTTGTAGTTGCGGTTTCATTGTCTTTAGTTTTTTTAGCATTCAGGCAGGTTAATTTGTTTATGCTTTTTATGAGTAGAAAAACTGCAAACGCAACAATTAGAAAACTTATTAAAGTATTTATGAAAAGTCCGTAATTTATAGTAACAGCCCCTGCAGCGTGTGCATCTTCTATTGATTTATAATGAATGAATTTACCCTGATAGTTTGGCATAACAAGGTATAATTTAGAAAAATCAACTCGACCTAAAAGCCATCCGAGAGGAGGCATAATAATATCTTTAACCAATGAATCAACAATTTTACCAAAAGCGGCACCAATTATGATACCGACAGCCATGTCAATGACGTTTCCGCGCATTGCAAATGTTTTAAATTCTTCCCCGTATCGTTTTAATCTTTCTAGCATTTAATTTATTCTCCATTGTCAGCGGAATTTTAGCATAAAATTTATTTAATCACAATGTATAAAGGAGTAATTAGGAAGATTTTTTAGTTTTATTGTTATGGAAAAGAGTGTTTAAAATAGGGTGAATTAGCGGATGCGAAATAATTGGTGCAAGTATAGCCAGTCCTGTTACAGAGCCAAACATAGCCCCTGCTTCTATTGCACCTTTTCCAAGGTTTGCATTTAGGTTTTCTTTTGTGAATTTATCACCTGTTGTCAAGGTTTTATTTAGTTCTGCAATTTTTAAGGCTTTTTCAGAATCATTCATTTTATAATATTTAGAAAGTTCTTTTGTTGTTGGAAAAGCCTTGAAAATAGGTTCATTTTTAAACATATTTTTGGCAATATTATACGCACTTTTTCTGCAAATAGGGATTATTATGGATAAGTAAACTCCTAAACATATAAGTTGATATAGAAATTCTTTGACCGCAGAAAATTGTTTTGTTTTTGAGTCAATTTGTTTATCCATAAGGATAAAACTTGGTCTACCTATGGCTTTTAGGCAAGTTTCTGTAGTAACCTGAGAAACAGTACTTTGGGTTGCATTATATATTGTTGGATTTGTAATTATATTTTGAATACCTGCTAACATACTAACCCACCTTCATTCCTGAATTTAAAAAACTTGCAAAATTAACTCTTGGAGGATAACACACTTGTTTTTGTTTTGTTTCATTTGGTGTTTTTAAAGTTGGTTTTACGGCTTGAGATGTAACATCCAGTTTTGGTTGTTCTTGAGGGTTGTTTTTATTTTTGTGAAATATTTTATTAGTGAAAGGCTTTACTAAAAGAGAGCAAGCCCCTGGAATTACAATAAGAGCTGCCGTGCAAACTCCCATAAATCTAAGATTATGTTTGGCAATTTTTGCTTTTTCTGGATCTTTAACTAAAGCAGCACCTTTACCTGCTATTGCACCACATAGCAAATAGGTTGGTATAGCAATAACTTCGGTTAAACCTTCTCTAAGTGCAGTATATTTTTTTGTTTCAGGGGACTCTTTTCTGTCCATCATTGTAAATAAAGGTCGAAAAATCCCTTTGGCAGTAGCAATCGCCACAACAACGTATGCAGGATTGTTGTTTTTGCCAAGATGCTCAAGAACTTGTTTTATCCCTTTTTTATAATTTATTGCCATTTATTTATTCTTTATTTTATGAATCCTGAATATCAAATATTGTAAAACAAAACAAGAAAAATTTTTCTATTTGTTATGGATTTATTTGCTGTTTTTTTACAATTCTTAATCCTTATTTTTGTTATATCTAAAGCAATTTTTTTCGTGGTCATCTACAACACCGATTGCTTGAAGGTAAGAATAAATTATAACTGTTCCGACGTATTTCATACCGCGTTTTTTCAAGTCTTTAGATATTTGGTCTGACAAAGGTGTTGAAACCGGAAGTTTGTCAAAGTCGTTTTGAATTATTTTATTATCGGTAAAACTCCAAATATAATTTGAGAAACTTCCATATTCTTTTTGAATTTGTCTGAATATTTTTGCATTATTTATAGTTGAGGTTATTTTTCCACGGCATCTTATAATGTTTTCATTGTTAACAAGTTCTTCAACTTTTTCTTGATTGTAATTACTTACTTTTATTACGTCAAAATTATCGAAGGCTTTTCTGAATTCTTCGCGGCGTTTAAGAATTGTAAGCCAAGATAGACCTGCTTGAAAGGATTCTAAAACAAGAAGTTCAAACAATTCTTTATCATCATATTTGGGAACTCCCCATTCCTCATCGTGATATTTTACATATATTTCGGATTTTTCATCTACCCAACTGCATCTTTTCATAAATAAATTATAACATATAAGTAAACATTTTGTGACAACGTTATGAAATATTAATTTTCTATGTATAATGTTATTATGAGGGTAATAGGAGTTATTATGAAGAACAAGAAAAATGTCACTTTAGTTGTAGGGTTAATATTGAGTTTATGTAGTATTTGTGATGTTTACGCACAAGATGGGCAAATAGTTAAGGAAAAAGAGCCCTCAGTATTAGAATCTCCTGAAATAAAAGTAGATAAGGATACTCCTGATGATGTGGTTGAATTGATTGATAAAAAAGAATATAATTCGGCCTTACCTTTAGTTAATGCTTATATAGAATCTAAACCTAAAAAATATATAGGTTATCAATTGCGAGGTGAAATATATTATGCATTACGCCAGTATGATTTGGCAATAGCAGATTTTCAGAAGGCTATTGAGATCAAAACTGATGATGATAAATTTGCAACGAACGCAAAAGTCATAAGTGCAGTTGTATTGGGGGCTGATAAACAGCAGCAATATCAAAATCCTGAATTAGGTTTGTTATATGCAAGGTTGATGTATGCTCAAAAGGCTCTTAATAACAATATGTATGAAGTTTCTTATAAAAAGGCGTTAGAATACAATTCTCACATATATTTACCTGCACCTAAAAAAAGTGATATTGCCAGAATAAATTGTCCGCAAAAGTATGGTAAGGAATTTAATCCTCAAGGAATAGATGTTACTATTTATGGAATTATTGATGATATAGAAAAAGGACATTTTTCCGAAGCCGCATATAAACTTCCGAAATTAACAACAGAATGTCCTGATTATTATTTGGGGCAATATTTAACAGGGGTTGTAATGTATGGGTTGGAGCAAGATGAAAATGCAATTATCGCATTTAATAATGCAATAAAGTTAAATCCTAATGATTTTGAGTCTTATGCAAGTTTGGGTCTTTTATATTATTACAAAGCTGCAAAAACTTTTGATGATACCTATGCAACAAAATCTATTGAAAATTTTGAAAAAGCCATTGCATTAAATCCAAACTATCATACATATTATTTTTATATCGGATTGAATCAGATGGAATTAGGTGATTATTCTAAAGCGGTTGAGAATTTCCAAAAAGCAATAACAATTAATCCTAAAGACTATAATAGCATGTATTACAAGTCTATAGCCCAATATCTTCAAAAGGATTACAATGCTGTAGTAGAACAAACAACAAAAATGCTTTATAAAAGAGTTTCTAATTATAATTCGGTATTGTATTTGAGAGCACTTGCATATTACAGATCAGGAAATGTAGATTCAGCGATTGCTGATATCGAAAAAATTCACCAAAATATGAATGATATTTTCAATCTTGAATCTCGATTATCTTCTCAAAAAGATAAAGTATTAGATTGCTACTTATATTTCTTGCAAAGTAAAATAGCAAGGGATAATGGTTTTGGGGCAAAAGCAGATTTGCAAAAAGCATACCAAAATCCGATAATTGCATTGCTTGATACAAGAAGTAAAGATTTTGCTCAAGTGAATTATAAACTTACAACTTCTGATATTGAAGAGCAATATGAATACTTAATTACAACATTTGATAATTTGGGAGTAGGTTTTGAATATTTGAATCCTGACTATAAAATTGTTGCTAAAAAACCATCTAAAATACAACAGCCTGAAAAAATTGTCGAAAAATCTCAAGACCCAACATCTTTGATAGGTGAGCAGGATGAAGAAGCCATAGAGCCGGTTCAAAAAACTCCACTTGTAGCAGAAAAAAGTCAAGAAGAAAAAATGGTGTCAAATCTGATAGCCGAAATGAAAGAATATGATACACCTGCGGTAGAAGAAAAAGAAAATAAAATTCAAAATAAAGTTGTGGAACCTGTAATTGAAAACACTGAAAAAACTGTTAATGCTGAACCTTCTACAGTTGTAGTTTTTGACCCTAATACTTTAATATTTCAACCAAAAGAAATCGAAAAAACAACAGAAAATTCTGACAATGTAGCAGATGTTGTGTCTAATAATACTATTGAAAAGGTTGAAGAAACTTCTGTATCAGAGGAAGAAAAACCAGAAAAAATACCTGAAGTGTCTGAAAAAATTGAGAATGAAAATTCTATAACCGAAGAAAAAACATCCGAAAATCTTGCAACAACGGATGATAATGAGGATAAAAACGCTCAAAATCCTTCTGAAGAACAATCTGTTACCATAGACAATAATGAAAATATATCTATTCAAAAAGAAGAACTGCCCAAAGACGAAATAAAAGATGTTACAACTGATGCAAATATACAAAATAATGAAACTGAAACAAAATCAATAAAAGAAGATACAAAAGATTTGCCTAAAGAACAAATTAAAAATGAGAATTCTGTTTCTAATGATGAGGCATTAAAAGAGCCTGTTCAAAAAGAGGAACCATCTATTCAACCGCAGGAAAATCTATCAGATAATCAGCCGATAGAAAATCCAAAAACTTCTGAAGTTAAAGTTAATGAAAAATATGCAAAAGTAAATTTGGCAGAATTTGAAGTGAAAAATAAGAAAACTCCAAATCTAAAAGAAGGCGAAGAAGTAGTTTTCTTAGAACCGGAATCTTTTTTGGAGAAAGAAGAACAAATCGTAAATGAAAATTTGAGCAAAATGTCACTAATGCCAAAACAAAGTTCAAAAACAAAGTTTGAAAAGGTCGTTCCAAAAACTTCTACAGAGCCTGAAAAACCTGTTGATGTGAATATTACCAAAGATTCTGATAATTTGAAAAATGTTTCAAAAACAGAAGATACGAAAAATGCACAAAATGAAGCATCAAAAGAAGAACCAAAAGCGGAAACAAAAGAAGAGTTAACCTTGATTGACCCTGAAGAAATAAAATTCCCTGAAAAAGTTGATAATGTTGCAAACGAAAAAGAAACTCAAAAAATCGCACAAAATGATATTGAAACTTCTTCGCTTGATGGAAACCAAAATATAACTGAAAAGCCTACAGTAAGAGATTTTTCGAAAGAAGAATTTAATAAAGATATGAAAACCTCTGATAGCAAAACAGATGAAATTTCACCAGAGTCAACTCAATCACAAGGTGAGGATTTAGAAAAGTCAAAAGAATCAGAAGATGTTAAAAAAGAAGAAATCCCACAACCTTCTGACTCAGTCTCAAGCACTTCTACAAATGAAGTGTTGCAGGATAGCAAGTCTGATAAAAATTTAAAGAAAAATAAAATCAAAAAATCAAAAACAAAATCAAAAGATAATTTGCTAATTGCAGTAGGCGGTGATATTGATAAGTACGCCAAAATGGAAGATAAAAAACTAAAAGAAACTAAAGAAAAAAAATCCGTAAAAGATAAAGATAAAACTTTAAAAACAGAGAATGTAGCACAAACCGAAAAATCGCCTGAAATTTTATCTTCTAATAATTCTGAAACAGATAATAAAGCGGAAAAAGTTTCAGAACTTCAACAGGAAAAAAAGATAAAAGAGACCAAAACAAGTGCTGATAAAAAAGTATCAGAAGATTTATCTTCCCAATCAGATGTAAAAAAAGATGATGCAAAACCTCAAGAACAAAATAAAGAGCAGGTGACATTCCAACAAGAAACGCAAAACACTGAACTTAAATCTGACGATAAAAAGGAAGAAAAAACAGAAGACGAAGCATCTAAAAACGAAATTTCCGATAAAAAAGCAGAAGTTCAACCGACTAAAAAAGTTCCATTTTGGAAACGTTGGTTCTCACGCAAAAAGAACACTGAAAAACAAATAGAAAATAAAGAACTTTCTCAACCCGAAGAAACAAAATAAGTGTTCTAATCATTTAGAATATATTTATCAATGATTTCGCAAGCATCAGCAACGAAATTTTCGCAAGGACGTTCTTGATAATACTTTTCAGTGCGCTTTGTAGGGACAAAAGAATTATTTTCTCCTTTTTCGAGTCCCAAAAGTTCCCTACAAATTATTGTGCCATTTTTGTCTTTAAATTTTTGGGCTAAATTTTGAATTAGTTCATAATGTTTTGCCTTAACTTCATCATTATTATTTTCAGTATAGCCTTTAGCAAGACCGGCAATCATAAACATTGCACTAACTGCCCCGCAAACTTCTCTCATTCTGCCCATTCCGCCACCAAAAGAAGAAGATAATTTTAGCGCTGTATTTTTATCAAAACCAAATTTTTCTGCATAAGTCATAAATACAGATTGAGCGCAGTTATAACCATTCTTAAAATTCTCTTTTGCTTTTTGAGCATTTGTTAACATAACTATTCTCCAAACAATTCATACAAAATAACAGAAACGGAAGTTGCCAAATTCAATGATTCAACAGTTTTTGCCATTTCTATTTTTACTGAAGTATCAGATAAATTAATTAATTCTTCTGATAATCCGTTTGCTTCACTTCCAAACATTATAACTGCCGGTAACTTTATATCGAAAGTTTTTAAAAGATTATTGCTTCTTGGAAGAGTTGCAATTTTTTGGAAATTTTTAAAAATATCTTTCAATTCTTCAAAATCTTTTATATGGAAAACAGGAATTTTCCATAAATTTCCAACAGAGGCTCTGACGCATTTTGGGTTATATATGTCAACGCTATCTCCATAAAGAACGATTGCTTCAGCACCAAAAGCAACAGATGAGCGCAAAATTGTTCCAAGATTTCCTAAATCTTTTATATCTTCTAATAAAACGACCTTTTTCAAAGTTTTTAAAATTTTTATGTCATATATTCTCTGAACCCCAATTGCAACGGCTTCGGGCGCAGAGTCCGTTGTAGATAATTTTTTCAGTACGGGTTCTGTTGTTTCTATCAAAAAATCTTTTGCAAAATTATATTCATCAATCTTATTTTTATTTACAAAAATTTTTTCAATAACTATACCTGAATCAAAGGCTTCTTTTATAGCCTTGTAACCTTCAAGTAAGAATTTATTTTCTATATTTCTATATTTTTTTTGTTGAAGTTTTACGCAATTTTTAACTATTTCGTTATTAACACTTGTTATTTCCATTATAAAACCTCAAATTTTTCCAGTTGCAATTTTTCTTCTTGAGTTAGCATATCAAAGTTAATTAATTTTTTCTCATAATTCATTTTAACGAAGGAGTGGATTTGGTTATCTTGAAAATAACATGAGTTTTCAAGTCTAACACCGAAAAATCCTTCTTTATAAAGTCCCGGTTCTATAGAAAAGCACATGCCCTCTTTTAGCGGCGTTTTAGAAGTTTGGTGCGGACTTAATCTTGGCGGAAATTCGTGAACATTTATTCCGATTCCATGTCCAAGTCCATGGTTGAATACAAATCCATCTAAATCAAATGATTCAAATAATTTGTGTATCGGATAATCTATATCATATCCGCTTACGGGTCTTTTAGCGTTAGTTTTAGTATAATTATATGCTTTTAAAAATGCTTTTAGTACGTAGGTATAAATTTTTCTTTGCAATTCTGTTGGCTGACCTTTTACAAATACTCTTGTAATATCAGTTGCTAAACCACCTTCAAAATAAGCTCCGCAATCTATAAGAACAAGACTTCCGTCTTTTAAAATTTCTTCTTTAGAAGATTTTGAATAGTGAGCCAGTGCAGAATTTTTATCTTTTGCAACTATAGATTTAAAACTAAGCCCTAAGGCCCCTTGATTTTTAAACTCTTTTTCAAGTTGAGCAGCAATATCATATTCTGAAAGATTTTCGTTATTTTCAATAAATTTTCGGATTGCTCTTACGGCGTTGTCTGTTTTTTTGAAGGCATCTTTCAAGTGCTCTAATTCAGCAGGTGTTTTCTGCGCTTTCATTATTGATATTGGGTTCTGTTCCATTTCAATGGCACGATTAGCCAAAATATTGTAATCATAGGCATTTATTGAAGATTTATCTACGTAAACCTTTTTAGAAATATTTTTTAAATCGTTTTCTAAATTTTTATAATTTTTGCTGTTATACAGAATGTTTTTATCTTTAAAAATTATTGCACGCCCTTTAATTTTTGCAGAATAATTTTGAGAAAAATTCCGCATATTGTAAAGGTAAGAAACTTCATCCAAATCTGTAACATAGATACATTCATCTTCTTTTAAATTTTTAGAAATTATAGCAATTTTTTCTTCAGAAGATAAACCTGTTAACGATGTGCTTAATGTAATGTCATTTTGATTTTCATTTTGACAATCGCAATCGAGCGGATCTGTGTCCAACAATTTTATATTTCTTTCTGATTTAAAATATTCACAAATTTTCTGCGATATTTTTTTCGCAAACAAGCCCAAGGTTTCATTTTTCGGAATGCGTTTAATAATTTCATCCAGTGGATTTTGCGAATTTTGCAATTTTACTACAGTAACAATTTCATGGTTAACTTCTTGATCAGCTTGAATATGGTATCTTCCATCGACAAATAAATAAACTTTATCGTTGGTAACAAGTGCTTCTCCTGTTGAGCCTGAGAAGTTTGTAAGTTTGTATCTGGAATTTTCTTCCAAGGTATTATATTCAACTAAAAATTCGTTAGTTGAATTTACTAGCAGATAATTTAATCCGCAGTTAGCCATGAAATTTTTTATTACTGTAAGATTATCCATATTAATTTTTATCTGTAAGTTGAATTAAGTGCCATCCAAATTGAGTTTGAACAGGTTGAGAAAGTTCACCGACTTCAAGGGCAAAAGCAGCATCTTCAAACGGTTTAACCATCATGCCCTTTCCAAAAAATCCTAAATCTCCCCCGTTTTGACCTGATGGACAAAGTGATTTTTCTTCTGCTATTTTAGCAAAAGAAGCACCATTTTTAATTTCATCATACAAATTTTTAGCTTCTTCTTCTGTTTTTACAAGAATATGGCTTGCTCTAACTGCTGTTGTCATAATTTTTACTCCTGTTAAATTCTACGTAAAAATTATAAAATAAAAAGGCTTGTCTTGCAAATACCAACAAAACAAACCGGAAGTTATAAAACATGAAAAATTTTCTTTTAAGGTGTAAGTTCAAAATGTTTTTACCAAACCGCTAAAAGAAAAAATCTTGTCGCAACCCCGAAAAAGTGCCTGGACAAATTGAACTTACTTTATTATTTTAAACTGTCATGGCATGAAATTTCACCATTCCGCAGAATAAACTTTGGTAGAATTTAACAGTATTTTTTACTAATTAAAAAGTATTAGATATAAATAGAAATATTAGTATTGATTTTACAAAATTTTTATAGTAGGATAACAGTTGTAAAAGTTAATAGTTCATGCGGAAGTAGCTCAGTTGGTAGAGCGTCTGCCTTCCAAGCAGGCTGTCGCGAGTTCGAGTCTCGTCTTCCGCTTTTTTTATGCAAATTTTAATCCGTTTTTTATATTTATAATAAAATATTTCTATGAAAACTTTTGCTATAGTTAATTCTGATAACAAAGAAATTATAGATTCTATCCAAAAATATTTTGGCAAAATTTGTCCGATTATTTCTTATGAAGATAATTTTGATAATTATGATTTAATTGTTTTAACAGGTTATGAAGTTGAATGCAAAGCCTCTGAGCGCGCGCAAATTATAAATCTTCATCCTTCGTTATTACCTTCTTTTCAAGGCCGCGATGCAATAAAACAAACTTTTTTGTCAGAAGTCAAGGTTGGCGGGATTACTATTCATCAGGTTGAGAAAAATAATTTTTACGGAAAAATTATTGCTCAATATCCTGTTCTAATCGGTTTAACGACAAATTTTTATGATTATACAAAAGAAGTTGAGGTCGTTGCAAAAAGATTATATCCTGTTGTAATTGATTCTATCGTTAATGATAAAGTTTTTGATTTCCATGAACTATTTAAAACAAGTTGTGCCTCAACTAAAGGTAGTTGTTCACGTTCTTCTTGTTCAAATTGCTCAAATTGCTCAAGATGCTCTGCTGAGAACAAGTAGTGTTTTTAATCTTTTGATCTCTTAATTATATCCAATTTTTCAATAACCCCGTTGAAGAAGGTTTTATTTTGTCGAATATTTTTTGTTTTAGTTTTTTTAACTTCTGGAGTTACAGCAGGTGTATGTTCCGGGGTTATTCTGCCGGAGTAAATTGTTTTAATTTCTTTTATTATTGATTCATTCATTATTGTTCAAGCCTCTTAATTCCCATAGGGTAATATTTTGTGGGTAATCTATTTACAAAACTTCCATTGGTTCAATGACAAAATCTATTAGATATGTGCCATTTTCCTCCAATGCTCTTTTTAATGCAGAGTCAATTGTTTCAATATTTGTAACCCGCTCTGCTTTGATTCCGTAACTTTTTGCTAAAGTAACAAAATCAGGGTTAGAAATTTTTGTTTCAGAATATCTTGCCTCACAGAATTTTTCCTGTAATTGTCTGACCATACCAAGATATCCGTTATTCAAAATCATAATTTTAACGTTCAAGTTATAATCCTTGCAAGTTGCAAGTTCATGCAATCCCATTTGGAATGAGCCATCACCTGTGATACAAATAACAGGTTTTGTATTATTTGCAACAGCAGCACCAATTGCAGCCGGAAATCCAAATCCCATTGTTCCTGCGCCACCTGATACGTGTATTTTTCTGTTTTTATATAAATTCAAATTCTGAACAGCCCATAATTGGTGTTGTCCAACTTCAGAAGTAAAAGTTAACTCCTGTCCTTTGGTAAATTCTTCTATTTTTTGTATTACTTCAAAAGAATGTAATAAATTCGTTTTTCTTTTTCGGATAATATTATCAGATTTATAATTTTGTGCTTTATTATTCCAACTTGCAAAATTACATGTTTTTTTATCTAATTCTAAATCTAATTTCATTAAAAATTCTTTAATATCAGCAATTACAAATCCTGATGCTTGTACAAAGTTGGAAATCTCAGATTTATTAATATCAACTTGTACAAGTTTTTGGGATAAATTTATATCTTTAAACATGCAGGTAATTCTATCATTAAACCTTGCACCAAGAGAGATAATCAAGTCTGAATTTTTAACAATTTCATTTGCAGATTTATCCCCAAAAATTCCAATCATTCCAAAGTAATTTTGATTATTTTTAGGAAAAGTTCCAATTCCCATCATCGTAGAAACAACAGGAATTGAATATTTATTTGAAATTTTTAACAATTCATCTTCTGCTTTTGAATGTTTTACTCCTCCGCCTGCTACGATTACAGGGCTTTTAGAATTTAATAATTTGTCCAAAATATTAGACAATTCAAAAGATGAAATTCTATCATTTTCTTGAATATTTGTTGTAGATATTGGAAAAGATTCTAATGGTGCTTTTTCTTGAAAAACATCTTTAACAATATCTATTATAACCGGTCCTTTTTTACCTGAATTAGCAATAGAAAATGCTTCATGAAAAACTTGTTGTATTTGTGAAGATGATGTAATTTGATAAACTTTTTTAGTGCACGATTTGACCATATCACAAATATTTGCTTCTTGAAATGCGTTTTTTCCTAATAAATTTTTAAAAACTTGTCCTGTTATCACAACCAATGGATAACCATCTAAATAAGCATTAACAATGCCTGAAATTGTATTTGTCGCACCGGGTCCGGAAGTTACAAGAACGACTCCGCATTTGCCGGTTTCTCTTGCGTAACCTTCTGCTGCATGAACCGCTGATTGCTCGTGTCTTGTCAAAATATGTTTTATGTCAGTTTGTCCGTAAAGTTCGTTATATAAATCTAATACAATTCCACCCGGATAGCCAAATATAGTATTAACACCTAATTCCTTAAGTGTCTCAAAAATAATCTTAGAACCTTTTTCAAGTTTTAAATTATTTTCAATTAGCATGAATTTATATATCCCCTTATCTGACTTATTCTATAATATCATAGATAAAATTATTAGGCAAAAAATATTCATAAAAGTCGAACGGGCAAGGATTTATACAAATCCTTGCCCGTTATTAACCTTAAATTAAATTTATTATTTATTATTTACCAATCAAAGTATTCCAAGCATCTTTTTTCTTTTGAAGTTCTTCTTGTCTTGCCTTTTGTCTTGCTTCGGCATCTTTTTTAGCTTGTTCTTTTTGTTTTTGGTATTCTAATTTTTTCTTTTCTGCTGCTTCTTGTCTTGCTTTTTGTCTTGCTTCAGCATCTTTTTGTGCTTGAGTCATTGCTGCTTCTTTTTTGCTTACTGTATTTGCTGCATTATTTAATGCATCTGACAATGGCCCTGCGTATGCTGCCATTCCAATACCTACGACCATTACAGCCATCATTGATACCAATAGTTTTTTCATCATAATAGTTCCCCTTTCTTAACCTTTTTAACCACCTATAGAGTTGTTTATTTTTCTAACCTTTCTAATGTTTTTTGTCTTTCTTCTAATTTCCTTTCAAGATATTTAATCTCGTTTTCTTTTTGCTTTTTTAATAGTTCTTGTTTTCGAATTTTTTCTTTTGTCTTTACTATATCTTTAGAACGCATGCGCTTGGGTTTTTGTTCATTTTTTGTGAATATATTTTTAAATTTTGTAACGACTGCTGACTGAGTTTGTTCTTCAGTATTTGGGTTTGTTTGAGCAGTTGTTGTTGCAGTTGCTGTTGATTTGATTACTTCAGCAGACAAAACTGCAGATGTTTGCGTAAATATCAACCCCATAAATAATAATTTAATAACAATCTTGCGCATATATGGATAATAACTTAAATTTTAGTATTTTTCAATAATTTCTTTTATTCCTTTTTTTGCCAGATTAAAAATTTCTAATAATTTTTCATATTCATAAGGTTCGCCTTCAGCGGTTGTTTGAAATTCTATTATTTTTCCGCTTTTGGTCAGTACAATATTGGAATCGACTTGGGCGTGTGAATCTTCTTCATAGTTTAGGTCTAATCTGACTTCGCCATCTACAATTCCTGCAGAAATTGCGCCGATTGGTTCTATTATAGGGTTTTCTTTTAATGTTCCGTTTTCAATAAGTTTATTAACAGCATCGGTTAGTGCAACAAAACCTCCGCAAATACTTGCTGTTCTTGTTCCACCGTCGGCTTGGATTACGTCAGCGTCAATTGTTATTGTAATATCTGGCATTTTTTCTAAATCAACACATGCTCTAAGACTTCTTCCGATTAATCTTTGAATTTCTTGTGTTCTGCCTGAAATCTTTGTTCTTTCTCTTTGACATCTTGTAGATGTTGAAGATGGTAACAGAGAATATTCTGCGGTCAACCATCCTCTTGGATCTTCTTTTGACATCCATTTTGGTTTCCCGACTTCTACAGAGGCTGTTGTAATAACTTTTGTATCTCCAAATTCAACAAGAACAGAACCTAGTGCATGTTTTGTATAGTTTCTTGTGAATTTTACTTCTCTGGTTTGGTCATTTGCTCTGTTTTCTAATCTCATAAATATTCTCCTTATCTTAGTTTAATTTTTGTGATTTTTTATTCATATCGTAGTCCCAAATGTATATTTGACCACAATATTTGCATACCGCATGTTCATTCATAAATTGAAGATCAGGTACAAAAACATAACCATCAACTGCAATTTCAAGTTCACCTTTTGAGTTATATCGTCTTTCAAAAGTCTTGCTTCCCGCATAATCAGGCGAAAACATTAATTCAAAATTATCCACGCTCTTGCAGTTCTTACAAATAAACATGAAAACTATTCCTTTTCAGAAGATCTTTTTCTTGAATTCCTTTTGTTTTGTGATTGTTTGTCTGACATTTTGCCATCTTTTAGTTCTGCTAAATTCATATACCAAAGACTCCAACAGATACTTCTTATCGGTAATGTTAACCCTGCAACAACAAACGATAGGGCAGAAGTTAATATTGTATGCGAAATCATTGTTGGCATAATAGCCGGAAGATTGCAATATTCTAAAATTTCATTAATTGACTCTAACGGAAGTAATGATGTGTATTCGTCTAATATTGAACATACCCAACTTGTAATATTTAAAAAGTCTAAAACAACAACTACACCTTGCGTAATTATAAAAATAGAGAAAAACGCTAAAATAATTAATAAAACAAGTGTTCTAAACCAATTACCCTTTACAAGTAAAAAACTTCTTTTGAAAATTTCGCTAAGATTTAGGTCAGGTTCAAATGTAAATACTTGATAAATAAGAATTAAATAAATCCAAACGATAAAACCCGGAACAATAAAAAATATAGTTGAGCCAACAGAAGATAAAGCACAAACTACAAGCAAAAATAAAACATAAGAAAAAGTTCTTCTGGTTGCAACTTCATTATGAGATTGAAAATCATAAACTTTACCTGTAGTAACAGCACCTTCTGTCATAGAGTTTAATGCAACATAAGCAACCATATAATCCCAAAATGCCTTAGCAAAAATCAATAATCCTGGCACTGCTAAAAGAATTACATATACTAATGCCATTGTTACACTATCTGTTTTTGCAACAACTGTGTTCATAAGACTAAGTGATAAGCCTAGTGCTAATGCTAATCCAATAATTTGTCCAAATACCGGAAACAGCATATAAAGAAAAAATTTATCAATATTAGAAAAATAAATTTTTAATCCTTCAAATAATACAAACCAAATACTATTTTTAAGTTTATATTTAGACATTCCAACTCCTTTTGTATTATAATTCTAATACAAATATGCGAAGATTAAAATATGAACAATGACATTGAATTGATAAAAAGTTTTACAAAACAAGATTATGAAAATGGTATTGTGAACCTTCATATTCATTCAACTTTTTCTGATGGAAAATCTACATTTGAAAGTATTATTCAGCAAGCCAAAACAAAAGGTTATAAAGCGTTTGCGATAACAGATCACAATACTGTTCAAGGTCACATTGAAAATCCGGATTCCGGTATAATTACGGGTGTAGAATTTGATGTGTGGTATAAATATATTTTCCTTCATCTTTTAGCGTATGGAATTGATGTAAATTCAGTTGGCATGCAAAAATTTTATGCAAAGGATAAGCGAGGAACAGAAATGGATATCGTGAGATTTTTTGCGAAAAGAAATATAAAAGATTTGATAAAAGAAATTCATGATGCCGGAGGCATTGCAGTTTTAGCACATCCTGCATGTTGCTGGGCATTGAATATGGAAGATTTTATAAAGGATTTGGTTGAAATTGGGCTTGATGGAATTGAAGTATATTATCCGTATCCGAGGTGGAGAAAATATATAAAATTTTCTAATCCCGATATATTAGATAAAATTGCCGATAAGTATAATCTGATAAAAACAGGTGGTACAGATTTTCACGGAATTGAATTGTAGTTTATTTAAAATATTTTAAACTAATAAAATAGACATTCTAAAAATTTTAGAATGTCTATTTTTTATTACAGATATTTGTAATTTTTAATCTCCAAATCTCCAAGAATGATGGCGGTGTTGTACGTGTTGTAGATATTCACCTTTGCAAACAAAGTTGTAAATTTCGGTAGCAGGAGAGTCTAAAGTATCTGTAATGTTTAACAATTTTTCATTAACTTTTGGAAATTCCGCAACAGCAAAGCCTTCAGCATCATAAGCATAATAAGCAAGGCGAGTAGCCGTGTGGTTTCCGCAGTCAATTACAACTTTAGCCCTTGAACTCCAAATGTCTTTACCAAACATTCTTTCAATAGGTTGTTCATCAGCAATGTATTTTGTCCATAAAGTGTAAATATTTCCACTTCCTTCGCCAGTGTAATAATTTGACTGTGTTGTACTTCTAACGCTATCCGCATCTACATAATTTCCTTGACCAACAAGTACCCAATGGTATGCATTAGCAGGTAATATTGAGAAAACGATTAATGCGAATAAGCAAACCAAAGGAAAAACCTTTTTCATAATATAAGCCTTTCTATTTGTAAAAAGTAAATCACGGTCAAATATTATCATATTTTAAGGGCTATTGCAATAGAAAACCCAATATCATCCACCTTTTGGAGGATATTGTATCCGTTAAGTTATGTAACCTTTATTCTGTTTATCTAGCAAAAATTTTGACTAACAGGTATTATAATAAATGTAGTTTTATATAAGGTTAGAAATAATGAAAGTAGAACATACCCCAAGTTTATATTTTAAGGTTATACCTCAAAATAGAGAACAAAATTCCGTATCAAACCCAATAAGAACAAATGATACTGTTCAAATGAAATTATCAGGTCCTGAAATTCCTTTTGGTGCAATCCATGGAATTAAACCGTTAAAGAATGTTTTAGATAAAAAAATTCAGATTTTGCAAAAAATTGAATCCATGCTGGCTGAAAAGCAAAAATCTTCTCATGAAGTAGTTTTTCGTGAAGTTAGAGATAGACATGACAAGGATTTTAGAAGATTATTATCCACTTTGATAAAAAAGGATTATACAAAAAGTGAGTTTATACAAGAGATAGAACAATATATTTCCCCGACTTCAGATATAAAAGATTTTACTGTCGAATTTTTATTTAGGCATGTAGATGAATTTGGCGCAAAGATAAAATTATTAGGAGAGGAAGTAGAAAAAGAAATTCAAAAACGTAAACTTGCAGATACTGCAGATTATAGTTTGCTAGGGAAATTGCATTCTACATTGATTAGAGATAATCTTGATTTGACTTCTGCTTATCGTGAGTATTACAGCAGACTAACTTCAATGACAAAATTGTCAGAGGTTCATAAAGCATATCCAAAGTTAAATCTTCCGCCAAGTCCGGTTTATACAGCGGGTAAAAAAATAGTAAATATATTTCCAAAGGATCTTTTTGTAAAATATGACGAACTTGTTACAAGTGGTGCGAAAAACGAGGCTTCAGAACTCCTTGAGGCGGCATTTGACGGTATTTTAAAAGAAATATCAAAAGATTCCAAGGTAGATTTATCTTTCTTAAGACAAAAACTTTTTAAAGGAACTAGAAAAGCATTTTTAACGACTTATCACAATATAAAAAAGACACACGGATTTGCGTCATATCCTGAGCAAAAGAAGATAAAAAGACCTATTTTAAATCAATCGGATCTTGATTTGTTATCGATTGATTATGACAGATTTGTTATCCATGTATTAAAAGAACAATATTTGTCAGGGAAAAAACTTTCAGAAATCAGATATGTAGAAGGTTCAAGAACAATCAATCCAAACAGTCTTTCTCCTGAGTATAAATTTGAGAAACCTGATGAAAAAATAAAAAATTTATTGAAATTATCAGAGGCATTGAGAAAGGAAGAAACTAATTACGATAAATTTACTGATGAACAATTCAGAGCAAGAATAAAGCATTTTTCAAACCATGAAATGGCAAATAGTGAAATTCTGCTTGAACGCTTAATTGATTTTGATGCTGCTCATCTTGTTGAAGGTGATAGACAGCCATTAATCAGATTTTTAAGAGTTTTGGATGATCTTTGTGATAACAAAATTTCAATAGAACAGGCTGAAGAAATTGTACAAAAAGAAAATTTAAGACCTTTAGGTACAGATTTAATTAATGCAGCGGAAAAAGAAAAAAATCTTCAATTGTTAAAAGAAGAGCAAAAAAGATTAAATGAATTCAACAAATATTGCAGAAAATATGACAATGCTATTGAAAGTTTGTTTAGAGAAAATCTTGAAGAAGCAGCGACATTATGTATTTCCTACAAACCAAAATCATTAGAAGATTCAAGAGAAATAAGCGACAATATAATAAAGTTAATCACTGAAAGTATGGAAGATGGTAAAATCATTGAACCTGAGAAATTGGACAAATCAATAAAAAATATGAATGAATTTTATCATTATAAGACTTATTATCCCAATAATCCATTACTTGAAAAAGCGATAAAATTTGGTACTATGCCGGATGGTAGCATAAATACATCAAAAGCGGGTCAATATTTATCTTGTTCTGAATTGGTTGAAAAATATCCGACAAGTTCAGGATATTTCTCTGCTACTGATAATAATGTCTTTACTGTAATAATGCAAAAATCATCTGATAGAGATGAAGCAGTAAAAAATCTTATCAAATTTGATGATTATAATATGCTTAGTGAAAAAGAAAAATTAAAAATTTCAACAATTTTAAATCATTTTGACATCAATTCAGATAGTGAAAAAGCAATTATAGAATCAATTATAGACAATATATATGTTAACAACCCTACATATATTAAAACAGCATTAAATAAAGAGAATTCAATTTTTGTAGATTCCGTAATGTCTGCAACTGCGAAAAAAGCAATAATAGAGGACAAACCATTCCCTGCTTGTCTAAAATATTTTGAAGCGTTTGAAAAATCATTATCTAGAGTAGGACAATCCAAGGAAGAAGACGGAATACAAGTTATAGGTTCAAATAATAAGACTCTAAGAAAATTATACAAACAAGAAGTAAAAATCCCAATGGATGAACGCTTATATTCATCACAAGGAAATTATGTATTTGATATCTACAAACCGGGATTGCACAAGGCAAAATACACAAAGGCTTAATTATTATTAGAAGAACTGTTTTGTTTGTTGTCTAAAACAATATAAGGTCTTACAAAAGCCCAAGTCCCGTAAAATGAAGTTAAAGCACCTAAAATTCCTAAAGATTTAGATAGTTTGTGGTGTTTATTTAATAAACTACCCAAAGTCAAGAGTGTTGTACCGGTCATAATTCCAAGATACCCTTTAAAAATAGTTCTGGGAACAACTATGGTATCATTCATATCAGCAGATTTTTTAACTTTTGTCTGAAAATTATCAAGGAAACTTCTTTTGTGAGAAAGATAATTTTGATTTTGTGCTTTAAATGTGTAATTGGATTGAACTTTTTCTATCTGCATAATTTAACTTCCCTCCTTGGAATATTAAAACACAGACAAAAATTTTTTTGCTATTTCCTATATTTATAGAACCCTGTTTGAACAATATTTTTTCCAAATCGAGATTCCAATTTGTCAACGCATTTTGCCAAATTATCTTTTTTTGTATCAGCATCATTATCTGAATAAAGGCTTAATTGTTGTGCGCATTGTTCACCTATTTTGCCCAAATAAACTCCTGTACTTCGGTATAAAATTTCAGGTTGATAAATTTCCTCAAGAAGTTCCATTGCTATTCGCGTAATTTCCAGTTCAAAATTGACGGGTGTAAGCAAATCTTTTTTAGTAAAGTAAACCTTAAAATCTTTTGTTCTGAGCATTACTCCGATTTGATAGCATTTTGTTTGGTATGAGCGCAGTTTTCTGCAGGAGGTATGAATATGTCTTTTTAATTCATTTTTTATGAAATGTATATCAGATGTGAAAATTCCAAAGGCTCTTGTGTTTTGAATAGATTTAGGTATTTTTTCATCGTTTGAAACAGGAGAAACCATTTCGCCAAGCAATTCATGTCTCATTTCTATCCCGTGAATTCCAATTTTAGAATCAAGCCATTTGTCTGAATGTTTAACAAGTTCTTCTGCTGTTAAGATGCCATTGCGCTTCAAACTAACAGTTAACCTTCTTCCAATCCCCCAAATTTCTGCAATTTGAGTTTGCGGTAATACCTTTTTCAACTTTCTTTTGCCAATTAGAAATACTCCGCAAGGAATATTTTTGGCTTTATCGGAAGCAAGTTTAGAGAGTGTTTTGGTCGAACTTACTCCAATAGAAACAGGAATATCAACTTCTAATAAAATTCTTTCTCTTAAATATTTTGCCAACTTATAATAATTTTTTTTATACAGTTTTGTAAGCCCCGTAAAATCAACAAATGCTTCATCAATAGAATATACTTGAACGTAAGGACTAAAATCTTTTAATACCGAAATAACTTGTTTGGAAACTTTAGCATAATATTCATGGTCAGCGGTGATATAAATACATTTTGAGTGGTCTTTTTTCGCCATAAAATATGGTTCACCCATTTCCACACCCTCAAGTTTTGCCTCTTTAGAGCGTGAAATGACACAACCTTCTTTGTTTGATAAAACACATACCGGCTTGTTTTTTAATTCAGGATTTCTTTTTTGCTCGCAAGAAACAAAAAATGAATCACAATCTACTAATGCTATAACCTTTTGACCCATGTTAACAGTATTAATCTAAAAAGGTTTTTAGTCAATTAATTTTCTTAATATAACTATATAAACCAACAAAAATTTTTCTTGATGTTTTTTTATACATATTGTATTATTAAAACAAAAAGGGATAAAATGACGAAACAAAAAGATTATACATTAACGAAGAAATCAGCATTAACAAAAATCAGCATAAATGAATTTAAAAATTCACTGCCTGATATAAAAAATAGTGAAGAATCAAAGTCTATTATTATAGCCAATTGGCTTGCCGAGATTATAAAAAAGGAATTAAAATCAGGCAAATTTCATTTTTCTGAAGTTTTACCTTCCAAAGCGGAATTTGCATATTTGCTTGGCGTAAGCATTGGTACAATGCAGCATGCAATAAGGTATTTGGAAGATTTGGGCTATGTTGAATCAAAACAATGTATAGGAACAATGATTAAAGATTGTAAAAAGCCTGCCAAAGTTCGCAAATTAACCTCCAAAAGAGATATTGCGATATTAGAAATAAAAAGATATATTTTAAACGGAGGATTTAAGGTCGGTTCTTATTTACCATCTTCAAGAACAATAGCAACCATTATTGGCTACTCAAACAATACAACAAGGTTAGCAATTGATGCATTAGTTGCTGAAAATATATTGAAACGCAGATTTAAAAATTCAAAAGATAACGGCTGGGTTGTCTTGTCTTTAGATTTTGATTGTCCTTCAGGGGTCAATAATCCGAGTTCTCAAACTTTAGTTGATATAGCGGCAAAGGATTTAGAAAAAATAATTACAGGCGAATTAAAATTAGGAGATAAAATCCCTTCACATAATGAATTAGCCAAACGCTTGAAGGTTAGTTTAAAGACAGTTCATGATGCATTGCAAATTTTAGTTCAGAAAGGATATTTATTACCAAGACGAGGAACTTACGGAACAACGGTAATAAAATTCCCTGGAAGTTCAAATTCTTCAAAAAGACTTGAGGATAAAATTTTTGCACCGGCTCAAGATGCTGCATTATATCATTATGAAAAAACTCAAAACCACATAAAAAAACTTATTGCTCAAAATTATGAAATTGGTGAAAAATTACCATCTATTGTAAACTTAGCAAAAGATTTAGGGTTAAGTCCGAATACAGTAAGAACGGCATTGCAAAATCTTGCCAAAGAAGGATATTTGGTATTTTCAAGAGGAAGATACGGCGGAACGTTTGTAATCGATATTCCGGAAGTAGAAACACAAGCCTTCAAGTGGCTTTCAGTTAATCCAAGTTTTGCAAAAGAATATCAAAATCTTGAAGAAAATTAGATATGTAATTGTAAAAAATCCTAAATACTTTTGACATGACATAAGAATCTCTGCCATAATGGTACAATACATTATACTTAGGGAAATTTATGTACATAAAACAGTTGGAGATAGACAATTTTAAATCATTTGCAAATAAAGCAACAATTCCGTTGTTAGAAGGTTTTACAACGGTATCAGGTCCTAACGGTTCAGGCAAAAGTAATATTATAGATAGTATTATGTTTGCGCTAGGATTGAGAACAGGCAGTGCTTTGCGTATTGAAAATTTGTCTGATTTTATAACAACTTTTAATAACCGAAATGAAGCTTCTGTAAAGGTTATTTTTGGCGGAGTAGACGGGAATAATGAATTGTCGGTTACAAGAAGTATCAGAAAGACCAAACAAGGTTATGCAAGTACATATTACTTAAATGATAAAGTTGATACGCTTACAAATATCCGTTCGATTCTTGAAAGATACAATATCACCCCTAATAGTTTCAATGTAATGATGCAAGGTGATGTAACCTCAATTGTAATGAGTTCTCCAAAAGTCAGAAGAGGAATTATTGACGAAATTGCAGGTGTTGCGGATTTTGACAGAAGAATAGAACAAGCGACAAATGAATTAAAAACCGTAGAGCAAAGAGTGCAGGCAGCATCTCTTATTTTGAGTGAAGTAGAAAAAACTTTAGAGCAATTAAGAGAAGAAAGAGAAGTAGCCTTAAAATATAAAGCACTTCAAGACGAGAAAAACGGTCTGGAAGCACAAGTTAATAAAGTTAAATTTTTCGATTTAAAGCGTAATCTTGAAATTGCGCATAACAATATTTTGCAAGCGAATAAGCAATTAAAGGAAGAGGAATTTAACAAAAAAGATATAGATGAAAAAATCAAATTAGTTACCGAAAAGTATAAGGAACTTGATGAAAAAGTAAAAGCACAAGGTGAAGATGAGCGAAACAAATTAAAAGATGCTCAAAGCGATATTTCGACCAGAATTCAAATTAAAAAGAATGCAATAGATTATTCAGACAAGCAAATTCAACAGGGCTTACAGTCTATTGAAAATGCTAAAAACGGTATAGAATCTTATCAAAAGAAAATCGAAAGTGAAAAATTAAACATAAAACTTTCAAATGATAAGATTGGAATAATAGAAGGTCAGATTGAAGAAAAGAAAGAAGAATTAAACAAAAAAATTCAAGAAATTTCAGGATTAAGCAGCAGTGCTGATAAATATATTGCAGAAAGAAATTCAACCTCAAAAGAATTGGATTTGTTAAAAGATAAAGACAACGAATTATTGAAACAATCATTGCAAAAGGAAGTTGACTTAAAACAGTTAAAAGAGGGTATATCAGAAGCGAAAGAATTTATTTCAAACGCTGAAAAAGCAAAATTAACTTTCGATGATGATAAGTCACTAAAAGAGTTGCAGGTAAAGGATTTAAAAAGCGAATTAGATGAACTTAAAGAACTTCAATCAAAGACCTTGCAAAGATTGGACGATGCCAAAACGGCAATAGACGATTATGAATACGAGGAAAGAGCCGCTTTTCGCAAATTATCAGAAATGGAAGCGACACGAAAGGCAAACTCTTCATCAGGGGCTGCAATTCCTTTAAATACTGTTATGAATGCAAAATTAGAAGGTGTTCATGGTCCGTTAATGGACTTGGGTAAGGTTGATGAAGAGTATTCAACCGCACTTGATATAGCATTTGGAGGAAGACTTGCAAATATTGTAGTAGATGATACACATACAGCAAATGTAGCAATGGAATTGTTAAAATCATCAAGAGCAGGCAGAGCAACATTTTTACCTTTAAATAAGATGAAAAAAGCTCCTACAAAATTACAACTTCCAAAAAATAGCGGAGTTATTGATTTTGCAATTAACTTAGTCGATTTTGATGATATGTATTTGGATGTGTTTTTCTATGCAGTAGCAGATACATTGATAGTTGAAGATGCAGAAGTTGCAGAAGGACTTATCGGCAAATACAGAATGGTAACATTAGATGGTAAACTTTACGAAAAATCTGCAGCAATTACCGGTGGTTACATTAAAAAATCAGCATTTGGTTTTGGACAAAATGATGATAAAGAATTAGAAAGAGCAAAACAAAAACTTAATCAATTACAAGAAAAACACAATCAAGCAATCAAGGAGAAAAAAGAACTTGAAACCAAACTTGAGCAGATAAGGATGGCACATTCCGGCGCGTCAACAGAGTATGAAAAGGCAAGACTTGAACTTTCAAATATGACAAAACAATTTGAAAACAGCCAAAATATTTTGGATACAAAAAGAGCATATATTTCAGAAAACGAACCTAAATATGAAAGTTTAAGTGCCGAACTTGATAAAATTGAATCCAAAAGAGTTGATTTGTCTGATAAAATTCAAGTGTTGCAAGACAAACTCACAGAACTTGATAACTTATTGAATGATAAGGATCTAAAAGAATTAAAAGAAAAAACTCAAGGTATAGAAAGTGATATAAGGAATTTACAAACAAAACTTTCAGCCGCAAAAGACGAATTAAAAAGCCACGAAAACAATATCAAATTTAACGAGCAATTAATCGAATCTAAAAACCAAGATATTCAAAATACAATCAAGAATAATGAAAATCTTGAAAAAGATAAAGTTGTAATGAGAGATGAAATTGTTCAACTCGAAAAACGATTTGAGGAATTAACAGTTAAAATTTCTGTAATAGATGAAAAAATTGGTGAACTTCTAAAACAGAAACAAGAAATCAATGATAATTTAATAGAATTGCAAACAAGCAGTAAAGTTAAAGAATCTGATTTGGTAAAAATCAGAGAACAAATTGAATCTTATAAAACAAGGAGAAAAGAACTTGAACCTCAATTAAAAGAGGCAGAAAGTATTTTAGAAGATGCCGGTGTTGAAGTTGCAAAATTAGAGCCTGTAGAAATTTCTATAGACGAATTGAATATAAGAATTCAAAGACTTGATAAGAAAATGAAGGATTTGGGCGATGTTAATATGAGAGCGATTGTATCTTATGAAGAAAAAGCAGCCAAAAAACAAGAATTAGATACAAGAATTTCAACACTAACAACAGAACGCCAGTCAATTTTAGATAAAATGAACGGTTTTGAACAAGATAAAAAAGAAGCCTTCATGAAAACATATACGGCGATAAATGAAAACTTCAAAGATATTTATCATCAATTATCAGAAGGTGAAGGAAGATTGATTCTTGAAAATGAGGATGATCCGTTATCAGCCGGCATGACAATTGAGGCAAAACCGAGAGATAAAACTACAAATAATAAATTAGGAGCCTTGTCAGGCGGCGAAAAAGCGTTAACTGCTTTAGCATTGGTATTTTCAATTCAGAAATATTTGCCTGCACCATTTTATGCCTTGGATGAGGTTGATGCAAGTTTAGACACTATGAACGTAGAAAGAATTGCTGATATGATTAAAAAGCAATCAGCAGATACTCAGTTCTTGGTAGTAAGTCACAGACGTCCAATGATTGAAGCAGCAGTGAGAACAATTGGTGTAACGCAAAAAGAAAAAGGTAAAACAAAAGTTACCGGTGTAACTCAATAAAATGAGAAAAAGGAATTATGACAAACAATAACGACAATACAATAAAACTTGAAGATGTAGAGATAGCAAAATACGGTACAAGCGGAACGTTTGATGCTAATGATGGTATTGGAATTCTTGTTGATATGGCAAAATCAGGCAAGATTGACCCGTGGAATATTGATATTCTTGATGTTACCGAAAAATATCTTCAAAGAATGATTGAATTAAAGACAATGAATTTGCGAGTAGCAAGCAGAACATTGTTATTTGCCTCAATTTTGTGCAGATTACAGTCAAATATATTGGCGGGAGTGACGTTAGAAGAATTCCAAGATGAAGATGATGCTGTTGCAGAATATGATGATGACGGTTTTCCTCTTGAATATAATGATGATGCTGAATTTATTCCGTCAAGTAATGTCGTAAGTTTTGATGAAGCACTTCAAAGAAGAACCAGTATAAGACTTAATCGAAATCGAGTTGTTACATTGAAAGACTTGATTAAACAATTAGAATTTTATGAAAAACTTGAAAAACGTGTTTCGATGAAGAATGCTCATGAAAGAGCAAAACGCCATGTTCGGAACTATTCACGATTAACACCTGAAGAAATTGTTTCAATGGCGCACGAAGAATATATTGAAGAATCGGTCTTAAAGTTAAAAGACAATTTGGAGCAAATATTTGAACATCAGGATAAGATTGAATTAAATGAATTAACAATGCTGGGTATGGATAGAATGAGTGCATATATTGCGTTGTTGTTTCTAAGCAGGGATACTGATTATGAATTGGAGCAGGAAGAATTTTATTCTGATTTATACGTAGTAAAGGGTGGAGAAAAGAATGCAGACACAGCAGTTGAAATCTAGGATAGAAGCGGTTCTATTTGTGACTGCAAAGGCATTAACACTTGATGAAATTGCAGTTTATTTAGATTGCGAAGCAGAAGAAATAGAAGAAGCAATATTAGAATTAATCATGGATTATGCAGCAAGAGATGGTGCATTGGAAATTGATGATGAAAACGGTTATATTTTGCAAGTAAAAGAAGAATATAGTGATATTGTAGAAAAAATTTGTCCTATAGATTTAAAACCGGCAGTGTTGAGAACATTGCTTGTAATAGCCTTAAAAGAGCCTATTCGTCAGACTGAACTTGTTAAACTTCGTTCAGCGGCTTATGAGCATGTTGCAGAGTTAGTTGAAAAGGGCTTAGTTGCTAAATTCAAAGATAAAAATGGACGTAGTATAAATATCAAAACAACCGCAAAATTTGCTGAATATTTCAAATTAAAAGGTGATACAAGAGCATTGGCTCAACAATTAGAAAAAGAATTGGAAGAAAAATCACATGCGTAAATTTTTACTATTTGTTTTATTTATAGTACTGGCAGCTGCATTATTTTACAAATCTCCATTTTCTGCTTTGTATAATTACAATAAAGGAAAAGAGTTATATACCGCAGGTGGTTATGAACAATCAATACCGTATTTTGAACGTGCACTATTTGCCAAGCCAAAAGATAGTTTGATGCGTTATACCTATGTTCTGGCATTGTCAAAAGCAAAACCGACATATTCTGTGCAGAAAAAATTATACAAAATTGCAACTGAGCAACCGCAAGATGAAGCTGCAAAAACTGCAAGATTAAAGGCTTTAAATTTAAAATACAAATTAATAGCAAATTATAAGAATAATTATATAACTAATGCAATTTATGGGGACGATATTTTACGTTGGGATATTAGATCATTCCCGTTAAAAATATATATTGAAAACCCTGATGATGTTCCTGCATATTATGTAACTAATATCAATAAGGCATTTGATAAATGGGCGAGCAAGACGAATTTTGTGAAATTTACACAAGTAAATGATGAAAAAAATGCAGATATTTTAATTTCTTTTAAAGATATTCCAGCAGGTACTTGCACTGGGAAAATTTGTAATTATACAGTTGCATATACTGAACCGGAAGTCAGCGGTAAAAATCTTTTAAAGAAAATGCACCTAACTTTTTATAAAACGAATCCTCGTAATGACAGATTTTCTGAATATGAAGTTTATAATACAGCCCTTCATGAAATCGGTCATACTTTAGGTATAATGGGGCACAGTGACTTTCCAATGGATATAATGTATGCGCAAAAAGAAACAAGTTCAACTTATATGCCATCTTTGACTTCACAAGATTTGAATGCTCGAGATATAAATACATTGATTTTACTTTACAGAATAGAACCAACAATTAGCAATACACCAAATCTTAGTAGTGAAACATTCTATTATGCGCCTTTGATTATCGGAGAAGATGAAGAAAGAATTCAAAAGAAAATTCAAGAATATTCAGATTATATAAGTCGATATCCAAATATCTCATCAGGATATATAAATTTAGCATCAGCATACGCAGATAGCGGAGAGTTTGATAAAGCATTGTCAACACTAAATAAAGGTTCAATGTATGTTCAATCGAATGATGAAAGGTTTTTAATCGAATATAATAAAGCAGTAATATATTTTAATCAGCAAAAATATTCTCAGGCTCTCGAGGCTGCAAATAATGCAAAATCAATTAAAGATGATAGTGCAGTTAATGAATTGATAGAAGAAATAAATCAAATTCAGCAGTAAGTATTTTACAGAAATAAAAAAACAATAAAAGAGGCGCAGGTTATAAAAATAACCTGCGCCTCTTTTAAAAATCAATTTAAAATCAACTATCCAATAACCGGAGCAACAAAAGTTCTTGCTGCTAAGTCTTTGTCTAGTTGAAGTAGAGCGTTTTTATCTTCTCCGATAAGTTTTAATGTTGCTAAAACACCACTAACTGTTGCTTCTTCTTCAACTTGTTCTTTTAGATACCAGTCAAGAAGTTTTAGAGCTGCTCTATCTTTTACTTCTTCAGCAACGTCAGCAAGGTGGTTAATTCTTGAAGTTACATATTCTTCATGTTTAAGAACTTCTTCAAAAATTTCTAGTGGTGAATTACCTTTAAATTCAGGTTTATCAATTGCTCTCAAGTCAATTTTACCACCTCTTTCGTTAAGGTAGTCATATAAACCCATAGCATGAGCGTGTTCTTCTTGAACTTGTACATCAAACCAGTTTACAAATCCTTGTAAATTTTGTTCTAAGAAGTAAACTTTCATTGCTAAATAAAGATATTCAGAATATAATTCTTTATTAATTTGTACGTTAAATTCTTCTTCAAGTTTTGCATTTATCATATAGATAACCCTCCTTTTTATATCTCTCAACGCTTTTAGTATAGCACAAAAATGGAACAATAAATTGTCTAAATTGGATATAACAACAAGGCGGAAATTATTTAATAATTTCCGCCCGATTGTTTATTTACAAACTTTTTCACTAATTACGTTTTGGATATCTTCAACAATAAGTTCTTTAGTCAAATGATATCGTTTATATAATTCATCAAGTGGAATTCTATCTGTAAATTCTTTTTTAGAACCGAAATTCAGTGTTTTAACATTTGAATTTCCGTAGAATCTTGAAATTTTTTCACCAAAACCACCGTCTAACATTCCATCTTCTAATGTTATTACAAGTTCGTGATTTTGTTTTAATTCTTCAAGTAAAACTTCATCAATTCCTGTAGTATATATAGGATTGATTAAAGTTGCATTGATATTGAGTTTTTTCAAAAGTTCATCTTTAACCTCGCAAGCTAGATTGAAGAAGTTTCCAAGTCCCAAGATAGCAACTTTTTCACCTTTTGAAATAAGTTTATATTTATTTATTTGAGAATAATCTGTATTATCAGGAATTCCTGTTGACATAAGTTCAGTCATTGGAACTCTTATTGCTATCGGGTGTTCGTTTTGATTATAAGAATATTCAAGCATTGCAAGATATTCTTCTTTGTTTGTTGGTGACATATATACAAGATTAGGAATATTACTGATTAGAGGAATATCGAATGTACATAAGTGAGTTGCATCGGCATTAGATATTCCGCCCCAATAAACAAGCATTGTTATTGGTGAATTATTTAATCCCAAATCTTGAGATAATTGGTCATAAGTTCTTTGTATGAATGAACTCATAACAGTAAATATCGGTTTTGCACCATTTTTAGCAAGCGCAGAAGCATAAGCAACTGCATGTTCTTCTGCTATACCAACATCTGTATAATGTTCTCCAAGTTCTTTTCTGTATTCTTTATCAAATCCGAATACTCCAGGTGTTCCTGCTGTTATTACTATTGTTTTGGAATCAGATTTTATTTTATCTTTGATAAATTTTTTAGTTATTGAGGTATAACTTTCAGGCTCCGGCGTAGAAATGTGGGCTTGAATTTGGTCTAATTGTCCCGGCATAATATAGTGGAAAGTTTCTTTATCAGCTTCTGCTAAAGCAAGACCTTTTCCTTTTAGTGTATGAATATGTATAACAGTTGGTTTTTTAGTGTCTTTTACTTTTTCAAAAGCACAAATCATATCTTGAACATTGTTACCGTTTTCAACATATAAGTATTCAAAACCTAGAGATTTAAAGAAATTACATTCAGAATTTCCTTTTGTTTCTCTTAGAGTTTTTAAGTTTCCGTATAATCCGCCATGGTTTTCGGCAATAGACATTTCGTTATCATTTACAACAATTATGATGTTACTATTTAATGTTGCGGCGTTGTCTAATCCTTCCAGTGCTTCTCCTCCGCTTAAAGAACCGTCACCAATAAGTGCGATTACATTATAATTTTCGCCTTTTAAGTTTCTTGCTTTTGCAATACCTGTTGCAAGGCTTACAGAAGTTGAGGTGTGTCCGATTTTAAATAAATCATATTCACTTTCTTCAGGTGCTGTGTAGCCTGTGTATTTTAAATATTTATCAGGATCTGTAAAACCTTCTTTACGTCGTGTTAGAATTTTGTGCGGATAGCATTGGTGAGAAACATCATAAATAACTTTATCATTTGGCAGGTCAAAAACATAATGTAGTGCAATGGTTGCTTCTACTATTCCTAAATTAGGTGCCATGTGTCCGCCTATGGTGTTTACTTTTTTTATTATCAATTCTCTCATTTCATTAGCAAGAGAATTCATTTCTTCTATAGATAAATTTTTAACATCTTTAGAATCATAAACTTTGTCTAAAATCATATAGTCCTCTCTTTCATTATTATAATTATATTATATTGTAAATAAAATTAAAATTATAGAGTGGATATGTTTTTATTGATTTATAAAAGTCTTTATAGTAGTTTATTATAGGACTTTGGAAAGAGGTAGCAATGAAGATATTGATAGGTTTATCAGGCGGAGTAGATTCGACAGTTGCCGCATTAATATTAAAACAGCAAGGTTATGACCTTATTGGCGCAACTATGTCTATTTGGGGCAAACAAGGCGAAGAAGCGATAAGATTAGGGCATAAAAATGCTTGTTACGGTCCTGATGAACTTGAAAGTATAGAAGGCGCTAAAAAGATATCTGAATTGCTCGGGATTCCTTATCATGTATGTAATTGTGTTGATGCATACGAAAAAATTGTTTTAGAAAATTTTAGATCAGAATATGTTCAAGGCAGAACTCCAAATCCTTGTATATGGTGTAATGCTTATATTAAATTTGGCGCACTTCCTTTAGTTGCCAAACAGGATGGAATAGAGTTTGACAAATTTGCAACAGGCCATTATGCTCGAGTTGAGGAAGTAGATGGTCAATTCTTATTAAAAAGAGGAGTTGCGCCTAAAAAAGATCAATCCTATTTTCTATACAGATTAAAGCAAGACCAATTAAAAAATATTATTTTACCGTTGGGCGGTTATACAAAAGAAGAAATTCGTCAAATAGCCAAAGATAACGGCTTAGCAGTTGCAGACAAACCTGACAGTCAGGATTTTTATGGCGGAGATTATAATGAGTTATTACAACTTGATGAAAAACCTGGTAATATTGTGAGCCCTGATGGAAAAATTCTTGGCAAGCATAAAGGTATATGGAATTATACGGTAGGTCAAAGAAAAGGTATTGGAATTTCATCAACAGAACCTTTGTATGTTTTGGAATTGAGAAAGGATACAAATGAAGTTGTAATTGGACCGGCGGATAAGACATTTAAAAAATCTCTTATTGCAACAAATTTGAGTTGGGTTTTAGATGAACCGTTAAGAGAAGAAAAACGAGTTAGTGCAAAAATTCGCTCAACTCAACAACCTGTTGATGCTACAGTAAAACCTATTGATGACGATCATTTTGAACTTATTTTTGATGATATGCAAAAATCAATAGCAATAGGTCAATCAGCAGTGCTTTATGATAGAGATACTGTTTTAGGCGGCGGTGTAATTGATTCGGTTAAATAAGTTAGTTTAATTTTTTATTATGAACCCCTTTTGTTGTGGATATTGTTCTGCCTATTGATTTGATTATATTTTCAATATTTTGACGGGTATATTCTATGGAAGTTGAGTGACTTTTGTTTGGATAAATCTCGTATTTTTCTTGATACTGGCATGTTGTAACATTTGGCATAATGACATTAGCACCACTTTGAAGTGCAATAATTCTACCATTTGGATTTATTGTTTCCATCGCAGTTGTTGCAGGAATATTTATATCAGGAAGCAGCAATCTAGTTAATGCCATAACTTTAAGTGCAAGTGTAAAATCTCCGTTTTTAGCATTTGCAAGTGGTGTTTGTGGATGTGATATAAAAGGTCCTATACCAATCATATCTGCATCAATATCTTTGAAAAATAATATATCATCAACTAAAGATTCAACAGTTTGTTCAGGTAATCCTACTAAACAACCTGTTCCAACTTCATAGCCAAGTTTTTTCAAATCTTTAAGACATCTTAATCGATTTTCAAAACTCATATGAGGGTGCATTTTTTTATAAAGATTTTCGTCTGTTGTTTCTATACGGATTAAATACCTGTCAGCACCTGCATTTTTAAACTCTTTATAATCTTGAAAACTTTTTTCTCCAATGCTTAGAGTTAGGGCAACATCAAAATTTTTTATGTTTTCTATTATTTTGCAAATATCTTTTGTTGTATATCTCTCATCTTCTCCTGATTGAAGAACAATTGTTTTGTATCCCAATTTTATTGCATTTTGAGCATCTTTTGTTATTTGCTCAACAGATAGCCTGTATCTTTCGATATTTTTGTTAGCGCAACGAAGCCCGCAGTATTTGCAAGTGTTTTTGCAGATATTTGAAAATTCTATAAGACCTCTTAAATGAATTTCATCTCCTACATTTTCGTGTCTAACTTTATTTGCAAGAGAAAACAGCCAATCATTTTGGCTGTCATCTTGCAAAATCTCTAAAAGTTCTTTCTTTGTATAATTTGTCATTATAAAATTTTCCAAAAGTTCTAATGCTTATACCAAAACCATATCAAGTTCTTTAAGCATTTCTTTATCTTCTTCGGATTTAGAACCAACAGTAGTAAGGTAGTTGCCTACAAGCACTCCATTCATACCTGCGATGAAGCCTCGTTTTTGGTTTTCTTTTGACAGTCTTGTCGTTCTTCCGCCTGCATAACGAAGTACAGCCTTTGGTAAAATCATTCTAAATATGCAGATAGTTTTTAGTATTTCTTCTTCATCAATTTTGTCCCCGTAATTTTCAAGTGGAGTACCTTTAATTGGACAAAGAATGTTCATAGGAACTGATTCAGGGTTAATTTTTTTCAAACTCAAAGCCATATCAACTCTATCTTCTCTGGTTTCACCCATTCCGATAATAACTCCACAACAAACTTCCAAACCATATTTTCTGGCAAGTTCAACAGTCTTAATTCTATCTTCAAAAGTATGTGTTGTGCAGATAAATTTGTGATAATTTTCAGAAGTATTAATATTGTGGTGAAATCTTCTAAGCCCTGCTTCTTTTAACTGTTTCATCTGAGTTTCGGTTAAAATTCCTAAAGATGCACAACATTCAAGCCCCTCAATACTTGTAACAGCACGAACCATATCAAGAATTACTTCAAAATCTTTATCAGAAGGTCTTCTGCCTGAAGTAACAATACTAAATCTTGTTGCACCGTTTTCTTTAGCGCTAAGTGCAGCCTTTTTAACTGTTTCAACGTCTAATATAGGTTGAAATTCAATATCAGCGTGGTTGTGACTGCTTTGTGCACAGTATTTGCAATTTTCGCTGCAAGCACCTGTTCTTGCGCTTATTATGCTACAAGCTTCAACTTTATTTGAAAAATTTTCGTGGGTAATGTCTTTTGACATTTCTAATAATTCTTCAAGGGGTTTTTCGTATAATTTCAAAAAATCTTCTTTGGTATAGTCTTTATATCTATCCATATTTTGCTCCTTCTTGTGTCTAAGATATATTTAATACCACTATGATATTACAAAAATAGAAAATACAGAAATAAACATTAAGATTGTGAATTTTGAAAAATCCCGTTAGCCGCAACAAAACCGCCAGTCCAACAGTTTTGCAAGTTAAATCCCCCGCAAAAACCGTCAATATCCATTACTTCTCCGCAGCAATACAGATTTTTATATTTTTTAAATTCTAATGTCTTAGGGTCAAGTTCTTTTAAATCAATTCCTCCGCAGGTTACAACTTCGCTATCAGGAACTTTTCCTATTACATCAATATCATAGGCGGTCAAGTGTTGATAAATTTTATCGCGGATTTTGCCATTTATTTTGTGACAAGGAGTTTCCTGTGTAATCTGTAATTTGTTAAGAATGTGGTTTGCCAAAGATTTTGGAATAAAATTTCCTAACAAATTTTTTATTTCTTTATGCGGATTTTTGTTTAGTTCGTCTTGAAGGTCAAAATCATCAACAAACTTGATTTTCAATTTGAAAGGCAGATTTTCTCTTGCCATAATTGATGAAATTTTATAAATTGCAGGTCCTGAAATTCCCTTATGAGTAAATAATAAATCTCCTGTACACAAATTCTTTCCTGCGGAAACCTCTAAATTTTTAAGACTAACGCCTGAAATTTCAGAAAAATCTTCTTTTGTTACTAACCCTACAAGTGATTGAACAGGTGGAATAATTTTTATTTCTAAATCAGATAGAATATTCAAATTAGAGTGTCCGCCTATTGCAATTACGACAATATCAAATGCGTAAACAGACTTATTAGTTTTTATTTTGTAACTATTGTTTAATGGAGAAATTTTTTCGATTTTTTCATTAACGAAGTGACAATCTTTTATCGCTTCTAAAAGTTTTTGTCGAACATCATAGGATGAATTTGTCGATGGGAAAATTCTCAAATCCTCTTGTGTGTAGGTTTTAATACCAATGCTATTCATAAAATCAATGGTGTCTTGAGTTGAAAATCTTGAAAATAATGAGTATAAAAACTTTTCACCTCTGGGATAATTTTTTGCTAATTGTTTAAAATCATAAATTGCATTAGCAAGGTTGCATCGACCGCCGCCGGTAGGTAATAGGGTTCTTAAAAATTTGCCTTTATCAAAAACAGTAACATCAAAGCCAAAATCTTTTAAGTATTTTGCACAAATGCACCCTGCAGGACCTGCTCCTGCAATGGCAATTCTAATTTTAGAAATCGACTCTTGTACCATATAAAAATACCATTTCCGGATTTTCTAAATCATTGTGCATTTCAACTATGCTTTTGTGTAATACAGGATGCACAAATTCAGAATTTAATTCAAGCATTGGCACAAGCGTAAAGGCTCTTAAGTGAACATATTTATGCGGGATAGTTAAATTTTCTTCATTTATTATGTCTTTGTTATAGAAGAGAATATCAATATCAATAGTTCTATCCTCATAATTTTTAGTTTCTTTTGGCTCTCTGCCTAATTTTTTTTCTATTCTTTGGCAGGCTTCAAGAAGTTCTTTTGGTGAATATTGCGTTTTGATTTCTATTACTGCATTAACAAACCAATTTTGAGTATTCATATCCCAAGGTTCTGTTTCATAGAATGCTGAAGTTCTGACAATAGAAATCTTTTCTTCCGCACCAATCAAACCGGCTGCTTGTTGTACGTAACCGATTCTATCTCCCTTATTTGAACCTAAACTCAGATATGCTATTGCCATATCCTGATTTTATAAATTTTTGTATATATTGTCAACATGTTATGTTCTTTGGTGTATAATTTTCTTGTTATGATTACTTATTCTATTATTTTAATTTTATTGTTGCTGGTTATTGTTGCAATGTTTAGTGAACTTTTCTTATATGGATTAGTTTCTACGTTGCTATTTATAATATTGTTACCGTTTTATTATATTATTCGTGCAATAAGCGGTAAGTTCTTATATGGTTGGAGAGAAAAATTAGGGTTTTTCAAGGCTCCTGATTTAGGTCCAAAAGTTATTATGTATCATGGTGTTTCAGTTGGAGAAGTTATTGCTTTAGAAAATCTTATTAAAAAGACAAAGGAAGTTTTTCCTGATTATAAAATAGTTGTTACTACCGGTACAAAAACAGGTCAAGAAATTGCTATCAAAAAATATTCCAAAATCGTTGATTTTATCACGTATTTCCCGTTTGATATACCTATTTGCGTTCAGGCTTTTCTAAGTAAAATTAAGCCTAGTGTTGTATTAATCGCAGAAACGGAATTGTGGCCTATTTTTGCATCTTTTTGTAATTTAAAAAATATTAAACTTTATACCATAAATGGTAGAATGTCAGATTCTACTTATAAATTATAGAGATTGTGTAGATATTTTTTCAAAAAGATTTTAGTTAAATATACAAAGATTTTGACTCAAAGTGAAATTGACAGAAATAAACTGATTTCAATAGGTGCACCTCCTGAAAAAACGTTTGTTATGAAGAATTTAAAATTTGATGTAAAAAGAACAAATGAAACTGTAGATATAGGACAAGACGGATTTAGAGTAATTATTGCAGGTAGTACACATAAAACTGAAGAAGAAATTATAATAAATATTTTCAAAGAGAAGTTACAAAAATATTCTGATATAAAACTTCTTTTAGTCCCAAGACACACAACTCGCATACCGCAAATTGTTCCAGTATTAGAAGAAAGTAAAATAAATTATGGCTTTCGCTCCAAAGGTGATACTTTTGCTCAGAAAGATATTATAGTTTTGGATACTATGGGTGAATTGAGTAAAATGTATTCAATTTGTTATTTTGCATTTATTGGCGGAAGTTTTAACAATACAGGCGGTCATAATCCATTAGAGGCAACAGTTTATTCAAAACCAACAATAACAGGACCTTCTATTCATAACTTTAGAGATATATACTGGTTATTGTCACAGTCAAAGGCAGGAAAAATTGTAAAAACACCTGAAGAGTTAAGTGATTATATGGAAGTTTTGTTATCAGATAAAGAATTTTATGAACAGGCTTGTAAGGATTGCGAAACTATATTTAATGACCAACAAGGAGCATTAGATGTGGTTATTGAAGAGTTAAAGCAAGTTTTATAAGCATTTTTAATAAATTTTATTCAGAAAAACCTCTTGAAATTTCAAGAGGTTTTTCTGAATGTAACGAAATATTACAAAAGAGGGATAAAAAACTAAAGAAAAGAGAAGAAGTGACCGATAAAAGGAATATAGGAACAAGATGAAAGGGTCACTACAATGGGTATGGCAGCATCACAGGCGAGATTTTTAAGCCTGACAGCAAGAAAAAGTAACGTTGAATACGAAGGACAACAAATCAACCAACAA
>CASELF010000029.1 GCA_949288725.1 uncultured bacterium
CGGATGAATTTTTGCAGTATATGCTGAGTATTGGTTTGCTTTAACATGAATGTTTAAACCTAAAAGATCTTCTGAATATACACCACTGATAGAATTAATTTCACTTTTAATTTTATATAATTCTCTTTGCATCATTTTAACTTGTTTGGCAAGTTCTTTATTTTCAGGATTGTTAAGTGATTCAGTGTATAATTCATACATCTTTTGACCTTTGGTTTTGTATTCAATAGTTAACTTTGATTTTTTAATCAAATCTAACAAACGTGCTTCTTCTGCCACATCATAATTCTTTTGAGTTCTTAACTTAGCTAATTGAGCTTCAAGTTTAGAAATTTCAAAATTATTTCCTTTTTGTTGACACAGAACTTCTTCAGCAGAGAATTGATACTGTTTAAAATCACCACCTAATCCTAAGGCACCTGTATTATTTGAAGCATTTGCTTCTATACAATCAATTCCATCTTTGAGTGATTGAATTGCAACTTTTCTTTCTTCTGCTGATAAATCCTTCAACAAATTTGTATCAATTTTTGAAGTATCAAAACCGAAGGAATTCTTTACTGCAATTTGATATCTTATATTATGACCTCTTGCATAATTAGTCATAACACTGATAGCTTCTTCAGGGGTTTTGTACATTTGAACAAAATCAGGGTTATTTTCAACAAGCGGTTTTACCATTAGTGATATTTCATCGTCTGTATATGAAGACATTTTATATAATTTATCTTGAGCTAATTTAGCAAAATCTTCGCGCATTTTTACACTCATTTTTGGCGGCTTCATTATTTCATGTCCGGTAAAAATACTTCCGTTTCCGTTCAAGACATTTTCTTTTTCACCATTTTTAATTTTATTCACAAGATATTCAACCAATATTTTTTCTTTTTCTTCTTGAGGAATTCTTTGTCTTAAAATTGCATTTTGAGCGTGTGTTGACTCATGTTTTATAACATCCGGCAAATCAAATACACCTTCCCTATAAGCTTTCTCATTAATTGTAATTTCATGAGAGGAAGCACAATAACCCCCACCATTTTTTATATCTTTGTTGATAATTTTTATCTCAGGACGTAATTCTTCAGGTATTCCATACTCATCAAACGCTTCTTTATATAATGATTTTACCTCCGCTTCAATCTCTTGAGAAGACAAAGCAGCACGTCTTTTACCTTCAGCAGTTTCTGAAAATCTTACTTTTTCTTTCTTAATTTTTGTTACTTCTTCTTTAGTGAACAAAAACTTGAAAACATCTTTTGCTCGAGCAGAAATATTACTTGGCTTGAATTGTGTTCCAACAGCCTTTAGTCCGGTTTTAGACGTAAATAATGTAGTAATTTCTTTTAATGCATCTAATTTAGTCCCATTTTTGACTTCGTTAGCAATTTGAAGTTTTTGTGCTTTATCAAGAGAAGTTACACCAAGTTCAGACATCAATTTTGCTTCTTTTGCAACTCGTGCACTTTGTTTTATTCCAACAGCAGTAAGAACAACACCTATTGTGCCCTCACCAACTTTATTAAATGATTTTTCAGCCTTATCATATTCGCCATTTTTATAATTCTTTGCAACATCAACAACACCTTTGCCAATTTGGTAAGCACTTAATGCACCAAAACCAACCGCCAAAATCGGTCCCATTACAGGAACTACCGAACATAGCGCAACTGTTGCGGCTAAAGTACCAATTGTCATTAATGGATGTTTTATTATTGCCGTAATTGGTGACAAAAGGCCTTTGCCAAAATTTTTCACACACTCTGAAAAATCAAATTTACCATTAGAAGACTTATCTACTTTTTTATTAGCCTTTTCAAATAAATCATCACGACTTGTAAAATTTACTTTGTCATTTTTGACATTTTTCTTATAACCTTGAAATCCTGCAACACCAACCCTTGGGGTACTTTCGATTGATAAAGACACTATAACATTACCTCCTACTTTATATTTTTTATAAAACAACTTTTTTACAAAATTTGCCTTTATCTTAAATTTTATTAAGAAAAATTACTAATAAAACACTAGCAAAAATTAAAATGTTCAGCATTACTATAGAAAACAGGAGAATTTATGTATATAAATAATCAATTTCATGCATCTATATATCAACCAAATTTTCAAAGTCAAAAGGTTTCAATAAGTAAATTACAAAAAGAGTTGGCCTCAGGACTTAAAATGGATGAAATTGCGAAACGAAATAATATAAGTATTAGCACAATATACAACAGGATAAAACAATTTGACCTACCTTCTCCAAGGAAATTAAATGTACAAAAAATAAAAGACGCTATATCTTTATTAGAAGAAGGCCAATTATCTCAAAAGGAAATATCTAAAAAAACAGGATTGAGTAAATATTTGATTGCCAAAATTATAACTAAATATCTTATGATATCACCACATAAAAAAAGACTGGAAGCTTTGAAAGAAATGTTACATCTGCCACTTTCCAATAAAGAAGTTGCGCAACGGCTAAATACAAACATTAATAATGTAAAGAGCCTGCGATGCAAATTAAAATTGGGAAATAAAGATAATAAGAAAATAGAATGCTTGAAACAAATACTAAAACTCAAGCAGAACAATGAAACAAATACTGCAATTGCAAAAAAATTAAACATTAGCCGCAGTACAGTTTTAAGATTATTAAAAGCATATAAAAATAATGAAATTCTTATATAAACGTTATGTTATTATTTATTTTATAGTTTAATTTAGACTTGTGCTTATTTATTTTTTATATAATATAATGATAAAGGTTCTTAAATAAGAGATAGATAATATTTTATTATGATAAATGACTTAACTTCAGGAAATCCCCTAAAACTGATTCTAATATTTTCAGTACCTTTATTGATTGGAAATATTTTTCAGCAATTTTATAATATAGCAGATATAGTAATAGTCGGAAGAACACTTGGAATTAATGCTTTGGCTTCTGTTGGGGCTGTTGCACCATTATTTTTCCTGATTATGTTTGTAATTGTTGGTATGACAAACGGTTTTGCTGTTATTACAGGACAAAGATTTGGGGCAAAAGATTATGATGGGGTTCGGCGTTCTGTCACAATGTCCACTATTTTGAGTACGATATTTACATTATTCTTCACCTTTGTGTGTTTAGGCTTAATGGGACATATTTTAAAATGGATGAATGTTCCGCCAGAAATTTATCATGATGCTTACTGGTATATTCAAATAGTTATTATTGGTTTATTCACCGCAAATTTTTATAACTTGCTTGCCAGTATTGTAAGAGCACTGGGAGATAGCAAAACCCCTTTATACTTTTTGATTTTTGCCTCTATTTTGAATATATTTTTAGCCTTGCTATTTATTTTGGTATGTCATTGGGGAGTTCCGGGCTCTGCAATTGCAGTAGTTTTTTCTCAAGCAATTTCTGTTATACTTTGTGCTTTTTATGTAAAAAGATATTTCCCTATTTTGCACTTAAAAAAAGAAGATTGGATTTTCAATACTCATAAAGATTGGGATTTTGCTCTTGAGCATTTGAAAGTCGGTTTACCTATGGCAGTTCAGTTTTCTATACTGGGTGCTGGAATTTTAATTATCCAAAGTGTATGCAATTCTTTTGGGGCTGATGTTATCGCAGCAATGACAGCCGCTTTAAGAATTGAACAGATTGCGACTATGCCTATGGTATCATTTGGAGTTGCACTAGCGGCTTTTGTAGCACAAAATTTTGGAGCTAATAATTTTAGACGAATTAGAATTAGCGTAAAAAAAGCATCTGTAATAAATCTGCATTTAAGTGTAGTTATGGCTTTTGTTATGCATTTTTGGGGAAGTCACTTTGTACAAATTTTTATTGGAAATCAAAACCCTGAAGTTGTTAAAATTGCCCATGATTACTTATTTATAAGTTCTTTGTTTTATTTCTTTTTATCCCAAATATTTATATACAGAAATGCACTGCAAGGTTTGGGCAGAGCAACCATACCATTACTAGCTTCAATTGGAGAATTACTAATGAGGGCTTTTGCGGCAATATATTTGGCTGTAAAATTTGGATATGTCGGAATGTTTTTTGCTGGTCCAATTGCCTGGGTTACAGCAGGTCTTGTTCTTGCCGGAGGATATTATACAAACATTCATCGCATAATAAGAGAAACACAGAAAAATATTCGAGAACAAAATTTTATTTAATATTGATTACTAAAAAGATCTTTTATTTATTTGGGTAGAAATCCCAATCCACAAACTATTTATCTGATATCTTTACAAGTATAATCCCATTAATTATGGCATATTCATCTTTTTCGAAGTAATTTATAGGGGAAATGATAACATATAAGTTATTTTCAATCTTTTCATACTTTTCATTATCATTTATATTTTGTAAGTTTGCATTTTCTTGTTTAATTTGCCAGTATGAAAACTCATTTTCTTTGTCGTAGGAATCAAATATTTTTAACTCATTATTAATTTAGCAGTTGGTCCAATAAAAAATCAATAACAAAAATTCTTCTTTCGTAAAAAATTTATAATTTTATTTAAAGATTTATATTTAAAATAGCAAATTTATTTTTCACACGTTTTACTATACATACACTAACAATAAAGAGTATAAAACAATATATTCTATTTATTCTAACAACACCAACCTTTATTGGAAATTTTTAGATTAGATAATAAATTATAGGAGAAAAAATGAAAACATCTTTACTCACAAATATTACACCTAAAAAAATATTATTAAATCAAATTAATAAAAGGCATCAGATAAATGCTTCTAACGTAAAAATTGATGAAAATTTAGGGAAAGACGTAAGAAAAATTCTTGAAGAAAACAAAAGTTCTATCGGACGTATGGCCAATAGAAATGATGTAGTATTAGAATTTAAACCTGCCAATGATTTATTTGGAAATACCCAAATGATTATTAACAAATTAAAAATAGTTTTCCCAGAAGGATTTGATCCAACCAAATTAGATTGCGGACATAAAACTATAAAAAAAACTATTGCTAAACATATTTTAGACTCAAATAAAAATTCTTTTGTTAATGATATAAAAATAAAAATCAAATCTTCAGTACCAAAAGAAAATAACAATACTAGCAAACCAAGTCTATTAAAAACATTAAATGAATATGTAACAAAACTTTTTTAAAATAAAAACATATTAGAAAAAGATTAATTAAAGGTACTGATAAATTTTCTTGGTAAAAAGAATTGTTTTTTAACATGTATGCAAAATAAAAAGGTTAAAAAGTAATATTTCTAAAATTATAGAACAGTTACTCTTGCTCTGCTTGGAGCGACCATATATTTGGGAATTAGAGCAAAACTAATAATACGCGACGAACATTCTTTGTTATAAAATAGACTGTGTAATATTTATTCACATAGAAGCAAAAAAATATATTTAGGGATTTTATACAAAAGGATTTAGAGAATGAGGCAATTATGAAAATACAACAAATAAACAATATTAATTATTACAACAACAAGAAGAGACAAAATTTAAAAAACACAACCCCAAATTTCACAGGACTAAGCCTGAGTGCAACTAGAGACCTCTTCATTTCCCCAACAGAAAAGATGGTAAGAGATAACTTTGCAAAACAAATAAGTTTATTCTTCAATAGTTATAACAGCAAACCTATAATCAAACTAATAAGAGGAAACAACAGCAAGAGAAATTCTTTCTTATACCAATTAGCGGAGCGTTACAATGCAGAGAGTTTCTATCATCCGGAATTATTTGATAATACAATAAAACTGGAAGAAACAATAAATACATATAAATCAATAAAAGACCCTCACAGATGGTATTTTTCGATACTTTATAATAAAAATTATTCCTTTGACAATGTACTAAAACTCTTAAATAGCATAAAAAAAGATTCTCAAGGGCAACTATATTTGAAACTACAATCACTACAAGATAGTGGAGTAAATATAGACCCAAAAGAAATTACATCAATTTTGCACATAAACAATAGGAAGAAATTACTTAAAAACTTTGACAAATTCAGATCTTATATTATCTTAAACCACCAAAATGAAGATTTTATAGAAGGTTTAAACAAAGAATTAAGTAGAAAAACCCCGACATTTTCTCCGGCGGAAATAAATAAACAACTTGCATACAAATCTCTCAAAGAAAACCCACACATAATGCGAGTACTTCCTCAAGATAGTGATACAAAAACCATAACACTTGAAGGGATAAAATTATTGTCAGAGCCATACACAACAATAATAAAACTACTTAAACCAAATGAAACTTTAACAGAACAAGATAAATAATTCTTTAAATACTTATTAGAAACAACAAACAAAAACAATTACGATAACAGAAAATACTTTTTATTATCAAACACAAAACCTGAAAACAATTCCTATTCAGATATTAAAGCATTTTTTGAAGAAATTGACAAAAACAAAGCCTCTAGGGAACTATACCAAGAACTTAGACAAAATAACAGCGCCTTACTGGCACAACCAATAAATGAATTTATGTATTACATAAACAGTTTTGGTTCAGACACACTTCTAAAGAAATCTAAAAATTTCATAAATATAATAAGAAGTAATGATCAGTTGTTAGACGAACCAGAAAAAATACGCGATATATTAGTCAACAATCTAAACAACAAATATTATATAACACCCCACCAAATCATGGATGCAAAAAGCAGAGAATCCTATGTAAGAATATCAAACATATTTTTTGGTGAACTCAAAGCTAAACTAATGAAATACGACCGTATAATAAAATACCAGATAATGCCAAACATGTTCGGCACAGGAAAACCAACAGCACTAAAACAAGACATAACATACACAAGAAAACGTCCTATTATTGTAAAACCAAACCCAATAAAACCAACTGCGCTGAAAACAATAGAATCTAAAGAGGTAATTCCTCACCAATCAGAAGAAGAAACACCAACTCCTCTAATATCACCAGTAATAACCAAACCTAAAAAATTAAGTTCAAAGGAAACAAAAGAACAAATAAAAGAAACTGCTATAAATATAATCAGATCAAAAATGCGCAGAACTAAAACCGATTACACATTGACAATAAAACGTTTTACAAAAATGCGCAACAAGAATCTTGAAGAAATGTTTGCTTCAGTAAAAGAGACAAGAGCAGCCCAAAGGGCAAAAGGGATGAAACCGACAGTTTCAAACAAAGATGTTATAACCTTATATTCTAAAATAAAAGGCAGTAACAGAAGGGCTTGCGAATATCTTTTAAAAGCAAGAAAAGCAAACGGTGAAAGAGAATTCAATATAAAACAGATAATAAACGCATTGGATGACATCGAAAGAAATCGTCCGCCAAAGCGCCCCAAAATCTCACTATACATAAAAGATAGTTCAAGAAAAACGAAAACAAATAATAAGAAATAGAAATTGAAATAAAAAATGAAGATATACACAATTAGCCAAAATACAATAAACAATAGACGAGTTTATTCAAACTCAACAACACCTCAAAAAGTAGTAAATAGCACAAATACCAATTCAACATCAAGATTGACGCAACCCAAACTCCAACGGGTTCCGGCGAATTTATCATTGGTATATTTTTGCGGGCTAATACCTGCTGCAAACAGATTATCAAAATCTGATTATCTGATATCCGAATACATCAAAGAAATAGGTAAAGCCAGATATCTTCACGGAGACAAATCCGTAGTAGATTTATCAATGGGAAACCCGGATCTAACACCACCTGAAAAAGCCAAAGAAGCACTCAAGGCAAAAGTAAACGACTTATGGTCACACAGATACAACAATCCGAAAGGTGAAGGTGCACTTTTAGATGAAGTTGGGAATTGGATGCAAAAACGTTTTGGAGTAAAAATCAACCCCAAAACAGAAGTTATGGTAACCTCAGGCTCATCAGATGCCATAGACCATATATTCACAGCCTATACAAATTACAAAGACAAAGTCTTAGTTCCAAACCCTGGATATTCACTATATGATGATTTAATAACAAGACACGACTTAAAGAAAGAACAATTTGATTTAAAACCAGAAAACGGGTATCTGCCTGATTTTTCAAAGTTCCCTGATGATGCCAAAATATTAATTTTAAATTATCCACACAACCCGACAGGCTCATTTGCACCCAAAAGGGTTTTTGAGGAAGCCGTAAAATGGGCAAAAGAGCATAAAACATTAATCATACACGATATGGATAATAGTGAAGTAACCCACTATGGACGCAAACCTGTAGGAATAATGCAAGTAGACGGGGCAAAAGATGTAGCATTTCAAATACACACAATGAGTAAAGCGCAAAGCATGCCGGGCCTAAGGGTAGCTTTTACCGTAAGCGACAAAGAGAACATAGACAACCTATTAAACGCTAAATATTTATCAGGCGGAAGCGTTTATGTACCGGTACAACATGCAACAATAGCAGCCCTAAAAGACGAAGAAGGTTACATCAATAAAATAAACAAAATCTATCGAGAAAGAAAAACACTGCAATCAAATGGCTGCACAGACTGGGAAGTGAGGTAAAACCTACTGACGGAACATATTATTTATGGGCAAAAGTACCACCAGAATTCACATCAGATGAATTTTTCAAATACGTACTGCATAAATCTCAAGTGGCCTTCACTCCGGGAACGGTATTTGGGACAAACGGCGAAGGTTATGTGAGAATTGTTATGTCTGCTGACAAAAACATCATAAACAAATCCTTTGAAAAGATAGAAAAAGCAGGAATACGCTTTGATATACCCAAGAGTAAACTTCCAAAAGAGGTTCAAGACGAAATTGCCTCTATGGCAGATGGCACATACACAATTACACCGAAAAGTGAGCGAGATTTTGCGCAATATAAGTTAAAATTGGCAGAAAAACACGACAAATTGATTGCAAAATTTGCAAACAAGTCACCAAATTTTGCAAAATTCATTCCGAAAAAAGATGTTGAACTACCTTGGAACATAGTAAAAGACGGCCAAAGTGTATATTTGCAAAACATCAGAGAAGGCAAATCCTTATTTGGTGAAGTAACAGACATAATGCCATTTAGTGATAAAAAGGAATACGAAAAACTATCCGAAGAAATCAAGAAACAATGGCTATCAAAACAATACCCGCAAGCAGACATACTTCCATCCTACAAAACAAGAACATTATACAACGACGCTAACTATTTTACATTGAGAACAGAAGATGGAAGACTTCAGGCTATAGCAAACATAGAAATTCAGGATAACGGAGAAGTCTGGGGCAGAAATCTTAACACCGCACCTTGGAACCAGGGCAAAAATGCTGAAATAAGAGGAGCAGGTACAGCCATAATAGCAAGAATGGTTAGTTTTTGCTTAGAGACAGGCAATAAGACTTTAAAATTTGCAACAAACAAACCTGAAAACATCAAACTTTATAAAAGTTTAGGAATGGTAAAAGACGGAACTAAAAATATTAATGGAGAAAACTACACAGTACTCAAATTTGATGAAGCTACAATGAAAGCATATCTAAACAAATACCAAATAAACTTAACCTGTTAGAAATAACAATATAGATTTTCTCTATTAGTCTAAGATTCTTCCTACATTAAAAACTTAAATTAATGTTATAAACCTTCTTAAATCTTCAAGAAAATTTTCATTTTGTCGTAATATCCAATTTTCATGTGCATTTGTAACAATATCTAGTATTGACGGACAGTATCAGACAATGATGATTAGTAAAAGACCGTTTTACAACATATAAAGCGATCGCTTCTAACCGCCAAAACTCAAACACAAAGCCAACTTTGCCAAATAATCTTTTTATGCGTTCAGATAAAATGTCCCGTTAAATTACAATATTAATAATAAAAAACGCTGTAAAGAAACACCTTAAATGATTATTTGTAAAAGTAAAAATAAGCACTTAAATTTTACAAGTTATACACATACTTAGTTATATCTATCAAAGATTATACTGTTCTTTTAACTTGCTAATATAGCGAAAACATTAAAATTGGCATGTTAAACTGCATATATAGATTTAAGTAATTAGTAGTTGAAGATTTAGAAATTAAACACATTATAAATTGAACATAATTTTGCCATATGCTCAAAGTACTATAGTCAATATATTTACCCATAAGTTCCGTTCTATTCTTTTGTGATTAAATACACCGGACAAGCATTAAAAAAAAATATTAAAGAATGTCGTAACAAAAGACTTAATACAACTATAAAAAACGTATTTGTTAAGAATTGTAAAACGGCTTAAAATGTTAAATCACAAGTTTTTTACCTCATTTAATAATATTCTACCTCCCGTAATATAAAGTTTTTACCTGATATAACCGTAATACACAGTAATAGTAAATTTCCAAAAAGGAGGAAAATTGTCAGAAATTAAACTCTACCTTGGTCCAAAAAACTATGGTGAAATAAATACAAATGAATTAAAAGGCGGAATTAAGCGTGAACAGCTCAAAAGTGAGAATGAAAAATCCATTTTTGATGCAGTTGATACTGACAAAAATGGTGTTTTAGATGCAAATGAAATGCAACAATTCAGTGCAAAATTGCAAGATGCAGCAGGTAATGAAAAACTTTCTAAACGAGAAGCTAAAAAATTTCTTAAAAATGAAAATCTTAAAGACCTAGATAAAAAAGAATTATTCAATTTTATCAATTCACTATCAGAAAGCAGTGAAAATATCGCATCATCACAAGTTTTAGAAGAAAATGGTCAAAAAACAATTATTGTAACATACAAAGACGGTTCACAAGAAACAATTAATCCTGATAAAACATCTCAAATTGTATCAACAGATGAAAATAATACAGTTACAACAAAATTCTTTGATGAAAACAAAGAATTAACACAAGAAAAAATTGTTCAAGAAAATGGAGACAATTCAGTTACAGATATTAAAAACGGTTTACCTGTTAAAAAGACAACTGTAAGCAATAACAATACCAAAACATCAGTTATCGAATACGAAAATGGTAAAGAAGTAAAAGAACAAATTAATGAAGGTTCTGTACAATCAAACTATCAATATATAGATGGCAAACCTGTTATAACAGAAAAAATTGAAAATTTAGGTAATAATATTTTAAGAACAACAGATTATAAATATAATGAAGATGGAACAATAACAGAAAATATTACCGAACCGAACAAACAAACAATTCGCCAAACAAAAGACGGAAAAACTCTTTCAGAAATAATTACAGAAGACAATAAAAAAACCGAACGCTTGTATAAAGAAGATGGAACAACTCAAGAAATTATAACAGAAGGAGATAATAAAACAGCCACACTTTATAACACAGAAACAGGCAAACGTCTACAACAAAGCAAAATAGTAAATGGTAAACAATACAACATTAAATATGATGGTTTAGGCAACACAACCGGTATAATTGTTCAAAACGGAGAAACAATCTCAGATATAGCAAAAAATTTCGGCTGTTCAGAAAAAGACTTAAAAGAAGTTAACAAAGACATTTTAAAAGGTAAAAAATATTTCAACGTTGGTGATGAAATAAAAATTCCTAAAGAAATAGAAGCCGACTCAAAAGCACTTAATAACAGA
>CASELF010000030.1 GCA_949288725.1 uncultured bacterium
AATAGCTGACGATCTTGAAGCACAAGAAGAAGAAACGGCGCAAAAATTATACGAAGAAGCCGAAGAACAAAGATTAAAAGAAGAAGCTGAAAAAGCTGAACAAGAAGCCGCCCAAAACGCTGCAAACTCAAACAATTCAACCGGCTCAACCGGCTCAACCGGAACAACTGGAACAACTGGAACAACTGGAACAACAGGTTCAACTGGAACAACAGGTTCAACTGGAACAACAGGTTCAACTGGAACAACTGGTTCAACTGGAACAACTGGTTCAACAGGTTCAACTGGAACAACTGGAACAACTGGTTCAACTGGAACAACTGGAACAACTGGTTCAACAGGAACAACAGGAACTACAGGAACAACAGGAACTTTAGGTTCTACAGGCACCTTAGGCTCGACCGGCACAACTCAAGGCACTGAAGAATCAGAAGATAGCGAAAAAGACTCGTCATTACTTGGAGACATTGTATCCAATACAGTGGGTTCCTTAGTAGGTGCCATATTTAACCCTATCGGCACAATTATAGAATCAGCGTCAACAATAGCTGATGCATTAAATAAAAAGGATGACAAAGAATAACTGTTTGCAAGTCCATCAAGAAGCGCCCTATAATCGGGCGCTTTTTTATTGCTATTTTACTATATGGAGCGTAGGGGATTTGAACCCCTGACCCCAACGCTGCCAGCGTTGTGCGCTACCAACTGCGCTAACGCCCCTTGTTATACTGTATTATATAACAAAAAATATTTATTAAAGAGTTTGATATTATTTTTTTGTGTTAAAATAGTACACGATATAAGGAGAATTTTTATGCAAACATTCGGAATTGAAAAATTGGGTATAATCGGCCCAAAAGCAGTGTATCGTAATTTGACACCTGCTCAACTGACTGAAGCAGCTCTACGTTTAGGCGAAGGTTTATTGTCTGATACGGGTGCGCTTGTTGTAACAACCGGAAAATATACCGGTCGTTCACCTAAAGATAAATTCATCGTTGACACTGACGGTGTCCACAATGAAATTGCTTGGGGAAAAGTTAATAAACCTATCTCTAAAGAAAAATTTGATGCTATCAAGGGCAAAATTGCCGCTTATCTGCAAAACAGAGAAATATTTATTTTTGACGGATTTGCAGGTGCTGACAAAAAGTACACTCAAAAGTTCAGAGTTATTAATGAAATGGCAAGCCAAAACTTGTTTATTCACCAATTGTTAATCAGACCGACAGCTGAAGAATTGGCTCAATACGGTGAACCTGATTACACAATTTTATGCGCTCCCGGATTCAAATGCGATCCGGAGGTTGACGGTGTAAACTCTGAAGCATGCATTGCTATTGACTACGAAGCGCACACAATTATCATCTGCGGTTCGCAATACTCAGGCGAAATTAAAAAGTCTGTATTTGCTACGATGAACTACATTATGACTAAGAAAAATGTACTTCCTATGCACTGCAGCGCTAATATGGATCCTGAAACAAAAGAAACTGCCGTATTCTTTGGCTTATCTGGAACAGGCAAAACTACTCTTTCGGCTGATCCTGCCCGTAAATTAATCGGCGACGATGAACACGGCTGGTCACCTGACGGTATCTTCAACTTTGAAGGCGGCTGTTATGCAAAATGTATCAACCTAACAGAAGAAAATGAACCCGATATTTATAACGCAATTAAATTCGGTTCATTGGTTGAAAACGTTGTAATGGATCCCAACACTCGTGAATTTGATTTTGCTGACGGCAGCTTAACAGAAAACACTCGTGTAGGTTACCCCATTAACTACATTAACAATGCTCAAATTCCTTCTATGGGCGGAATTCCAAAAGTTGTTATCTTCTTAACAGCTGATGCATTTGGCGTTTTGCCTCCAATCTCAAGATTGGATAAAAATACTGCAATGTACCACTTTGTTACTGGCTTCACTTCTAAGTTGGCAGGTACCGAACGTGGTGTTACAGAGCCTCAACCGACATTCTCAACATTATTTGGCGAACCCTTTATGCCAATGGATGCTTCGGTTTATGCCGAAATGCTTGGTGATAAATTAGACCAATACGGCACTAAAGTGTACTTGGTAAATACAGGTTGGGCAGGCGGCTCTGCTGCATCTGGTGCAAAACGTATGAAATTAGCATACACTCGTGCAATGGTTACAGCTGCACTTAACGGCTCATTTGACAATATTGAATTTAAACATCATGATGTATTTAATGTTGACTATCCGACATCTTGCCCGAATGTTCCTGATGAAAAACTTGACGCAAGAGGAATGTGGGAAGATAAAAAGGCATACGACGAACAAGCAAATAAACTTGCTCAAATGTTTGCTGATAACTTTGCCGCTAAATATCCTAATATGCCTGCTGAAATTGTTGCTGCAGGTCCTAAACCGAAAATTACGGTATAGTTTAAAATATCACAGGATTACACCCCTTGAACCAAGGGGTGTAATTTTTATAATCAGGCAAATACAGGAACTTCATTCTTTGCAGTTTATCAATTTATACTACAATTTGTTGACACTGGAGGATTATTGATAAAAGGATTTTAGTCGTAAATCAAATGTCCGATTAAAACCTTTGTAAAGTATGTTATTCTTCTGCCAAAGGAGAGCAAAATGAAATTATCAGGCATAGATTTAAACAACAATGAAACCGAGTTTGATTTGGATGAATTTAAAGGACAAAAAATTGTTTTGTATTTTTATCCAAAAGATAACACCCCCAGCTGTACACAAGAAGCGTGTGATTTTAGGGACAATTTAAATCGCATAACAAAGCATGCAACTCTAATCGGTGTAAGTCCCGACAGTCTAAAGAGTCACAAAAATTTTAAGGAAAAGCAAGGGTTGAATTTTATTTTACTCTCAGATGAAAATAAGCTTTTAGCCCAAAAATACAACGTCTGGAAAGAAAAATCAATGTATGGCAAAAAATATATGGGTATTGAGCGCTCAACTTTTATACTTGATGAATCGGGCAATATTGAAAAAGAGTGGCGAAAAGTAAGGGTAAAAGGCCATGTAGATGAAGTTATCGGATATCTCACCGATGCGAAAGGCACATAGTTTTACTCTTTGCAAGGGATATGTTTTAGACATAACGGATTTTTTTATTTTTTTATGCTTTTGTATTCTGTTTTTTAAGCCTTTTATAGAAAAAATTGTGCCGGTTAAGATGGTTGTAAAGAAACACATTAAATGATTATTTGTAACGGTTAAAATGAGTATTTTATTCTTTTAAAATTAGGCAAAATAAACTTTTGTTTGATTAAAATTCCATTACATTACTCAAACAAACTAAGATTTCGACTCTGATTCAAGAATTTTGTTTAAACAGTTAAAAAATTCGCCCATACAGCAGATTTTAAGAGAATAATAGACATTTAAACCTTCTTTTCTGTCTTTTATCAGACCTGCTTCTTTTAATTTAATCAAGCTCTTTGAAATATGCGGCTGTTCATAGTTTAATTTTTCAACAATTTCACAGACACATTTTTCTCCGTCTGCTAAAAAGTCTATTATTTCAAGCCTCACCGGATTGGATAGAGCCTTGAATATTTGAGCCTTTTTTTCGTATAGATTACTTTTCATAAAAATTCTCACAAGTTACTATTGACAATATTCCAAAAATGGAATACTATAATATTATATATTCCGATTATGGCATATTTAATATTATTTGTCAATTTTTAAGGAGGCTAAAACAATGGATTTTGATGTTAAAAAAGAAGTTAAAGATTTTTACGGTAATATTGCTCAAAAAGTTCAAGAAGATACATACAGTACATGTTCTTGCTGTCAAGAGATTTCAAGAGCGCAAAGAAATTATGCGGGACAAAACCTTGATGATATTCCAAAAGAAGCAATAGAAGCGTCTTTAGGATGTGCAAACCCTCTTGTTTTTGCTCAAATTAAAGAAGGTGAAACAATTTTAGATTTAGGTTCAGGTGGTGGCATCGATGTTTTAATGGCTTCTAAATATGTTGGTGGGTCCGGAAAAATCTATGGAACCACCCCTTGATTTTCACCAAACGCTGGCTGAAATTGCTAAAGCAAAAAATGTTGGTATAAATAAAATAATTGTTGCCATATTTAATAATTTATAGAAGATAGTGAAAATAAAAATAGCAAACTATATAGCTATATATTAAAACATTTATCAACATAAATCTGTGTGTTTATATTTCCTAAATATTTTATAGGCAGGGTTTAACAATTATTGATAAAATAACTCTTTTATCTGAGATTTGGTTTGAAATACGTTCCTTTGTTATTACTCCTATTTTGTTATTAAGCAAAATATAATCTACGCAATTTTTTTTCTTTATTTGTTTTATTGTATACAAATAAAAATGTAAGGAGGAAAAATGATTTCAGTTTTACCGTTTAAGGGATCATATAATATTAAAAATAAGAATGAAATAAAGTCGCAAGAAAAAAAAACTACTTGCGACGAACAAGCAAAACCATTCGATTTAAACGAATCGCTGAATGGATATTATTCACGAATTGAAATTAAAAGAGTTGAGCCTGTTTCTTCGGATATTTTAAAACACACAATAAATAATTACAAAGGATGTCTTCTTGGTGGTGCTATTGGTGATGCTTTAGGATGGCCTGTTGAATTTTCTAGCCTATATTCAATATTGTATGAGTATGGCGAAGATGGCATAGTGGATTTGCAAAAAAATAACAATAAGGCTGAAATTACAGATGACACACAAATGACAATTTTTACGGCTGATGGTTTGCTGAAATCAGCAATTAAAAATTTTAATCAAGATAAAATGCCTGACATGTCTATAATATACAATTCTTATCAAAATTGGCTTAGAACCCAAGATTATAGATATGCTAAAAATTCTAATGGCTGGATAGCTAATATACCTGAATTGTATGCAAGACGTGCACCAGGAACAACTTGCACTGGTTCGTTAGAAGGGCAAATACCTGGAAGTATAGAAAACCCTATTAATTTTTCAAGGGGTTGTGGTGGCGTAATGAGAGTCGCACCTGTTGGTCTTATGTATTATAAAAATCCTAAAATAGCTTTTGAGGTTGGCGCAAGGTGTGCCGCTTTGACTCATGGCTCACCAAGCGCATATTTACCTGCTGGAGTACACTCTTGTATTATTGCCAATATAATTCAAGGCAAGAATATTGGAGAAGCGATTGATAACTCGATTGAAATTTTAAAAACATATCAAGGCAATGAAGACACTTTGACTTTGATTGAAAAAGCAAAAAAAATGGCTTATTCTAGCATAGATCCAAGGAAAGCAATAAAAAAGCTTGGTGAAGGTTGGTACGGAGACGAGGCAATTGCAATTGCTCTGTACTGTGTTTTAAAATCCCCTGAGGATTTTGAAAAAGCACTTATAATGGCAGTTAATCACGATGGCGACAGTGATTCAACTGGGGCTATTGTTGGAAACATATTGGGTGCATATTTGGGAGTAGATAAAATTCCTGCCAAATGGCGTAATTCTGTTGAATTAGCACCAAATATAGAACAATTAGCAAAAGATTTATATGCTAAACCAAAAGAAATTAAAAATGCACAAGAAAGGTATCCTATTTTCTAAATAATTTACGATAATACATATTTAATAATTCTTGTTGATTATCATAATTGTCTAATGATCTTATGTTATTCCAATGTTGTACAACCACCCTTGGATTTTCTGGTGTTATAAACCAGACAGAAGTACTTCTATTCATGGCTACATTATCAATGCCAAGTTTAAGCATCTTCTGTATGTCTCTATATGCGTCTCGCTTTGCTTCATCTGAAAGCAAGTGATACCCTTTTTCAAAGGGGATTAATTCGCCGTTTTCCGTTCCACTTATCCTTGTAAACAAATATTCTGTTCCATCTTTTTTAGTTAAGGCAACTAATTCTGGTGCCATATGTATATTTGCATCATTAAGCTTTTGCAAAGTATTTATCCTAGAGTTAGCATAATAAGAAAACATTGCATCAATATAATAATCTTTGTATTTGTATGAAGTTCCAGAATGTTTTATTAATTCGTCATTAATGGATGACATATAATTTAATAACTCATCGGAATCTTCTTCTCGTGCGCACTTACCTATTTTGTTAAAGATTTCGTCTAATAAACTCGGTAGTTTTTTCCCACTACTCATGTTATCTCCTTTATATGGGATTGTTTCGATTAATAACTTGTTTTTTATTGCGTTTAAATCGAGTTTCATAATTACCCTTTTCTTATTATACAACACTATTTCCAATTATTAACTAATTGATTTGCTTTTACTAATATAGGTATAATTTCTGTTGTAATACCGCTTTTTAACATTCTTTCATTTGGAACGAAGAATTTTGTTAGAATGGAGCTAAGATATGAGTCATTGTCTGGCCCCATATAAGGAAATACTGTGGCTAAATATGAATCTTGAAATGCACAACCATCACCCAATAATTTATCTAATAAATTTCGTTCTTCATGGCTTAAACTTTTATAGAAATCACTTTCTTTATAAACTTTTAGGGTATCATCTTTTTGGTATAATAATTGATCCATGTGCACTCGTTGATGATTGGTAATTTCATCGTTTATATTTTCAAAACCATTGCTTGCTGATATAATTGGTGCAAAAAGTACACTTGAATTCGGGTAATTATATATGAAACTTGAATACCCAAATTCTTGATATAGCATGGTTTGAGCAGAACCAACTACGTCATCCAAAATAACAACGGTTACTCCATCAGGTACATCAAAATCGCCATTTGAATTTTTGTAAATAACTTTTGATGTGTCAATGCCATTGACTTCTGCGTATTGTAGCAATATCTGTTCAAAGCTTTTTCCTCTTGTTGGAACTAGATAGTATATGTTATTCATATTATTTGTGCCAACAACTGCTTCAATATTAGAATAAATCTCTTTTAATTTTGTTGAAAGTCTTTGAGGTGAATAAATATCAATTTGGTCGTTAAAGTACTTGATTAGGAGACTTTTTGCAGAGTCTTGCTTTGCCGCAAATTCTGCATCAGATAAATTTGGATAATCTGAACGATTAATAATAATTTCAACAGCAGCATCAATTGAAGCTATAACTTCTTTCTGGGTTGGGGCAAGTGGTGCCATTTGTCTCACTATGTCTTCACTATCAAAATTCATTTTTGCGTAATCAATAACAGATAATGTTTCAATTTTGCCATCCAAATCTGCTGCAATTGAACCTAAATTTTGTGTTTTAGATTCTGTTAAAACTAAGTCTACTGCCTCTATTAAATCGGATACATTTTTTGAAGGATCATTTAGATAATTTTGGGCTTGTGCTATAAACGCATCTGTTACATTTGCCAAATTATGATCAATATTATACATATTAACACCAAGATCCCAGCCTTCTAAATTTATAAATTTTATATCCGGATTGTCAATTAAATTTTGATATGCACTAGGGTTTGAAGTTTTCAGATCTTGCAAATACTTTACACCAGTTTCATCAAGTATAAAGGCAGCTGCTTGATTATAATAATTAAAAGACATACCTCCTTTTTTACCAGCAACATAATAAAGTGCTGAGTTTAAAGTTAAACCTGAATTCTCATAGAAACCACCTACACCAAGACTATTTAACTGCTGCGCAAACTCGTCCAGGCAACTGTAACTTGAGAACTGTGTTAATTTTTGCATTGCGTAAATAATATCTGTATCAGATATGTTTGGATATTTAGCTTTCATGTCATCAACTATTTTATCGACATCCTCTACTGTAACAGCTTCAAGTTGAGACACAATTTTTGTATATACATCCGTTTCAAATTGTGCTTCAGCTGTTATTTGCGTTGTTACGCCAGCATTCGTAACTCTTGTTTCAGTGTCGGAGTTATTTTTTATTATAAATTTGTCATTAATTTTTGCAATTTCGATATGTTCTTGAGATATTCCATCTGAACTAGAGCCAATTAAAATATCTGCATCACCCTGAACAGAACCAATATTAATGGTTTCCCCATTTTCCATCGAAGCTAGTCTGTTTTGTAAAGTTGGATTATCAAATCTTAAACTTATTCCGCTTGCCAATTCAATTTCAAAGTCATCATTAGGGTCGAATTCATAACTTTGACCTTTTGCAATAACTCCATTATTTTCATTCGGATTAATTACCGGGACTTGATTATTGGAAGTTACTTCTATATTTTCCTTTTTTATTGGTAAAACGTCTGTTAAATTTGTTTCTTCTGCAACTTTTGTAGCTTCAGCAATGAACGCAGAAATTTCTGCTTCACTCATCCCATAGCTAGACAATAATTCACTTGCCTTTGTTTTGTCATTTTCTTTTAGTATTAGTCTTGCTGACACTTCAAGAACTTCTTGTTGAGTTTTTGGTAAATCAGTCCCATCTAGTTTAATCGTTAGTAAGTCTTGCGCAACCTGTTTAGTAATATCAGTGTCACCTTGAGGTTCGGCTGTTAGAATATTTTCCGTGTTCGTGCCAGTGTCAAGTCCTTCTGCTGCACTTGTTTCTCCAACAATTTTACTGGCTTCTAATTTTGAACTTGCAATACCTATAAGAAGTCCTCTGATTTGGTTTTGACATTCTCCTAGTATTCTATCCCAGCTGAAAAATTCATCTTTATCAACCCATTCACCTGCTTGAGCACTTGTAATTAAATAATCTGCACCAATAGATAATGTAGCATCTGCACCAATTTCAACCATACTACCCAATCCGACAGATTTAGTAAGTGTTGTTGCATATGGATTAATGACATTACCTGTTAATTTACCAATTCCGGTACCAACTGCGGCAGTTCCAATACTAACCGCTGTTTGCTTTGCTAAATCACCAAAATTGAAATCATTGGAACGAGAGGTTTCAAGAATATTTCCTTTAATTAAACCGCCATCTTCATCTTGAGACAAGGTATCAACAGTTTCAATTTCATATGAAATTACTTCCCCTGTTGTTGAATCCTTTAATTCATAACAAATAGAATATGTTCCATCATCATTTTGAGTGATATTGACCGGTGTTTGAGATTTTTTATAATTTCCTGTTGCATCATATATTGCATTTGTTCCTACAGTATTTAGAATATAATTACTTGCCGAAGAGAATGCAGCAATTCCCACACTACGCATCGTAGTCTTGCCAAATCCACTAAATGCATTTTCTACCACACTTTTTAATCCTTCGGTCGTTATTCGTTTGGCTTGACTCATTGCAACACCTCTTCCTGTACCCTTAAGCACAGAAAGACCTTTGCCGGCTAAACCAGCTCCGCCAAGTGTCATAGCAGTAACTGCACCATTTATTGCGCCACCACCAAAATCAAGTAGACCTTGTTCAAATGAATATTGTTTATTTGTTCCAATTATATCTGTAGCATTAATAGCAACTGTCGCCGTACCACCAACTGTGGCACCAAAACCTACAGTTAATGCAACTGCACCAAGAGATGTACCACCTGTAAATGGAGCTGCGATTACAGCTGCTGCAGTTGCTAATCCAACAGTTACACCGCAGCCTATTTCTTTCATTGAGCTTTGAGTTTCCTCATAATCCATAATGGCTTCAGATGCTGTTGAATTCCCAACTTTTGATACACCTTGGAATAACTCATTTAACCCTTCTAAGGATAATGTTTCTCCGGTTAAGGTTTGATATTTAGAAGCAAAATCAGGATCGTGCGGATCTAGTGAATTTATTTGTTTAATGAAATCTTCAATCTTGGCATCTGCTTTAATGGAATTTGTGCCAAAACCTAAAACATTATTCAATTTATCCATTACCGTAGAGAACCAACCTTGGTTATCTTCCGTTTCCTGCATTAATTGAGAAAGAGAGTTCGCTTGTTCATTGAGCAATGCTACAATTTGTTCTTTATCTTCTATTGATAAATTGTTTGCAATTTCTTGAGCTTGAACGGTACTTTGTCTAACTTCGTGAGTAAGTTCAACTCCCATTATAGCTTCGTATGCCTCGGCCAATTTACTAGGGTCAGATTTTGCAGCCTCTAAAAGTGTTATTTTCTTATCTAATTCAACTTTTGCTTCGTCTTTAAAGCCATTGCCTTTAATTCCATTCCAGCATTTTGAAAAGAAACTACTAGCAGCACCTGCAATACCTTCTCCTTTTTGGTCTGCCTGATACTCGGATTCCATTTTTGCAATTTCGGCTTCCAGTTGTTTAATTAAAAGTACATTTTCACTATAATCTTGTGAACCATGTGTCTGAGACAAAGAGTTAGCAGAATTATCAACACTTTCTTTAATATCGCCATCAATGTATTCGCTATTTGAAATATCGTACATTGAGTCAGTATTTTGCGCATCTTGGACACAATTTGTTATAAATATGCTGTTATTATCTGTCGTATCACTTGCAGCATCAGCTTGTGGTTCGTAATGGAAATCGCTGTTTAAATTAAATTGTACCTTCTTGTCATACAACATGATGTATCACACATTTCGTTGTCACTACCTATAATAGTCACGTCACTTTAGTTAAAAACTTTATTAGATTGCCAGAAATATTTACAAAATGTTACAAAAATAGAACCAAATTATTAAGTTTGGAATTTCTGTTATAATTGAAACATAGGAGTTTTAATCATGAAAAACGGTTTTACAGTTTCAATATTGGTTGCAATTATTGCATATTTACTAATTTCAGACGTTACCACATTAAAAATAATTGGCACAATAATCGCATTACTTTTTTTGATTTATTTATTTTTAGAACAAGCAATTATATACAATTATTATCAAACTAAAATTTCTAATTTTAAAGAAGATGTTTCTGTGCCATTTGTAAATGTAAATAAAGTATCTTGGAAAATTTTAATGCTTATTCCAAACATTGACAAAATAACAGCAAAACATATTGTACACAATAGACGCCATTTTGGAAATTACAAATCGTTGGATGATTTCTTCGGTGTTAATAAAATATCTATAGATAAAAGAGAACAGATCAAGAAGTACATTGTTGTAAAATAACACATGGTTTGACTATATTTAACTTTTGCTATAGGAATGACGGGAAACGAACCCACTTACTATATGTTTAGTTATCCTCCAAAGTTAATACGAATTCAAAATTATGTGCAAACCATATGTGTAAAGGAACACATGGTTTGATTATTATGTACGCTTAGTTTGATTATTATAACTTTTCATGTAGTTTAATTCTTAAATTTCACCAATTAATACTCCTGAAAGTATCGATATATTAGGCATTTAAGGCGCTTCCCTCAAAATGAGAAATAGGTAATTGAAATGCTCAAAATGTCCGATTATAGGGTCATAAAATACTCACTTTTTCTCCTTAAAACACTTGATATACCTAAATAACGCGACTGTGTTTAAATTATAGGGGCGGATAAAATTGAGTAATTCGTATTAATCCCTAATTGATTAAGCCGATTTTTTGTTATAAATAGTTCAAAATGCCTAAATTATTAGCTTTTAGGTGTTTTAATTTTTGCTTACTTTTTATTATTAATTTACATTTTCAGGTAATTGAAATAAAATTTTATTTTTTAGTCGGAAGTGAATTTTACAGGCGGAAAATATTTCTCCATTTATATTTTAAGCAGAATTAATCAATATTTTATTCTCAAATTAAAGTAGACTTTTCTAAAACTAAGTGTAAAAAAATACTTTTACTTTGAGAATTTTATCACTTGGTTTTAGAATTTTTCCTACTTATTTTTATATAAAATAAGAAATTCTCATTTTGTGTCAGAGAATTCTCAAACTAACTGACTCTTTATATATACACAATAATCAAACCTTGTGTTTCTTTGCATTCATCGCGGATAAGATCCCGAAACAAGTTCGGGATGACAGTATTCAAGCGTCAT
>CASELF010000031.1 GCA_949288725.1 uncultured bacterium
GTTAAAATGATGCAAAGAGAATTATATAAAATTAAAAGTGAAATTAATTCTATCAGTGGTGTATATTCAGAAGATCTTTTAGGTTTAAACATTCATGTTAAAGCAAACCAATACTCAGCATATACTGCAAAAATTCATCCGGAAATGGGTTCAACTCGTAATATCCCTTTAACAACAACAAATACCGCAAGTATCTTTGCAGAAAAAGTTCCAAAAGAAGATTAATCCTCTAAAATTATCGATACATTACGTGTTCAAAAATGTGATAAACATCATTTCTGTAATTTTGAGCAGGCCAATCAGTATTGAATATTCCGTCCCAATGTCTTTCACATTCTGTCCACGCATCAGAACCATTCATTTCTTTTACTCGTTCCATTTGTTCGTGTGTGTTTGTGTAATTTGAAAGCGGTAAAATATCATTTATCTGCATATATGTTGGTAATTTATCTGCAATATTATCATATCCATATAGACAGTTTGCTATTCTATTAAGACGTTGTTCATACCATAAATCACCATAATCATTGTCATTGGAGACTTCAGGACCTCCTGCGTATTCTCGATTACCTCTTTGCTTGCGAGATTCCCAAATTACACTCTCATAATTGTCTGCTTGACCCCAATGAGTTCCTGCAGTCATTCCCATTTCTTTGAAAGCATATTCATCATTACATTTTTCACCGATAAATGCTAGATCAGATCTGTTCAATTCAGATCTGATAGCATGAGTAATTCTTTGCATTTGGTAAAAATCAGGTAACGCTCCGACTCCGCAATATCCGTTATAATCTATAACGTGTTTTGCACTGTCAAAATATATGCCGTCAAATCCTAATTCAATAAGATTTTTGCAAGCATCAATATATGCTCTTTCATCTTTCCACCAATCAAATCCGCGACCTTGCACTTGTAATTGTCCTGCTGATATTGGCATTCTTGCCGCAGTTTTAAATCCCATAAGATGCGCCAAGTCGTTAAATGCTTTAACTTGTTCATCTGCACCCATTTTGCCATATAATCCTGGAGAAGTTAAATTATTACTTATTCCTGTATGTAAATTGGCTGTATATAAACCATTTCCATCCATATAGCCATCCCCATATGTACTAGGGAAAACTTGTGATAATACTATACAATTTGCAAAACTTTTCGGTGATGGCGGAATTGCAGGAAGTAACTTCATTGTCTGAAGTAGCCCTTCAGAAACTTTTCCGTTCTCATATTTTGCAATTGCTCGTGGGTTAATTTCTATATAATTTGCATGTCTTCCCCATTTGTCACCATAGTTTGGCGGATATATGCAAGGTGGAATTCCCGGATATTGATCGTTGGGTTTTGTTAATGTCAAAATAGATTGCATCGCTTGTTCGGGGGTACGTTTTAATAATTCGTTAGGTGATGCGTTTACCCATTTTTTGTAGCCGACTTGGTACAAATGTTCATTTGTCCAATTATCTTCGTAAACATCGTTTCTTCCTGTTAAATTCCAAAATAATTTTTTCGCAGGTTGCGGATCTCCATAATACCCTTTGAATGAAATCTGCGATTTGTTTAGCATTGCAATATAGTTGTCAAATTTTCTGGACTCCAAATTTGACACGTTTTTGTTACACGTTTGTTTTGATATTTTATTTTTTGTTTTGTTTTGCAGAAAACCATTTTGTGTAACAACATTAATTGTTAGTACTGGTTGTATCATTTCTTTTTTTTTCTAAACTCCTCTTTTAGTGTATATGAAAAACAAAAAAAAATATACTCATATTACAAAAGTTTACATAATTTATAAGCAGAACTAATTTTTTAATTGTTATATAATATTAGTTATGGATATTTTAGACAGATTGGCAAAATCAAAATTCAGAAGTAAATTCAAATTAAAGCCTAAAGATATTGAATATATAAATAATAAAGGACTGGATAAGATTTATTCTCATGCTTGTGATTTTATTAGGGAAAGGGTTTCGCCTGCAGATATCCCAAATGACGGGAAACAAACTCCAATGCATGGGCATCCTGTATTTATTGCTCAACATGCAACAGCAACTTGCTGCAGGGGATGTATTGAAAAATGGCATAAATTCCCAAAAGGTGTTGTATTAGATGAAAAACAGCAACAATATTTGGTTTCTGTTATTATGGAGTGGATCAATCAACAGTTGAAAAATTATAGAGGTAATATCTGATGAATATAAGAAATTTTGAGGATAGAGATATTCTTGAGGTTTGTAAAATATCTCATTTAGTTTGGGGTGATTTATATAAAAAGGAATCTTTAGCAGTACAAAAAATAATATATAATTTTACTGTAGAATATTATGATTTGAATCGAGAATTTTCATTAATTTGTGAAGATGATGGGTTAAAGGGTTTTATTTTAGCGGCTAAAAAAGAGGATGCTAAGGATTTATATCAAAAATTACTATCTCAAATTCAAAATAATTTTTCAAAAAATGAACAGAAGGTTATATTAGATTTGTATGACTACTTAGACTATTGCGGTAAATTAGTAAAAGCAAAAATGACTTCAAATGATATAATGATGGGATTGTTTGTAAGTGTTCAAAAGGGTGTTGGCAAATCATTACTAAACAGATTATCCGAAATATGTATTGCAAAAGGGATGAAAAATATTTATTTATGGACAGATACAACTTGTGATTATGATTATTATAATAAGAATAATTTTGAATTAGTGCAAGAGGTAGATAAAATAGTGAACGGAAGAAAATTATTAACTCAGATATATAAAAAATCTGTAGAAATATAATTGTGGATTTAAGTTACCAACAAAAACGACATACTATTATTATAAAGTATGTCGTTTTTTATATAAATTATAGCGTTATTAGTTTTCATCAGAAGGTGTAAACTTTTTTGATATAGCATTAAACAAAACTGCTGATATCATAATTATCATACACAATCCAATTAAGTTTGCCAAAGAATTTGGCATATTTATCAGGAAGGATGTTTTTGCTTGAAATGCTTCAGAGAAAGCATATATCTGTCCTTGAGTTTGTTCAACAAATGAGTTTGACATATTCAATAATGACCATTCAAGCCCATCCGGTTTTGCAGAAGCATAATTTGAAATAATACCTGCAAGTAATATTGAAAAAGTACCCATAATATATGAAAAAGTTTTTGAAAGTTGAGTTTTTTGTGCTGCTAAAACAAAGATTGCACAAACAATTCCTTCAACAATACCTATTGCAAGATGAATACTTTGCATAAAACCTGCAAAAGATAATACATTTGTTATAGAACCTGAAAGATAAGATTGAATAACAACTGCAAATGAACCTAATTGAAGTGCTGCAACAGATGCCAGTATAGAACCTAATACAACTTTTTTATTTTGTGCAAGTGGCTTGTAAATGAAAGGGTAAGCGACAAAACATGCTAAAAATCCCATATTAAAAATGTTGCAACCAAGCGCTAAAAGTCCTCCGTCAGCAAAGAAAAGTGCTTGCACTAATAATATTGTACAAATTGCTAAAAACCCTACATAAGGTCCAAGTATTGCGGCAAGCAACATTCCTCCAACAATGTGGCCGCTTGAGCCAGTTTGCGGGATTGCAAAATTTATCATTTGTAATCCAAACACAAGTGCTGTTAGCGCAACTGTTGGAAGAATTTTGTCTTTTGTGAAATCATTTTTTGCTTTTTTAAATGCCCAATATGCTGCAAAGCCCATTGCTGCAAGCATAGGTATTCCTGTAACAGGACAAATTACTGAGTTTCCTAAATGCATAATTACTCTCCTTTTATTTTCATTACTCTTAAAATCGGATTTTTATAATCTCTTTTTCCCGCGCCATAGCCGACTTTTTCAATTATAACTTCTGGTGGAAGTTTTTCGCCTGAATAAAGGGCCGCAGTGATTGCTGCTCCTGTTGGTGTAACCATTTCTCCGTTATTTTCAGTTAGTCTTAACGGAAGTTTGTATTCTGATGCAATTTCGCAAACTGCCGGAACCGGTACTGACAATTCGCCATGCTGGCATGTTATTGTTCCTTGACCTTCTGTTAGTGCTGAAAAATATATTTTTTCAGGGTTTAAATCATCAAGTAGTACCGCAAAACTTACTATATCAACAATAGAATCGATTGCTCCGACTTCGTGAAAATGAATATCTTTGATATCTTTTCCATGAACTTTTGCTTCTGCTTGTGCTACTATTTCAAAGATTTTTCTTGCTAAGTTTTTGGCATTTTCACTTGCATCTGCCTTATCAATAATTGCATTAACATCATCTAAATTTCTATGTGTATGATGATGACAATGATGTCCTTTATTATTACACTGTTCTTTATCGTGGTGATGATGGTTATGGCAATTGCAGTGGTGATGTGTTTCCTCCGGCAGAATTACATCAAAATCTGTTGCCATAATTGCATTTATTGATTTTTTAGAAATTTTATATTGAAATTCTTCGTTCAATCCCATTGAATGAAGTGCTTTTTCAAGTTTTTCTTTGTCTGCTCCTAAATCTAAAAGGGCGGCAACAGACATATTGCCTGAAATTCCGTTATTACATTCAAAATATAAATCCATTCATTATCCTTTCGTTTTTATATATTTTTTGCAAGTGCAATTTTTCTATTAATTTGATTTGCGCTATAACCTGCATTAAATCCGTTATCAATATTAACAACCGTCATACCTTCAGCGCAGGAATTCAGCATTGTTAAAAGTGCTGAAACTCCTTTTAATGAAGTTCCGTATCCGATTGATGTTGGGACTGCTATTACAGGTGAATCTACAAGTCCTGTAATAATTCCGCCCAAAGCACCTTCCATTCCTGCTACGGCTATAATTACATTGGCTTTTTTTATCTCATCAATTTTGTTTAAAAGTCGATGAATTCCTGCAACGCCTATATCATAGTATTTTTTGACGTTACTTCCGTAAAATTGCGCTGTTGCTGCGGCTTCTTCTGCAATGGGAATATCGCCTGTTCCGCCTGTGCAGATCGCAATTTCCCCAACTTTTTTGATTTCTTTTTGAATTAGTGTTAATACTTTTGCTTTTTCGTTGTATTGAATTTTATCAAATACTTTTTTCAAATCGTTATATTGTTCTATATTGGCTCGTGTTCCGATTATATTTTGCCCATTTTCTTGGAAGGTTTTAAATATTTCAATAAGTTGTTCAGATGTTTTACATTCGCAAAAAACAGCCTCTGAATATCCTCTTCGTTTTATTCTGTCTAAGTCCAGTTTAAAATCATTCATTTTTTTTGCCTCTTGAAAATAGTAATCCTAATTCAAATAATGCGTAGGTAGGTATAAATAGCATAACTTGACTGACAACATCAGGTGGTGTAAGAATTGCGGCAACAATTAGTAGTATTACAATTACATAAGGTCTTTTATCAACTATTGTTTCGTATTCTACAATTCCTGATTTAATTAGATAATGCGTAACAAGCGGTAGTTGAAACATTAATCCAAAAACTACAGTCATCCATAGTGATAGGGTTATAATATTTGAAATTCCAAAAACAGCCTTGATGTTTTCACTTGCAAAACTTATTCCAAAATTGATGATTAAGGGAAGAATAAAGAATATGCAAAAAAGTGAACCCAATATGAATAAACTGCTTGATGTTAATACAATTGATTTAATAAACTTTTTTTCATTTTCGTAAAGTGCGGGAAGGATAAAATCCCATATCTTTTTTGCAATATACGGAAAACATACTAATATATCAATTACTAAAGCGACTTTGACTTGCAATATAAAAACTTCCATCGGAGAAAAATAGTTAAATGTAATCTTATGATTTCCGATAAGAATTTTTATGAGAAAATCCAAGGCTTTTGGTGCTATAAAAAATGTAAACGGCAAAACAACTCCTATTGCCGTAAAACATTTTATCAGAGTTTCTCGCAGCGCTTCAAGATGTGATATAAGGCTTTCATTTTCCATTTTTATACTTCCGGATTATTTACATCATCTTTCAGTTGATATTCTTTTGGTTTTTCTTCTGCGTCTGTTATTGAATCTTTTAATTCATTACTGCCATTGCTATATGAGTTTGTTGTTTTTCCTCTTTTGTAATTCTTTTTATTGCACCTGATGGGCATACATTTGAGCAATTATTACAATCATATTTGCAAAAACCTTCACCTTTTGAATAATCAATATGGACCGCTCCAAAATCTTTGTCTGCTTTGACTAAAATTTTGTTAGGACATGATTCAACACAAAGATTACAATTTAAGCATTTGTTAAGCATTCTGGAAGGGGTTTCGCTGCCTGGTGGAAGGATTATATTGCGAATATTTTTACCAATATTTTTACCCAATTCAACTCCTGCTTTTAATGCGCCGCCAAGAACGATTAATGCTGAGGCCACCCAAATCAATTCTCTACGTTTAGGATTGAAGGTTACTTTCTTATGTTCAATTCCGTATTTAATTGCACCTTTAGGACATTTTTCAATACATTTTAAGCATTTTACACAAGTTTCATTATCAACTGTTTGGTTTTTAAAGTCGATACAGCCTGAAGGACATATTTTTGAGCACATAGAACAAGATACGCATTTTTCTTTGTCAAAGTATATTTTTTTAGTGAAATTTTAGAAAGTATTCCTAACACTGTTCCAACAGGACAAATATTTGTGCAAAACCATCTGTTTTTGAAAAATACAAGTACTAAAATTACAAGAGTAAAAATTAATCCGAAAAGACTTAAACTAAAAGTTGAACCAAATATTGTATAAGGATCAATGTATCTTATAAATAAAGCACTTCCGCCAAGTAATACACCAAAAGTTAGTGCTGCAATTATATATTTAAATTTGAAATTTTTTTGCAAACTGTTTTTTCTTCTAAATACAAGTGCCGCAAATTCTTGTAATATGCCAAACGGACATATTGTTGAACAGTATAATCTGCCAAATAATAATGTTAGAACTATAATTCCTACCAAAAGTCCCAGCGCAATCCATGAAAAATCAATTATTGTTCTTTGCAAAAGTGCTGCAAATTGCATATCTAAGATTTTTACGGGATATATAACTTTGCAAAATGCAAGGATTGATAAAATTCCAATGATTCCTGCTATTATTAATCGTATTTTATATAATTTTTTCATTTTTAGTCTTTCTATTCTTTTATTTTATTATATTCATCATTAATTTTTGCTAACAAATTAGGTATTTCTAATGATTGAGGACAATTTTTGTTGCATAAATTACATTTTATACATTTGTCTGCTTTTTCATTTTCTGCAAGAGTTTCATAATATATTTTGAATAGCATTTTATTGTTTGTTACTTTATATTGATTATATAATGCAAAAATCGCAGGAATATTTATGCCTCTTGGGCAAACTTCCGTACAGTATTTGCACGCAGTACAATTGATTTCTCCTTGCGATTGTATAATTTTTGCAATTTCATCAGCAAGTTGTTCTTCTTTTTCATCCATCTCTTTATAATCAATAAATGTTTGGATATTTTCTTTAACTTGTTGCAGATTACTCATCCCTGATAATACAGTTACAACATTATCTCTGCTTGCAGCCCATCTTAATCCAAAAGCAGCAGGAGTATTATCAGAATTTGATTTCAATTTTGCCATTGCTTTTTCGCTAAGATTTACAAGTCCACCGCCTCTTAACGGCTCCATTACGGTTACAGGAATACCTTGTTCTTGTACAATATCATATTGTTCGTGTGCTTTTACTACATCCCAGTCAAGATAATTTACCTGTAGTTGTGCAAAATCCCATTTGTAATCTTTTACGACTTCTTTTAATATTTCCGGTGTCCCGTGGAATGAAAATCCTAAATATTTTATCAAACCTTCTTTTTTTTAGTTTTACCAGTTCTTCAACCATGTGAACATTTTTGTATGTGTCATAGGTGTTTTTATTGATATTGTGGCACATATAAAAGTCAAAATATTCTACCTGACATTTTTGTAATTGTTCTTCAAAAATTTTTCTTACATCTTCTCTTGTTTTCATTTTGTATATAGGACTTTTATCTGCCAGCATAAAGTCTTTACGGTCGTATCTTTTTAGGGATTTCCCTATAGCATTTTCAGACTTCCCTTCAACATACATATATGCGGTGTCAAAATAGTTTGCACCGTGTTCCATACAGTAGTCAACCATTCTGTCAAGTTCTTGTTGGTCAATTTCATTGCCTTTCATTGGCAATCTCATGCAACCCAGTGCCAATAGTGGTACTGTTATGTTTTTATATTTTCTTCTTGCGACTTGGTTTTCTGACTTGATAAGGTTCTTTTTTGCCGCAACCAGAAAGAAGTGCTGTTCCTCCTATTGCAAGTGCTGTGTTTATTATAAATTCACGTCGTTTCATAAGAAACTCCTACTTTAAAGTTTTGTTCATGCTGCCTGTTTGGTAGCCGTTTAAATCTATAGTAACATATTTAAAGCCATATTCATTAAAATTTTTTGTAATATTTTCTTTTATTTTTGGTTGTATCAACCGTTCAATTTCTTCGGGTTTGACTTCAATCCTTGCCAATAGTCCGTGTATTCTAACCCTTACTTGTGTGAAATTTAAGTCTAATAGTAATTGCTCTGCTTTATCAATCATATTAAGTTTTTCTTTTGTTATTGTATCGCCATATACAAATCGTGAAGCAAGGCAGGCAAATGATGGTTTTTGTGCGGTTTTTAGATTTAATCTTTGTGATAGTTCTCTGATTTCTTTTTTTGTTAGATTTGCATAACGTAGCGGACTTTTTATATTGAGTTCTTTTATTGCTTGCATTCCGGGACGATAGTCACTTTCATCATCTATATTGGAACCTTCTGCAATATTTTTAATCCCGTTTTCTTCTGCAATTTGTTTTATTTTTGTGAATAATTATTTTTTACAAATATAGCATCTGTTTGGGGGATTATGTTTGAATTGTTCAATATCTGTTTCGTCCAGTTCAATTATGTAATGTTTTATTTTATTCTGTTTGCAAAAATCAAGTGATTCATCAATTTCCCTTTGAGGGAACAGACAAGAATTTACAGTTATTGCAATAACATTTTCTCCTAGTGTATCTTTTGCTGTTTTTAATAAAAATGTTGAATCTACACCTGAGGAAAATGCTATTGCAACTGTTTTTAAATCAGATAAATATTGTTTTAGTTTTTCGTATTTGGTATTAATATCCATATTTTATTTTATTACAAATTTTTCTAACCAAAGGGTTATTTCTTTATCATAGTTAATATCACCGCCACCAAACACTACAAGAGGTGGAAGAACTTTTGAACCTTTTGCCAGTTTTTCCATATCATCTGATATCTTATATCCCCCGCCTCCGCCGTGAGTTATGAAAGGAATAATTGTTTTTCCTTCAAAATTATTATTCCCTAAAAAGGTCATAACAGGTGGTGCCATTGTAAACCACCAAGCAGGTGTGCCTACAAAAATAGTGTCATAATTGCTTATGTCTATGTTTTCTTTCAATTCAGGATGAATGTTTTCTTCGTGTTGTTTTTTTGCATTATAAACTGCTTCATTGTAATTTTTAGGATAAGGGGTTGCAGGTTCTATTCTAAATATGTCGCTATCAACTTTATCTTGAATTTTTTCAGCTATAATTTTTGTATTTCCGCCCCAAGAAAAATATGCTATTAAGATTTTCTTATCATTATTATTCATAAAGCCTCCTTTTGGATATATAAAATAGAATTGGTAATTATCTGATAAAATTAGTATATGTTACAGGTTCTTTTTGTGGTGGAGTTATTCCTAATTTTTCTCCCGCTTCTTTACATTTTAGGTGGTATGCCAAATTCTTTGCCAAAATTCGCATATTTTGCATACCTTCTTCATCTTGTCGAACTTCGTCAGGATTTCCTCCGTGTACCATATTCCAATATCTGCCTGAAATTACAGGCATTTGGTTAATTTGAAAATATTTATTTAACTGGTCAATAGTTGCGGTTGTTCCTGCTCTTCTTGCTGATGCTATTGCACTTCCGGGTTTATGGGCAAATATGTCTTTGCCAGACATTGATGCCACAAAAAATGCTCTGTCTAAAAATGTTATAAGTCCGCCTGATGCTGATGCATAGTGTACCGGAGAACCTATAACATAACCGTCAAATTCTTTTGCGTGTTCTACAAATTCATTTACCTTATCATTTATCACGCAGTGACCTAGTTTTGCGCAAGCTCTGCAGGCTTTGCAAGGTGAAATAGGATCTTTCCCTATATAATAAATTTCTGTTTCTATACCTTCATTATTTAGTGTTTGAGCAATTTCACTAAGTGCTGTATAGGTGCAGCCTTTTTCGTTTGGTGAACCGTTAACTAATAATACTTTCAATGTTATACCTCCGTTTTTAATAATTATAACATTCTATTCTATATTATATTATTATAAATTTTTTTGATTTTGGGAAGTATAATTTTAAAATTTTTTGTTTTTATTTTACATTTCCTTTGTAATTGCCTTTTTCCAATTTGCCAAGTTTTTTTGTTGCATCTGATAAACTTGCTAATCCGTCTAAAATCCCGTTTACTAAACTTGCGAATTTCGGGTTTGAAGAATATTTTCGCAGTTCAATTTCGACTTTGTCTTTTGGTAGTGTAGAGCCCATTTCAAACCCTTTTTGGTAATCTGCCATATTATTTGCTATCTTTATTTTAACTCTTTGTCCGCCTGTGAAATTTATCGGGGTTATTCCTAGTTGCATATATATTATGTACCTTTCTGTTTTATCTTTTTGAAATGAATATTAATAAACTTAAAAATTATGATTTTTGCTAGAATGTTAATAAATTTTAAAATTTTTAATATATTAAACTTTGTTTAATAAAACCTTAAAAGGAATTGGATATATTTATAATATATTACTTTAGTATTTGTTTTGTAAAAAGGTTCTGAGAACTCTAAAACTGTGGGTTTAGTTAACATTTTGCTATTATTTTCTTTTCGTGTATAATATTACTATCAGTAAGTAAAAAAGTTGTGAAAAGGGATATAAGAAGGTAGTATCTATGACAGTTCAAGATTGGTTTGAAAAGCGTAAAGAGGCACAAATTCAAAGAAGAGCACTTGAAGCACGTGTTGAAATTGAAGCAAACCCTGATTTATGGACGAAATGTGTTCACTGTGATGCACAGTTACTAAAAAAAGATATTGAAGATAACCAAATGGTTTGTCCTGTTTGTGATTATCATTTTAGAGTAAATGCCAGAACAAGAATTAAGCAGTTGTTTGATGAAGGATCTTTTGAAGAGTTGTTTTCTGAGATCAAGCCTACTGACCCGTTAGAATTTGTAGACACTGAATCTTATAAAGACAGATTGGCTGCAGCACAACAGAAAACAGGATACAATGATGCAGTAATAACCGGTATTGCTGCAATTGAGGGACATAAAATTGCTGCTGCCGTTATGGATTTTGATTTTATGGGTGGTTCTATGGGTAGCGTTGTTGGTGAAAAGGTTACTCGTATTATTGAGAAAGCAATTGAATTAAGACTTCCTGTTCTTGCGATAACTTCATCAGGTGGTGCTAGAATGCAGGAAAGCGCATTAAGTCTTATGCAGATGGCTAAAACATCTTGTGCTTGTGCAAGATTGGATGAAGCAGGTTTGTTATATATCAATTTAATTACTGACCCGACATTTGGCGGTGTTACTGCAAGTTTTGGTACTTTAGGTGATATTATTATCGCAGAACAAGGTGCTAGAGTTGGTTTTGCAGGACGTAGAGTTATTGAACAGACTATTAGGCAAAAATTGCCGTCTGATTTCCAAACAGCTGAGTATTTGATGAAGTATGGACAGGTTGATATCGTTTCTTCACGTAAAAAACTTAGAGAAACCTTATCTAACATTCTTGCTATGCATGAATAAGGAGTATTTATGTCAACAGTTTTAGATTTTGAAAAACCAATATTAGAAATACAGGAAAAAATTGAGGAATTAAAAAAAATGAGTCAAGAATCCGGCATGGATGTAAATAAAGATATTGAAATTTTGGAACAGGAAGCAGAAGAATTTAAAAAGGAATTGTTTTCTAATCTGAATCCGACACAAAAAATGCAAATTGCGCGCCATCCGGAAAGACCTAATTTTATGGATTATGTTAACCGTATGTGTACTGATTTTGTAGAGTTGCACGGAGATAGAGTCGGTACTGATGACAGGGCAATTGTTGGAGGGTTGGCAAAACTTGATGGCAGACCGGTTATGATTATCGGGACTATGAAGGGTAAATCAACCAAAGAAAATCTTGAATATAACTTTGGTATGCCTCAACCTGAAGGGTATAGAAAGGCATTGCGTTTATTTAAACATGCAAATAAATTTCACCTACCTATTATTACAATAATTGATACTCCTGGTGCTTATCCTGGGATTAGTGCAGAAGAACACGCTCAAGGTGCAGCTATTGCAACAAATTTAAGAGAGATGCAAAAATTGGGTGTTCCTATCATTGCGATAATTTCCGGTGAAGGCTGTTCAGGCGGAGCTTTGGGGCTTGCGGTTGCAAACAAAGTTTATATGCTTGAACATGCTTATTATACGGTTATTTCTCCGGAAGGTTGTGCTTCTATCTTGTGGCGTGATGCGTCTAAAAACTTGGAGGCTGCAACAGCATTGAAAATTACAGCACCTCATCTTTTGAAATTTGGTATTATTGATGGTGCTATCAAGGAACCTGTTAGAGGCGCTCATACTGATTATGAAGCGATGGCTGCCGAGATGAAAAAAACTATTCTTCAAGCACTGGATGAATTGTCAGGTATGTCCGCTGAGGAATTGAGAAATCATAGGTACAATAAGTATAGAAATATGGGTGCCTATTTAAGTTAGCAAAGTTTTGTGGCGGGAAGTTATCCCGCCTTTTTAAGAGGTTTTTATGGCGGAATGTTATTATGAGTTAAGATTGCAGATTAATCCTAATATGGAGGATTTGATTTCTGAAATTTTCTTTGAAAATTTTGATTGCGAAGGGATTGTTCTTGCAGAAGAAACTTATAAAGATTTGGAAATGGTTGCAACAACTGAAGGTACATTAAGAATCTTTTTGAAAAATGAGTATGAAGAGCAAGATGAAGATGCTTATGAAGAATTGAAATATGATATCGAAAATGTTCTTGATTTATCAAGAGAAGAATTTATTTCTCGTGGATTGACCGATGAGGACTTAGGTTCTTGGGAATTCACATTGGAAAAGAAAGAAGATGAAGATTGGTCTAAAAAATGGAAAGAAAGTTGGGATGTAACTCATGTAACTGATAAAATTGCGGTTGTTCCCGATTGGATTGAATATAGCCCAAAACCTGATGAAATAATTATCAAACTTGAACCGGGGTGTGCTTTTGGAACCGGTACTCATCAAACTACTCAGTTGTGTATGAAGGCTCTAGAAAAGTATATGAAACCAGGGGATAGGGTTGCTGATATCGGTATGGGGAGTGGTATCTTATCGATACTGGCAAAAAAACTCGGAGCCTCCTATGTTTACGGGTGTGACACCGATGATACTGTTATTGATGTTGCAATCCAAAATGCTGAGAAAAATTCTGTTCAATGTACCTTTGAACTAGGCAGTGCTGACAAGATAGAGGATAAATTTGATTTCGTGTGTGCAAATATTCTTCATTTTGTGCTTGCTGAGATAATGGGAGATTTGAAAAATATTATGAAACCTAATGCGCTTATGTCTTTGAGTGGTATTTTGGATGAGAAAAAGCAGATGGTAATTGATGCTTACCAAAGAGTTGGGCTGGAACTTGTTGAGGAAATTCATCAGGATCAATGGACTTCTTTTGTTGTTAGAAATAAGGAAATATAAATATGATTGATCCGCTATTTATTGTTTTGATTGGTGTAGGGATTTTCATATTGGTTTTGATAATTATTCTCTTTGTTAACAATCTATTCAATTCCATATTTGATTATAATTATAGAATTCTTCGCAACAAATTAGGAAAACCCAAAGTGACTATTAATGCAAGTATTTCAAATTTAGGATTATTCCTTATGAGATTTGATGCTTTATCTATAGATTTCTATAAAGATTCTATTGTTTTTCACAAAGGGATTAGGGCTATATGGATTAAAGATTTTAGTTCTATAAAGTTATCTGAAAAATTAGATACAAATATTAAAATAAAGGTGAATAATAAAATATTAAGAATATACTTAAAAGATGAACAATATAAATTTATGAAAAAATATTTGGAGGAACACAATGTCTAAAACAGCAATAATTATACCGGCACGTTACGGGTCATCAAGATTAGAAGGAAAACCGCTTCTAAAGGTTATGGGGAAATCTATTATTCAATGGGTTTATGAAAAAGCACAACAGTCTAAATATGCTGATATGATTATTGTTGCAACGGATGATCAAAGAATTTATGATGAAGTTAAAAGTTTTGGCGGTGAAGTTGAAATGACTTCTGTTAATCATAAATGCGGTTCAGATAGAATTATGGAGGTTGTTTCCCGCCACCCTGAAATTGCTTATATTTGTAATCTTCAAGGGGATGAGCCTTTGATTAAGCCTGAAAGTATTGATGCGGTTATTCAAAATGTTAAAGAAGATGAAAATGCTGATATTTCAACATTGATAAGAGTTTTAAAAGATGAAGATGAAATTAATAATCCGAACCTTGTAAAATGCGTTATTGATAGAAATAATTTTGCATTGTATTTTTCACGCTCAAAAATTCCTTTCGAAAGAAATAAAAATGAAGGCAATTTCTATGGTCATTTGGGAATTTACGGATATAAACGTAAAGCCTTAGAAATGATGACATCATTGAGCCAAACACCTTTAGAAAAAACAGAAAGCCTTGAACAATTGAGAGCATTGGAAAATGGTATGCGAATCAAAACAAGTGTTGTTGATTTTGTACCTGTTGGTATTGACACAAAAGAAGATTTGGAAAAATTCGAGCAAATTGTTGGTGCAAATAAGTAGTTTGTTTTCTAAAAAGGTCACTTATGTTCTTGAAACTCTTGTCATAAGTGACTTTTAACTCTGGGATAGCCCTAATGGGTAGGGACAATACATAGAAAAATTTTAAATTAGTGCTTGCAATTTTGTGTAAATTAGTGTAACATATTTGTTATAAAACTATAGAAAAATAAACAAAATGTAATATTTTTCTTGGGTTTAAGGAATATTATAAAGTTTATATAGATAAAGTAAGGAAAAGAATATGACAGAGAACATGGAAATGTCTGCGGAGTCTGAGGATCGTCAACGTATATTACTTGCGGATGATGAAGCTAGTATCAGACGTATTTTGGAAACTCGTTTAAAGATGGCAGGTTATGATGTTTATACAGCGCAAGACGGTGAAGAAGCCGTTGCTGCATTTAATAAATATAATCCTGATCTTGTGGTATTGGACGTTATGATGCCTAAGATGGACGGTTACGGTGTAACAAGAGAAATTAGAAGATCTTCAGATGTTCCAATCATTATTCTGACAGCACTTGGTGATGTTTCTGAAAGAATTACAGGATTGGAATTAGGTGCAGATGACTATGTTATCAAGCCTTTCAGCCCTAAAGAACTTGAAGCAAGGGTTAAAGCCGTATTGAGAAGAACCAACAATCGTGAAATGGTTACTCCTTCCGGCAAGGTTACTAAAAATGTTATTACAACCGGTAATATCAAAATTGATACTGCAAGACGTCAAGTTTACAGAAAGAATGAAAGAATCAGACTTACCGGTATGGAATTTAGTTTGTTAGAGTTGTTGGTTAACAATTCTGGTCAAGCGTTTTCAAGAAATGAAATTTTGCAACATGTTTGGGCATATCCGCCTGATCATCGCATAGATACAAGGGTTGTCGATGTTCATATTTCAAGACTTCGTTCAAAACTTGAAACTGATCCGGCAAATCCAGAGTTGATATTAACCGCTCGTGGTATCGGTTATATGTTCCAAAGAATTAATTAGATTTTTTTACATAAAAAGAGGAGGTTTATACCCCCTCTTTTTTTAATTTGTGTAGTTATGAAGTGTTGGTGTACGTTATGCAGTGGGGCTATATCTCATTTAATGATCTGACAAAAGTTATAGTTATTGTTTATCTGGTTATATATATAATTTTTATTCTTTTTTTTAGAACACGTGAGACGCTTTTTTCTTGTGCCGAACCATATAAGTATTGTACTGTTACCAGTACAAATATGTTAAAATTTAAAACAACAAAGAATATTATAATGGCATATGAAATAACGGATATTTCTGTTGAAAAATATAAACAGAGATCTGCTCTTTACCGTCGTTATGGAGATAGGTACAGATATAAATTATTAGCAATTAAGAATTCAGGGCAAAAAGTAAAAATAATGGAGGGCTTTTTTGTTCGTTCATATGCTGAAAAAACTGGAGAAAAATTTCTGAAATGTCTAAAAAATAAAGCATATCCATGTGAAATAAAATATTGATAGAAAATAGACTTGATTTTAAGTCTTTTTTTGATAATATAAAGTTACGCAATATGGCGGGAGTCGTCAAGCGGTTAAGACCTCGGATTGTGGTTCCGATATGCGTGGGTTCGAATCCCATCTCCCGCCCCATTTTTAACATTTTTCCAGTATTTCATCTTATAGAATACTGGAAATAATTCTATTTTAAGGGTTTCGCCGTTGTAAGTCAGGGTTCGGACACAAGTTTGAATAATCTCTCTTTTTGTCTGTGGAGTAGCTAATCT
>CASELF010000032.1 GCA_949288725.1 uncultured bacterium
TGTTGCAGTCTTTGAAGGAGAAAAAATCATTACAGAACTTTCTGATGAAGAAATATACAAGATATTTTCTCTTGCCGTATAGAACAGATTTAGAACAATTTAGAACTGTTCTTTGACAGAGTTTTGTTCAACTTCTTTGAGCACTTCTTCGGGATCTTCTATTTGAATACTTTTAGGTTTTTGAGGCAGAGTTTGTTCTACAGACGGAGCATTCTCATTCTGATTATGAACAGGAACAATTTCTTTTTGTTCACTGTCTTCATCATTTGCTTGATTTGAAGCCTCTGTTGTTTCTTCATTGTTATCTGCAGATTCCGCATCAAGATCTTCTTCTTTTGAAGATTTAAACTTAAGAACAAACATTGTATCTTTTGTAATATAAATATCTTTGCCTTCTTCCACATATGACAGAGGAGAATCTTTGTATACCTGATAAAAACCTGATTTAAATCTGTTATTTTTGGGATTTTTCCACACCCCTTTAACAAAAGAAACGCCTTCTGATAAAAGAGGTATATGAAAGAGCATGCCGCCCGCAGTAGTTGCTGCGGAAGTAGCAAGAGCAGCCTTGTCCAATTCTTTATATTCAGCATATTTTGCGATAAATTCAGGATCAGTTATTTTTTCTGTTTTACCGTTATATGTATATGATGTTGGCTGAAATTTGAACGAAGCGTTGAGTTTTGCTCTTTTGGGCTGCTTTACATCTATAATATTACCGGTTATTACAGTGCCGTCTTCAAACACCATGCCGTTTTTAAACTCTGCTCTTTCCAGAGTAATTACCTGCATTGTCTCAGCAGGTTTTAATGAGTTAAATTCCGTCAAAGCAGAGACTTTTACCGATTTTGCAGCATAAGCCGGCATGGAAATAAATAAGAAAGACAGTGCTAATGTAAGATAGAATTTATTTTTCATATAATCTCCAGCTGTTTATTTTTATAATACGATTATACAGGTCGTTTTTTTAATTGACAATAAAATGGATTTTTATTTTAATAAAAATGTTGAAAATAAAAATTCAGCATATTATAATTCTTACACGGGCAATCCGTTAACTAAACGAAATTTGGATCGTAGCTCCCGCAGTGAGCGAAAGCGAACGGTTTTAGATTTAAAAAACCAAACTGAGCTACATTCCATTGAAAATTGAATAATAAGGCGTGGGATCGTAGCTCCCGCAGTGAGCGAAAGCGAACGGTTTTAGATTTAAAAACCAAACTGAGCTACATTCCATTGAAAATTGAATAATAAGGCGTGGGATCGTAGCTCAGTTTGGTTAGAGTGTCTGCCTGTCACGCAGAAGGTCGCGAGTTCGAGCCTCGTCGGTCCCGCCATTAAAAAAGAAGTCTTTTAAGACTTCTTTTTTTGTTGTTTATTTCGAACTCACGACCTACGGTCGCTCCCTCTATTTGCTCAAAGCTGGGGTAAAAAAGTTGAAGAGTATAACTATAGTTTATCAGGACAATTGGGATGGGTGTTTTTCGAAAGAAACTCCGAAATGTTAGGAATTTAAGGCTAGTTTATAGTGTTGAGATTTGATGGTCTTTTCTTGCACTTTTGTCTCAATTTTTGCACTAATTTTCATTGATATTCTGTCATATTAAATTTATTTTTGCCTTTATCCTGCTTGGAGTTTGAATTTTAGCCCTAAAACTTTTAGTGCAAGATTTGTCCGGTTTGAATTGTCTTTCAGTTTGATATGTGTAGAAATGTCTCTAGGATTGAGATTTAGGACTTGATTTATCCCGAAAGGTGAGCAATGAATGTGTATGCAAAGGAAATACACATGGCAGAATTCACATCTGAAAAATCAAAACAAATTGCACTCGCAAGATTAGATTTAATCCACAAATGGCTTGAGTTTAGGAAGAAATTAACAAATAAACTTCAATCCGATTACGATTTTGTTAAATTGCACAATACTTCGAATGCTCACTTATATAAAATTCTAGGCAAAATATCCCGAGGAAGTTTGCATCGTTGGCTTTCAATGCTAAACGGAACCGAAGATTATACAAAGCTTTTACCACAATATAAATATAGTAGTGTTAATGATTACAGAACCATACTTAATGATGAAGAAATCAAAATATTTATGGGTTTACTTCTTCATCCCAACAGGCTTTGTATCGGCAAAGCAATCGCACTTACAAAATACAAGCTCAAAGAGCAAGGTCAAAGTTTCATCCCTGCAGATATTACTTTTAGAAGATATGCAAAGTGGTTTAAAGACAATAATTACGACAAATGGGTGTTAGCTCGAGACGGAGAAAAAGCACTATCGGACAAAGTCGAACCATATATAAAACGTGATGCAAGTTTGCTTGAGGTCGGTGATATTCTTGTCGCAGATGGGCATAAACTTGCTTTTCAAGTAATAAATCCATTTACGGGTAAACCTTGCAGAGCAACTCTTGTCGGATTCTTGGATTGGAAATCAACAGCATTAGTTGGTTATGAAATTATGCTTGAAGAAAATACCCAATGTATTGCAAGTGCCCTAAGAAACGCAATAATAAACCTCGATATGATACCCAAAATTGTCTATCAAGATAACGGCAGAGCATTTAGAGCAAAATACTTTACAGATGAAAAAGGATTTGGAGAATTAGGCTTTTACGGGCTTTATGCAAAACTCGGGATTGAAACGGTGTTTGCAAGACCATATAACGCAAGGTCAAAAGTTATTGAGAGATTCTTCAAAGAATTTCAAGAAGGCTTTGAAAAACTTATGCCAAGCTATGTCGGTTCATCAATTATCAACAAACCCGCATACTTGAAACGAAACGAAAAATTCCACTCCAACCTGCATAATGCCCTCTTGGTTGGCGGCGTTAAACGGGCACAAACGCGGTAATAATAGGTCTGCCCGTCCTGCAAGCCGTTCAGCCGTATTTTATGTTAAATTTCGTGTCAGGCAGCCTGACCGCCCACCAGTGTCTGCGCCCGTTGCAGATGCAGTGTATCCGTACCGTATTCTACCCAAGTATGGGCTATGACACGCGTCTGGCACATCACCGTCACGCCTCCGAACATAAAATACGGCTGAACGGCTTGCAG
>CASELF010000033.1 GCA_949288725.1 uncultured bacterium
CCGGAAGAAATTAACAAAATAATGAATTTGGCAATTTCTGAGATTTTCTTTGATGATTGTATTTTTACAAATTTGAACCTTAGCGATAAAAAATTCTTTAGAAAAATAACTTTTAATAAATGTTTGTTCAAAGGAAATACAGATTTTTCTAATAGTCAATTTGATGATTTTATAAGCTTTGACCGTTCAACTTTTGACGGAATCACCAAGTTTAATGATACGGTTTTTAATGCCGGAGTAAGCTTTGTTGAAATTCATACCAAACCGGCTCGTGGTGGCTATTTCTACTACCGCGGAGATGGTATTGATTACAGTAAATACCCCAAATATTATGAAAATGTTTTGGATTTTTCAGGAGCAAAGTTTGAAACCGAAGTTTCATTTTTCGGTCGCCGCTTTTTTGAAGACACCTCATTTAGTCATGCCACATTTTATAACAAATTCTGGTTTTCAGAATGCAATATCGGCTTAAAAACCAATTTTAATGCCAATTTTGCTTGTGATGGTATTAAAAATATTGATATGTGCTACCGCATTTTGAAAGATGTATTAAGCAAAGAGGGATATTCTATTCAAGCTCGCACGATTGAACGTTTGGAACAAAAAATTATCGATAAGCAAAACAAAGATGATTTACTGCCCTCTCCGACCAAGCCAAATATACCTAACAAACACAATTCTGATTTACTGACAACAGCTGAGGCCGCTGAGTATCTAGGATTAAAAATCAACACATTGGAACGTTGGCGTAGTCAATTCCCCAATCGATTACCCTTTGTAAAAATCGGTAGAACCGTAAAATACCGCTTGGAAGACTTACAAGCATACATCAGCAAGAATATAAAATAATTTATTGTTTTTTCACATATATCTATTGAAATATACACCTTCACATACCTATATAAAAATAACTGAATTTAAAAATTTATAAACGAGGTTTATTATGACTAAAAAGTATATTCCGATGGCAATTTGCTACGATTTTGATGGAACGTTGTCTCCTGGCAATATGCAAGAATATGAATTTATGAATGCTTTGGGAATAAAGGATACCAAAAAGTTTTGGGAAAGTTCAGCAAAACTTGCAAAAGGACAAGAGGCTGACGGAATTGCTGCTTATATGTATTTAATGATAAAGAAAGCGAAAGAGAAAGATTTACCTTTTAATCGAGAAATTTTCAGAAAATATGGAGCAAGCGTTGAACTCTACAAAGGCGTAGATACATGGTTTAATCGAATTAACAAATATGCAAAATCTCAAGGTATAAATCTAAAACACTATATTATTTCATCTGGTTTAAAAGAAATGCTTGAAGGAACCAAAATCGCCAAGAATTTTGAAAAAATCTATGCATCTTCATTTATGTATGACGCTAACGGAGTAGCCTGTTGGCCCGCTGTGGTTTTAAATTATACATCTAAGACACAATATCTTTTTAGAATTAACAAAGGATGTGAAGATACTTCTGATAACAAAGGTATCAATACCTATGTATCACCTGAGCAAAGAGTTATGCCTTTTACAAACATGATTTATATTGGTGATGGCGACACCGATATACCTTGTATGAAAATTGTAAAAAGAGAAGGCGGACATTCAATAGCCGTTTATAAACCGAATAAGATAGGAGCAAAAGAAGCGGCTCAACATCTTATAGATGATGGACGAGTAAATGTTGTATTACCAGCAGATTATTCAAGAGAGAAAAAAATAGAACAATATGTTAAGAGGGTTATTGATAAAGTGGCAGCTGATAATAAATTAGCTGGCATTAAATAAAATGAGGGAGCTCATGTCTCCCTCTTCTTTTATTCTAAATTAAATTTTAGTAAAATTAGATTTGAGCATAACGTGGCAGAGATTGCGACATCGTTTCTTCAATCAAAGAACTGGCGGCGGCAATTGTGCGTTTGGTAGCCTCTTCTTTCTCTTGTTGCTTTTTCAATTTACGACGTTCATTCGAAATCTTTTTGCGTTTTTCAGCATTTTCAATC
>CASELF010000034.1 GCA_949288725.1 uncultured bacterium
CCTTTAAAAGATTTAGATATAGAAAAAGGAATGGTCTTCATTACAGATGGTATAAATACCATTTACAGTTTTATTGAATTACAATAATGTAAATGAGTAAAGGCAAGCCACTTCCATTTCCCCGCTAAAAGAAACCGGAAGCGCTTGCCCTGACCACCTAAAAGAGAAAGGAGGTGAACGCAAAAATAAAAGAAAAAATTATATTTCAACAACAATGCAATTAAATTACATCAAAAAAGAGTATCAACACATGTATAATAACTATTCAAAACAAGATTCTAATGAAAAATTTATTTATAACATTGAGCATCTGCTCATTATGCATGACTGCATGCAACAATGAAATGGATTCCATTCTTCCGGAAAACAACAATAACATTCAAAGCAGAACAATCTCAAATTATAGCGCAGACTATCAAGTCATAACACACAACGGTACATTGTGTCTGCAATTCAAAAATGATTCTACTTATAATGAAACAATAAGCAAAATCAGTATTTTACCAGAACAAGAAGCTAATGCAATGTTCGCTTATTTAGGATTTGCTAACCAACAACAAATCATGGCGGAAGCTGATAAAGAACAAGAAGCTATAGTTGACAATTATGAACAAGATGTAACCCAAGCATTCCCCGAACAACAAATAAAAGATTTCAAACAGAAATATCAAGATGTGTTTTTGTTTAATCCATACGACAAAACCGATTTCATAGCCAACTACAAAATAAAGAATTCTACTCAACGCTTCTTTACCAATAGAGAAGGATTCTTTATGATTGGCGACAGCATAGTATATGCACCACAATATACATCTGAAGAATTATTTGGCAATGGCATTACAACCTATGGGAAAAATGAAGCCACTGACGCAAACAGTATGAACAAAGCAGAAACCAAATACCAAATCCCTGGCGGTGATTATGTAAAAGTCAGAGCTATTTGGAGTTATTCTTTTGTACAAGATGCAACAACCAGGATAAACTATCAATACATTAATATTGAATACCTTAGCCAAAAGAAAAAAGTATTATGGAAAAAGCATCATGCAACAATCACTCTTAAATTCCAAGCTAAAGCATCTGGAAAAGGACTTGAAATATATGATATGCAACATAATATTTTCAGGAACGAGAATGACAAACCTGTAACTATAAAATATGACACGTATGGCAAAGTCAACGTATTTTCAGGACGCTTTAGTTCTACATCATATCCAAACACCCATTACAGCATTGACGGACAAATGGAAATTTGGTCAAGTGAAATACCTGAAAGCAATAAAGGTTTAGGAAAAATATATTTCTATGAATAATACTAACCAGGAGTTGGAAACACATCTAAAGGTAGTAAAGTTGTTCATTTCAACTCCTAACTTACATAAATAATAAATTATCAGTTATTCTATGAAAAAGCTAATTTTCTTACTATTCATAGTAATCTCCACTTCCGCCTTTGCGCAGAAAATGGAACACGGAATATTAATTGGTGGAGGTTTGGGCATTCCCATGCAGGACAGCAAGCAACTGAT
>CASELF010000035.1 GCA_949288725.1 uncultured bacterium
TCTGTGAAAATATTAAAATTTAAGCGCTTACAAACATTTCTACCAATAAAACCACTACTCCGAAAGTTAGACAATTTATATTATGTTAAATAGAATAAATTGCAATAAAAAAAGGGCAGTTAAATCGAATTTGTTATTAACAGCCCCTATTCAATTCAAATGGAAATTCTACTCGGGAATATAATAGTTTATGTAAATTGCATTACCGTTGCAAACCCAAGTTCCAGTAGTGAATTCGTAATACCAATCAGATAAAGGAATACTATTATTGTCAAACCATGCCGCAACATTGAATTTTGTACCATCACCTGGATTATCATAGCATCTTAAATTTTCCAATAGTTTATTGTTCCTAATATCTAAGAAGGTTAGTTGATTAGAAAAGCAAAGTAAATTATACAACTTAGTGCAGCTGCTGACATCCAACGAGGTGAGTTTATTTTCACTGCAGTTCAAATAGTCCAACATAGTGCAGCCGCTGACATCCAACGAGGTGAGTTCATTATTATCGCAGTTCATCCCTGACAAGAAAGTGCAGCCGCTGACATCCAACGAAGTGAGTTTATTATTACCGCAGTCCAACCAGCCTAAAAATGTAAAATATTCAATTCCTTTAAGGGAGGTAAGCTCCCCCACTGTATCATCTATCCCTATAATATTCAAGTGAGTTATACTCTCTACATCTTTGACTAATATTCTGTTGGCATCGGGAATATAGCCCCTTGCCTGCAACGCTTTTGCAAAAACCGGGTCAAATGAGGAGGTAATATCAATAAATTTTTCATTATCTTTACTGCAGGATTGCAGTAGTGCAGCAATTGCAATAGCCGATAAGAGGAAAAAACCGATAGTCTGAATTTTTTTCATAGTCAATATTATTTACAAGTATGAATCATTTTTGTACTTATTTCATTTTTACTCTGAAAGTCTAAAATTAAATTTTGTTACAAGAGATATTGTTTTACTTGTAAAAGAGCCAAAATCTCCTGAATATACTTTAAATGCTTTATTATATTCCTTATTCAAAAACTCGCAAGCACATTCAGCAAGTCTATTTTTAAACTGAGACGGAATATAGTCTCTTACATCAATTGTTACATCCTCCATTTCTTGTAACTCAGTAGGAATATCTTTACTGAAAGAGAAATTCCCATTTTCGAAAATTAGATTAATCATATTTTAAACATAGCATACCCAGCCCAACTCCTAAATCTGGTATTAGTAAAAAAAGAAAGCGTGGAACTGCAATATATGATATTCGGAAAGTCGAATAAAGGCCAAAATGAAAAAAAGAGCTAAACATCTGCAAATATAACCGTTGATATACTGCGTTTTATGTGGTATCAAATTCGGGAATGACTTTTTAATTTGTCTTAATCCGTTGCAGGTTTCTTCGGGATATATGGGAACATATACGGGAATTTGTTTACCTTTGCGGTGTGATTCAAAAAGCGATGCAGATGAAAGTTTCCGTCTATCTGAAAAAGTGTTCCCCCGAGACCTCGAACATCTGTTTCCGGGTCAGGGAGAAGAGTGTAGACATAAAAGTGGTCTCACCTCTTGAGGTGCAGGACAGGTATTGGGATTCCGACACCCTCAGTTACAG
>CASELF010000036.1 GCA_949288725.1 uncultured bacterium
TTTATTTCTTTTTTCAGGAGAATTTTCCTTATGGCTTACGCCATGAAAATTCACCTGAAAAAGAATGCGGCGGCAAACGGATTGGAATTAAAGGAAAGATTACAGGGATTAACTGCGACCGACGTGACGCATAGCCGTAAATCAAAGGCGGCTATCCTTATATCCCATATACGACCTCACAATTACAGTGAAAATCCACCTTCCCAAATAACCAAACATAGTCTGCTTATAAAATCCCGAAATAAGACAGGGATTTCAGCTCCCTCCGATCTGCATAGTTCAGTTGCTTCGCTATGACATCTGATGTAATATAATGCACTTTGATGATAGTCTCTTGTGTTCCATAGCCTTCTATTCTATTTTTGTACCAACCACTTAAACAAATGATTATGGAGATAGTGAACATAGAAGCCAGTGCATTTATGGAAATGAACGACATATTGTTCAAGATAGAAAAACAACTGAAAGGACTGAACTCTTCCAAATCTGAACTGAGTGAATGGTTGGATAATCAGGATGTATGTATTCTTATGAATATATCAGACAGAAAACTATTGTCTTTAAGACAGAAAGGTTTAATTCCTTTCAGTCGTATAGACAGAAAAGTGTATTATAAAAAAGAAGATATTCTAAACTATATGAGAAAGGAGCTTAAAAACACATACAAATAATGGAAAAGGGACAGATTGTATTAAATAAAGATAGTTATGAGATTAGAAGATTCATTGAAACTATGGAAGGTATATCCAAAATGTTGGATACAAATTATTTAATCTACAGACCTATATTGGATGGAAACCGTTATATAACAGAACAAGAATTATCAAAGGCTCTTAAAATAACCAAAAGAACACTTATTGAATATAGGATGAATGGTAAATTACCTTATTATAAAATTGGAGGGAAAGTCTACTATAAGGAACAAGATATTATAGATATCCTAGAAAGAAATAAAATTTTAGCTTTTGAATAAGTTAAAATGTTAATAATCAACCATATATATAATATCTATAGGTAACATGACAAAAAGAATACCTAAATAATTATATAAAAATTTGCAGGAATCGAACCAAACACTTACATTTGCAGTGTCAAAAGATGATAAACGAAAATCTATTGAATTACGTGAATTAAGCACATAGCTGATTCAGTGGTTCTAAGATTTTTCAAAAGATATAAAGTGCTGTAATTTAGGATTTTGAATTTAAACATTCGATTCCTGGTGGCACCACTTTGAAGAAAAGCAAAAGACAGTAAAATCCTGATTTCCAAGCGAAATCGGGATTTTTTTGTTTTCCCCAGGCACGCAAAAAACGGCAAAATATTACCGTTCGAGGTGGAGCAAAAAGTGGAGATAAAAGGTGGAGCAAAAATCTCCACCGAATTAGAGCTTTTCTCACTGATTTGCAATGTTTTGCGTATCAAGAAAACGTGGTCGGTTTCCTACTTTTGTCCAAACTAAAAACTGTAGGAAAATGAAAAGAAGTTCATTCAATGTGCTTTTCTTCTTGAAGAAGACCAAGCTGCTGAAAAACGGAGAAGCATCCGT
>CASELF010000037.1 GCA_949288725.1 uncultured bacterium
AGTAATAAGTAAAATTTTTCATATATATTAGAATTTATATTTTGCGCCTAATCCAACCACAAATTGTGAAAATCCACCACTGATAACCTCATAACGAAGTTCAAGACCTGCAGCAATATTATCTGTTATTTCATATTCAGCACCTCCACCAAAATCAAATTTAAAAGCTGCATCCGTTTTTTTATCTATATCCCAACCATTATACACGTCACCAACTAGAGTTTCATATCGGCAAGCATCAAAACCTAGGCCAGCTAAAGGATAAACATTAATCTTTGGTGCGACATTAAATAAATAATGTGCATTCACAGCAACATCAAACATTCCAGTGTTGCCAAAATAATAAGTAAGTGAAGGTTCAATACGAATTGCATCAGTGATACCATACTGGAATTTAGCTCCAAGTCCTACAGTACTTGCAGTAGTTCCAAAATTTAAATTAACACCAACTGCTTTTTCGCCCTTTTGTGCAAATGCGCCAATACTTATCAGTGCTGAGCACAACAAAACAAACATTTTTTTCATTGCTCAATTAATTTATTGTTAATACTAATATAGCTCCAGTTATATTACAATAAAAAAAAGCGTGGACTAATAACTTCACTTATGCACTCCGAGGTATTGGGGATGACCTATGCTGCGATAAACGAGTAAAAGCCCACGCTATGAGCGCAGGCATCAACTTTTACTCCTTGCAGCATTCTCTTCCAATTCCCCAATTTTCAGAGTGCAAGAATAAAGCTAACGCTTTTTATCTATATAATATGTCGTTTTTGTTTATTGCATAATCTAATCTCTTTAGTTCGTTGCAAAAATACATATTTTTTTAAATATAAAAAAAATAAGAATACAGATTAATAGAATAAATTTAAAACTCTAATAAGTCATAGCAATGCAAAATTTCTTCTTTTCTCAATCCAAGATAACGTTTGGTAATGGCTATATTGGAATGATTGAATAGCTCTGAAAGCATAACTAAAGCCATTTCTCCATTTGTATCTGCCATTTCATAGACATGCCGTCCAAATGTCTTTCTGAGGGAGTGAGAACTAAAATTTTTGACCGATTTTAAGCCATATTTAACTTTGATTCCTTTGAGTAAAACATTAATGCGTTGAATACTATAAACGCTATTCTTACGGCTAATAAAGCACTTTTCCGACATATCAGTTATACTGAGAGAATCATAGCACTTTTGTACATGCTTTTGAAAGTTAGAATTGATTCTAACCTCTCTATGCTTCTTCGTTTTCTTTTCAATCAACTCAAAAGACTTATCAGATAGAAGCATATCCCAAGTAAGTTGTAATATATCAGATATTCTCAATCCGAAAAAGATACCGCAACCAACCAATAAAGATAAACGATAATCACCATCGTTGAATAATCTATGCACCAAGTTAACAGCCTTATCCCATTCGATATAATCCGCTACAGTAGTACTATTCTTAACGCTCATAATTTTCAGTTTTAAGTTTATTAATATGAAAGTGAATATATTACAGCCTCTCATTTTAAGAGGCTGCTGATTATCAAGCTATAACCACTAATCTAAATTAGTGAATATTCAGCCTCAACACGTTCATTGTAATTATCTACCTTCTCAACATGGTTATCAATAACTGTAACAAGTTGGTCTATATATACTCCTTCAACAGCATCAATAATCTTACTACATTTGATAAATGAA
>CASELF010000038.1 GCA_949288725.1 uncultured bacterium
AAACTATGACGGTGATATGACATTAACCGCAACTGTTAAGAATGACGGTTATAATACCGGTATTGTAAACTATGCCGGTGCAATGAATGTCGGCGGTACTGTTGCTAATAACGGTAATGCCGGAATTATCAACATCAAACAAGAAGGTACCGGTGCGATGAATGTTACTGGTAATGTAACTAACACATCTGCTAAAGGTCATACTTCAACTGTAGTTGATAATACAACAACATATATTACTAATAAGGCTGGAAGTGGCATGAATTACTCAGGAACAGCAAATGTATCAAATGGTAATCTTGCAATTAACAACTATAAAGGTAATATGACTGTAAACGGTGAAATTAATGCTACCAATGGTAACCTTGGTATCGTTGATAGAACCGGCGGCGGTGAAATGCTTGTAGATTCTGATATTACAGTTGCTGGCGGTGATGCTGTTCTTAAAAAGGAAAGCGGAACAACCGGTGATATGACTGTAAACGGTACTATCAATCATAATGGTTATGCAGCATTACTAAATAATGAAGGCGAATTAAACATTGGTGCTAAAGTTACAAATAATGGTGGCGCAGTAAAAGATTCACATGGTAATCTTGCAGGTGGCTTCTATGCTATTTCAAGAACAAACGGTACCGGTGTTAATGTAACTGATGATTTCAATGTTACCGGTAATGGTGAAGTTCTAATTAAGAACAAAACAGGTGCCAATGGTTTGAATTATGCACAAGGTGCAACAATCAATACTTCAGGTTATCAAGCAGCACTTGTTAATAGAACAGGTAATATGGATGTTAAAGGTAATATCTCAGCTGATCAGATTATTGTAAGAGCTGGTACAGAAGCAGATCCTTCAACAGGTAAGTTCTCAGTATCAGGTACTTTAACTCCTAAAGATTCTGGTAACAGAAGTTACATCGTTAACTGGTATAAAGGTTCAGAAAATGCAGTTAATGGTGATTCTGAAAACGGTAAAATGTATTCAGATAATGTTGAAATCAGACAACAAGAAGTTCAATAATTCAATAAATAGAAAAGGACCGAAATCAATTGATTTCGGTCCTTTTTTTATATCAATTTTTTCTTTTTTATTCATCAATTTTTGCGCTTTTTCTAAGATAACTTTCTATAAATCCATCAATATCTCCATCCATAACGGCTTCGACGTTTCCTACTTCGTAACCTGTTCTATGGTCTTTTACCATTTTATATGGATGGAAGACGTATGAGCGGATTTGCGAACCAAAATTAATATCAACATTTTCGCCTTTTAATTCTGCCATTTTCTTTTCATATTCGGCTTCTTTTATGGCTAAGAGTTTTGAAACAAGTATCTGCATTGCATATTCTCTATTTTGTAATTGAGAGCGTTCTTGTTGACATTTTACAACAATCCCTGTCGGTTTATGCAAAATTCTTACTGCTGTTTCAACTTTGTTGACGTTTTGTCCTCCTGCACCGCCTGAGCGCATTGTTGTAATTTCTAAATCTTCCGGCGGAATTGTAATTGTTTTTTCAAAATCTTCTATTATTGGCGAAACTTCGACAGATGCAAAACTTGTTTGGCGTTTTCCGTTTGCGTTAAATGGCGAAATTCTTACCAGTCGATGAACACCTTTTTCAGCTTTTGCATAACCAAAAGCATAGGAACCTGATATTTTGATTGTTGCAGATTTTATTCCTGCTTCATCTCCATCAAGTTTGTCTAAGAGTTCTGATTTCCAGCCTCGTTGTTCGACCCACCTTAAATACATTCGAAGTAGCATACTTGCCCAATCTTGAGCATCTGTTCCGCCAGCGCCTGCATTGATTGTTAATATTGCATCTGCTTTGTCGTATTCTCCTGAAAGTAATTGTTCTAATTCAAATTTTTCAAGGGATGCTGATAATGTTTTTAATTGATTTATACTGTCTGTTATCAAGTCTGTATCAGATAATTCCAATGCAACATTGCAATCATCAATTATATTATCCCAAGTCGAAAACTTTTCTAGTATATCTTTTTTTTCTTTTATTAATTGTCCAATTTTTGAAATTTTTGCATTATCAGACCAAATGTCCGGGTTTTGCATTTCTTTTTCAAGATTGTTAACTTCTTGTTTTATTTTTGCAGGGTCAAAGACACTCCTTCAATTTTTCAATTCTAGGGATGATTAAATTCAATTCCTGCTTTAATTCCGTTTCCATATCATAATTGTATTATAAAAAACTTTCCACGCAATTGTATCTTATAATTTTGAAGTTTTAATTTCTATTCGTGAACTATTTTAATTCTATCATCTGTTTTTATTTCAACAGGTTCTTTTTTGGATTTTAGAATATCTTCAACACATTTTGCTGCAGAAAAATCATAAATCTTCAATATTTTATCAGGCTTGTAAAGTGTTTTAAATCCGTCATTACCTTGTGCGCAATATTCATTTAGTACAGTTGTATAGAATTTATCTGTTCTTGGATTATTTATGTTTATTGGCGATTCTTTTCCGTTTTTATCAACAAAACTCATAGATAAAAGATTTCCTTTATCAGAAACCGTATATTTTAATCCTGATGCATAGAAGATTCCGGGTTTGTTTGAGATATTAACAAAGGATTTTGCTGCGACTTTAAATGCATCAACAATATCTTTTTCACTGTAATTTACACGATATAGATGTGTTCTGAAAGGCAGGATATCATATATAGTTCGGGTATCAATTTTGCCTGGTTCAAAATACCCTCTAATATATGCGGAAGATAACATAGCAATATCGCAATTCAAATCTTTTCTTACGCAGTCTGTTATAAAGTAAGCATGACCGTTTGGTTCTATCAAATCATTGTGAAGCGGTGGGGGTGCTGATTTTATGTAACCCAAAGTTTCCTGTACTCCAAAAAGTTTATCGAAGATGTATTTTACAGGTGCATACCTAGGAAAGTTTTTAGTGTATGCAATATTATTTTGAACTTTTTTGATTACTCCATTGTTGTCAAATTCAATATTTAGAATTCCAAAATTTTTACCATCTCTCCCGCCTTGAGTTATTATAACAGGTTCTCCGGTTTTGGAGTATTGTAGATTTTCGCCTTCTTTTACCCCTTCTACCAAATCGTGAGAGTGACCGCCTAGAATTACATCAATACCTTTTGTTTGTTGTGCAACTATTTTATCAATTGTATAACCCATGTGTGAAAGAAGGATAATTTTGTTTATTCCTTGCGCTTCAAGGTTATCAACTTCTTTTTGTATGGAGTTTAGGGCTTCTTTTGGTTGTAGAACTTGAACTTCTGTTTGAACGATTCCGGCTTTTGAGCGTTGGTGTAAGTCAAGTGGTGAAGCGCCGATAATTCCGTATTTATGTCCGTTTCTTTCTTCAATTATAGCATTTTTAGTTATTTGTTTAGAAAACGGATTTCCAGGTTTAATATTAACGTTATTTGCAAGAAGTTTATATTTTATCAATTTGAAAATGTTATCTGCTTTGGATTGCATATCATATTCGTGGTTTCCTGCGGCGGAGGCTGTTATTCCAAGCATATTTTGAAATATTACAGCCAGTTGATTAGTTTGATAATTATCGCCTAATTGGATATCTCCTGATGATAGTTTGAAGGTATCAACTTCAGTTTCGTTATTTTTATGTGATGAGTCAAAACCATTGGCAGCAGTTATTGTACGTTCCATATTTATTGCTTTGCCGTGGTAATCATTTATATAAAATATGCTTGTTTTAATATTTGAATTTTGATTTTGAACTATCAAGTCTACAATCTCCCTAAGCCCTTTCTTTTATGAAAGCACCTAAAGATTAAAATTAAGTAGTTTTATATACTTTTAGTTACAAAATTTAAAATTTCATAATTTGCACATCCCAATTTTTGGATAATTCATCATAAATATCATTAATTTTATCAACAACTTCAAGCAAAATTATTCCATAATTCAAGCATTTATAATCACCCATATCGTGAAGACCCAATCTTGTTTTGATTGCGCAACCGTATTTTGTAAAAATTGTTTGTAATTTTTCTGCTTCTTCAATTCTATTTGGTACAGAAATTCCTATTATTGCAGTCATATTTTACTCCTTTTTATTAAGGTAAAATATTTTGCACAAAAAAATAATACCCAAAAAGGGTATTATTTTTCTACTAATTTAACAATCTTATTCGATATCGAGATTGTCCATGGCTTGAAGCTGTTTTTTCTTCATATTATGCACAACTGCATCAACTAACAACTCATAAGATTTCATATTTTCAATATTAGGAAATTCTTCTTTGAGTTGGGCTCTGACCATTGCTTCCAGCTCTTGTTCGTCAGAAAATGTTTGAATGTCTTCAACTCCCGTAATTGACTCTAAATAATCCGTTGTGCTTTTATCCAGTTTGTTTTTGTTAGAAAAAGCAAGCCAGCCAAATCGTGGATTAACACTTTCCTTTAATTTTTTGATAAATTCTGAATTTTTAAATCGGTTTAGCATGACTACCTCTAATCTTTCATACGTTGCAATATTTAAAAGTCTCCTAAAAAAAATAATTGACTATTTTTACTATCTATTTTACAAAATTTAACAAAATTGTCAAATTATTATAATTTTGCAAAGTCTGTTAAGTGATTATATTTTTCTTTTAATAAAGTTAAAAGTGCTAATCTGTTATTTTTAACATTTTCATCTTTATCCATAACAAGAACATCGTCAAAAAACTTAGTTACGTATGGATTAAGTTCTTCTAATTTTTGTAAATAGTTTTTGTAGTCATTATTTTCTTCAATTTTAATTATTTGATTATACAAAGATTTTTCAGCATCTTCTTTAAAGTATTTTTCATCAATATTGTTGAAAGTATTATCTTTTAGAATTCTAATAACTCTATTTGCATTTTCAACAAGTAAAGGTGCATTCAAATCCTTAACTAATTGAACTCTTTGAGCATAATCTGCAATATCTTTTAGCGGATTTTTAACAGCACATGCTTCAAGAACATTTTTATTATATTTTTCACTCAAGAATATAATCATTCTTTGAATGAAAAATTCATTAACTTCATCAGCGCAATCTCTTTGTACAGGTAGTAATTTCAAACATTCCTTAATGTATTTATCAACATCAATATTAAGATTACCGTCAAGTACAGTTCTAATTACACCAAGAGCAGCCCTTCTAACGCCAAGCGGGTCAGATGAACCTGTAGGTTTTTTGCCTGCTGCAAATACAGCACAAACTGTATCGATTTTGTCTGCAATTCCGACAATTTGACCTTCAATACCTTTTGCGGTTTCACTTTCTGCATTCAATGGGAAGTAATGTTCTTTTATACCATTAACAACTTTATCATTTTCTTTTGAAACTCTTGCATAATCAGCACCGATAAAGCCTTGAAGTTCTGTAAATTCAAATACCAAATTTGTAGTTAAATCTGCTTTACATAATGTTGCAGTTCTAACAATATCAGTATCATCAATATTTAAGTCTTTTGCAATTTTCTTTGAAATTTTGATTAATCTTTGAGTTTTGTCATACATTGAGCCCATTCCTTTTTGGAAGGTTACTCCTTTTAGGGCGTCAACGTAGTCAATAAGCGGTTTTTTAGTATCTTCATTAAAGAAGAATACAGCATCATCAAGTCTTGCTTTGATAACTCTTACATTTCCTGCTTGTACATTTTTAAACTCATTTCCGATATAGTTTGTCATTGTAATAAATTTGTTGATTAATTTACCATCTTTATACAATGCAAAGTATCTTTGATGAACAGCCATAACCGTAACGGTTACTTCTTCCGGAATATCAAGATATCTCGGGTCAAATTCGCAAAGTGCAGGAACCGGATATTCTGTAATGAATGTTACTTCTTCAAGTAAGTCATCTGTATAATAAGGTTCCGCACCTACGGTCTGAGCAGTTTCTTTTGCTTTTTTGATAATAATTTGTTTACGTTCTTCTTGATCTGCAATTACGTAAACTTTTCTCATTATATCAAGATAATTTTTAGGATTATCTATAAGAACTTTTTGTTCAGAAAATCTGTGACCTCTTGAATAGATTGAAGATTCTTTATCAATAATTTTTATTTTAACTTCTTCATTGTCAAGAATTGATACAATCCATTTTATAGGTCTTGAGAATTTTTCGTCATTATATCCCCATCTCATAAAGTGAGAACCTTGCAACTTCATAAATATTGAAGGGACATTTTCTTTTAATAGTTCGGAAATATCTTTACCTTTCACAACTATTTTGGCGTGAAGATAATTATTTTCTACATATAAATCTTCTTTTGATAAATTATTTTTTCTGGCAAAACCTTCTCCTGCTTTTGTAAGGTTGCCATTTTCATCAAAAGCAACATTTTTAATAGGGCCTTTTATTATTTTTTCTTCATCAGCAGTTTTAGCCTCAAGTCCATCGACTATTACGGTCAATCTTCTTGGTGTTGCATAAACTTTTACATCAGAAAATTTAATTTTATTGTCATTTAAAAAGTTTCTAAACCCGTTGTTTAGTTGTTCAATTGCTTGCGGGATAAACTTATAAGGTAATTCTTCTGTCCCAACTTCCAATAAATATGTACTCATTCTAAATCCTTTATACTCTTATATCTGCTTGAATTATAGTAAAAGCAAAGTGGGTTGTAAATACAATATTAATTTTTACTAAAAATGCTAAAAATACTTTTGTTTGTTGGTTGAATTTGGGCTTTTGAATATTGCTGGACATAATGAATTTGATCATTTCTCAATCTGATATTATTTATACCAAGATTTACTATTTCTTCTTCGTCCAAATCCACCATCTTTTTTTTTTCGCAATTGTTGATGATGATATTCCTTTGCCTTCACCTGCTTTTTCATTAAACACGCTAGCCATTAGTGTTGATGTATAAACAGGTGTTGTGTGCGCAAAATCAAAGATAATAACACCTTTGGCATTCATCATTCTTGCTTGATAGATTTGTTTGATTAAATCTTCAGGTGCGCCTCCCATAAATGTAACAAACAAACCTGCATACAAATCTGTTTTGGCAGATTTTACTCTCATAACGTCATGCATCATTGAAGTAAGCATCTTAGGGTCATAAGTTAAGAATAAAGGTGTGAACCCATCTACATAATCATCAACAGTCCAAGATGTCCAATCTTGTTGTTTTGTTGATAAAGCCGTTGCAATATCAGGGAAAATAACAGTACTTACGTAGGTATGTTTTTTTCGACATAATTCTCCGGCTTTTTTAACGAATTCTGAAACTTTATCTCGTCTGTATTGGTTCCAATCGTACCAACCAACATCTGCTGTTGTCAATTCTATCGGATCAACACCATATTGTTTCTTAAAATCATCTCTTGCATAACTTGTAAAGCCCCAAGCCCCTAAATCACTTTTTGTATTTGTGCTCGGATATCTTACATAATCAAGATTTATACCATCGGGTTTATAGGTGACTATAATTTCATCAAGCAATTCAAGTAGAAAATCTTGAACTTCAGGGTTTGCCGGATCTATAAAGTATCCGTTGTGCTCAGTAACAGATTTTGTAGCACCTTGCGCAGAGGCGCCTTTTTTAGTTTTGTTACCCCAGTCAGGTCTTACTGATAGTATGCTTGAAGGATCTTGAGCCGGTGGTTGATTTCCTACATAAAATGACTGAAACCAAATGTGCACTTTGATATCTCGTTTGTGAGCTTCTTCAATCCAGGTTTCTAACGGGTCAAATCCTGCAAATTTTTCATTTTGAACCGTAAACCCGTATTTATTCATTGTGCAACTTGGGAAAATAGTTTTCCCGTGGAAATATGTTTCTAAGAAAATACTGTTAAACCCATCTGTTTTAATTTTGTCAAGAGTGGCTATGATTTGTTCTTTTGAAGTTTCGGTAGGTCTAATCCAGGTGCCTTTTAATTCATCTTTGACATAAGGTAAAGATGTTTTAATTGCCATTGTCGCAGAATCAATTGCTTCTTGTGTGTATTGTTTTAATACGGCACTGTTTTTATTTTCACTTTCTGCTATTTTTAGATAATTTTCTGCCGTTTGAATGTAATTGTTAGGCAAAGTTGCATTATACCCAGGAATCTGTTTAGTATAATAATCAATCATTGATTTTGCTTCAGCAATTTTTGCTTTTGCTTCATAGGTATAACTTTCAGAGGTCGTGTATACGTAAAGAGTTTTGTTAATTGGATCAACATAAACCTTTGAACCTACAGTAATATTTTTAACAATCCAATTTTTGGCAATACCATGACCGCTAATAACAATGCCATTTTGAGGTATTGTAGAGTCTGCTCCGCTAATTGAAGTGACAACATTATCTTCAACAATTGCTTCTGCTCCGAACTCATTTGTTCCTGTATGGTTTCCATAACTTGGGGTATATATTATAAGTTGATCAGCGCCTCTGCCACCCGGAAAATGATTTGTTGCAGTTAATGGGTCTATGGAGGTAATTTTAGTTGATGCTTGTTTGAAAATTACTTCATTTCCCTTAAATGTTAACGGATAAAATGCATTAACCAATGCTTCTTGTATTGGTTGGGCGGATTCATCAATGAGCATTATTTCATCAGAAAAAGCGCTCCCCGGAACGGATAATAATGTTAGTATTAAAATTGTCAGGTATGTTCTTTTCACAATTATTATTTATTCCTCTTCTTATAATATCCGGTATCTTTATATTTTAAATGCTCTATTTCTTTTATTTTTCCGGATAGTCCGGAATTGCTAGGGTTAATTATATAGGCTTTTTTATAATATTGATTGGCTCTTAATAAATCACCTAATTTTTCGTATGCTAGAGCCATTTTTATTAATATCTCATAATTTTCGCCATATCCGCTATCAAGTGCTGCATTATAAAAGTAAAGGGCTTTTATGTATTCATTCCGTTTGTAATAGTATTCCCCGAAATAATAATTTGTTCTGGCATTTTGTTTATCGATTTTTAGAGCATTGAAAAAATATTCTTTTGCATAGCGATTATTGTTTTCCATATCATAAATTCGTGCCATTTGAACCATATAATATAAATTTTGGGGTTCAATACGAGTAAGAATAAAATATTCTCCGCTTGCTTTCTGTAAGAAATTTTTTCTACTTGCCGAATCAGATGCCTCTAATGCTTGCTTAAAGTAATATTCTGCATTTTTCAACACTGCCGGCTTGTTTATAACGGAATAATCAATTACAGCATCATCATATTTTATTGTTCCAAATTCTATTGCAAAAACCGGACTGCCTATAGCGATTATAAAACAAGCCAAGGCAGTCGGTATTATAGAATTATAAATCTTTGTATGATGGAACTGTGCTTGTATCGTGGTGATAGAATGAATAATCTTCTGCACCAGGATCTGTATAAACATATAACTTTCTCCAGAATCTTATAAACTTGTTTTGTTTAGCAAAAGCTTCTTCATCCGCTGTGTAATATTCTTCACTATTAGATCTGGCTTTTGATACAGAAACTGCATCTGCCATTTGAGCAGAATATCCGTTGTTTTTTACTGCTGTAGGATTAGTCATCTCATCAACAGAGATAGCCGCATTCGCAACTGCTGGAACTGCTGCTAAGATTGCGATAAGTAATAATTTTTTCATAGTCACCTCTTTTTTATTTTAATTATAAAATTTTTTTTCTTCTGTTGCAACAATATTATAATTTGTTTACAAAATTTCGTCATATACTATTTGAAGGATTTTTTGCAAAAATTACATATTGTTTAGTGAAGATTTTATTACTTCTTCCAATTTATTAAGCAGTTCACTTTCAGGAACTTTTGCTACAATTTCTCCCTTTTTAAAAACTAAACCTTCTTTGATTCCTCCAGCAATTCCAAAATCTGCATGGCTTGCTTCTCCCGGACCGTTTACAACGCAACCCATTGTCGCAATTGTTATCGGGTAATCCAAGTTTTTAAATCTTTCTTCAACTTTTTTGGCTAAATTTATCAAATCAATTTGAGTTCTTCCGCAAGTTGGGCAGGATACAAAATTTACACCTTTAGTTCTTAATTTAAGGCATTTTAATATTTCAAATCCTGCAAAGACTTCTTCAATAGGGTTTTCCGTTAATGAAACTCTTATTGTATCGCCTATGCCTTTTGCAAGTAGTGTACCAATTCCGACAGATGATTTTATCAATCCGCTTTTTAGAGTTCCTGCTTCAGTTATTCCAAGGTGCAGCGGATAATCAACAGCATCAGCCATAAGCTCGTATGCTTGAATTGTGGTTAATACGTCTGAGGATTTTAGTGATATTTTTATCAAATCAAAATCTAAATCTTCTAATATTTTTACATGGCTCAATGCGCTTTTGACCATTTTTTCTGCAAGTGGAATATCAAGATTTTTTAGGTCTTTTTCAAGTGAACCTGCATTAACTCCTATTCTGATAGGTATTTTTTGTTGTTTTGCAAGTTTTACAACGGCTTCGACATTTTCTCTTTTTCCGATGTTCCCCGGATTTAATCTTAGTGCTGATATTCCGTTATTGATACATTTTATTGCAAGTTTATAATCAAAATGAATATCCGCAATTAACGGTACCGGTGAAATTTTTACTAATGATTTAATAGCATCTGCTGCATCATTATTTAGTACTGCAAGTCTTACCAACTCACATCCTGCATCAGCCAGTTCTTTTATTTGTCTTGAAGTTTGCTCGATGTCTCTAGTGTCTGTATTGCACATTGATTGAACTGAAATCGGATTATTATTACCGATTTTTACATTCCCAATTGCAATTTCTTTTGATTTTCTTCTGTTTATCATAAAATAATTGTATCACAATTAAAAAAATGAGAGAGGTAAAAATGAAAGTTGCTGTATTATCTGATTTACACGCTAATGCGCAGGCATTAGAAGCGGTTATGAGTGATGTTGTATCTCAAAAATGTGAACATGTATTTTGTCTTGGAGATCTTGCATTAGCAGGTCCGCAGCCAAAAGAGGTTGTTGAATATGTTATGGATCAGGATTCTTGGACAGTAATTCAGGGAAATACTGATAAAATGATTGCTCAATACGGGCCTGAAGTAGCCGAATTTCTGGAGGCTCAATATCCTGTAATGGCAAATGCTATTGTTGATGATATTTCTATCTTGCGTGACAAGCACAGGGCATACTTAAACAATTTACCTCCGATGTTAACTTTAAATATTGAAGGGTGTTCTGTATTGTTGGTTCATGGTTCGCCTAGGGCTAATAATGAAGATATTTTGCCGGGTATGTCTTTGGATGAAATTGAGGAAATAATTTCCGGTACAAATGAAAGTTTAATTTTGTGCGGTCACACCCATATACCTTGCGGATATCAAACAAGGACTAAGCAAACTGTTGTGAATGTAGGTAGTGTTGGACGTCCTATGACACCAGAACCTAAGGCTTGTTATGCGATTATTGATTTTAACAACGGTTCATTTGAAGTTCATCACAGGTTTGTTGAATATAACAATGTTAAGGCTGCAAAAATTATGTCAGAGCGTGGATTTATCGGGGCTGACAGGCTTGCTGATTTGTTGTTAAATCCTGTTGAAAGACATATTTAATTGATTGATATGGCAAATTTGCAAAACAAACTTGAGGCAACACGTTTAGAGTACAGAAAAGTTTTTTCAAAAACCGTAGAGGAAGTTGCTTATATAATTGATAAGTTAAGACCTATAGATCTTGATGAAGATATTTTGAGTAACTTTGCAAAGAACTCTTCAGGTTTTGTTTGGCAGAATAAGGTTTTGGATTTGTTGGAAAATAAATTAGAAGAAATAATTTCTGATAAAACCAATCAAATACTTTTAGAAAGAGATAAATATAAATGTATGGGTTGCGGAAGTTGTTGTCGTTTTGCTGTGAGTGAATTTTCACAAGAAGAATTGCAATTTAAGGCTCAGCAGGGCGATAAAATTGCAATAGAATTTGTCAATACTTTTGTCCCGTATAATTCAATTGACGAAGCGAGGAAGGTTTTCCCTGAATATATAGAACTTTTGGAGAAAGAGGGATGCTCTGACTTTTATATATACCATTGTCCAAAGGTTACAGACGACAATAGATGTCCTGATTATGAGAACAGACCTAAAATTTGTCGTGATTTTCCTGATAATCCTGTCGCTTTTCTTCCCTTAAAGTGTTCATTTGCAGAATGGAAATTGAAATCAAAGTCTGTTTCGCTTAAACTTAGTGCAGAAGTCGAAATCATTGACTTTTATATTGAAAAATTAAAAGGAATATTGAATAGATGAAAGTTTTATCAGGACTTAATTTAAAAGAAATTGAACAAATTACGGACGAGCTTGGCGCTACAAAGTTCAGAGCAAGACAAATTCATAATTGGATTTATCTCAAATCTGTCAAAGAAATTGATGAGATGACGGATTTATCATTAAAATTTAGAGAAGAATTGAAAAAAGTTGCAGTTGTTACTGATATTAAAATAAAAGTTAAGCAGGTAAGTTCTGATGGGACGATAAAATATTTGTTGGAATTTCCTGATGGTGAATGTGTTGAAACTGTTTTAATGCGATTTGATAATCGTGCAAATTTAACTGCTTGTGTTAGTTCACAGGTTGGTTGTGCTGTTAATTGTTCTTTTTGTGCGACAGGAAAACGAGGTTTTATCAGAAATCTTACTTATAAAGAAATCATTGAACAAGTTTTAACCATACAACGAGATACTGGTTTAAAGGTTACAAATGTTGTATTTATGGGGCAAGGCGAACCTTTGTTGAATTTGGATAATGTTTTAAAGGCAATGGAAATTTTTAATGAGAATTTTCAAATCGGCGCAAGACGTTTAACCGTATCAACTTCTGGAATAATTCCTCAAATAAGAAAACTTGCAGATCTTGATATGCAATCGACATTGGCACTTTCTTTGCACGCCCCAAATCACGATATAAGGTTAAAACTTATGCCTATTGAGGCAAAATATAATATGGAAGATTTGCACAAGGCTTTAAAATATTATGTAGATAAAACAGGCAGAAGAATTACGATAGAATACCTTTTGATAAAAGATTTGAATGATACAATAGATTCTGCAAAACAATTGGCGCATTATTTGAAAGATATAAAATGTAATATCAATTTAATTCCATATAATCCGACAGAAAAGAATGATTATAAACGCCCGTCAAATAACGCTATAATGAAATTCAAATCATTAATGGAGCAATCAGGCAAAAAGGTGACCGTAAGATTGGAAAGGGGCGCTGATATTGATGCTGCTTGTGGACAATTACGTGGAAAAGTCGATGCTTCTTAATCTTTCCGGATATTAACAAATGTAAAAATTTTATCAAGTTGCGCAAATTCTTCAAAAATTATTACTTTATATATTTGTAGATAGTAGTAGTGTATGAAGGTATAATCTTATGGCATTTAGTCCTGTTGCAACATACGCATTTGTAGGTACAAATTATAATAAAGTCGCTAGTGGTGACTGGACAAGATATCCTGTGCTTGGCGGGCAATGTGCTAATGCTGTTGAATCTACCGCAGCCGTTTGTGTAAAAAACAGTAGTTTTTTGGCAAACCTTTTTGGAAAAGTTTCAACTGCTTGTAATAATCTTGCAAAGTCAGATAAAGTTTTTAACGGCGTATCAAAAGTTGTAAAATTTGCCAAAAATAACGTTAACCCCTTAATTGTTGCATCTGGAGTTACAAAAGTTGCTTTAGCTAAAAAAGAAGATAGAGAAAAAACATTCTACTCTGAAGGTGGAATGATTGCCGGAATGTTTTTGGGTGAAGGATGGATGAAGAAACATCTTGATAAAGTTGTTTTAAGCAAACTTCCTGTTTCTAAAAAATGGATGCCTATTGTAAAAGGTACATTATTTGTTGCTGGTTCTTTGACATCTTCTGCTATAGGTCAAAAACTGGGTAAAATGTTTTTTAATAATATTGAAAAATCCAGAGCGGAGAAAAAAGAAAAATTAGAACATCAACTTTCGCAGAGTGTTAATCATAACGAAACTCACCAGCCTGAAAAATCTATT
>CASELF010000039.1 GCA_949288725.1 uncultured bacterium
TATGTCACCTGAGCTTTGCATTAGTGCTTCCGATATTCCCTCAAAAATGGTTTGCAGTACTTTTGATTGCAGTTCTCGGAGTAAGTTTTTCTTTGGTACCTGCGGCTTTGTGGCCAAGCGTTCCAAAAATAATAGACGAAAAAATCCTCGGAAGTGCTTACTGTTTGATATTCTGGGTACAAAATCTTGGATTGTGTTTCGTACCTCTTTTAATAGGAAAGGTTCTTGACAAAACAGGAGGTTATTTAATGCCTATGATAATATTCTCCAGTTTCGGAGTTCTTGCATTCATATTCAGTTTCTTCTTAAAAATGGAAGATCGCAAAAAAGGATATGGATTGGAAGAACCTAATATCAAGAAATAAGACAAATCATTGCAAAATAAGGACTTGGGGCTCCCAAGTCCTTATTTTTTTCAATGCTTATTCTTTAAAAAATCAACAGTTGACAACATGAGTTCATATTTTTCAATTCTCAAGACATTAAAACATGGTTTTTCATCCATAAAGTCCTTGGTTGCAACTATTTAATCATATTTTCCTTGTCATTCATTTTAACAATATTTAAATTTACTCCCAGTCTTTTTCCTCCAAAACAAAGATATCATCAACCTTTTTATTGCAAACAGCGGCTATCTTCATCATCACTAATCCCGAAGGAATATACTTCCCCAATTCTATCGCATTTATTGTCTGACGACTCACGCCAACCCTTTCAGCCAATTCCTGCTGCGAGATATTTAATATGGCACGCTGAACCCTTATGTCATTCTTCATTTCTGTAAGTCCTTTTAAATTTGTACATCTGGTAGTTGAATCTGCAGATAAACACTACAAGAAAAATATAGATATCATATAAAGAAAGATAAATATACATCGGTCCATATATGAAAAGAGTAATGAGAATCACAAAAACATAACCTACAAACATAGACCAAACAAATGCCTGTTCTCTTATCTTCACAATATATTCATCCTCAACTTTATTGCGTGAAAAGGCAATAAAAGACAAACCTATTATGAGAAGGACCGGATAGACCGTGGTTACAAGAGATGTTTTAGTCTTGCAAAACCACTTGGCATTAAAAATATCAGAACTATCCCCAAAAAGTGAATAAGTATGATAACTACAATCAAGATCAAAACAATAACACAATAGAACCAAGACTGTCAAAACCAAACCTATTTTCCTGAAATAAGTCGGCAATAAATAAGTTTTTTTCATCTCAATTATTTTTTTTGTTCCAAGAGGTCTTTCATTAAAAAGAACCGCAATAAGACCCCTATTAAAATACGGCTCCCCGACATTCGGCCAAATATCAAATGCAAAAGTATAGTATATTTTTCAAACTGACAAATATTTTTTACATTTAGTCCTATGAATTCGACAAAAATCAATAGAATAATCAAAATCACTACATTAGCAAATGATATCATCAAACAAGAAAATAATCTGAAAAACAAGTTATTGTTTGCTTGTAGGTTTGAGTGCACAGCTCAAAAGAGCCATAAAAAATTCAAAATAGAAACAAGTACCGTCATTGAAGAAATGAAACAGAGCATGGATGGCGATTATTCCGATGTTTTTTCATCGGTTTGGAATGATACCTTGTTTTTTGTCCAATTCAATTACGATTCATCGGCA
>CASELF010000040.1 GCA_949288725.1 uncultured bacterium
CATCCAAATAGATTATCAATCGGAAAAGCAATTGCATTAACAAAATATAAATTAAAAGAGCAAGGTCAAAGCTTTATTCCTGCGGATATTACTTTTAGAAGATATGCAAAGTGGTTTAAAGACAATAATTACGACAAATGGGTGTTAGTTCGAGACGGTGAAAAAGCACTGTCAGACAAAGTCGAACCGTATATCAAAAGAGATGCAAGCCTGCTTGATGTCGGGGATATTTTAGTCGCAGACGGTCATAAACTTGCATTTAAAGTGATTAACCCGTTTACGGGCAAGCCTTGTCGAGCAACCTTAGTCGGATTTTTGGACTGGAAATCAACCGCACTTGTAGGCTATGAAATCATGCTTGAAGAAAACACCCAATGTATTGCAAGTGCTTTAAGAAACGCAATAATAAACCTCGATATGATACCGAAAATTGTCTATCAAGATAACGGCAGAGCCTTTAGAGCAAAGTATTTTACCGATGATAAAGGGTTTACCGAACTAGGTTTTCAGGGATTGTATTCAAAACTCGGGATTGAAACGGTATTTGCAAGACCGTATAACGCAAGGGCAAAAGTAATTGAACAGTTCTTCAAAGAATTTCAAGAGGGCTTTGAAAAACTAATGCCAAGCTATGTCGGCTCATCAATTATCAACAAACCTGCATACATGAAAAGAAACGAAAATTTTCATAAAAACTTACACAAAGATTTTGTTCCCTCATTTGAAGAAACAATAAAAATGATTGATATGTGGTTGAGTTTTAAGAATTCTCAACTTTGTCCGAATGCTCCTGATAAAACAATCGCAGAAGTTTTATCAGAACGAAAAAGACGGAGTATCGATATAAATATACTTGACGATTTAATGCTTGCAACAGAGGTTAAAACTATTCAGAGAAACGGCATAAGGTTCTTAAACTGCGACTATTTTGATGAAAGGCTATATGGGTTGAGAGGGAAAGTTTTAGTAAAATACAACCTGTTTGATTTAACAAGCGTTAAGATCTTTACCCCCAAAAGGCGAATACTTATGCACCGCTGAGCGAGTAACCGAAACCCACCCGATGGCGAAGATTTTAGGAACGGTTGAGGATTTAGAGGATTACAAACAAAAAATCCAAAAGCAGCAAAAGCTAAGACGAAAAACTATAAATTCTGTTAAAAAATTATTGACCAATGATGAAATGAAGTTTTTAGAATGTCATTCTGAATTTATTTCAGAATCTGTCCTGCAAGAGCCTCTGAATCAAGTTCAGGATATCAAATTCAAACCGCATTCAAATAGCCTTCAAACCTTGTTCAAAAACAATTCAGAAAAATACGAATATTTGATAAAAAATGACCCTAATAATCCTTGGATAAGTGAATTTAAAAAGACAAAGGAGTATGAATTGCTTTATGCGTAAAATCTTTGTGAAAACAAATAACGTCAGAAACTTTATCGGGCTTGTAGAAAATTTGCAAAACAAACCCAAAAACATTCCTAAAATGGGACTTGTATATGGCGAACCGGGGCTTGGAAAATCACAAACGGCGTTGTGGCTCGCCTGCAAGTATGACGGAATTTACATTCGAGCTTCAAACCTTATGACAAGCAGGTGGCTTGTCGAAGAAATCGTTAGGGAAATGGACGAACTCCCACGATATTTGACTTCGGATAATTTCAATGTCGTGATTAGCAAACTGAGCCAAAAGCCCAAAATTATTTTTGTAGACGAAATCGACTACCTGATGAATAATTACAAAAGTGTCGAGACCCTAAGAGATATCCATGACAAAACCGATTGTCCGATAGTCTTTGTCGGTATGGGCTTGGCTCACAGAAAACTTGAACGCTACAAGCATTTGTATGACAGATTTAGCGAGATTGTAAAATTCGAAACCTTTGGGGTAGAAGATTTAAGCCAAATTTTTAGTCAACTATCTGAAATACCGTTTACTCCTGATTCAATTGAGTACATTCACAAAAAATACAACAGGTTCAGGCAAATAGTTCAGCTTATAAATCAAATGGAAATATTTGCCAAAGATAATAATTTAACCGAGATTAATTTGGAGGTAATTCAACATATATTATGAATATTGAGAAATTAGCAAAAAGATTAAAAGAATTTACTCTTGATGAAATCGAAATGATAGCAGAGTGTGATTGTAAAACAGAACTTGAACACCTTTTGAACAATAATAAAATACTTTTTGACAAAGAAATTTATAAGTATATTGAAGAAAGAAAAAATATTGATTACACAATTATTACTGCCAATATTTTTAACAATCAGTCATTAGATTTTGGATCAGCTGTTAAATATTTTTTAGAAAATTATGCAAAACAAAATTGTACAAAAAGAACATACGAAACTTATAAATCAATATTTAGGGTAAATATTTTACCATTCTTCAGAGGAAAAATCATACAAGATATCACTATTGAAGATATAGAAGAATTTTATAAAACTTGTAAAACAAGGAATTTAGGAGTTCGTAGGTTAAAAAACACACTTACGCAATTAAATCAACTTTTAAAATATTGCAGGAATTTAGGTTTAGCCTCAAATTGCTGCTATTTTCAAGTACGACGCTTAACTGATAAAAATAAATTTAGTTTAGACAGAATAATTTTTGAGGAATAAAAATGACCAAAATGAAATATTATTACAAACAAGCTGAAAAGATGTATATTTATGACAAAATCCAACTTGAAGAAATTGGTGCAAAATTAAACATATCTCGCAGAACTTTGTTTTACTGGAGAAAGAAATACGAATGGGAGAGAAAAAGATTTGAAGCTGAGCGTAATCAGGAAATTTTTAGTAACGAGCTTTTTGTCTTTGCAAGAAAACTGATGCAAAAGATTTCTGCTGACATTGACAACGATAGACAAACTCCACAGTCTGAAATTTATTCCCTAATGAATATTTTGAAAAATTTAACCCCAATAAAGCAAAATAAAATTGCAAAACAAAAAGTTAATCCTTTAACACCAACAAAGCAATTAACTCCTAAAACTATTGGGCAAATTGAAAGAGATATTCTTGGTATTAATCTTAATTAAAAAGCTGTGGCCCTTTATATTTCGCATATAAAGACATTACATCAGCATCAAATTTCTGCCCAGATACTAACCCAGAAAATACTTCCGCAACAAATTCCATGGGGAGTTGTTGAGCATAGCGAGAAACTTTAGAACAGGTATTCTGGATTTCTGGATTGTTTTGATGTTCTTCTATGACTTTTTTAGATCTTAAAAACACTTCATCTTCTTTTGAGAGTTTATGATTTAAATGTCCTAATTCATGAATATATAATTGGTCTATATCTCTTATTAAAACAGTATTTTCTGGAATTCCTGTTATGGAAGCAATTTCTTTTAAATAAGCAATTTGCTCACCTTTATTCATTGCATTTACTTCTTGTCTTGTTTTAAATAAACCTTGCTTTTTAAGTACAGTTTGATTAGAACCTGTTTTCATTATTTTTTCTATTGTAACAATTGGGTGTCTGCGGATTTGACTTTGTAGATCAACAAAATAACCAATATAGCAAGTATAAAGTTCTAATTTATCTACGGAATTATTTTTATCACTATATGCATTTAGTTTTTTTTCAAGTTCCAATGTTATATCATTTTTTAAGAAATCAGGAATGCGAATTTTACCGTCAATATCTACGTTGAGCATACCTATGCCTTTTAAATCTTGAACGATATTTTTAATATTAGAATCAATATTATCTAAAAAACATCTGTTTATTGAAATACTTGGTGTTGTTGCATCTTTACAAGCGATGCCGTCGGAATGCTGAGGAATCTCTCTGAAAATAATATCTTCTGGCAAATCAGCTTTTCCATCAGTTGCAATTAAAACTTTATGCATTGCCCACTTGAAATTTTCGTACAATTTAACTTCTCTAGTGTCTAAACCTCCATTTTTAGAAAAATGAACTTTGCTTAATCTTTGTAGATAATCATTAGACTTTGGTGAGTATTCCATTTTGATATCAAATTTTTTGTTGTATTCTCGTGAAAATTTATTGTATTTTCTAAAATATTCTTGTTGTAATGCGTTTTTTTCTTCACCCGCAGGCATTTTTTTAATCTCATCACGTATTGCGACAAAATCTTCTCTTGTGCTTGCTCTAGATAATTTTAAATTTATATCATCAATTCCACCGACAGCTCTTCTATATTCTTCGACAACTATATCGCCACGTCTCATTGCTTCTGCTTCTACTGCTTGTTCTTTGTATTTGCGATATCGTTGGCTTGTAACATCAACTTTCCCTGTCTTAGGATCAGCAGGTTCAATATAATTTTGCCAACTATCAGCATATTCTTTAGCCTGTTTTCTTGATAATTCGGTTACAGGGGCATCTTCATATTTGTTTAAAACATATAATAAATTATCAGTACCAACTTCGGTTGAACTTAATTGCTCAAGTAGAGCATTATACATTGGATGGTCTTCATCAAGATTTCTAATTACTTCTTTCCATTGTAAGAAATGGTCAAGCTCGTGTGCTATCGCACCAAAGAGTTCAGCCTTATCCCCATTTTGCCAATTACGATTTATAAAAACAGTATTTGATTCTAAATCATAATAATTATCATTGCCAATTACCAATTTAATTGATGAATCCTCTAGTCCCATTTCTTCTTTTAAGATTTGAAATCCATTTTCTAAAAATTTGTCAGTATCTTTAATTTTATTTAACTCTGCAATATCACCTGCCCTATTTCTTACAATATTTCTGAATCCTTCATCAGTTTCTGTAAATGGTGTTATATCAGAAGCAAGTATACCTTTTGGAATATGAATTTCAGCATCAGGAGTATTAACAGATTCTTCTGCTGCTTTATCGTTTATTTTTACAACAGTTTCATCATCATTTACCTGAACTTTATTTCCATTAGCATCTATATCAACATTGTCTTTGCCAAAAGCTTTCTGTGCACCTTTACCAACCGCTTTCATACCACCGCCAATAATCGGTGACATAATTGCACCGCCTACGAAACCTTCAACGGCAGAATTACCGATATCTTCTAAGCTGCCTCCGTCATAGGCAGTTCTGAAAGCATTATCAACTGCTCCGCCGACTGCCCCATCAGTTGCAGTTTCTGCAGCAAAGGCAAGTCCTCGTTTTGCTGCATTTCCTCCAACATATTCATATCCCGTTGGATTTGTAAGCATTGTTTTAACTGTTTGTTTCACGCCGCCTTTTGCTGCTTCTTGTGCAACCTCTTTTCCGACCTGTTTAACAGCTTGCACTCCGAGTTTTGTTGCAACCGTCTTACCAGCAGCACCGCCTAAACCACCTGTTATCGGGGCTATCATACCCGAAAACACACCTGTTGCGGCATCGTGTTTTGCATCTTGGAGTGTATATTCTCTTCCTCCGGTGGCAGCGTCCGTCGCTTTAAGACCTGTTTTAATTACAGCTCCGCTTGCACCCGCAGCAACTACACCGACAGCAATACTTGCTCCGCCCGTAAATGGAGCCGCTGCTACGGCAGCGGTATAAATTCCAACGGCTGCAATACCCGATACAATATCCGCCGTTATATCCACTGCCATTTCCTGACCTTCATTGTAGCCTTGCAATGCTATTTCTGATTTTAGTTTGATTTCACCCTTAATAAATTTTTCAAGATTTTCGGGGGTATAATCAACCCCCGTCAATTCTTTAAATATCTCCGGACGTTTTTGCTCATTGCTGTTAAATTGCTGCAGCAGTTTCTTTTCAACTTCTTGTTGTTTCCTTACTTTATCAGAGCTGTCTCCAATCCCTGTTAAGTTTTTAAACCCGCTCCAGGCAGTGCCGATAAAACCATTGCTGTCTTCTGATTTTTCTAAATCAACGGTTACTCTATTAATACGGTTTTCCAGTGTTTTATTAAGGTTATATGTTTTACCGTCTGTACCTTTAATATTGACATCAGTATTTTCTACACGCTTAAAGTAGCTTCCTTTTAGTTCCGTGCCGTCTGCAGCATAATATTTTGTTTTTCCAGCTTTAGTTACGGAATATCGACCGGATGGTCTTACGTCAATTTTACCTTCCTGTTTTTCAAAATATTACAATTTTCCTGCCGGATTTAAGGTTTATTGCTCTAGATTTTATTTGTTTCTGAACTGTTAAACCTTGATTAACTAGGTTGCTTTGAGTATTTGAATAAATCAGAGCAGCTGAAAGTTTAATCGAGACATTTTTAACCATAATAGACAAAATCTGCTTATCCGATAAGTCATTTAGTTTCGGATTAGCCTGTCTATACTGCTGAATTTATTGTTCTATACTTAATCTTTCCGACATCGCACACCTTTTAATATTG
>CASELF010000041.1 GCA_949288725.1 uncultured bacterium
TATTTAGTGGAATAGGTGCTTTTGAAAAAGCATTACAAAATATTGGTATAAAAGTTAACTTAAAAAATTTTTGTGAAATTGACAAGTATGCTTCACAAGCCTATTGTGCAATTCACAAAGTGGATAAAAAATTAATTTTATTTTGTCAACATGTTGACAAAAACCATAAAAATTACATCTTTCCTGCCAATATTGGGCGATTATTTCTTAACGTTTCTTTTACATCAATCCATCTTTGATTATTCGAACCTGCCCATTTTAATTTTAAATTCTTTTCTTTTTCAATAAATGGACCACAAACTATATAGTCAACATATTGTAAGATTTCTTTTTTCTCATCATTCCATAAAATATTTTCAATTTCATATCCTGTCCAAAGCCAAATGTCTTTGTTTTTTGTATGTTTATATTCTTTAAACTCTTTTGCTATATCTAAAACTCCTTGATAATTTTCATCGTTAAGGGGTTCTCCACCAAGTATAGATAATCCCTTTCTTGTTGGATTAGAACATAAATCTAATAATATTGCAAGGGTTCGGGAAGTAAATTCCTTCCCACCCTCAAAATCCCAAGTTTCTGGGTTAAAACAATTTTTACAATGAAAATGACAGCCTTGAACAAATAAAGATACTCGAACACCTTCTCCATTTGATATGTCCATTTTTCTAATTTTATTATATCTCATATTTAATCAGCTCCAAATTCTTCTACCCATTTCTCTGCTTCTTCTTTTGTTTTAAAAGCTCTTGGTCCCTCATCGAAACAATAAGACAAATCAAAAATAGAATGATTTGCTAGGTCTTTGACATCTTCTGGGTCTATTTCCAACTCTCCATCCTCATTTTCATTAAAAATTACATAATAATGGCTAATTACAGCTTCTTCATCTTTTTCTGTTACTGGATTTGTATATTCTGCAATATAATCAATTCTATCTCCGTCTGTTTCTATTCTACAAAAGAACCCATCTACAACTAAATATTTATTCGCTTCTTTCGGAAATTTTCTACCACAACAAGGACATCTTTCTCCTTCGTATTTAGGATTGTCAATTACAATCCAAACATCTCTAAAACCTTCTCTACAATATTCCATAACTTTACTCCTCTAAATCTTTATTATCTAAATGGATTACTCTTTCTTTTATTTCTTCTGTTCTTCCTTTATTCCAGAAATTAGTTCCAATATAACCGCAAGTTCTACGAGCCACATTCATTTTTGAATGGTCTCTATTTCCACAATTTGGACAATACCATTCCATATCATCATCTATCTTCATTTCTCCATCATATCCACAGACCTGACAATAATCAGACTTAGTATTTAATTCAGCATACATAATATTATCATAAATAAATTTCATAACTTCGATAACAGCTTGTGTATTGTTAGTTAAATCTGGGCATTCAATATATGAAATTGCTCCACCTGGACTTAATCTTTGAAATTCACTTTCCAATTTTAATTTATCAAAAGCATCAATTTCTTCAAATACTGGAACATGATATGAATTTGTAATGTAATCTCTGTCTGTTATTCCTTCAACTTCTCCAAACCTGTTTTTTAAGCATTTCGCAAATTTGTATGTAGTTGACTCTATTGGTGAACCATAAACAGAATAATCAATATTTTCTTCAGCTTTCCATTCATTACATTTATCGTTTAAATGTTGCATTACAGCTAAACCAAACTCTTTTCCCTCTCCATTATCTGTATGGGAATGTCCTGTCATGTATTTAACACATTCATATAATCCTGCATATCCTAAAGAAATCGTAGAATATCCATCATGCAATAATTTATCTATTTTTTCACCTTTATTTAATCTTGCTAATGCTCCATGTTGCCATAAGATAGGTGCCGCATCAGATACTGTACCACTTAATCTTTCGTGTCTACATTGTAATGCTTTATGGCATAACTCTAATCTTTCGTCAAATATTTTCCAGAATTCATCCATATCTCCACCTGAAGATAATGCAACGTCTGGTAAATTAATTGTTACAACTCCTTGGTTGAATCTTCCATAGTATTTTCCTTTTCCTTCAACATAATTCAAAGCTTTTGAAGGGTTACCTTCACTTCTCCAAGGTGTTAAGAATGAACGACAACCCATACACCCATAACAATCTCCATCACCATATTTATTTATTTTGCTTTGTTTCATGATTTTTTCAGAAATATAATCTGGAACCATTCTTTTAGCAGTACATTTTGCTGCAAGTTCTGTTAAATACCAATACTTGCTATCTTCATGAATATTATCTTCTTCAAGAACATATAACAATTTTGGAAATGCTGGTGTTATATATACACCTTTTTCATTTTTAAATCCTAACATTCTTTGTTTTAAAAATTCTTCAATAATCATAGCAAGTTCATTTTTATATTCATCTGTTTCACCTAAATACATACAAACAGATAAAAATGGAGCTTGACCATTTGTATTTGTCATTGAATTTACTTGATAATTAAATGTTTGTACGCCATCAGCAACTTCTTTTCT
>CASELF010000042.1 GCA_949288725.1 uncultured bacterium
ATCAATACTTTCTTCAATTTGTTCCGGAGTTAGATTTTGATAAGATGAAAAAGTTACAGACTTTCTCAAATTGCTGCCTGCCATAATATAATTATATTGTGCAATTGCACCAATTCTCATATTACCTCCTTATTTGTAAGGTGAACCTAACAAATAAAATATTAAAACTACAGGGAAAATTTGTCAAGCCAAAATGATTAAAACTACTTGAAAAATTTTTATATTTGTGTGAGAATGATTACACGACTTGAGTTAGAAGTTACAAAACATGGCTGGGTAGCTCAGTTGGTGAGAGCGTTCGGCTCATACCCGAAAGGTCGACAGTTCGAATCTGTCCCCAGCTAAATAAAAGGACCGGATATTTTATCCGGTCCTTTTATTTTTTTTGTTACATTACAGGCAGATAAAAAAGAGTTCCAAATTTTGAAACTCTTTTTTATATTTGAACTTTTTATTTATATATTAGGCTTCCATTTCTTCTGCCATGAATTCTTGTTTTGCTGTTTCGATTGCTTCTGTTAGTATATCGATTTGATCCGGGGTAAAAGTTACTCCTTTTTTGGTTGGAAGCCAGGTTGCTCCGTCATCTGTTGTGTAAAATATGCGCATATTTAAGTAACTTTTTCCTTTATATTCACTAATTGAGATTTGTAATTGTTCGGTATCTGTTCTATCTATTGTTGCTAAAATTTTTGCATCTGCCATTGTTCTCTCCTTTTATTTTTTACCCTTATAATCCTAGCATAAATTATATTTCTATGTAAATATGATTACTTGCAATCTTCAATAATGCCGTATGTTCTATCGACAGCAAAACCTTTTATATTTGTTATATCTCCGGATGTCCATATTTTTAAATTATTACACTCATTGCAGATACATTTATATTTATTTCCTTGATAAAAAAAGCATATAGCATTTGCTTTATTTGGTTTTGTTGGTTTAAAAATATAGTCCAAATTTTTTACTACATAGTACTCCGTCGAAAAAACGGGGTAAGACACTGTTAACAATGCCATAATAAGTATTATTTTGGTTAAATTTTTCAATTTTTAAACCCTATGCTATATTCTATTCGGACTTTTCTTCCTCAAGCAAACTCGTTTGTTGTACTGAAGAATCTTCTGTGTTTGGTGTTTCTGATGGTTTATTCTTCAATGTAACATCATCCTCATCAGGATTAATGATTTTGTTAACTGAGCATACAACATCATTTTCATTCAGATTTTGTGCTCTAACACCTGTTGCAGGACGTCCTTGACGAGAAATTGAGCCGGCATTCAATCTTGTTACAACCCCGTTTGCTGTTACTAACATAATATCATCTGAATCTCTTACAATAGTTAATGCAACAAGTCTTGATGCGCTTGTTTTGAATTTAGTTGCAATCAAGCCTATTCCGCCTCTGTTTTGTGTTCTGAATTCAGAAAGTTTGGTTCTTTTTCCAAATCCGTCTGAAGTTACTACCAGCAAATCTGCATCATAATCTTGCGGAACTATATCGCAGCCTACAATTTCATCACCCGTGCGTAATTTCATAGAAATTACCCCTCTTGCGCTTCTGCCAAGCGGTCTTAAATCTTGTATCGGGAATCTGATTGCCATACCGCATGATGTTCCGATAATGATTTCATCTTTTGCTGTTGCTAATTTTACCCAACACAAACTATCGCCTTCATCTAATCCGATAGCAATAATTCCGCTTCGTCTGATATTTGCAAAATTATCAAGTTCTATACGTTTGATATTACCTTTTTTAGTCAACATAATTAAGTTCAAATCTTTAGAGAATGAACTTACAGGAACAACTGCTGTTATATGTTCATCCTGATCAATAGGAAGAACATTAACTATTGGCAAGCCTTTTGACTGGCGTCCGCCTTCTGGGAAATCATATACATTCAGGCTGTATACAGTACCTTTTGATGAGAAGAACAATACTTTATCATGCATCATTGCAGTGAAGAAATGTTGAATATCATCATCTTCTTTTGTTTTAATACCTGATTTGCCTCTGGTTGCTCTGTTTTGACGTTCAAATGTATCTAGTGAAATACGTTTCAAATATCCTTGGTGTGTTATGAATACTGCCATTGGAGTATTTGGAGTCAAATCTTCTATTGTAACTTCACCTTGTTCAGGTAATATTTGAGTTTTTCTGTCATCGCCATATTTTTCTTTATCTTCAAGAAGTTCGGCTTTAATAATATCAAGAACTTTTTGACGACTTGCAAGAATAGACTCGTATTCAGCAATTTTTTTCAATAATTCTTCGTATTCTGCTTTTACTTTGTCCTGTTCTAGTCCTGTCAAACGTCTTAATTGCATTTCTAATATCGCATTTGCCTGATCAGCATCAAGTCCAAATCTGCTCATCAATCCTTCTCTTGCAATATCTGTGGTTTTTGATGTTTTGATTAATTCAATAACTTCATCAATAGAGCCAAGTGCAATTATTAAACCGGCTAAAATATGTGCTCTGATTTTTGCCTTTTTAAGGAAGAAAATTGTTCTTCTTGTTACAATTTCAATTCTGTGTTCTACAAATTCGTTTAATACTTCATACAGATTTAATAATCTAGGTTGTTTTCCGCATAGCGCAACCATATTAACACCAAATGTTGTAGCAAGTTGAGTGTATTTATATAAGTTATTTCTTACGACATCAGGTTTTGCATCTCGTTTTAATTCAATAACAATTCGCATACCTTCTCTGTCTGATTCATCACGAATATCAGAAATACCTGTAATCTTTTGATCTTTAACAAGTTCTGCAATTTTTTCAATCAATTGTGCTTTATTGACCTGATATGGAATTTCAGTAACAACAATTGCAGTTCTTGCTTGACGTCCTGCTCCGCCTGAAATTTCTTCAAAACCTGAAACAGCAGACATTTTGATAGAGCCTCTGCCTGTTTCGTATGCTTGTTTGATATCGTTTAGACCAATAATAGTTGCTGCTGTAGGGAAATCAGGTCCTTTAATATATTCCATAAGTTCAGGAATAGTAATTTTCGGATTTTCAATAAGTGCAATAGTTCCGTCAACAACTTCTGCAAGGTTATGTGGAGGAATATTTGTCGCCATACCAACAGCAATACCTGATACTCCGTTTAGTAACAGCATTGGAAGTCTTACAGGAAGTACTGAAGGTTCTTGAAGTGAACCGTCAAAGTTCGGTTCAAATTCAACTGTTTCACAATCAATATCAGCAAGCATTGATTGGGTAATTTTGTGCATACGCGCTTCTGTATAACGCATTGCAGCAGCTCCGTCACCGTCAACAGAACCGAAGTTTCCGTGTCCGTCAACCATTAGGTATCTGGTTGAAAAGTCTTGTGCCATACGAACTAATGCTTCATATACAGAACTGTCACCGTGAGGGTGGTATTTACCAAGAACTTCACCAACGATTCTGGCACATTTTCTAAATGGCTTGTCAGGATACATTCCAAGTTCATTCATTGCATATAAGATACGTCTGTGTACAGGTTTTAAACCATCTCTGACATCTGGTAATGCGCGTCCTACAATTACACTCATCGCATAATCTATATAAGAACGTTTCATCTCTTCCCTTATATTAACTGGAACAATTTTCCCGTGATCAAACATATTTTGCTGTGTCAAACCTCTATCCTCCGGTGTCTGATTTACTTCTTATCCCTATAATAGCACAAACATAACCTTTGGGGTATTTTTAAAATAATCTTTACATTAGATTAAGTTTCTTATATAAACAGGGTGGGCAGGATGAAATCCTGCCCACCCTGTTTATTTGTTATAAAGTTATATTTGAACTCTTATTAAACTGTTTACTTTGGTGATTGCTTTATCGTTATTCAAGATATTGATAACATTTTGCATATCTTTTTCTTTGCATAATTCTGTAATAACAGTAATGATTGCAGCATTATTGCTAAATACTTCTTTTTGAACAATGCTTGCAAGGCTTATGTTATTATCTTCGCAGGCTTTACCGATTCTTCCGATTACACCAATGCTGTTTTGTGCTGTAATTGAAAGATAATATTTGTTTTCGGTTTCAGATATATCAATCATTTCAGCATTTTCGCTATGGTGACATCTCATCATCGGTAATAAATAATCAGTTTTGCCGATTTCAGATGCTATTGCTAAGATATCTCCGACAACTGAACTTGCTGTTGGAAATTCTCCGGCGCCAGGCCCTGAAAGCGTTACGTCCCCTACCGGATGACCTGATAGGCTGACTGCATTTGTTACATAATTTATGTGTGCAAGGGTTTGTGTTATCGGTACAAGCATTGGATGTACTCTTACATCTGCTTTGCCTTCTTTGTTAAGTTCTGCAGATGCTATAAGTTTTATCTTATAACCCATTTCATTTGCTGCTTGCATATCTTGCGCTCTAATTTTTGTAATTCCTTCTCTATATACCTTGTCTATTTTTATTCTCTTGCCAAAGGCTATAGTTGCAAGTGTTGTGATTTTATATGCAGCATCATATCCTTCTACATCACCTGTTGGGTCTGCTTCTGCGTATCCCAATTCTTGTGCTTCTTTTAACACATCTTCATAAGATGCACCTTGCATATCCATCTTGGTTAAGATGTAGTTTGTTGTCCCGTTTAAGATGGCCTTAATCTTATTGATTTTGTTTCCTGCAAGAATTGTTTTTATAGGCATTATTAAAGGAATTCCGCCAGCAATTGCGGCTTCATATAATACAACCTTGTTATTTGCCTCTGCAAATTTGAACAATTCTTCACCGTGTTTTGCTAAAAGTTCTTTGTTTGCAGTAACAATATGTTTGCCGTTTTTAATTGCAGTTTCAATCAAGTCAAATGCTGGCTCAAGCCCGCCTATAAGTTCCGCAACTATTTCTATCTCAGGATCATTTACAACTTCATAAGGATCTTCTGTTATAATATTTTCATCAAGCCCTTCAATATTGCGTTTTTTGTGCTTGTTGCGTACTGCAATCTTGGTAATTTCTATGTTGTCAAAGTTTTGCAGTGTCTTATATACACCGCTTCCGACTGTTCCCAGTCCAATTAGTCCGATTTTAATTTTCTTTTCCATGTGTTTCAGTATAACATAAAATGTTTTATTTGTAATTAAATTTAACATGCCCTTGCAAAAAACTATTTTTTGTATATCATTAAGATATTAGTCGAATAATTACTAGAAAAGGAAATAAAGTCATGGCAAAACATTGTGAAATTTGTGGCAAAGCCCCAATTAAAGCAGCTAAATTAACTTTCTCACATAAGCAAATTGTTCATACCCAAGAACCTAACTTGCAAACAGTTAAGGCTGTTGTTAATGGCGCAACAAAGAAAATCAGAGTTTGTACTTCTTGCCTAAAAGCAGGTAAAGTTCGCAAAGCTGTATAAATTTTTAAAAGTTTAATAAAAAAGGAACTCTATTTTAGAGTTCCTTTTTTTTGCAATAAAAATAGCCGCGTTAATCGGCTTTTTCGGTAAAAGGTTAGTGTGTAGGAGAAAATAAAGAAAAAGAAAATGGTTTATCTACTCTATATATACCCAAGATATCCTACCTTGTAACATGTAATGACCTATTTGTTACATAACTTTACAATTACTATTGGTTTGGTAGGGGTTTTGAGAGATATTTTGGTTTGCATTTCGGATGTGTTTTGAGTAAAATGTTTACTATAGTTAGAAGGGGATAAGATGAAAATTGAGGCTAAGAACTTAGTTAAGATATATGGGGAAAGAAGTGTTGTATCGGATATTTCTTTTGATATAAATAAAGGAGAGGTTGTTGGGTTGTTGGGGCCTAATGGTGCCGGTAAAACTACTACATTCTATATGATTGTAGGTTTGGTAAAGCCAAATTCCGGAACAGTAACGATTGATGGAACTGAGATTACTAATTGGCCTATGCACAAACGTTCAAGAGCCGGAATCGGTTATTTGCCTCAGGAAGCATCAAGTTTTAGAACTTTATCTGTGGAAGATAATATCAAGTTAGTTTTAGAGATGAATATGAAACTGACTGAATGTGAAAAGAAGGCAAAATTAGAGGAGTTGTTGGCAGAATTTGGGGTTGCAAGACTTAGAAAAGCTGCTGCAATTTCTTTATCAGGTGGTGAAAGAAGAAGGGTAGAACTTGCAAGAGCACTTGCTGCTAGTCCTGATTTTATTTTGCTTGATGAACCTTTTACAGGTATTGACCCGATTGCGATTGGTGAAATTAAGGATAATATTAGAAAATTGTCTGAGGACAAAGGTTTAGGGGTTTTGATTACTGACCACAACCCGAAGGCTACATTGTCTATTACTGACAGAGCTTATGTAATTTTTGACGGAAGAATTAAAATTCAGGGTAAAAGTACTGATGTTGCGGTTGACCCTGTTGCTAAAGAATTTTATTTAGGAAAGGATTTCACTTTATAATGAGTTTCAAATTTCCTAAAATTACTATATATGACAGATACATGTTTAAGCAGGTAGCATTGGCATCTATGGTGGCTATTTTGCTATTTACCATTGTTTGGGTTGCACCTGAAATGTTATTAAATATTATCAAAGGTGCATTGGCTGGCGAGTATGGTTTGAAAACGGCTGTGTATTTGTTCATTTGCGAGTTGCCTAAGATTTTAGAAAAGGCTTTTCCTGTTGGTTTGTTGTTAGGTTCTTTATTTACATTTGACAAAATGAGTAAGGATTCTGAGTTAACAATATTCAGGGCTGTTGGAATGTCTTTTCCTAGGATTATTGCTCCTGTTGTTCTGTTGGGAGTTATTTTCACTGTGTGTTCGTTTTTAATTGCGGGAAAATTAACTTCAAAATCAGAAGACAAATTGAGGGCTATTCGTGGGGATGTAATTTCTACTCAATATATTTATGCTCAAAAAGATAAAAAAGGTCATCCTCGAATGGCTGTTGTTGTTTCAAAATCTTATGGGCGTGAGTTGCGAAGGGTTATTGTTTTGGACTTTTCTAATAATATTTATCAGGATGTGCATCAACTTAATCATATTTATTCAGCCGAGACAGGTTATGCTTATGACAATCGATGGGAGTTGTATAATGTGACTAATTACAAAATCTCACCTGATGGAATTTTTGAATCTATAGGCAATATTGATAAAATGAATATATTAGAGGGTGAATCGGCTAAAAATGCTTTTACACTTTTAACTTATTCATCTGTTAAGGTGCGTGATATTAACAATAAAAATTTAAGGCGGTATGTTAAACTTTTGAAGAAAGAAAATTTAACAGAAGAATATAATTCTATGTTAAATAAGTATTTACAAAGGTTTACGCAACCTTTGGTATGTTTGTTGATGGCGGTTTTGGGTAGTTTGTTAGGGTTTAGCAAGCCGCGTGAACAAAAGTTTATCGGAATGGTTATCGCTATTGGTATGATTTTCCTTTATTATGTTACGCTTCCGTTCTTTGATTTGTTGGCGGAAAAAGGAATTTTATCACCTTATATTACTTCAACTCTTCCGATATTGGCATTTATATATGCTATTAGTGTATTCTACAAGATAAAGGATTTGTAATATGAAATATTTTAAGAAGTTGTTATTTATATTATTTTTAATGGTTGCTTGTGTTAATCCGACTTTTGCTTTTGGGGATATCAGCGTAACTAAAGATAATGGTGTTTATCATATTATTTTGAAAGGCGAACGTATTAAAAAGAAGATGAACTTCGTTGTTTCTGAGGATTTAATCACAAATAGAGAAGCTCATATCAGAGGACGTTCTGAATTGACAATTAACACAGGATTTTTTGATCCTAATAATGCCAAAACAATATCATATATCGTGACGGATAGAATGATTTCCGGTGATCCGATGTTTAACAGTGCTTTGTTGGCTAACCCTTTTTTCAGAAAAAATATGAATAAAATTTTAAACCGTTCAGAATTTAGGATTATGGAATGTGGTAACAAAAGAGAATATGCAATAGTTTCTCACAAATCTGAAGTGCCTTTTGGTTGTGTTGTAGAAACTTCAGCACAGGGTGGACCTTTGATTTTGCCTGAATTGCGTTTGGAAGAAGAAGGTTTTATTGTAAAAAATGATAAGGGTGAAGTTATTAGAGAATCTGCTCATGTTTTGCACAAAACTGCTCGTACTATTATCGGTATAAAAGGTACTGATGAATGTCATATTTTGATTATTACTGATGAAAATCCTATGGATATGTATGAAGTTCAAAAATTGTGCAAGGATTTGCAACTTGATAGGGCTATGGCTTTTGATGGCGGAAGTTCAACATCATTTAATTACAAAAATATTGAAGTCGTTTCAACTAAAGGTGATGGCGCAGGCAGAATGTTGAAATCCTTTATGGTAATTCACTAGGCAATTTTGTGAAGAAATTTTATAGATATTTTAAAACCTGTAAAGTATAATTCCTTACAGGTTTTATTATTTTTTGTATTATGTTTTGAGTTTTATTTTTATGCTGATTAGACCCTGAAACAAGTTCAGGGTGACGTGTTTATTTATTCCTGAAACAAGTTAGTGTGATATGTTTATTTGCCCCTGAAACGATTTTGATTGTAGTTTGGTAAAATAATTTTTGTCACCCTGAACTTGTTTCAGGGTCTAAATGTTAAAATATTTCTTATTTGTCTAATTTTGAAACAAATTCAGAATGATAATTAAATGATTAGCGATTATGAACTTGTGTCACGATGAAATTTTCGAATTTGTTCTGTTAATTCTCCCGGAATTTTGATATTTTGCAGTGCCATGTGGTATTTTTTTAAGTTGGCAATGCTTTCAGATTCTTCTAATAAATTTCTTTCGGGTTCAATTTTAATGTTATCTTTAACTTTTTCAAAATCTGTTTTGGCTTCTTTTGCAATAATTTTGGCAACAACTTCATCCAAATCGCTTCCTCCTACTCCGTATTTTGAAGCGATTTCAGGAACTGTTTTGCCTTGAGGGAAGGTGTAGAGCCAATTTACGGAAAGTCTATCCCCGTCTCCTACGTGTAAAATTCCCTTTTGGTGCGGGGTGTACATAATGTCTTTTTTAAATGGGCTATGCCCTAGCCCTATGGCATGTCCTATTTCGTGAAGTATTGTGTGGTAAACTTCGCCTTCATCCATATAATCGGCATGTACAAGTCCGTCTGTTAAACCTATTGAAACGTTTGCACTATATAGTCGATTGGCTTTGTCATAGTGAAAGTAACAATACCCCAAGGCTTGCCTTTCAACCCTTTTCCATTCTATATCTACATTAGAATTGTTTAACTTATCTACAATTATAAAGGAAACTTTCCCGTTAGAAACTTTGTGCCATTCTTCCATCGCTTTTTTGACCAGTGCTCTGTATTTGGAATCTTGTCCTTTCTTGGTGTAAAACTTCATGGGCGCAATATATACCTTCAACGGCATAAAACTCCAACGAATTAATCGCCCGTTTTTTACAGATTCTTGTAAATAAGTTTTCTTCTCCATATTTTTATTGTATAATAAACTGTACTATAATAAAAGAAGTTATCACATTATAAACACAGACTAAGGAGAAAAAATATGGGTATGAATTTAATGAACATTATGAAGACTGTTCAAAAAGCACAAAGTAAAGCAGTTGAAGTTCAAAAAGAATTAGAAGAATTAGAAATTACAGGTGTTGCAGGTAATGGCTCTGTTAAAGTTGTTTGTAACGGACAAGGTAAATTCAAATCAATTAAAATCGCTCCGGAAGCAATCAATCCTGAAAATCCTTCTTCTGTTGATTCTGATACTTTAGAAATGCTTGAAGATTTAATTTCTTCTGCTATGGCACAAGCAAATGACCAATCTTCAAAAATTATGTCAGAAAAAATGAAGAAAATTACTGGTGGAATCAGTATTCCGGGACTTAATTTCTAATGATTTATCCAAAATCAATAGCAGCACTAATCGAGCAGTTTCAGAAATTTCCTTCAGTAGGTCCAAAATCTGCTCAACGTATGGCATTTTATTTGCTTAGAATGCCTATGGCTGATGTTGAAAATTTTGCAAAAGCAATGATTGAAGCAAAGAAAAATACTCACGCGTGTGAGATTTGCTTCAATCTTTCTTCGCAAAGCCCTTGTGAAATATGTTCTTCTCCTCAAAGAGACAGATCTGTTATTTGTGTTGTTGCTGAAACAAAAGACCTTATCGCTATTGAAAAAACTAATGAATACAAAGGTTTATATCATGTTTTGCAGGGATTAATTTCTCCAATGGATGGTGTTGGCGCTGATGATATAAGAATAAAAGAATTGTTAAACAGGCTTACTGATGAAGGTGTTAAAGAAGTTATATTGGCTTTGAGTCCTTCTGTTGAAGGTGAGGCTACAAGTTTGTATTTGACAAAATTAATCAAACCCTTCGGCATAAAAGTTTCGCGTATTGCATTTGGTCTTCCTGTTGGTGCTGATTTAGAGTATGCCGATGAAATTACTATCGCAAAAGCCATTGAAGGCAGGCATGAAATTTAATGCAAAAAAAACCTGATTTCGTTGAAATCAGGGAAAAATTTGTAGGGGAAAAATTAAATTGGAGTTAAAAAAATCTTTTACGCAATGTGTAATAATTGCTTGTTGTAACTTGCGATAAAGTTCATTTGTTGAAATAATAAATCTGATCTGTCAACAAATGGTTCTTGTGGTGCAACTGTTGTTGTTACTTGGTTTTGATATAATTCGTTTAATTTCTTATCTAATTTTTTTAAATTTTTAAGTGCCATAATTTACTCTCTCAATCTTCTTATTCATCTCTCGTGTATATATAAAGTATATACGAAAGTCGAAATTTCAGAAAAGAGTATATATCGTTACAAAACTTAACAACTTCCTACTAAGCACTATAATACTGAAAAGGATACGTTTTATGTGTTTAAAAGCCTTTATTTATATGCTTTAGAATGATAAATATAAAGATTTCCTTGCATATTGTTAAAATACATAGTTTATACTATATCTATTACGTGATTTTATTATAAAATGAGAATATAATAGGATTAAAAAGTTTGAGATATGTTAAATATGCAAGATAGAAACAATAAAAAAAGGGTATCGAATTATACGCAAAAACGCAGGCGTAGTGTTGATGGTTCGGAATCTCATTTTTCATCATACCCTAGTTACAGAGTAAAGAAATCAAATTCATTCAGAAAAATATTAACATTAATGATAATAGTATTTTTCGTTGCGATATTTGCAATATTGTTATTTGCGAATAACAAAGACTTTATGGCAGGTAAGTTAGGCGAAAATTCATTTATATCAACGTTTTTATCAAAATTATCAAAGGAAAACAGTTCAAAAGATCCCGGATTTTCATTACCGTTTGGTTTGAGAAGGCAGAATATTTTATTGTTAGGTGTTGATTCAAACGGTGCTGATTCTGATTTGTGGGTTGGGACACGTACTGATACTATGATTGTTTTGAATATTGACCCTAGAACAAAAACTGTTAATGCATTAACTATTCCTCGTGACAGTAAGGTTTATTTACCTAAGGGAATGGGAATTCAAAAAATTAATGCTGCCCATGCAATTGGTGGTGTTGATATGACAAAACAAACAATAGAAGATACTTTAGGTATTCATATTGACAGATATATTATGGTTCATGATGATGCTGTTAGAGAAATTGTTAAGGCTCTTGGCGGTGTTGATATTTATGTTGAAAAAGATATGCATTATAACGACAACGCCGGAAAATTGCACATTAATATTTCAAAAGGCAAACATCATTTGACTGATAAAGATGTTGTTGAATATTTACGTTTTAGACACGATGCTTTGGGTGATATTGGAAGAACTCAGCGTCAACAGTGGTTCTTGAGAGGTTTGTTGGATGCTATACAAAAACCTGAAAATATTACTAAAATTCCTAAGATTATTGCTGTTGCAAGTAAATATATAAAAACAGATATGTCTGTTTATGAAATGACACAATATGCATCATTGGCTAAGCATTTTGATAAGGATAATATAGAAAGCGCAATGCTTCCTGGTGCGCCTAATAAACACGGATATACAAGTTATTGGATTTTGGATCCTAAAATGACTCAAGAAGTTGTAAATAGGCTTATCTATAGACAAATGGCCGGAGAACGTAAAGAAAAATATACTGCAAGTATTATGAGTTCTCCTGATAATATTGCTGAAGCAAGAGAATTAAAAGCAGCATTAGAAAAAGCAGGTATTGAAGTTAAATGCTCAGGTACATTACGTTCTACTCATTCTCAATTTATTGCTCATTCAAAATATGTGACTATAGATTATTATGCAGATTTGAAAAAAGAAGTTCCTGAGGTTAAATCAAGACAGTTTGTATATTCTCCATCAACTTATATGTGTGCAGATACAGACTTTACGATTGTAACCGGTGGTGAAAACGGGATTTAAAATATAAGAGAGGATTTTATCTTATGGTAATGAATGCAATTATAAACAGAAAAAGTGTCAGAAAATATTCTGATAAACCAATTAGTGATGAAGTTTTAAATAAGATATTAGAAGCAGGCAGACTTGCTCCTTCTTGGGTAAACGTTCAACCTTGGAAGTTTATAGTTGTAAAAAATCAAGAAACAAAAGATATATTATCATTAGCATCTGGTGGTCAAAAGCAAGTAAAAACAGCAAATGCTTTGATTTGTTGTGTTGCAGATTTGGATAGTTGGAATAGAACTAATTTCGGGAAAGTTCTTGAGCAAAAAGGACTTGATGAGCAGGCAAGAGAAGGAATTGTTACTTCTAAATTGTTAAACCCTTCAACTATAGGTGAGCAAATGGCATTGTTAAGGAGTGTAGAACAAGTTACTTATGCTGTTGCTTATATGACTCTTGAGGCGCAAGAACAGGGTGTAGGATGTTGTGTTATCGGGGCAACATCTAATGAATTAACTCACCTTGATGATAGTTATGCCAAACAAGTGAAAGAAAAATTAAACCTTAATGAAAGACAAGTGCTTGTAGACATTATTGCTTTGGGTTATGAAGAACCTGTAATAAATGCTAAAAAACTTAGGAAAGAACCTTCTGAAGTCATTTTTTATGAGACTTTATAGATGATTTTTCTATCCATGGATTGTAAGCCTTTGAAAAACATGTTATAATCAAATATACACAGCAAAAGAGGATACTAGGATGACTTACATTAATGAAGGAGATTTTACAATTATGATTACAACACTTGTTCTACTGGTTATTGCAGTGGTTATTGCTTTAGCATTGTATGGTATGTACACAAGACTTATACAATTAAAAAACAAAGTAAAAGAGGCAATGAGTGGTATTGATGTTCAATTGAACAAAAGATACAGCCTTATTCCGAATATATTAACTATTGCTAATAAGTTTATGGAGCACGAAAGAGAGTTGTTCCAAAGTATTACTGAATTAAGATCACAAGCATCAAGCATTCGTTCAACTCAAGATACTATTGCTAAGAAAATCGATTTGGATAACCAAATTGCATCTAAAATGGGTCAATTGATGGTAAATGTTGAAAATTATCCGCAATTGAAATCAGACCAAACAATGATGAATGCTATGCAAACATATTCAGAAGTTGAGGAACATATTGCGGCAGCAAGAAGATTTTATAACAGTGCTGTCAATGAAATTAATAATGCAATTGAAATTTTCCCAAGTTCTATTATTGCCGGCATGTTGGGAATGAAGGTTTATCCGTTCTTTGAAGCAAATGAGGCGGCAAGACAAGAGATTAATGCTTCAAATTATTTTAACTAAGAAGTAATAAATAAATAATTTTTAAATGAAACGGGTTGAAATAGACCCGTTTTATGTGCCCGTAGCTCAGGAGAATAGAGCGTGAGTTTCCGAAGCTCAAGGTCGGGGGTTTGATTCCCCCCGGGCACGTTTTTTATATTAGGCTACCGGCATGAATATTGCTGTTATATTTCCTCTGATGTTATTTGTTACACCGTCAGAAACTGCTCTGCCATCGCCTGTTGTTATTTCTGTGTGTCCGTATTTTGAACTGTAGCCTGAAACGCCTCTTTCATAAACTAATATACATCCTGGTGGTAGTGTATTTGGATTAACTCCTTGTGCAGGAATTTCTTTGAAATTCTTGTTGTTTCTTAAAATTCTGATCATTTCGTATGCGTTTCCACTTACATATTTACCGAGGCCGCAACTTGCAATCGCATTTTTAACATATCTTGCACAATAACCTGTGAAGCCTACGGCTTTTGACATTGCTGTTCTTGCAAGGCGCAATCCGGAGGATATATTGTATCCTATTTTCTTCCAAAATCCAGGGTTGTTATTGTTGCTAATTGTATAGTTGAATGATGGTTGGGTAATGTTATATGGGTTATAGTTTGTAAATCTAAGACTTGATGTTAAACTCCCGAATTTGTAAGAACTATTGTTTTGTTTTAATTGTTGTTGAAATTTTTCCATCATTTCAGCTTGCTGCTTATATCTAGCCGCAAGTTGTTGTGCTGATTGCATCATATTTTGAATAAAGATGTTTGTGCTTGCTAATAGTGGTGGGGTATAGGTCATAGGTGCCATAAACATTGGTGTTAATAACGGAAATGTCGGCACTGTAGGTAGCATTGGTCTAAAACTACAACATCCAAACCCTCCAATAAAAGGCATAGGGGTGATTACAGGACGTGGCGGTATAAATGGCATTGCACATCCTGCCATAAATGGTCTTGGATATATTCGTGGTCTTGGTATTACAAACATATATAATCTTTCCCCGTCATTCCCCTTATTTATATAAAGTATATATTCCATAAATAATTGCTTGCATTTTTGTTCATGTTACAATATGTAAATTACTTAAGTGGGATGCCTGTTGATTGAACTTAAGTGGTGTTTGTAATAAATTATAGTTATGTATGAAGATTATCAAAATATACTTGAGGAATTAAAAAATCACTCCCATTTTAGAAGTTTAAGGGATGTTGCTGGTAAAGATGAAAAATTCATTTATTACAGAGGTAAAAAGTTATTAAATTTATCTTCTAATAACTATTTGAATTTTGCTGATAATTCATCTTTAACCCGTGAATTTTTAGAAGTTGTTGGGGATAAATACTCTTTTGGAAGTGCTTCTGCCAGACTATTAACGGGAACATTGCCTGTGTATAACGAATTAGAAAATCTTTTGGCGAATTTGTATGGTAAAGATTCTGCATTGCTTTATAACAGCGGTTATCATGCTAATGTCGGAATTTCCAGTGCTTTGAATAAAAAAGGGGATGTTATATTTTCTGATAAATTAAACCATGCAAGTATTATTGACGGTATGCAATTATCACAAGGCAAATTTTTCAGATTTCCGCATAATGATATGGAAGCATTAGAAAAACTTCTTATCAGAGAGCGTGAAAATTATAATGATGCCTTCATTGTTACAGAAAGTGTGTTTTCAATGGATGGTGATATTGCTGATTTAGATAAAATTGTTGAATTGAAAAAGAAATACAATTGCGGATTAATAATTGATGAAGCACATGCTTTTGGTGTGTTTGGTCAGAGAGGTTTGGGTGTTGCTGAGGAATTGAATTTGATAAAAGACGTTGATTTAATTGTTGGAACTTTTGGCAAGGCGGTTGGCTCTATGGGGGCTTTTGTTGTGGGGTCGAGAGTTTTAATTGATTATCTTATTAATAAATCACGTTCTTTTATATTTTCAACAGCGTTACCACCAATTAATATTGCCTTTTCAAAATGGATAATAGAAACTCAATTTCCAAAAACTTTGCAAAAACGAAGAAGAATGCTTGAAATTGCCAAAAATATGGGAAGTCAAAGTCATATAATTCCTGTAATAGTTGGGGAAAATAAAGATACAGTTGATTTATGTGAAGTCTTATTTCATAATGGATATTTCACTTTGCCTATACGTCCTCCGACTGTGCCTGTTGGAACTTCACGTATTAGATTGTCTTTAACTTGCGAAATTGAAGAAGATGAACTTGATGTTTTGAAGGAGAAAATTAGTGAAAGCGTATTGGTTAAACAAAAATAATAATAAAAAATTAATAGTATTTTTTGCAGGATGGAGTTTTGACAATTTCCCGTTTGAAAAGATGCTTTGTTCTGATGAATATGATGTTTTAATGATTTATGATTATAACGATATGTCTTTGCCTGAAGTGTTGAAACAGTTGGGTGAATATGAAGAAAAAATTATTATTGCGTGGTCAATGGGCGTTTTTGCTGCGTATTTGAACAGGGATTTATTGAATGAATTTGATTTTAAGATTGCGCTAAACGGTACAATTACTCCTGTGGATGATAAGTTCGGTATTCCTGTCAAAATTTTTGAATTAACATTGAAACATGCTACAGTTGGTTTAGGGGGAAAATTTTATAAGAATGTTTTCTCAACAAATGAAGAATATCAAAAATATGCGTTATCTCCTGTTCAAAGAAGTATTGAAAATAGAGTATCAGAACTTGAAAATCTATATGAATTGATAAAAAAACAACCTGCCGGGTTTGATAATGTTAAGTTCTATGATTTTGCGATTGTTTGTGAAGGGGATAAAATTATTCCTCCGCTTAATCAATTAGCAAGTCATAAAAAGAATAATGTTCCTGTAGTTAATCTTTCTTATGGGCATTTTCCGTTTTATAATTTTTCTAAATGGGATGAAATTGTGAAATTATGCCGATAGATTTTAAACAAGTTAAAAAGCAATTTGAAAAGAGTATGGCTGATTATGATAAAAATGCCATAGTTCAGGACATGATGGCATCAAAAATGATGTTTGAATTGCTAAAGGTGTCTAAAGTTTATGATAATATTCTTGAAATAGGTACAGGTACAGGACTTTTGACAAAATACATTGCAAAAGATTTGAAATTCAATCGTTATTATGGCAATGATATTGTTGAAAAGTCGAAGAATTATATTAATAAAATAATTCCTAATTCAACTTTTATATGCGGTAATGCTATGAAAATCAAACTTGACAGAAAGTTTAATTTAATTGTTTCTAATGCTGTTTTTCAGTGGTTTGAAAATCTTGAAAAAATGATTAAACTTTTGAGTTGTTCAATGGTTAAGGATGGAATTATTGCATTTTCGACATTTTCGCCCAAAAATTTTGGAGAAATAACAGATGTTACCGGATTATCCTTAAAATATAAGTCCAAAGAGGAATTAGTCCAAGTTATGAAATCTTGCGGATTTGAAGTTTTATATTGTGAAGAATTTTATGAACCTGTCGAATTCAAAAACCCGCTTGAGATGCTTGCACATATGAAGAAAACAGGTGTAAATTCCTTGTCAGATAAAACTTGGTCAGTCAAAAATATCAAAGAATTTTGTGACAGATTTTCAAACAAGTATCCAAAAACGACTTTGACCTATGCCCCAATCATAATGATTGCAAAGTTAAACGCCAATCCAATTCAAGTAACCGATAATTAGTCCTGCAATAGCAGATATTCCAAGGTAAAATAACGGGTCTAATTTTTTGATAAAACTTGTTGAAATTAATGCAACTAATAAAATAGTGCCAAATAAATGTAAGTTAGATGTAAAAATAAGTTTTATTCCAACAGAAGTTAACAATGCACAACCTGCAGGTTTTATGCTTCGGACAGCACCTTTTACCATTCGGTTGGTTTTAAACTTTTCCAGTGTTTTTGAAACAATTGTAACTATTATAAATGAAGGTAATACAACAGCCGTTGTCGCAAGTAGTGAACCTAATATTCCGCCACTGTTAAATCCGGCAAATGTTGCCACATTCACTCCGACAGGTCCTGGGGTAATTGATGAGATGGCAAGCATATTGGTTAATTCTGATGTTGAATACCAGTGGAATTTGCTCGCAATTTCATATAAAAACGGCATTGTTGCATATCCGCCTCCAAATGAAAAAATCCCGATTTGAAAAAATTGCCAGAATAATTGTATGTATAAACCCATTTTTACAATTCCTCCTTAGATTTTTTCTTATCTTCATATTGCTGCCATAATATTCCGATGATTATTGAAGCAATTATAATAAGCGGCAATGGAATTTTCCCGCTTAGTGTTGCAATCAAACTGGCAAGATATATTATAAGTGTGAATTTATCAGTAACAGATTTTGTCCACATCTCTTTTACTGCCATAAATAATAAAACTATTACACCAACTCCCACACCCCAAAATATATGCTGTACTGTTGGAATACTTACTATAGCACTAAATAGATATGCAAGTATTATAATTGATATGAAGGCAGGTAAAATCATTCCTGTTACGGCTGCTATTGCACCTCGTGTGCCTAGTAATTTTCTCCCTGTAAATATTGCTGTATTAGCTGCGATTATCCCGGGTAAGGCCGCTCCTAGTGCATAGTATTCACATAATTCATCTGAGGTTATCCATTTTTTCTTTTCGACTAATTCGCTTGTTAACAATGGTAAAATGACATACCCCCCACCTAAAAGCATTGTGCCTACTTTGAAAAAAGTTTTGAATATTGAGTAAAAATTTTTATCCATATTAATATTTTACTACCTAAAAATATTTTTTTAGCGTTATTTTTTTAGTTGTATATAAAACGATACAAAAATGCAGAATATGAAATTTTTCATATTCTGCATTTTTCCTTTGTAAATATTAAATTTCTATGCTCTTGGTTCAGCACATTTTCCTAAAAATCCTGCCATTGATGGGGCTTTTGACATATATCTTTGTACTGCCACCCCTGGATGTTCCATTTGTTTGCCTTCACCATTTTCTTTTTTGATACGGTTTTCTGTCATTTTTTCGCAAGCGTGAGTTAACCATATAATCAAACTTGGTACAAGTACAATTGTTGACAAGAAACTAAATGCACTGTTACATGTTTTTGCAAGTTTCAACATGCTATTTTCTTTTTCAAACAGTTTGTAGAAGTTCTTAATCAAATCTCCATTTTCTTTACGTGCTGCTCTTAATGCATCTTTTATATCGGATACTGATGCTTTAGCATAAGTTGTATCAGAATTGATGTGCTTTTTAAGAATTTCTTCAACGGCTTCTTTAACATTTTTATCTTTAGCGAATGCTTTTTTCAAGTTTCCGCCGCTCTTTTCGATAAATTCCATAAAGCCTTCTACACCATTTTTGTACTTATCAATATTCATATATTTAGATTCTAACTGTTTACTTGATAGTACACGGTGTCCGCTGCTGCTTGGTTGTACGTAGGCAATGAATTTTTGGAATGCATTTTTACCTTCCATATTCTTGCTGTTAAGTGCTAAACCTGTAAATCTTGTGAACAAATCAGTTGAGAATCTTGCTACTGCTTTTGCTCCAAATAACAATGTTGTAAATGCTGTCATATCACGAAGCATAATTTCACCAAAATCATACTTGTCTTGAGCATTTGTTAATCTAGGAGGAATACAAAAACCATATAATAATGTCGCCATTGCTCCACCTGAAATTATTGAACCGTTCAATTCAAACATATCAGTGATATATTTTGCATGTTTATTATTGAATGCTTTAGTTGCTACATTACCTGCTTTTGATGCTAAACCTGTAAATGGTACATCTTTTTTCTCTTCTGAACCATTTGCTACTTTTGCCGGTTCTTTTGGCAGTTGTTGTTGTTGTTTTTGTTGAGCAAGGGCAGGATTTTTTGATAATCCCCAGTTATACATTTTGGGTATTTGTGTGTAGAATAATGCTACTGTACCAAATATTCCAAAGTTAGTTAGTAATCTTGTGCCCATTTTGTTATGTGTGAATGATTTCAAAGTGTTTCTTATATTATCAGCACTTAAATTTTCTTTTAAGGCTTTAGCGGTTGTCTTGGAAACATCATTGAAGTAATTATCCATTGCTCCAAGTAATTCATCAATGCTGCCTCCATTCAATGTGCCTTTTGATGAAGTCATTAAAACAGACATTTCATCAACTGTACCGCCGATATGTCCTTTCTTTAATTCCATAAATGAATCTACAACACTGCCGCCTAATTCTTTGATTTTGGCATTTTTAGCTTCCTTGCTTAATGCCTTTTGCGACATTATGTCTTCAATTTTTACCTGTCTTTGAGCATATTCTTCTGCGATACTTGAAACTTGTTTTGCATCTAATTTTTCATTATCTGCTAATTCTCTGTTTGCACTGTTTTCAATAACATCTTGGAATACATTCTTATAGAATAATTCTTTTCCTGTTTTAGTATTGGCAGTTTGTATCAAGTCTTTGTTATCATTTGCAAATTTGATGTATTGATCTTGGAAACTATCAAGATAGTTCATCTTAACAGCATTTGCAGTACCAAATTTATTTTTGATAAATCTAAGCATGAATAATGGTATTAAGAATGAACTTGGTCCTGTAATAATTTCACGTAAGAATTCTTTTCGTGCATAAGCCCAGTTCAATTCGTGTTCAGGTTTTCCATTTTTATCAAGAACGACATTACCATTTTCATCAGTCTTTTCAGGACCTCCACGTAACAAACCTTTTCCTACACGTGGGGCAATAAATCCTAATCCGTCTTGAATAATAAATTCAGCAGCATAACCGCCTTTTTCTATGAAATCCATCAACCCAACTACTGGATTGAACCCGGTGAATGCTACTGAAGATTGGTTTCTATTAGGTTTTGCATGCGACATACTGGAATTTTCGGAGTATGTTATAGTTCGCATGTTTGTGTCTTTTTTGAATTTATTTGCATTATTGTTTGATTCTACACTTGGTATGATTGGTTTTACTGACATAATCCCTACTACTACTACTAAATTTATTGCTACTACATGGTATTAAAAACAAATTAATACATTAAATTGTTATTTTTTATGGGTAATGTTTCAAAACATTAACATTATAAATGCATTTTTTCAAAACAAGTGTAATTATTATACTTAATCTTGTATAAAAAAACAATAGTTTTTACTACATTTATAATAAAACTTAACATATATTAACAATATGCGTTTGACACAACGCTTTCAGCAATATAAACTACAGAAATGGAAGTCAATATTATAGGTGCAGGTTTAGCAGGCTCGGAAGCCGCGTTGCAACTTGCTAAAAGAGGATTTAAGGTTAATTTATTTGAAATGCGTCCTGAGGTTCAGACAGGCGCTCACACTACTGAGGATTGTGCGGAATTTGTTTGTTCAAACAGTCTTGGCTCTGATGATATTACAAATGGTAGTGGATTATTGAAATGTGAAATGGAGATGCTTGGCGGTGAACTTATTAAAATTGCCAAAGCATGCCGTGTTCCTGCTGGAAATGCGCTTGCTATTGATAGGCATAAATTTTCGCAAACTGTTACTGTTAAAATTCTTGAAAATGATAATATTAATTTAATTAGAAAAGAAGTTGTTGATATTCCTGAAGGGCCTGTGATTATTGCTTCAGGGCCTTTAACAAGTTCTGAATTTGCTAAAAGTATCAAGAATTTTACTCAAAGTGAATATTTACATTTTTTTGATGCTATTGCGCCTATTGTAGAAGTTGACAGCATAAATTTTGATATTGCATTTTGGGCAAGTCGTTATGATAAGGGTGAAGCGTCTTATATTAACTGTCCAATGAACAAAGAACAATATGAAAAGTTTTATAACATCTTGATTAATGCTCCAAGAATTGAGCAGCATGACTTTGAAAAAGGGGCAAAATTTTTTGAAAGTTGTTTGCCGATAGAAGTTTTGGCTTCTCGAGGAGAAGATACTTTAAGGTTTGGACCGATGAAACCTGTAGGGCTTGTTGATAAAAGGACTAATGAAAAAAATTATGCAGTTGTTCAATTAAGGCAAGACAATTCTGCTAAAACATTATTCAATCTTGTCGGATTTCAAACAAATCTTAAGTGGGGAAGTCAAAAAGAACTTTTGCAATCTATACCGGGGTTGGAAAATGTTAGTATTGTTAGATATGGTGTTATGCACAGAAATACTTTTATAAATTCGCCAAATCTTCTTTATCCGACATTGCAAACAAGAGCCAGAAAAGATTTATTTTTTGCAGGGCAAATTACCGGTACTGAAGGTTATACAGAATCTATTGCCTCAGGTTTATTAGCAGGAATTAATATGGCAAGACTTTTGAATGGCGAAGAACTTTTAGAGTTACCTAAAGATACCATGCTTGGTGCTTTAACTCATTACATCACTAATCCGGAACATACTAATTTTCAGCCGATAAATTCAAATTGGGGAATTGTGCCACCTGTTGATTTGCCTAAAAAAGAACGTAAAAATAAAAAACTAAAAGGTGAACTTATGGCAAAACGTGCCATTGAATCCTTGAAAAGTGTTTTATAGATTTTTATTTATCTTCTTTTTCTGTTGTTTGTAGTTGTGCAAATTTTGCTTGCATCGTCGGATTATTTTTAGTTAATCGTTTTATGCTCAAATCTTCTGCTTTTTTATTTGCAAGACGGAGATTATCTTCGGAAGATAATAGTGCGGCTTTTGTTTTTTGCAGATGATCTATTGTTTTATCAATCTCATCGATTGCGGTTTTAAATTTTCTGCTGGCAAGTTCGTAATTTTTAGAAAATTTATCTTTAAATTCATTCATTGCGGCTTCAAAATTAGAAACATCTATATTTTGTGCTTTTATTATTGCAAGTTCTTTTCTGTATTCTAATGAGTTCATCGCTGCATTTCGCAATAGGGTGATAATTGGTATAAAAAATTGTGGTCTTATAACATACATTTTTTCAAATTTGTGTGAAACATCGACTATCCCGGAATTATAATATTCATTATCAGGTTCCAGCATTGAAACCAGAACTGCATATTCACAATTTTTTTCTTTTCTGTCTTTATCAAGTTCTTTTAAAAAGTCTTCATTTTTCTTTTTGGTTGATGTTGTATCTGCTTCATTTTTCATTTCAAACATTATAGAAATATATTCACAGCCTGTTTCATCCTTATCTCTGAAAATGTAATCTCCTTTGCTGCCTGTTTTGGCATCATTATCTTTTTCAAAGTAGGCATTTTTAAAACCTGTTGCTCTAAGTTGATTGAATGAAATTTCACAATGCTGTTCTAAACTTTCACCTATCATTTTGGTTGAAAGTCTTGCTTTGAAATCTTTATAGCGTTCTATTTCTTCATCTTTTAATTTTAATTCAACTTCATATCTTTTCTTTAAGTTTTCTTCGTTTAGTTGATATTCTTTTTTATTCAATTCTATTTCATTGTTTATTTTTAGAATTTCGGTTTCTTTTTCGGAAAGTTTTTCGTTCATTTCAGACTTAAATTTGGCAAGTTCAAGTTCTTTATCTTTATTAAATGAATCCAATTTGTTTTTAAGTTCGGTAATTTCTTTATCTTTTTGCGCAGTGGTTAGGTCTATGGCATTTTCTTTGGCTGTTTGCTGAGATGAAATTTCCAGTTTGAGTTCGGTTATTTGGATTTCTTTTTGTTTTAGAATTTCATCATAGCTCTTTTCTATATCCATTGTCGCAATTTTTATTGCATTTTCTTTATCTTGTTCAAACTGAGATTCTCTTGTTTGAATTTCTTTTGAAAATTCCTTATCTCTGACTTGTTTTAAAATTGATGCATAACCTGATTCATCTACTTGAAATATTTCTCCGCATTTTGGACATTTAATTTCGTTTGCCATTTTTTCACCCTTCCTTACAAAAGGGTAATTTATTAAACTTTGATTGTCAACTTGTATTTAATAATTTTCAATAATATATGAATATTTGATATGTTTATATTATGATTACTATGCTGAGAGTTGCAGGTTGAGATTTGTTTTTTAATACCCTGCGTTATTATGAGGTAAAGTTTAATGAAGTACAGCATTTTAAGTGTACTAATATCATGGGTTTTTCCGACCAGAAAAGACCGTAATAAATTTAGAAAATTTTGTGAAGGTTTGGAGAACAGAGCAAAAATTAAACAAGCACACTCCAGATATCCCAAGATTATTTCTGATATAAGAAAAAATAAAGATTCTAAGATAAAAGTTTTGTTTTTGGTTAATGAAAACTCTAAATGGAAAACTCAATCTTTGTATGATTGTTTTATGAAATCTGAAGAATTCGAACCTGTGATTGCTTTAACTATCGCGGATGCTCAAAATAAATTGTCTAAAGATGAAAAGATTAAATGTTTGGAAGATAATTACAAATTTTTTGATGACAGAGGAATGCGATGTATTTATGCTTGGGATATGAAGTCTAATAAGGCATTGAATTTGAAAAAATTTAAACCTCAAATTGTTTTTTATCAGCAGCCTTGGTATCTTCCAAAAGTGCAAAGACCTGATGTCGTTTCAAAATTTGCACTAACTTGTTATGTCCCGTATTTTGTTCCTAATTATGGAATTATGAATATGGATTATTTTGATTTTCACAAATTCTTGTTTAGAAATTATGTATTAAACAAGGACTGGGAAAATATTTATAAAGAGTATGCGGGTGATGAATATAATGATAATATTCGCGGGCTTGGTCATACTATGCTTGATGGAATTAGTTTTGTTGATGAGTCTGAAAATGAAGATGATAGTCCAAAAGAAAAGAAAAAAGACTATGTAATTTATGCTCCGCACTGGTCTATCCCTTATAAGGGGAATGAAAACGACGAAAATTACGGAACATTCTTATGGAATTATAAGTTGATATTAAATTATGCCCAGAATCATCCTGAAATAAATTGGGTATTTAAGCCACATCCTACGTTGAAGTTGGCATTGTTAAGGACGGGATTATTTACGCAAGAAGATATTGATAATTATTACAAAGAATGGGAAAAAATCTCTACTCCGTGTTATTCTTCTAATTATATGGATATTTTTATGGAGTCTAAGGCTTTGATTACGGATTGCGGGTCTTTCTTGGTTGAATATTTTTGTACAGGAAAACCTGTTATTCACTTGATTTCCGACAAGTGTAAAATCATTCCGCCGCTGCCTTCTCAAAAGATTTTTGATACTTTTTATAAGGTTCATAATGCCGGTGAATTTTATAATGTTTTGGATTCTTTATTAAGAAGAGAAAATGATTATAAAAAAGAAGACAGATTGAGAGTTTTAAAAGAATTAAATATTGAAGATTGTTGTGCTGCTAAAAATATTTGTCAGGATTTGTTGGCAGTGATAAAAGGAGATAATAATGCAAAGTAAATTGAAAAATTATGGAATAATATTAGCATCTGGTGTTGGAAGTCGATATAGCAGTGATATTCCTAAGCAGTTTATCAAAATTGCAGGGAAAACTGTTCTTGAACATACTGTTGAAATTTTTGAAAAATCACCAAATATTGATGAAATTATTCTTGTTATTACTCCTGAATATCGCTATATGGCAGAAAATATATTATTGAAAAATAATTATAAAAAGATTTCCAAATTGTTAAATGGTGGTGCAACAAGAAAAGACAGTTCATATATTGCAATTTCTTCTATTGAGGATGAGGAGGCAAATGTTTTAATTCACGATTGTGCAAGACCTTTTGTTACTGAAAATATTTTATCAGAATGTGTTAAGGCTCTTGAAAGATATAGTGCGGTTGATGTTGCTATACCTTCTGCTGATACAATTATAAAGGTTAAAGATAATATTATCGACAGTATTCCAAATCGTGCAGAACTACAAAGAGGACAAACACCGCAGTGTTTCAAATTATCTTTGATTAAAAAAGCGCATGAACTTTCAAAAGGTGATAATAATTTTACTGATGATTGCGGACTTATTGTAAAGTATAATTTGGCTGATGTTTATGTTGTAAATGGTTCAGGTGAGAATATTAAAATTACTTATCCTGAAGATATTTTTATGGCAGACAGATTGTTCCAGATAAGAAGTTCAGTTTGTCCTGAAAAAACATCACTTGAAAATTTAAAAGATAAGGTTATTGTAGTTTTTGGCGGAACAAGCGGAATTGGGCAGTGTATTGTTGAACTTGCTCAAACATATGGGGCAAGAGTTTATGCTGAATCTTCCAGAACAGGATGTGATATAACAGATTATAAAAGTGTTTGCGCTGTGCTGGAAAAGGTTGTTGTAAATGATAAAAAAATTGATTATATTGTTAATTCTGCCGGAGTTTTAAGGATGGGTAAACTGTTGGATCGTGATATTTCTGATATTAAAAAAGATATTGAAATAAATTATATCGGTTCAATAAATACTGCAAAAGCAAGTATTCCTTATTTACAAAAAACTGAGGGAGCAATATTATTATTTGCATCAAGTTCTTATACAAGAGGCAGAGCATTGTATTCTACATATTCTTCAACAAAAGCAGGAATAGTCAACCTTTCTCAAGCATTAGCTGAAGAACTTATGTCTGATAATATAAGAATAAATGTTATCAACCCTGAAAGAACAGCAACTCCTATGAGAACAAAAGCTTTTGGTAAGGAGCCTGAAGGTAGTTTGCTTCAACCGGAAAAAGTTGCTTTGGCTTCTTTAAAAACTTTACTGTCTGATTTGACAGGTCAGGTAATTGATGTTAGACGCAGTTAGCAGGGATTTTTAGTATGGGAATTTTACAAAAAATATTTGAAATCACTAATATTGGTAATCACAAAGTTATTACGATTTTGGGATTAAAGTTGAAATTGAAAAGACAGGCAACAAAAGAAAAGAAATATATTTTAGAACATATTTTTTGCTATTTTGTGAGTAAATTTTGTAAGGTTAAGAAAAATAAGATTGTTTTTATTAACTTTATAAATTGGCAATATGCTGATAATCCCAAATATTTGGCAGAAGAGTTTTTAGCTCGTGGTTTGAATAATCTTGATTTAGTTTGGTTTTCTAATAATCAAACAGATTTGAAATTAATCCCGTCTGGGTTAAGGGTTGTTAATTACAATTCTGCTAGGGCATTATATGAATTTATGACTGCAGGAATTTGGGTTATTAATGCTAATCCGTTTTTAATGCTTAAAAAGGGTGCTAAAAAATTAAAAGGTACAATTTGTATGCAAACCTGGCATGGAACAATGGGGATTAAACAGGAAAGTGCCGCAGCATCAAGTGCTTATCAAAATTTAGGTTGGACAAAATGGCAAAAATTATCCGCTCAGATGTATGATTATATTTTTACCGATAGTGAATTTGAAAAAGAAAAATATAAAACTGCATTTTGGGGTTATGGCGAAATTTTAAAATATGGTATTCCTCGTGATAAAAATTTTTATATTAAAGGTGTAGATTATTCTAAAAAGATTAAAGAATATTATAATATTCCGCAGGAAAATAAAATATTGTTATATGCTCCGACTTGGAGAGTTGATAAAAGATGTTATGTTTATAATATTGATATCAAATTGTTGAAAAGGGTTTTGAATCAAAGATTTGGCGGAGAGTGGTCAATTCTTATAAGAAGTCATGTCCAAATGAAAAAGGCGATATTCAATGCGCTGTATGATAAAAATGAAATTGTTAATGCGGCTTTATATCCTGATATGCAAGAATTGTTATTGGCAGCAGATGTTTTAATAACGGATTACAGTTCTTGTGTATCTGAATACACAATATTACAAAAGCCTTCTTTTATTTATGCCGCTGATATTAAAGATTTTGAACAAGGTTTTGCTTATCCGATAACTGATTTGCCGGGTGATGTTGCAACTGATAATGGTGAACTTGCTCAAAATATTTTGAATTTTGATTATGATAAATTTAGACAGAAAGCTCAACGTTTTCTTGATGATAAAGGTCATTGTGATGATGAAAATTCTTGCAAAAGAATTGTTGATTTTATACTTGATAAAATGGAGCAAAAACAATAAATATGATGTGTTACGATTTATATTCATTTGATATTTTTGATACGATAATTACCAGAAAAGTTGCAAAACCTAATGGGATTTTTGCACTTATGCAAAACATAATAAGAACTGATTCAAAATATGCGGATTTACCAAATGATGTAAAGGCAAATTTTTTCAAATATAGAGTTAATGCAGAATATAGACAAAGAAGAATTAATATACAATGGCTGGATAATAAAGAAATCACTTTTGATCAAATTTATCAGGATATAAAGGATAATTATTTTTTATCAGATTCTCAAATTGATGCTCTAAAAGAACTTGAATTGAATTTGGAGTATGAAAATATTATTCCGATAAATGAAAATGTTCAAAAGATAAACAATTTGATTAGTAACGGCAAAAGAGTAGTGCTAATTTCTGATATGTATTTGCCTGAATGGTTTATAAGAAAACTACTTTCAAAAACCCAGTTACTTCCGGATATCAAAATTTATTTATCATCTGTTGTCGGCTACAAAAAAGATACCGGTGATATTTTCAAGTATGTTAAATCTCAAGAAAATGTTGAGTATGAAAACTGGTATCATCTTGGCGATAATGAATATTCCGATTATAAACAGGCACTTTATCTTGGGATAAATTCCGAATTGTACCATTACACACAGTTAAAGTGTTATGAGGAAAAACTTTTAAACAGTAATGTTGAATCTCCTGTCATCCAGTTGACAATAGGGTGTGCTAAAAATTTAAGATTAGCGAATTATAAAATTTCAGAGAAATTTGATTTAGGTGTTTCACTAGCAGCACCGATATTTTACCCTTATGTAGAATGGCTGTTAGAGCAAGCGCAAAAACGCGGGATTAAGTATCTTTATTTCTTGGCTCGTGACGGTTATATTTTGCAAAAAATTGCTGATATTATTATTAAAGACAGAAACCTAAATATTAGAACAGAATATGTATATGGTTCTAAAAAAGCGTGGAGATTGCCTTCATTATCATTGGAAAATAAAATGCTTAAAAAGCAATTTGTTGAAGTTTTAATGTGGGAATATAAAAAATTAGACAAAATGTTAGGGCTTAATCCTAAAGATTTGCAGCCGCTTTTGCCTAAAGAATTTCGCAAATATCGTTCTACAATGAGCGATAAAAAATTGAAAAAGTTTAAGGAATTTTTGTTAAAAGATGATTCTTGGTTGAAACTTGTGATAGAAAATAACAAAGACAAAAAAGCCCCTGCTATCAATTATTTGAAGCAACTTGTACAAATGGCAAATGGAGAAAAGTTTGCATTTGTTGATGTTGATGGAACTCGTTTTACTATGAATTGTATGAGTTCTTTGATGCGTGAAGTTTATAACGGGGATTTAATGACTTTCTACTTAACAAGTACTCCAAATGTTTTTGAGGCAATAAATATTGACTATTATCATTTTTATGCCCTAAAACGTTCATTAGTTGGTCATGTTATGGAACTGCTTGCAAGAGCGCCACATGGTCAGACTTTGGGGTATGAATATAAAGATAATAAATATGTTCCGATTTTAGAAAATTTGCCTTCTAAAATATTTGAAAATTGGCAATTTGATAAATATATTGAAGGTATTGAAGCATTCACAAAATGTATGTGTGAATATGAAAAACAATTTAAGGGTATATCTTTTGAAAATCAACAGATAATGGAAAAATATATTTATTTTATGTCAAAAGATGTTGATAAAGATACTGCAAATCTTTTGGGGACAATTGTTCATAGTTTGTATGGCTCTGAACAGAAAGAATTTGCTCCAAAAGTTGGTTTTGCTGCTGCAATAAAATATATAATTACTAAAAAAATTGCAACCGAAAATATTTTATATTCCAAAGTGCGTTCTAATATTGTTATTCAAAAAATGATAGATTATAGGTTAGCTCATCCTGATATTCGAAAAGAAATGATTAACCTGTTCATTCATAAACGAAGAAGACAAGCATATTTGACAATATTAGGAGTAACAATAGATTTTGGAAATATTCTTTTCAAAAAACGAAAGGTATCAAATAATTAACTTTAAAGGTTTTTATGGAATATTTGTCACTTGAAGAATTAAGTAATGAACTTTCAATTTCTGTCGCAACGGCGAAAAATTGGCTTCGGCTTGGCAAGATTACTTTTCAAAAAACTAAAGGTAATGCTAAATATTTTTCTCGTGAATATATTGAAAAGTTACTTTTAAATATCCGTCAAAGTGATGATAATGTTTTGAAAAGCAGAAGAAACAAAAACTATATTAAAGGTAATTTTTTTTACAAAGATTATGTATCTGCTGTATCAAAAAATATAAAAACAGTAGAAAGTCTTTTGAATACGTTATCTTTAGACGGCTTGAAAGATGAAGATTATACTAAATATATAGTTGCCGATTGCGCTATTCAGTTGTTGGTTCAGGCAAAGAAAATTCCTGATGTAAAAGAAGATTTTTTGTTAAATTATCTTGAAAATAAAATAAATCTTGGTTTCTATTCTCCATTGATAGACTTTTTTATCACAAATAAAGAGGAAGCAAATTTATTTGTCAAAAATTTTGGGCAATTATTTAAATTCCGTTATGTGTATGAGAGAAATGAAGATCTTTTGGGGTTGTTATATATTTCGTGTTCTAATATGAACAAAAGAAAACAATGCGGCATGTATTATACCCCAACAAAAATTGTCGAATCTGCAATAGAAAATCTTTTATCTAAAAATGAAATTAACCCTAATGACAAAATTCTTGATTGCTGCTGCGGGACTGGAAATTTTCTATTGAATTTGCCAGATAGCGTAAAACTTGAACAAATTTACGGAAATGATATTGATATTATTAGTTCCCATATTACCAAAATCAATTTAGCATTAAAATATAATATTAGGGATTTAAAGATTTTAGATAAGAATATTACAAATTTTGATTTTTTAACTGAATATAATCAGGCAGGTTTTAGTTATATTATAGGGAATCCTCCGTGGGGTTTTTGTTTTTCTAAATCACAAAAGAAAGCCTTATCAAAAGATTATTTGACAGCGAGGAGAGAAAATGTTGAATCTTTTGATTTGTTTATAGAAAAGTCTTTGTCTATTTTGAAAAAAGACGGGATATTAATATTTGTTCTTCCTGAATCTGTTTTAAATGTCAAATCTCATCTTGCTATTCGTCAAATTATTAAGGAAAATAATTCTATTCAATATATTCATTATCTTGGAAATATTTTTGATGGAGTTAATTGTCCCGGAATAGTTTTGCAAATTAGACATACCAAACACTCAATGAAAACTTCAGGCATGGTTATTTGTACAGAGAAAAATATTTTTGAAATCTCTACAGAAAGGGATTTTGATATAGATAATTTTAGTTTTAAAACAAGTGATAGTGAATATAAACTGCTAAAGAAAATTCAAAATCCTAAAGATAAAAAATATTTGAAAAATAACGCAGATTTTGCACTCGGAATTGTAACAGGTAATAACAAACTTTATTTATCTTCTAAGAAATCTGAAACTAATGAAGTTATAATAAAAGGTTCTGATATTTCCCCATATAAGATAAATGACGGGAAAAATTTTATTACTTATGACAAAAACTTATTCCAACAATCTGCCCCACTTGAAATGTATCGGGCATGCGAGAAACTTGTTTATAAATTTATAAGTAACAAATTAGTTTTTGCCTATGATAATCTTCAGCGCTTGACCTTGAACAGTTGTAATATACTTATTCCTAAAGTTAAAGATATGAATATAAAATATATTCTGGCAATTTTAAATTCTTCTGTGGCTCAATTTGTGTATCAGAAGGAATTTAATTCGGTCAAAGTCTTGCGCTCTCATCTTGAAAAAATTCCATTTCCGATTTGTGATGCGGAAATTCAAAAAGAAATTACCCAACTTGTCGATAAACTAATTGCCACAGAGGATATAGAAAATTATCAAAGTTTATATGATACTTTAGATGACAAAATAAGTCAATTATATGGTCTGAATTATAGTGAATATATATCAATAAGAAAGTCTTTAGTATAGTGTTTTGCGGGGTTATTTTATGCAGAGATTTCCGAATAAAAAAGTTATTGATTTTTATATGATTTTGTTGTATTATCAATATGCTGGTAGAAATAATAGTTGGGGTTAAAAATGCTAGTTTCATCGATTGGTTATTTGGATGCTAACAAAGGTATTAGTTCTTCCCTTGTAAAAAGTAAAGTTAATAAAAATGATAGTGGTTTTGGGCATGTACAAGGTGCAGTCAATAATGTGACTGTTTACGAGAAGAATACTTTTAACAACAATAATATAGTAGATCTAATTAAAGCACTTTTTGCTACTAATAGTGAGAAAAATACTAATTCCGGTCTTTCTTTAAACGCATAAATAATAAAGAACTATTGTTCTTCTTGGAATAGGAATTTTACAAATATTATTGAGAAAACAGCAGGGAAGGCAGATATTACTGTCAATACAGGTGCTATACTTGTTGCTTGTGCAATAAATCCTATTATAGACATTGCGATTGCAACGATTCCCCAAGAGAATCCGTTGATAAATCCGCCTATTATACTTTTATATTGTGGCAAAACTTTTTGGGCCATGCTCATTGTTATTGGTGTTGCAAACATTGTTATAAATCCTATTACAGCATAGGTTATGAAAGATATTACGGGATGAGTTTTGTATGTTAGCATAAATAAAATCATCAGTGGGAATGTTGTAATCATAGAAATATAAAATACATTTGCTGTGCCTATAATTTTTTCAAATTTAGGACTTAGCAACGAACTTATTCCGCCCAAGAAAATAAATACGAATAAGGCAACTCCTATTTGAAATTTTGAATAACCCATGGATTTCCAAAGGAATGGCAAAAGAATTGAACAAGATGTTGTAACAAGTGTTTTTAGAACTGCAATAACATTTAGGATATTTAATTTTCTGTTTGTTAAAATATCAATGAATGCTTGTTTAAGTTTTATATTCATTGGCGGGGTTTTTATATTAGAAAATTTCGGAACGCATGAAAACATACATAAAGCACAAATAATACCAATGATAGATAAAAACGGCATTTTATTGAGTCCGAAATATTGTGCAATAGCAGATGATAACAATGGTCCCATTGCATAACCTAAAGACCCGCAAGCAATAAATGTTCCCATATTTTTAACAGTATCAGTGGTTGAAAATTTTACAACAAAACCTAAAGATTGCGGGTGAAAAAGGCTAGAACCTAAACTCCCAAGGATAATGCACAATAGCATAATGCTAATATGAGAAGATATCGGAACTAATGAAATAAAAATAGAAGTAAACAGTAATCCCCAAAATATAAAGGCTCTTTTTTTCATAATGTCGGCAAAAAATCCGAAATAAGGCTGCAACAAAGATGAAAAAATATGTGAGCAACTTAGTATAATTGTTGCAACAGGCATTGAAATTTTAATTTGCTCAGCGATGAACGGCATAATCGGATTTAATAAACCAGTATAAATGTCATTTACAAAGTGAGCACTTCGAAGCCAAATCTGGGTTTTTCTATTTTTATTATCATCAGTCATAGTACCATAATCTCACTAACAATAAGAAAAATCAAACGTTGAAACAGTGAAAAAATATACCTTGACAAAGTGTTAGGCATGCCTTACAATAGTTTAGGAGGTTATATGAATCAAATTTCAGATACATTATCTTCAGGATTAGAAGATTATATTGAGGCAATATATGTTGCGCATGTAAACAAAACATCTTTAAAGGGAGCGGAACTTGCAAGGAAATTAAATGTTTCAAGAGCTTCTGTATCTGAAGCATTGTCAAAACTTGTTGCCAAAAAATTGATAACATATAACAGTTATGAATCAATTACTTTGACAAAAGAGGGGATAGAACTTGCTAAAGTTGTATATAATAAGCATCATATATTACAGAATTTTTTTGAGCAGATTTTAGATATTTCCTCTAAGGAAGCAGGTGAGAATGCTTGCAAAATTGAACATATAATTTCTCAAAACATATTAAACAAAATGGTAGAATTTAGCGAATTCTGTCAAAAACATGAAAGTTTTATTACCGAGTTTAAGAAGGAAGTTACCCAAAAATGCCACAAATATCATCAATAGGAAAATTTCTTGACCAACCTATTTTAACTGCGAAATTAAACAAGAATATGCCTGCAATTTTAACAGGCGGTTCCGCATTATTTCTTGCTAATCAATTACATAAAACTCCAGAGGATGAACGGTTCAGAAGCGGTTTAAAATCATTAATCGTCCTTGGGACTACAGGGATTGCAGCGCTTAATGCTTCAAAAATTGCTGCATATATTACTAAAAAAGAAACGACAAAGCCTTTTGCACAAATTATTAAAACTAATGAAAAATTAGTTGAAGAATATCTTAAAAACAACACTTTTAGCAAGGAAATCAGTAAAATTTTAGAAAAAGCTAAAAATAAAGTATTATCAATTAAAGAAATTGATAAATTAAATATTCCTGAACATAAGACTTTTTTAGATAAATTAATTCCGCCGCCTGAAAATATTCAAGCAAAGGATTTGTTTAAAGAAATCGGCTGGCTTTCAATATATGGTGCAATTCCTGTGGCTGGTGGAATTGTTGGTGGAATTGTTGCCGATAGAATGACTGAAAGAAATTGGAAAAAGCAGATTCCAAATAAAATTAATGAAGGTATTTATCAGTATTTGGCAAATATCTTTATGTGTAATATTGGAGCAGGTGCTGCACTTGCTATTTTAGAAAAATGCAATATAAAATCTAAGGCTGCAAGATGTGTTGGAATGACAGCAGGTATAATTTTGACAGGTGTAATTGGTGGAAGTGCAATTGCAAATTATATTGGTAACAAAATTATAAATCCGTTGCTTTTGAAAAATCATAAAAACGAAACTCGAACGCCTGAACTTTTAGATATCGGACTTCATTCGGATGATATTGCAACGGTGTCTTTGTTATCGGGGTTAAAATGGATAGAACCATCATTACCTTTATTGTATTCAATATCAGGATATAGAGCAGGAGTCGGGTACAGAAACGACAAAGTCCAATGTAAAAAACTTGATGAACGTGATAAAAATAAACATTCTAATAATGTTAAGAATGAACAGCAGACTCATTTTTTACGACAAAAGTGTTAGGCATATCTAACACTGCCTTATTTTACATTATCCGAAACTACTGTACACAAATTCAAGGCGGTTAACCGCCTTTTTCCTTTTTTTAGTACTAGCAAAATTATTTTTTAGGGGTTTTATAATAAAAAAGGGGGAAACATGACAGAAATAAATTTTACATCTACATATAGAATCCCGATTACCCAAGCGGGTGTTAATTCAGCGAAAAAAGCAAAATTAAAGGAACTAATTCAATCATATCCAAACGGTCTTATCGGAAACAGCAAAGTAGGAAATGCAAGGGTTTCAGTGGCTGATAGCGAAGATGCCACATTTGTTCAAAAACTAAAGGCAATAGGTTATAAAGTTTTCCAAAAATTTGAAGGTGAAAATATTCCCAAAGAGGAAATGGATGTTTATATCAAGGAAAGACTTGATAACAGGGATTATAGCCAAATAGGCAAAAAGATGAAAAGAATGAGCAGAGAAATGAAAGAAAGAAAAAAATTCGAAAATAGTTTTGACGCTCCAGCAAAAGTTGTTAAAAATGAAGAATCTTTTGACGATGTACAATCAGTACAAACAAATAAAGTGCCGGTAAAAGCAACCAAGACAAATTCAGCGCAAAAAGCAGATCAAAAAGCTTTAATGGAAAGAATTAAACAGACTCCGGGCTATATAAAATGCAAAGAAGAATATGGGGAAGCGTTTGCGGATGCTGTTTATTTTGGAATAAAATAAACATTTATATATTTGTAATTAAAAAAAAACAGGTAAAATATTTTTGCCTGTTTTTATAATGCGTTGATTACTGCTCTTAAGTTTTCATCTGAAATTGAATTGAGCGCAGTTTCTTTATCTTGCGGGGTTATAACTTCAAGCATTTTTAATACTTCTAATGCCTTTACGACTAAAGTCGGATTAGATGATTTTAAAAGGTTTCTGACCAATTTATCATTTTCTGTGTATTCAAGTGCACTAAATACAAACAAACTGTCTTGTCTGAGTTCATTGTCTGTCAATTTAAACAAATTGGCAGGATCTACAGAGTTTAATAAATTTTTAATTTCCAAAATTTCTTGCTTAGTATCTCTTGTTTCATCAAAAAGGTACTCATCATTTTCGGTTAATGTATGGAATTTATCTTGTGCGGCAAGAAGAACTGTTGCAATTTGTGAGTTTAGCGGTTCTTTAATGAGCATTTCTATAAATTCATACAGTTGGAAATCAAATACTTGAGAAAGATTTAAAATTTCTCCAAGACCTTCTATTATTGCATTAAAAACATAAAGTCCATAGGTTTGATTCTTTTTATATATATGGAACAAATCTGTCAGATATAGAAGTTCACCGGCTATATTATCAGCCATGGAAGATTTCATCATTGCTTTTATTATATCTTCTACGGCGCTTGTATCCTGGAAAGAAACAAGAAATCTTACAGCATCCAACTTGATAAAATCATCATCTGATGATAAAAGTTTAACAGATTTATTAAATAAAGACCTATCGCCAATACTTGCCAGTGCGGAAGCGCAATTTGAACTAAGATAAGAATTTTGGCTATAAGCATATTCTTTTAGAAGATCTGTCGCTTTTGGGGTTTTAATCAATGAAAAATATTTTGCACAATATATTTTTTCATCTGTTGTCCCGTTTTTGAAAATTTCTAACATTTTTTCAGTCAAATTTTTATCAGAATATTTTGCTAATGTAGAAACAATAAAATCTTCATAAGATGGAGAATAGAATTTCAGAAAGTTTAGCAAATTCAAATAATTTGATTGATTACAGGCTTTTTCAAGTCGTTTTGCAACATTTTGCTTGACAAAATCGAACAGAAAACTATCTTGTTCAACGAGTTCGGAAAACAATTCAGTATCTGAATTATTGACGATATCCTCTGCTGCGGGTTCAAAATCGGCAGGATTTTTGCCCGTAAGTTTTTTCAATTTCTCATTCATAAGGTTATTTCCTAAAAGAACTAATCCAGATAGAATACAGTAATAACTTTATGACGTTCTTCAGCATATTGAACAGCATTGTGAAGAGTTTTACTTGTATGAGAAAGGAAACAAATTAATTGATTACATTCATCAATAATTTCTCTGTTACAAACTCTAGAAGCATCAGCAAGAGTCATCATTGCTCTGTCTAAATGCTCAATAATATTAGGAACACCAATCAACTGATTTTGAACATCAGAAGGTTGTTGGCTGATAGTTTGCGGAAGAATAACACATAATTTATCAGGATTTGCTTTCATTGCTCCTCGAATAGCAGCAGCATTAGTACCTGAAGAACCGCCTGATGTAATAATTGTATTGTCTTGCATAACTAAAGCAGTTGCAAGCGTTTCAATCATTTGCTGATGAGTGATTGGAAGATTACGACTACCGATGATAGCGATTTTCTTTGCGGATTGCTTAATTGTTGCCAATTCCATTGCCAATTCATCAACTGTGTTAGGCGTATCTGCTTTTACTGTGTCTAAATCATCATCTATTGGTACCACTATGGATTTTTGTGCGTCCTCCTGATTATCATCTGAACTCAATATAATTTCCATATCACTGTCTGTCATTTTGTCTTTTACCTTCTGATTGCATTAATTACATTTTTAAACTATGCTAGATTATAGCATATATTTTTTGATTTGGGAAGAGGTCATGGAAAATCTATTAGAAAATCTTAATAAGGAGCAGCAGGAAGCTGTTCAGACAACGAAGGGTCCGTTATTAATATTAGCCGGTGCAGGTTCAGGCAAAACAAAAGTTCTAACGACTCGTATTGCTTATATGATAAGAAACGGAGTCAGACCTGCAAATATTTTAGCAGTTACATTTACCAACAAGGCTGCAAAGGAGATGAAAGAGCGTATTTCTAAAATTCTTGGAGAAGATGCGATTAAGTATATGTGGGTTGGGACTTTCCACGGGATTTGCGGCAGAATATTGAGGGAAAATATTGACAAATACAACACTGCAACAGGTAAACATTTAGACAAGAATTTTACTATCTATGATGATTCTGATACTAATCAGATAATTACAAGAGCGATTAAAAAATTAAATCTTGATGACAAAGTTTATCAACCAAAACTTGTCAAATCAATTATTTCAAATGCAAAAAATAAAATGCAGGATGCAACGACATTTGCAACATACGCAAGAGATTTCAAATCTCAAAGAATTGCAACTGTATATGAAGAGTATGAAAAGACGTTAAATAGTAATAATGCAATTGATTTTGACGATATGCTAATGTTGACCGTCAAATTGTTAGAGCAAAATGAAGAGGTCAGAACTCATTATTATGAAAGATTTCAACACATAATGGTTGATGAATACCAGGATACAAACCTTGCACAGTATAATCTTGTTAATATGCTTTATACAAATTTATCAAAAGAAGTTCCTTCTGAGCGCTCATTGTGCGTAGTAGGTGATGTTGACCAGTCAATATATTCTTGGCGTGGGGCAGATTTTACAATAATAATGAACTTCCAAAAAGATTATCCTAAAACAAAACTTATCAAACTAGAGCAAAATTACCGTTCAACAGCGCATATTTTGCAGGCTGCAAATGCTGTAATTGAAAACAATAATGAGCGAGTTGAAAAGATTTTGTATTCAAACAAAGGAGAAGGTGAAAAACTAAGTTATTACATAGCAAATGATGAAGCTGATGAGGCAAATTATATTGTTAGTAACATAAAGCGGACAGCAGGCGGAAATTATAATCAGTTTGCAATTTTATATAGAACAAACAACCAATCAAGAGCATTAGAAGAAGCCTGTATGGCAGCAGGTGTCCCATATAGAATATATGGCGGTACAAAGTTCTATGATAGAGCAGAAGTCAAAAATGTAATCTGTTATTTAAAACTTATAAATAATACCGAAGATTCTCAGAGTTTGCGCAGGATAATAAATATTCCAAAACGAGGCTTGGGAGATACTACGCTAAAAAATCTTACAGATTTTGCAAATTCTAAGGATATAAGTTTATTTGAGGCCATAAAAATTTGTGAAGAATCCGAAATTTCTGCAAAAACACAATCCAAATTGAAGGATTTTGCAACTTTAATTCAAAAATTTAAAGATGCACAAAGTTCATACAATTTAAAAGATTTTGTAGCACTTGTAATTGAAAAATCAGGATATCTGGCAGAACTTCAGTCCAAAGCGGCAAGTGAACCTGAGTATCAGGATGATATAAATAACTTACAAGAACTTGTTAACGTAGCAGAAGAATTTGTACCTGAAGAAGAAGATAATTTGCTAGGTGAATTTTTACAACAAGTGGCACTTGTTTCTGATTTAGATTCTATGCAGGATGAAGCAAATAATGTTACTATGATGACGCTTCATGCAGCAAAAGGTTTGGAATTCCCAACAGTATTTATTGCCGGCATGGATGAAGGGATTTTTCCAAGCCAAAGAACACTTCAAGTTCCTTCAGAAGTCGAAGAAGAACGCAGGTTGATGTATGTCGGAATTACAAGAGCAGAAGAAAAATTATATCTAGTTTCATCTAAAAGACGTCAAACTTGGGGCGAGTATCGTTATTATAATCCTTCAAGATTTATTGAAGAAATTCCGCAAAACCTTATTGATTCGTTTGAATCAGACAATAGATATGATACTTCTTCAACCTTTAGAAACGCTGTTTCTAAAGCAAGAGAAGACTCTCATGCATCGTCAACTCCTGATGGTTATGTAAGACCAACTACAGGTTTTGGTGCAAATTTTGTAGCACCTAAACGAGGCGGGCTTTCAACAACAACAGTTACGAAGAAAACCCCATCGTCATCAAGTTCAAGTTATTCTTCTAACTACCAAAGACCACAACAAAATCGTACCCCGCAAAGAACGATTATTGTAAAATCTGCAATAAATAAGAAAAAAGAAGAAGAAAAAATAGCAGCATTTTTCAAAGACAACGCAATAAAAAGAATGGCGGAAGAAAGACGTCAAAAACGTGCTGCAGAAGAACTTGAAGCCCAGAAAAAACGTGAAAAAGTTCAAAGCGGTTTTGTTGAAGATGCTTATCAAACAGGACAAAGAGTATTTCATGAACAATTTGGCATAGGACATATAACAGATGTCTTAAATGTCGGAGATAGCGTTATGTACACCGTTGATTTTGGCAAAATGGGCAAAAAAGCAATGGATGCTGCGTATGCGAAATTGAAGAAATTTTAAATGTAATTTGTAAAGAATTATGTAAGTAAATACTTGTATTTTGCGATTTTCCATGATATATTGACTACTGTCAGACTGTCGAAATAAGCCTGCAAAAGTTAGGCAACATTAATTCGATAAGTGACGAGTAGTATGGATACTCCGAAGCGTAAATAAATTTGACAAACAACATACCGCAAGGTTTTGTGTGTTTTTTATAATATTAGTTTCGGAAGTCCGCAAGAGAAAAGGAAAATAGTATGAACACAGATCCTATAGCAGATATGCTAACAAGAATCAGAAACGCAAACATGGTTAAACACCCTTCAGTAGAAGTTCCTGCTTCAAAATTGAAAGTTGAATTAACAAAACTTTTAAAAGAAGAAGGTTATATTGCTGATTATGAAGTGCGTGAAGCAGGTAATTTCAAAGTTATCAACATCACTTTGAAATATGATGAAAAAGGAAATCCTGTAATTACAAAACTTGAAAGAATTTCAAAACCGGGTTTACGTCACTACTCAAAAGCTAAAAACTTACAAAAAGTTTTAGGCGGTATGGGTGTTGCTATTGTTTCAACTCCAAAAGGATTGTTGACAGACAGAAAAGCAAGAAAAGAAAACGTTGGCGGAGAAGTTCTTTGCTACGTATATTAATATAAATTTTTCAGATTTATATTAAGTTGATTATTTTCAGGTGCAATTGGTAGAAAAGCCTGAAATTGTGCAAGATATACCATAAGGAGAAAATGAAATGTCAAGAATTGGTAAAAAACCGATAGAAATTCCTCAAGGTGTTGAGGTAAAAATTGAAGGACAAGTAGTAACAGCAAAAGGACCTTTGGGTGTTGAAGTTGTTGAAGTTCGTCCTGAAATTGCCGTAAAAATTGAAGATAATCACATTGTATTATCAAAAGTAGGTACATCTCGTGAAACAGATGCATTATACGGCTTATCAAGAACTCTTGTTGCAAATGCTGTAACCGGTGTTAAAGAAGGTTTTGTTAAAAAACTTGAAATTAACGGTGTAGGTTACAGAGCACAAATGCAAGGTACAACATTAAATATGGCACTTGGATATTCACATCCTGTTGATATCGTTCCACCGGAAGGTATTACAATTTCTGTTGAAGCAAATACAAAAATTACCGTAAAAGGTTCAAACAAACAAAAAGTCGGTGATGTTGCTGCTTTAATCAGATCTAAACGTAAGCCTGAAGTTTACAAAGGTAAAGGTATTAAATACGAAGGTGAATATATCAGACGTAAAGCCGGTAAAGCAGGTAAAAAATAATAAACTTGCGGCCTAATAAATTTTAGGTTAATTAAGTAAGTAGAATAAAGCCCATATAAACTCTTGAAGTGGTTTTTCAAGTCGGTTTGGGTGATATGAAAGGAAAAGAAAAATGATTAAACAACAAACAAGAAAACCATTAGTTCAAAAAAGACACAGATCAATCAGAGTTAAATTAGCAGGTACTGCAGAATTTCCAAGATTGGCAGTTTATAGAAGTACAAAACATATTTATGCTCAATTGATTGATGATGATAACCATGTAACAATTGCATCAGCATCATCTAATGATAAGGAATTAAAAGAAAAATTATCTCACGGCGGTAATATAGAAGCTGCTAAGGTTGTTGGTGAAGCAATTGCTCAAAAAGCTAAAAAAGCAGGTATTGAATGTGTAGTATTTGACCGTGGCGGATTTTTATACCATGGTAGAATTGCTGCACTTGCTGATGCTGCAAGAGAAGCTGGTTTGATGTTCTAATTGAACTTATCTATAACAATTCAAAGCGCCAAACTTATTTTAAGTTTGGCGCTTTGTTTATGTATAAAATTTTATGCTAATTGCATGAAATCCTTTGGATCTTTTGTTTTGAGTTGTGTATCTTCATAATCTTTTGTAATTCCAACAAACCAAGGGTGTGTAGGGAATTTAGGTGCTTCGGCAAGTATTCCTTCTTTTGGGAATGTCTTTGTTTGTGCTTCAGGTTCTGCTTTTGCCCATGCTCCTGCTTGTGTTTCAAAATATTTCGGACTTTTTTCATTGATGTATGCTTTTAAATTTCTGAAACTGATATTACCTTTTTCGTCAACTTTGAAATTTGGGTTTAGTGTACCATTTTTTGACATAATGTCTTCAGGTTTTAAATCAAGTCCTAATGCTTTGATTTCTTCCAAAAATTTCGTTACTTGTTCTTTTTTTACTTTTGCTAATTCTTTAGGTTCTCTGCCATTAATTATGTCTGTAATACTTTGTGGTTCGTATTTTACGATTTTTCCTTTTCTCACAACTCCATCTTTATCAACTATCATTTGATAACCATTGTCTTTCGGTCTTAAGTTAAGTTTTTTTATCAGTTCTGCAAAATCTTCATTATTTTCTATTTTTATACTATCGCTTTTTGCTGGTACTGAATAACCTGTTTTTACAACATTTTGTGTGCTAATTTCAAATCCATCTCCTGCCATATTTTTCCCCTTTCTTAATTTTCCCCGTTTTATCGTGTTATATTCTTATAAAGTTTTTATTCGGTGTAGAATTGCTCAAATTCTATCGAATGTTAAAGAATATTAAGAGTGGAGTTAAGATGAAAGAAAATATGTGTTTTAAAATATTATTTTTTTCTTAATATTATCCATACCGTTTGTTTTTATGTTACACTTTAACAATAAGACTAAACTTGGGGAAGGATATACATTAATGATAAAATTGTTATTGAAACTTTTAGGCGACCCGAATGAAAAGAAAATAAAATCAATGATGGGTGTTGTAGAGCATATCAATGCATTGGAACCTGAATTTGCTCAGTTAACTGATGCTGAATTAAGGGCTAAAACGCAGACTTTTAAAGATATTTTAGCAAAACGCCCAACGTCGAACAATTTTAAAGAGGATTTAAAATTAGAAAAAGAAGCTTTAGATAAAATTTTACCTGAAGCGTTTGCAACGGTTAGAGAAGCCGGAAAACGTGTATTAAATATGCGTCATTTTGATGTTCAGTTGATAGGCGGATATTTTTTACATAACGGGCATATTGCAGAGATGAGAACAGGTGAAGGTAAAACACTTGTTGCGACATTACCTGCGTATTTGAACGCTTTGACTGGTAAGGGTGTTCATGTTGTTACGGTAAACGATTACCTTGCAAAACGTGACAGTGAATGGATGGGAAAAATTTATAAATTCCTTGGGCTTAGTGTTGGTGTTGTTTTATCTAATGGGGATGGGGCAAGGGATTTTGAACTAAAGCGTCGAGCTTATCAATGTGATATTACTTATGGTACAAATAATGAGTTCGGATTTGACTATTTGCGTGACAATATGGCAACCAGTCAAGAAATGCTTGTTCAAAGACCGTTTAATTATGCAATTATTGATGAAGTTGACAGTATTTTGATTGATGAAGCAAGAACTCCTTTAATTATAAGCGGAAGACTTGCTCAATCTGCTGAAACATATCAATTAATGGCAAAAATTGCACCTCAACTTACTAAAGATGTTGATTATACTGTTGATGAAAAAAATAAAAACGTAATTTTAACAGAAGAAGGTATTGATAGAGCACAGGATTTGATTGGTATTAAAGATTTGTTTGATATTCAAACTCAATATGCTCATCATTTATTGCAAGCATTAAAGGCAAAAGAATTGTTTGTAAAAGACACCGATTATGTTGTTCGAAACGGTGAAGTAATGATTGTAGATGAGTTTACCGGACGTTTGATGGAGGGCAGACGTTGGTCTGACGGATTGCACCAGGCTGTTGAAGCAAAAGAAGGTGTTGAAATTCAAGATGAAACTCAAACCCTTGCAAGTATTACATTCCAAAATCTTTTCAGATTGTATCCGAAACTTTCCGGTATGACGGGTACTGCAATGACTGAAGAGGCTGAATTTGGCAAGATTTATAATCTTGAAGTTACTACAATTCCTACGAACAAGCCTGATATAAGAATAAATTATCCTGATGTAATTTATAAAACTGAGGCACAAAAATTTTTGGCTGTAGTTGATGATATTATTGAACAACATAAACTTGGCAGACCTGTTCTTGTTGGTACAATTAGTATCGAAAAATCTGAATATGTGTCAAAACTTTTGACAGAACGCGGGATTAAGCATAATGTATTGAATGCAAAACACCACGAAAAAGAAGCATATATTATTGCTCAGGCAGGCAGATTGAATGCGGTGACTATTGCAACAAATATGGCAGGTAGAGGTACTGATATTTTATTAGGTGGTAACCCTGAATATATGGCAAAGTCAGAATTGGATGAGCAGGGAATTGATGAGACTAATCCAAATTATAATGAACTAAAAGAAGAAATGCTTGCTAAGGCACGTGCCATAACCGAATATGAACATAGCAAAGTTGTTGCAGCAGGCGGTTTGCATGTAATCGGAACAGAGCGTCATGAATCTCGCCGTATTGATAACCAATTGCGTGGTCGTGCGGCTCGTCAAGGGGACCCTGGTTCTACAAGATTTTTCTTGTCATTGGAAGATAACTTGATGCGTATTTTTGGCGGTGAAAAGATTACTCAACTTATGACTGCGATGAATGTTCCTGAAAATATGGCGATAGATCATCCTTTGATTACAAAGCGTATTGAATCTGCTCAGAAAAAAGTTGAAACCTTCCACTTTGATATGAGAAAATCTGTTCTTGAATATGACGATGTTATGAATATTCAGCGTGAAAAATTCTATCGTCAAAGACGTAAAGTTCTTGCAGGTGTTGGTTTGCAGGAAGATATCTATTATATGATTGAACGTGAAGTTGACAGGTTGATAAGAAGTTATATTTCTCCTGAACAAAAGGTTGAAGAATATGTTTATGAGGACTTGCAAACTATGATTAAAGAACTTCATTCAACAGTTCCGCAGTTATCATCTTTTGAAGTTTCTGATATTCAGAATATGCGTTTTGAACCTATGTATAACAAGATTAAAGATTATGTTATAGAGGCATACAAAACTCATGAAATAGAAATTATAGAATTTTATAATCACGTTGTTGAAGAATATGGTATTGCACCTGATAAGCAAGAACCATTTACCGAACACAATGTTGTAAGACAATTGGAAAAGGATATTTTGCTAAAAGTTGTTGATAGCAAATGGATCGATCATCTTCACAATATTGATATGTTAAGAGAAGGTATAGGTTTAAGAGCGTATGGCCAAAAAGATCCGCTTATTGAATATAAAAAAGAAGCCTATGACTTGTTTAATAAAATGATGTATGAAATTCAAAGTGATACAGTTAAGCATTTATTCAGAACAAGATTTGGTGTTCAAGTTATAAATACGGATGCTGAAGATAATGCAGAATAGTTTAATTATATAATATAAGAAAAGGGGCATTTTGAAAATTTTCAAAATGCCCCTATTGTAATTATAAAATTTTTATCATTAGTCAAATAGTGCATTAATTTTATCTGTAATATCTTGAGGGTCAATTTCGTGTGTAACCTTATTGATATCTTGTGAAATTTGATATAACTTAGCTGCTTCAATCTTGTCTCCGGTAATTGCTATTGTACGTGCAAGATTGAAATGAGCCAGTGCATAATTCGGATTACATTCTACTGATTTTTTGAACATTTCCATTGCTTCTTTTACTCTGCCCAAATCATCAAGGTATATTACACCTAGGTTGTTATAAGCAATATCATAATTCTTATCAAATTCTATTGCAAGTTCATATTCTCTTATTGCTTCATCAGTGTCGCCTTTGCCCCAGTATAAAAAGCCTAAATTACAGTGAATTTTTGCATTTTTAGGGTCAAGGTCAAGTGCATTTCTGTATATTGCAAGTGCATTTTCATAATCTTCTTTATCATAAAATGCGCTGCCAAGATTGATATAAATATCAATATCTTCAGGTGTTAGCAAATACGCGCTTTGATATGATGTAATTGCAGCATCCAAATCTTGCTTTGCTTCTTGAAAAACATAGCCCAGTGTTTGGTTAATAACACTTGTCCATTCCTTATTAGGATTTAGTGTAACTGCCGTTTGGAAATGTGATATAGCACCTTCAATATCGCCTTTTACATATAAGATGTTTGCTAAATTTGAATGGAATTCAGGCATATTTGGCATAATTTGAATAAGTTTCTTATAAGTTTCAATCGCACTTTCATAGTCTCCTAAATCTTCATAAGCCTTGCATAAATGACGGTATGCAGGAATATTCAAGTTATCTAACCAAATTGCCATACGATATTCTGTAATTGCGTTTTCAAATTGTCCTAAAGATGAATATATATCTCCTAATAGACAATATAAAGGCACAAATCCCGGTGCTTTTTCTACTGCATTGATGTAAATATCTAATGCTCCATCAAGCCCTTTGGTTTGTACTTGAATATAACCTTTTAATAAAATTGGTAAAAATTTCAAATATGATAAGGATTCTCTAACTTTTTTTATTGCTTCGGCATCAAATGGAAGTGTTAATACAGACATAAAATATTCGTAAGTCGATTTAATTTTATTTTTAAATATCCTAAAAGAGGACACTTCGTAAAGGCTGTGAAGCAAATAATGCGCGCAAGAACTTGCCAGTGGGGAATACTTAATCGCTTTTTTTGCATTAACTTCTGCATCTAAAAATCTTGCTTTTTTAGTGTATGCTTCAGCAAGCATATAATATGCTTTTGCATATTTTTCGTTTTTGGTGACGGTCTTGTCGAAGTAGTTTATTGCTTTGTCTAAATCGCCTTTATAAAATTGGGCAAGACCAATTTTGTAATAAATTTCGTATTCAATATCTTCACTACAAGATTCCAGTGCAATATTATACTCTTTTATTGCCTCGTCAATATATTGGCAAGATGTGTAAATATCCAAGTGCCAAGCCATATATAAATCACCTAAACGCAAGTGAAGATTTGCATTTGTCGGATCGGATTGAATTTCTAATTGACATAGCGCAATCGCTGATTTTACATTCCCGCCTTTTAATTCTTTATTTATTTTTTTTTCTATAACTTTGGTATTATTTTTCATATCTGTAAAACAACTCTGTAATATATATTTTAATTAAGATTATATAAAAAAGCAAGTTATTTAACATAATTTTGTGTATAATAGAGTTTATTAGATGAGGTAGTAATATGGCAGACAACAGAATTTATTTTGTAGATGTTACAAATCGTGATGGTGTTCAAACATCCAGATTGGGATTAGCGAAGTTAGAAAAAACGATTATCAATTTAATGCTTAATGATATGGGGATTACTCAATCAGAATTTGGGTTTCCTACTACAAAGCACGAGTTGAATTATTTGAACGGGAATTTGGAATTGGTTAAAAGAGGTGTTATAAAAACAACAAAACTTTCAGGCTGGATGAGAGGTATTGCTTCTGATGTTGAAGAATCTTTTAGAAACGTTCCTGATTTAGAATATGTCAATCTGTCACAATCTACTTCTGAACAAATGATTCATGGAAAATATTTAGGCAAAAAGACTTCTGATGATATTATCAAGATGACTAAAGAAGCAGTTGAATGTGCTAAAGATAAGGGCGCTAAAATTATTGGTGTTAATGCAGAAGACGCTTCTCGAAGTGATCTTGATTTCTTAATAAAATATGCAAACGAAGCAAAAAAATCAGGTGCTCACAGATTTAGATATTGCGATACTTTAGGTTATGAAGATCCGCAAACTTCTTATGATAGAATATATAGAATAGCCAAAGCAACTGAAATGCCTATTGAACTTCATTATCATAATGATTTAGGTATGGCGGTTGCTTGTTCTGTTATGGGTGCTAAAGCCGCAATAGATGCAGGTGTTGATGCTTATATCAATACTGCAATAAACGGAATGGGTGAACGTGCAGGTAATGCTGATTTAGTTTCTTGCTTGCTTAGTTGCTTAAAATCTGCTGGGTTCAAAGGTAAATATAAAATTGATGAAAATATAAGGCTTGATAGAGCCTGGAAACTTGCAAAATATACCGCTTATGCTTTTGGCGTTGATATTCCGATAAATCAACCTGCAGTTGGTGATAATGCTTTTGCTCATGAATCAGGTATTCATGCAGATGGTGCTTTAAAAGATCGTAGAAATTATGAATTGTATGATTTTGAAGAACTTGGACGCGGTGAACCGGAAATTATTGAAACAGGTAGAATGATTACGACTGGTGAATATGGTGGAATTAAAGGGTTTAGAAATGTTTATAACAATTTGGAACTTGAATTTAAAGATGAGCACGAAGCGCGTAATATCCTTGAACTTGTCAGATATGCAAATGTTCATACTCAAAAGCCGCTTACTACAAGTGAATTGAGATTTATTTATTACTTCCCTGATATTGCGGCACAAATTATGACAGTATCACCTTATTATGAGCCTATTGGTGCCATAAAAGACAGGGTAGAACAACAAAAACAATGCCCTCCTGTTGGTGTTATTTAATTTTATTTAAAAGAGGATAATTTTAGATGCTGAAACAAGTTCAGCATGACGTATCTATTTACTTTTGTACTGTCCAGATGCTAAAACAAGTTCAGCATGATAGGTAAAGTTCAGGATGACGTGAGTTTTACAGGTCTAATTTTATTACATCTTAAATATGTCATTCTGAAGTTCTTGCAAGCAAAACTAACTACTACAACATGTCACCCTGAATTTATTTCAGGGTCAAAAGGTTTTTGTCAAATATACAAAATAAATGGATGCTGAAACAAGTTCAGCATGACGTGTAAGGTTTACATAAAAAAGAGGCAAATCAGATGATTTGCCTCTTTCAATCCTTCTAACAAGATATAATTATTTTGCTTGGTTCAATACATATCTTGCAGCATCTGTGATAGGTTCAACTGTACCATCGTGGAATACAACCGGGAAGATATCACCCATATCTGCTGCGTTGTTTCTTACGATACAAGTTCCAACTGATGATGCAACTTTTCCTGCAGAACTAGAACATCTAACTTCTTTGTTAGGTAGAGTTGGTCCGTTTACATCGATAAACCCATAACACTTAGTAGCTAAACCTGTAATAGGATCGCCAGGTGCTAATGTACAAGAAGCTAGGGCTGGGTCAAATGCAACAACAGAACCATCAGCTAATTGGTATGCTTTCATGGTAGTTTTTGCAACTACAGGGCTAGCATTTATTGTATATGATGCTGTAGAACCAGGAATTTTCATAGCGCTAGCAGTTGCGTAGTATGTAGCACCTGATAAAGTACCGTTAATCAATGCACACATAGAAGCAGTTACATCAGGTTTTTCTGTTCCACCACTTGCACCGCAAGCTGTAGTTACTGATGCATAGTCTAAGTCATATTGAGCAGTAGCCATCAATGCTGCTTGGTTTAATGTTGATAAAGTCTTTTTGTATTGAGATTTGAATTTTGCACTGTTAGTATTTGAAATCAATGTTGGAATTGTCATAGCGGCAACTACACCAATGATACCTAAAGTAATCAATACTTCTGCCAAAGTAAAACCGAATCTTTTTGTTGTCATAATCATTCACCTTTCTTAATTTTTAATAAACTATAACATACGCTTTACATAATCATTATATTACTATTTTTTTCAAAATCTGTCAATCATTTGTATGATTTTTCCCGAAAACAGGGGCTTTTCATGCTTTTTCCGGAGGATGAACTTTTATTATTTTGTGTATCAAAACACCTGATATTATATAAACTTTATTCACTCCAAAAAGCAAAGAAATCATTGCGCACTTGCCTTATAAATATAAAGAGCAAGTGCGACTTATTTTATTCGGTGTTGCTATAAACCTTTTTATTAATCAAATTTATTATCCTCATGAATGTATATTTATAGTTAACCCAGATTACTTGACAAAGTAACATAAAACTAAAAAATTAATACTTTTGGATTAATGTTTCTTAAAATAAATCTCTGAAAGTCAAGTATAGTTTGAAAAAATTTCCCCAGGATTTTATTTAACATTTATTAATATTTTATTTTTATGCTTTACATTTGTTTACAAATCAGCAATTTTAAAATAACAAAAAACTTTATAAATCATGTAAAATAAAGGGGAATTAAAATGGGAATTATACTTATTACTGTACAAGTTGTTGCACTTGGTGCATTGTCAAAAGATTTGTTATCACGTTGTTAGTTTGGTCTTGTGACAGATAGAACCATTTCATTTGGGATATAAAAATCTTTTATGCCATAATTGGCGTTTACGAATAGAAATTCCAGAGTTTCGCCGTTATTTATCCCAAGTGCGCTAAACGGAATTTTCAAATCCAGAGTTTCGCCGTAAGCAGATTCTATCATACGAGATTGTTCTAAAACCCACATATCTCCAGGAATTGCTCTGATTAGTCTAACTAATTGCAATTTATCGTTTTTTATTGCTATTTGCATTTCTTTATGGAATTTTTCCATTGAAATTGGTGATATATTTTCTGTTTTGTTTATTAATCTGACAGGAGAAAGAGTTTGTTTGTGGTGTGATTTTCTGAAATATACATACATTTGGTAAGTTCTTTTTGATAATTCTGAATTTTCTTTGATGTATTTATTCATATTAAATTTAAGATAGAAATTATCTTTATCGTTTCCAAAACGTATTTTATCAAACAATTTTGATTCTCTCAGCACAGGTCCGTCAGGAATTTCGATATAACCTGCATTATTCCATTCATCGTCTGCTGTGACATTTTTTCCTGAAATTTCGGGTGTAATTAGTGATTTAGGATATTTTGACGGTTTTGTTGCTGTCACATCTGATAGTGCATCATCCAAAAATGTGGGGATATCCAATTCAAGATATCTATATACATTTTTTAGATGTGTTCTATATATAAAATCAAATATATTATCACGTCCGGAATCATTTGGTTCTCCATACCACCAGAACCAATCGCTGCCTTCGCATATTAATATTTCTCTATATGCTGCATCAAGATTTGGGTGGTTTGGTTCTCTTTTGGCAAAAAGGTTAAAGTCTTTTTTTACTCTTTTTAAATAAGTCCATGCCAAATCTTTGACCGGTTCATCAATCCATAGTTTAAAATCTCTATTTATCCAAGAGCCTGAAGCAATTTTATCCAAGGTTTTATCTTCTTTTGTATGGGCAAGATAATCTGAGATTAGTACGGTTTCCAAAGTGTTATCTTCGGTTATTAATTTATATAATGTTTCTAAGAAAGATTCACCGTCTTTAATGTAATTTTCCCAACAATTTTCTCCATCAAGTGCTATTGTTAGCAAATGTTCTTTGTCAGGTGAGGATAAAACTTTACTTTGTATGATTTTTATGCGGTCATATAAATCGTTTGCCGTTGCTATCGGGTCGTGGTTTTGATATTCAAAACTTATCAAATTCGGTATCGTTGATTCCCTGAAAATCATTTTGATATCAGATTGGTTGGTTTTATATTTGTATGTTTTTAAAAGATGATAAGGTTCGTTTATGTAGCCTTTAAAATCGTGTTCAAATTCAAATTTTATTGAATTTGCTAAAATCCCTTCATCTGAAATTGACCATTTGACCCCAAGTTTTGCAAGCAGAGCAAGTGTTTTTTTGCTTACGCAATGTTCTGATGGCCAAATACCTTCAGGGCGTTTCCCAAAGACTTCTTCAATTCTATCAAGTGCCATTTTTACTTGAACTTCGGCATCTTGTTCCGGATTGAAGCCTGTCATATCTTCATCAGGCATAGGAATTTTTTTGATGTTTTTAAAATCAAGCAGTATCGGTAATATCGGATGATAATAAGGGCTTGTAATAACTTCGATTTTATTTTTTTTGATAAGTGTTTTCATTGTCGGGATAATTCTTTTTATTATATCCCTTTGAATATCAATGATTCTGATTCTGTCTTCGTCGGTATAATTTTTCCCCTTTTTGATGAGTCTTTTTAATTCGGGATTTTTATTTTTGAATGAGCCATCAATCCAGACTAAATTAAATAATGCCGTTAAATCTGCATATTCTTGGTTTGTGAGTACGGAAATGTCATTTCCGCCAGATGCTTGAACTATTTTATATAACCTGTGATATTCCTCGTTAGGAAGTATCATGGTTTGATAATTTGCATCAAAAAAATTGGTTAAGATAAATAATTTGTCTTCATCATTTAGCCTATCAACAGGTTTTATTGTTATTCTTGAATGTATGTCGTGAGCGTTATTCTGCGCATAATCAATTATGGCATCAACTAATACGGGTACAAAATTGAAATTTAGTTTAAGTTTTTCGATTTTTTTTGCCCATAAAATCATGTCTAAATAATCTTTTACGGCATGCAATCTTACCCAAGGCATTAAATAATCACCATTTTGCGCAAGTTGATATACAGGTTGGTGCATATGCCAACAAAAGGCTATTGACAATTTTTTTGTCTGACTCATCATCATACTTAACTCTATCCTTTATCCCATTGTATCATTGAAAAAATATATAAACAAGCATTGTGAATAATCAATAAGTGTTACAGTTAGTAACAACATATGACGCGATTTATATGTTTTTGCTATACTGTTAGTAATATGGTTGGAATTTACCTCGTGTGACTAACCGATAATAGTTCTGAAAGGATAGTAGAATGAAGAAATTTTTAGGTTTGATTATGTCATTATTTTTTAGTATTCAACAAGCTGGGGCTATGAGTGTTGACGCATTTATGGACAAACATATTGCGCCGATATCCGATTTTGTTGCAAATTTGATATTTTTGTCGGTTCCTGTTTGTGGCTATAAGGTTCCGATAATTATTTTTTGGATTCTTATTGCCGGAATATTTTTCACTATATACTATCGCGGAATTGCGGTTTGGGGATTTAAGCATGCTCTTGATTTAATTATGAAGCCTGCTGACTCTTCCGACAAAGACGGTAATTGTGGTGAAGTTTCTTCATTCCAAGCGTTGGCTACTGCTTTGTCAGGAACTATTGGTATTGGTAGTATTGCAGGTGTTGCAATTTCTATTTCTATCGGTGGCCCTGGTGCGGCTTTTTGGATTTTTGCCGGTGCAATACTTGGGATGTCTATAAAATTTGTTGAAGCAACTTTGGCTGTTAAGTATAGAAGATTTAATACTGACGGATCTATTTCCGGAGGCCCGATGCATTATATTGCACACGGTTTGACAAGAAAAAATATGCGCTGGTTAGGTCAGCCTTTGTCTGTGGTATTTGCTATTCTTTGTATTGGTGGTGGTATTACAGGCGGTAATATGATTCAAATTAACCAATCTGCTCACCAAATCGTTTTTATTACAGGTGGGGCTCATAGTTTTATGCACGGTTATACTTGGGTTTTCGGTTTAATTGTTGCTATTTTGATCGGTTTAGTTGTTGTTGGTGGTATCAAAAGTATAGCTAAAGTTACAACTATTCTTGTTCCTACAATGTGTATTTTATATATTGTTTCAGGTCTAATTGTTATTGGCGCTAATATTGCTAATATCCCAAGTGCACTTGTTTTAATTTTGAAAGAAGCATTTCATCCTACTGCTGTTGCAGGCGGTGTTTTCGGTACAATCATTATTGGTTTAAGACGTTCTGTTCAATCTAATGAAGCTGGTACAGGTGCAGCTGCTATTGTTTATGCTACGGCGCAAACTAAGGAGGCTGTTTCTCAAGGTTTTGTTGCTTTATTGGAAACTTTCTTAACCGGTGTGCTTTGTTTGTTCACTTCTTTTGCTATTGTATTTTCAGGTGTACTTGCCAAAACTCATATAGGACAAATTTCCGGTATTGAACTTGCGTCTAACGCATTTCAATCTGTTATTCCGTTCTTCCCTTATATTTTGTCTTTTATTGCGATATTGTTTGCTCTATCTACTTTGATTTCTTGGGCTTATTACAGTCAAAAGGCTTGGACTTTCCTTGTTGGTGAAGGTAAGAAAAGAGCGTTAACTTTTAATATCATTTATTGTATCTTTATTGTTATCGGTTCTGTTATGAATGTTCAATCTGTTATTAATATTACTGATGCTATGATGATTGCTATGTGTGTGCCTAACGTTATTGTTTTATATGTTTTGGCACCTGAGGTTAAAAAAGATTTAATGGCTTATTGCAGAAAATATAATATAGGCAGATTTGTATATCCAAAGTGGTTTAAGGCAGAACCTGTTCCTGTTGCGGCTAAATCTGAGGAAGATGATATTCCTGAATTTGTTGAAGTTAATGTGGAGGACAACAAATAATGGCTAATCAAATTATTGTTACTGTCTTTGGTGCAGATAGAGTAGGTATTGTTGCAGAAGTTACTGCTGTACTTGCTAAATATGAAATAAATATTGAAGATATTAAGCAAACTCTTATGCAAGGACATTTTGTTATGTTTATGCTTTGTGATATCGAAAAATCAAAATATTCTTTTAAGGAAATTAAAGAAGCATTAACAAATAAAGGCTCAGATATGGGCATGGAAATCTGGGTTCAAAAAAAAGAAATTATTGATAATATGCATAAAATTTAGCGTGTGTGCTTTGTTAAGTTGTTTACTTTATAAATATGATCGTACACTTGTATTGCAATATTGGCTTGTAAATCTTCATTTTTAAGTGCGGTAGTGTATGGACCGTAATTCATAAGAGTTAAAGCGTCACTTTTTGGGAAAAATGTAAGTGGCGTATTCTCTTTTTTTATCAATGTTTCAATATTTGGAATTTCCGGTTTGATTTTTTTATATATGGCACTGTTTTTATCTATTTTAAATTTTATGTTGCTAATGTTAGGTTTAGAATCAAGATTTTTTAATATGTTAAAATTAACTTTCATTTTGTTTCCTTTCGTTCTTTAATTTTACACATATTAAATCAAAACAAAAAATAATTTGCTATTAGTTTAGCAAATTATTACAAAATTTTTATATAATTTTAATATTCTGTACTGTTAGCATATTTAATAAAGTTCAATTTTAATAATTAATTTTATTTCCGTTTTTGTCATAGCGGGTTACGGTTCCGTCCATATTTATTTTATAACTGCCAATTTTATTTCCATATTTGTCATATTGGGTGGTTTTGTTTCCATATCTTTTATAGGAGCCTGTTATTTCTCCATAGCGGTTATATGTATTAACTATTTTGCTGCTTCTTTTATATGGTCTTCTTTTTATTTTGTACCCTTGGGTTTGGCTTATTACTTGACCATTGGGGTTGTAATAGGTTATGGAACCGTTCATGTTTCTTTTGGCAATGCTAATGACATTTCCGTTTTTATCATAACAAGTTGTTTTAGTCCCGTATCTTTTGCAGCAATTTATTTTTTTGCATTGGTCATAATGATTTATGCATCTTGCAAATACCGGAGTTGCGGTTATACATATTATTATAAAAATGGCTAAAAACTTTTTCATAACATTCCCCTTATTTATTAAAATAGAAAAATTGTAAAAATTGTTCAAAAAGGATGCTTTTGTTATAAATTGTTAAGTAAAATTTTGTATTGATGTTGATACGGTGCGGAAATTAACAAATATGAAATAGTGTTTCAAATCTGATTTTTGTGATATATATTAATAAGAAATGGATTGAGCGGGCATAGTTCAGTGGTAGAATGTCTCCTTCCCAAGGAGAAGATCGCGAGTTCGAGTCTCGTTGCCCGCTTTTTAATATTATTTAGGGATTAGATGTGAGGTTTTTGATGTCGTATTATGATGAATTATTAAAAAAAATTCCCAAGATTAAAAAATTTTTAGATACCGGTTCTAATTGTACTATTTATCATTATACGAAGCCTGAAAAACTTTTGAATATTTTATCAGGCGGTACAATTCGTTTTTCTAATGCTTTGTATCTTAATGATAAAGAAGAAATTGCTTATTCTTATAAACTTATTATTGAATTGATTGATCAGACTGAAAATCTTAATCAGGATTTGTTTGCAAAAATTAAAAATCATTTTAATAACAAGTATAAGCATATTGTCGGTGGGAATGATGATTTTATAAATAAGTTGGAATATTTTACGACATCTTTTTCTACTGAAAGCGATAATTTGACGCTTTGGAATAACTACGCTAAAGGTAAAAATTATACAGGTTATAATATCGGATTTGATAAGCAAAAACTTGTGTGTGAAATGGATAAAAATAATTATCTGCCAATTTATGGAAGCGTTATTTATGATAAGCAAAAACAGGTTAAGATTATACGTGCTATTTTTAAAAAATGGAATAGTCTTTTTGAAAGAGCATTGAAGTCTAAAAAATCTAATGAAGTTAAATTGTTTGATATCTTGTTTGAATTGGTTGATATTTTAAGTATCGTTAGTATATTTTTTAAAAATCCGCAATTTAAAAATGAGCATGAATATCGTATTGTTATGGTGAATGTTTTTGGGGCTGAAAACTCTAAACCTACAGGTGTTGTAGAGAAAAATGGTTTATTTGTTCCTTATCTTGAATATCATTTTTCTAAGGATTCTGTTGTGTCTGTTAATATCGGACCAACTTTTGAAGAAAATATTTTCTATACCAGCACAAATAGAATGCTTTTAAATTTTGGGTATCAGGGAAAAGTTGTTAACCGTTCCAAAATACCGTTGAGGTATTAGTTTGCCATTGAGTCCAGTCTAAGTGTATTTAGTATGTACGTAGGACTTATTGAGGCATTAGGATTTTTGGAGTTTACTGTTTTACATACATTATCTAAATGTGTGTATAGCGGATCTTTTAGGGCTGCGCTTTCTGCTTCTCTGGCTCCAATTTCTAATGGTGATTTTAGGTATTGGGCAAATGTTCCATTTTGAGGTTTTTGTGCAATCATTTGTGCTGTTTCTGCTGCTTTTTCGGCTGTTCTTGGTTGTGATATCATTTCTTTTGTCATTGCTTGATAGATGTTTTTGCCCAGTTCTGTCGGCATCATTGTATTTAGACCTTTTTCGATTACTATTCTTGCATATTGGTCGATATGTTCTCTTTCGTGTATTGTTACAATGATTCTTTTTAATTCGGGACTTAAATTTTTATATGCTTTTTGAAGTTCATTGTATTTATCAACAATACTTGCGGAAATTTCTTCTACTATTGTTTTGTTGGTTTCTTTATCTAGATATGTAAATTTATAGGTATCATTAATCTTTTTTATTTCTAATGTATCATATCTGCTTATTGCAGGGATTCTTGCTCTGTTATCATTTATAATAATAGTACATGTGTTGCCTATGGCTTTTCCTGCTGTGAATTCCGGTAATGTTTGAAATTCTAATTGTGGTTTGGTGTGTATATTATACTTTTGTGCCCATTTTTCTAATACAACTTCAGGAAGTTTGTCATATTCTACATTATAATCCGCAAGTTCTTGTTTTAGTGTTTTAAGTTCTGCGGGGCTTAAGTTTTTGATACTTTTTAGTTCTTGTGCTGTTGCTTGTTTAAAATAGATACTTCTTTCAAGTTCTGCATTATATGTTGGTGATGTTACTGTGTCTATTACTTCAGAAAATTTTTTCTGGTTAAATAATTCTTTGTTTATTCCGATTTTTCCATATTTAGTGAAGGTCTTTAATTTTGTTATTGATTTTGGGACAAAAGGTAAAGACAATGCTATATCTACGGTGTCTTCGCCAATAGTTTCTAAATTTTTTCTTGCTGTGTCATATTGTTTATTTCGATTATTTTTTGCAAATTCAAGACAATGTTTTGTTGTTTTTATTGTGGCAAAAGTCGCAAATCCAACAGCAAGAGCACTTCCGCCTACTGCTATTGGAATTCCTATTATTGGTAATATTGATAAACCTGCTGTAATTCCTACTAATCCTAATAGGCATTTAGGATTTTCAAACATTTCTTTTGCTGTTGAGATACATTGTTGTTTTATTCCTTCCCATAATATTTGCATTCCCTCCTCAAATTTAATGGGTTTGTTAGGTGAAGGTGTATTGTTGTTGTTTAGCCCAAAGTTTATTAAAGTGCTGTTTGGTATGCTTTGGTGCCTATTAGAATAGTTTAATTTATTGTAATTATATCTCTGTGTGTTATAATTATCTACTCGTATCATATTAACCTTCGTCTCTTTTTTTATTATAAAGCATGTAATAATTTTTTTTGCTATATTTATAAAATAAATTTACACTAAATGTCTATTTATTTTTTTATAATCTGTTATTATAATTAGGTATTAAAAGGAGAACGGTTATGTTAGTTGAATTAAATAGTCAGAATTTTGACGAAGAAACAAAATCCGGCTTGAAGTTGATTGAATTTTATACAACTTGGTGCGGATATTGCAGAAATCAAAGAATAGAATTACAGGATTTCGAAGAGTCTAAAATATGGATTGGGCTTGTTGATGCCGATGAATCTCCTGAAATTGCACAAAAATATAATATCAATGGGTTTCCAACATTTGTCTTATTAAAAGACGGCAATCCTGTGGCAAAAATTGTAGGTTTCCATCAAAAAGCACAGTTATTAAATGAACTTATGGGTTATTTAAACTAGGCATTAGTAGTTTTTTGAGGTTCAGACTTTTGGTTTGGATCCCAAAAACTGCTAAATGAATATTTATTCATATCGATTTTCTTAATCTGTGGTTCTACTATTTTCTTAAGAAGAACTTTTTCAGTAAAATTATCAATAAATTTCATTGTTAAAATTAATGCAGTAAATGAACCTGCGGATTTCCAGGCTTTTAATTTGAAAATTTCTTTATCAAAAGTTTTGTTTAATGAATCCAAATTTTTGACTGAATCAATAACATCTTTAAATCTTTTATTTGCAAAATCAGTTATACGTTTTTTATCTGAATTTGCAACAGCCCCTCGTTTGCAATTTGCAAGGAGTTTATCATATATTTTTACAAAAATATTTTTGTTATGGTATGTTGTGTAATTATTATTGTAGAAGTTATCAAAACTTGTTTGGAAATCTTTTACAATTTTATCTTTGTCTTGGTAAGGTTCAAAAATTCTTTCAGATGCCGCATAATTTTTGATGTATCGTAGTGTTTGTTCTTTTGCGTTAGTTGAAAGTTTCAGACCTTTGTATTTTTCTATTTGTGAAAAAGCGCTTGCTCCCATGTGCCCGAAAATCATTGGCATAATGATGCTTGCATTGGCTTGAAATACAGCTTGCGAAAATGCTCTTTCTGCATTTGGATCATATACGTTGCCTTTATTTTTGTACTTGTCATATACATCTGCGCCAAAATACATTAATGCAGGAACCCAGCATAATGTTGCAAATGTCGGGAACAATTCATTAATCGCTACACCTACATCATTTGTGTAACCTAAAAGTCTTAAGGGGTAATTTTGTAGTGGGTCTTTATAATTTTTTTCTTTTTTTGTTTTTTTTGCATCAAAATTAACATCTTGAGGGTTGTTGTTTCCAAATCTCAGGTTATTTACTATCGGGGTAATCTTCATATTTTCTCCCAAGCCAAACTATTCACACATTCACTCATAGATTATTATAAAATCAAGTCGTTTTCAATATTTATAAAAATTTTGTGATATATCTTTACATATATACTTTTAAATTGTTTTATGGTGTAAAGCCCTCGTCATCAAGAAGATTTTCACTATTTGAGGATTGTACTGCCATCTCATCACAACGTTCATTATATTCGTGCCCATTGTGTCCTTTTATCCATATAAATTTTACGTTATGGTCTTTTTTTGCTTCTAATAATCTTTTCCATAGGTCTTGATTTTTTACGGGTTGTTTATTGGCACTTTTCCAACCCTTTTTCACCCAGCCGTCAATCCATTTTTGATTAAAGGCATCTACTAAGTATTTTGAATCTGATGTCAGTTCAACATCACATGGCTTTTTCAACGCTTCAAGTCCTACGATTGCTGCCAGAAGTTCCATTCTGTTATTTGTTGTTACTTTATAACCTTGGGTTAATTCTTTTCTATGAATTTTTCCGTTATCATCTTCAGCAATTAAAATTGTTCCGTATCCGCCTTTGCCGGGATTTCCGCTACAGGCTCCGTCTGTATATATTTTGATTAACATATTTTTATTCCCTTTATTCTTCTGTTATATCCCAAACTTCCAAAATATCATCAGGTATATTATCTAAAAATCTTGATGGTTTTGATAATACCATATTCATTGAATAATCATACATATCAACAGGATATGTAATATATAAATTATTCTTGGCACGAGTTGCTGCGACATACATCAATCGTAATTCTTCGTCCATTTCTTCTTCTGAATTAAATGAATATGCACTTGGAAATCTTCCATCAACGGCGCCTATTATAAATACACTATCCCATTCAAGTCCTTTGGCGGAATGTATTGTTGAAATTGTTAGGGCTTCATCATCACTGTTGTTTTTATACATTCCTTCAACACTTGCATCAGGCGGTTCTAGTGCAAGGTCACTTATAAAATCTTCTAAGTTTGAATATTGCGTTGCTAAGTATTCGAAATGATCTAAATCTTTTTCACGTTTATTAAAGTCATCATATTTATCTTTCAGTATCGGGCGATAGTAGGCAATAACTTTTTCTACAATTTCTGACGGGTTTTCTGTTGCTAAGGAATGTCTTATTTTATCAAGTGTTTGAAGCATAGGTGCTATACTTGAAACTTTGTTTGAGGGCAGAAGTTTAATATCAGGATTTAGTTGTCCTTTTATAATAGGAATTACATTGTTTACTGTTGATGCGCCAACACCTTTTAATAAAAGTAAAATCCTTGTTAAACTAATGATATCATCAGGATTAATTATTACTCTTAAATGAGCAACAATATCTTTTATGTGTGCTGTTTCCATAAATTTTGGCCCGCCAAATTTTTGATATGGAATTGCACGTTTTGATAATTCTATTTCTAATGCGTACGACATTCGGGCATTTCTTGCAAGAACGCATATATCTGATAAACTGATATCTTCATCCAACAGTTCTAAAATTCTTTGACAGATAAAATCTGCTTCCATTTGTGTATCTTTTGCGCAAATCAATGCAGGTACGACAGGTGAATCTATGGTAGAAAATAATGTTTTGTCATATTTTTCTTTTGCTTGAGCGATAAGTGCATTGGTGAATTTTAGAATATTTTTAGTGCTTCTGTAATTTTGTTCAAGTTTAATAATTGTTGTGTTTGGAAAGATTTTTGGAAAATCCAAAATGTTTCGATAATTTGCTCCCCTAAAAGAATAAATACTTTGAGCATCATCACCTACTGCCATAATGTTGTTATGTTCTGAGGCTAAAAGTTTTATTACATCTGCTTGTAATGTATTTGTATCTTGGTATTCATCAACCATTATGTATTGATATTGGTTTGATAATTTCTTGCGTAAGTTTTCGTTATTTTCTAAAAGTAATTTCACGTATAATAATAAATCATCATAATCCAGTACGGAATTTTCTCTTTTGTATGCGACATAGGCTTTGTGAATTTCTATTATACTGTCTTCGCAGTGTGAAAATTGCGGAAATTCTTCTGATATTATTTGTTTTGTCGGGGTTTCTTTGTTTACACTTTTTGAGTAAATTTCAAGAATTGTACTTTTTTTAGGAAATCTTTCTTCTTTTTTAGGAAATAATTGTCCTGTGATATGCGAAATTATATCTTCGCAATCAGATTTGTCTAAAATTGTAAAATTGTTTTTTAGTTTTAAATATTTAGCATATTTTCTCAAAATAATATTTGCAAAAGAATGAAATGTTCCGCCTGCAACTTTTTCGCATCTGTCATCAAGTACTAAGGATGCTCTGGAAAGCATTTCTGCGGCTGCTTTTTTTGTGAAGGTCAAAAGCAAAATATTTTCAGGCTGTATTCCATCTTCAATTAGTCGTGCTACTCTATATGTTAATGTCTTTGTTTTTCCTGAGCCTGCTCCTGCGATAACAAGTATTGGTCCTTTTTTTGTGACAACAGCTGATAATTGTGCAGGATTAAGATCATTTTCGTAATTAACCTTGTAGTCGGTTTTTAATGGCTCTTTTTTCTTCAGCACATATTTTTTGCGTATAGGTTTTTTCTCTTCTATTGCTACAATATTATCTGTCATATCTAGTCTATTATAATGCAGTGTTTATCTGTTTTTCAATCAGGATTTGTAAATTTTTAATAAGATAAGATCTATTATTAACTTTGTAACAATTTTTTTTAATTCTGAAAATCTCTCCTTTTTAAAAACTTAAATATAATAAGAGAGATTGTTATTATGTTAAATAAAATTGAAGAAGTACAACGTCAATATACATACGCTGTACAGCCTGTAAAACTTTTTGAAACACAAAATAATCAGGCTGCACAAAAAAGTATGTTCGATTTTACTAATAGAATCAAGCAATCCGGAAACAATCCGTTTCATCCGGATATATCAAATACAAATAAAGGAGGTAAACTCGATATTTTAGGTTAACTATGCAAGACAGTCGTATTTAAGACCACTTGGCATATAACCCGGTAAAAGCGGATTACCGTTTTTATCTGTAACAGGAACTGTAGCTCCGTGTTCAGGCGCACGTTCATATTTGATAGCCGCAATATTAGCATTTTGAGATGGGTTTGTAACTCCAAGAAATGGCACTCTAGTCCGTTGCGCTCTTTGAACGCTTGTCGGATTTAAAAATGATACTAATAGACTTTGTCCTGTAAGTGTTGCCATAATTTAACCCAATTTTTCCCTTATATTATTATAAAGAAAAAATGTTGTCAAAAATTGCGTAATTTCTTGCGTTTTATTAAGAAATATTACTATAAATTATATTAAATACGCATTATTCTTATAATTCGCTCTAAATGTCGGTCTGTTCAAATTTAACCTTTGAGGAATTTGATAAGGTTTTTCTTCTCTTTTTTCCTTAAAGTTTTTTAATCCTATTGCAGGAACTTCGTCCTTGATAAAAATTTTCAACAATTCCATACTATACCAATCCTTCTTTTTTTCATGTATAATATATTTTAATAACGTTTATGGAAAAGTCAAAAAGGAGATTATAATTATGGCAGAAAAAGTTACTAAAGAAATGAATATTTTAGAAATCGCACAAAAACACCCTGAAAGTATTGAAGTATTTCATAGATACGGTTTAGGTTGTCTTGGTTGCGCTGCTGCTAGATTTGAAAATCTTGAAGCAGGTGCTAAAGTTCACGGTTACAACGCTGATGATATGGTTGCTGATATCAATGCACTAATTGAAGCAGTTGAATAGTTTTAATAATTTTCATAAAAAATCCTAAAATGTTTAATTCGGTTAAATGTTTTAGGATTTTTTTTGTGTTATTATTATATAGGTCTAATAGTTTAGGAGTTAATAATTTAGTTATGCGTGTGTCTGCGGTAAATGATAGAATTGCTTTTGGGCGAGAATTGAAGTCTGGTGAAATTAATGAATTTGTAAAGGTTAGGGATGAGGCAAAAAAATTGGTCGGACAAAACGGGATGTCTATTTTTATTGTGCATGATCCTTGTTTGCCAAGAGAAAAATCTATGGATACCGGTTTAGGTAATCTTGCAACTAAAGAGGCTAAAGACTTTTTTGAATATATGAAAACTTATTTAGGGTTTAATACTGTTGAGGTTTTGCCATCAGGTGAAGTTGCTCCTTTCAAGGGCGCTTATTGTGCTTATGCAGGTACGGCTTTATCTTTAGGTAATCATCAAATTAACCCTTATTTATTGACTACTTCTCAGTTTGAGAAAATTTTGAAACCCAGAGAATATAATCAAATTGTCGAAGCAAACAAGGCAGATAATCTTGGTGAGTGGCATGCAAATTTCAAAAATGTTATGAATGATGATTCTGCTCAAGATAATGCTTTAAAAATTGCGTATAAAAGATTTCAAAAACTTCCGCAAAATTCAAAGTTGAAAAGTCAGTATGAAACTTTTGTTACACAAAATAATGACTGGCTTGAACCTAAAGGGATTTTCAAGGTTTTATATAAAAATTATAAAACTCATAATTTTGACAATTGGCCTGATGAAATTGATAAAAATTTGTATAATCCCGATTTTGACAACGAAAAAAGGAAAACTAGAATTAATGCCTTGAATAAAGAGTATTCTGAGGAAATTGATTTTTATAAATTTAAACAATTTCTTGCTGATTCTCATCTTGCTATTGCCCGTGAAAATTTGAATAATATGGGTGTCGAACTTAAAGGCGATTGCGAAATAGGATTTTCTGCCGATGAAAAATGGGCTTATCCTAAGGCTTTTAAAAAAGGCAGTTTTATTGGAATGAAAGAATGGGGGTTGCCTGCTCTTGATTATGATTCTATAACAAATCCTGATAGTGATGCTGCCAAATTATTGAAGCGAAAAGTTCAATTGTGTGCGCAAAGGTACGATTCAATCAGGTTTGATGTCGGTTGGGCTTATGTTAATCCCAAAATTTTTCCTGCTGACGGCAAGCCTTATACTAAGTATCTTGGAGATACTGTATTAAACTTTATCGAAAACGCTGTCAGAGAAGTAAAAGGGCAGGATTATGACTTGCATAATTTGATATATGAATTTGAAGGTGGAGATATATTTCAAAATAATGGAGAACTCTTGCCGCCGGTTAAAAACAGAGTTAAAGTTTTTGGAACAACCTATATGCATGACACTTGGGGATCTAATGATGCGTTTTTAAAACGTAATTGGAGCCCTGATGAATTTGTTGTCGGGGTTGGGAATCACGATCCGCAGCCTTTAAGGCAGATTGCCAACAATGTCAGAGATTTAACTGTTCCTGATTCGCAATTTCATAAAGAACAGGCAATTATGCCATTAGCCAGAATATTAAAATTAGATCCGAATACTTTGCAAAATCCTGTAGAGTTTGCAAAAGCGAAATGGGCTGAACCTATGATGGCAAAGAATAATCAGATGTTTTATATGGACGTTTTTGGGCGTGAAGAAAGGTTTGATATGCAGGGATTAAACCATCAATTCCCTGAGCGAATTTATGCTTATAAAATTCCTGAAAATTATCGTGAACTATATCATAATGCTATCCAAGAGGGTTTTGGTTTTAATATAATGGATAGTTTAGAAAAAGTTTTTAAAGCAAAAAATCTTGATAATTCTCATCCTGAATTGTACGCACAAATAGTCAAATTCAGAGATATTTTAAATGAGAAAACTGTTGCCGGTACTATGGAAAAAGTTTCTCAAAAAAGTTTGGTGAAACCTTGGGCTGTAATTTTTACATCAATTGCGGCAGTTTTGGCTGGTATTGGAGTGATTAAATCTAATAAAAAACCTTCTAAATTGCAAACTAATCCAAACCCTTCAGCGCAAAATTCTGCCAAAGGGTTTAATAATTTTGTTTCTATGGATAAGTTCATAAAGGCTTAGCCAATCAGGTTGTTATAATGTTCATTATAAAAATCAAGAAATCTGTCTTGTAAAATTGCTTGTCTGCATTGTTTTGCAAAATCAATCAGGAATTTTATATTATGTATTGATAAAAGAGTTGATGCAGTTGATTCTTGGCATTTCCACAAATGTCTTATGTATGCTCTTGAATGGTTTTGGCAAGCATAACAATCGCAACCTTCTACAAGCGGTGATTTATCATCTTTGTATTTTTCATTTTTGATGTTTGATTTCCCGTTCCAAGTGAAGAATGAGCCATGGCGAGCATTTCTTGTCGGTAGTACGCAATCAAACATATCAACTCCGAATTTTATTCCGTTCAATAAATCTTCAGGAGTTCCAACGCCCATAAGGTAACGTGGTTTGTATTTCGGTAAAAGTGGTGCTACAAGTTCAGTAAAATGGTTTTTGACATCTGTCGGTTCCCCAACGCTCACACCGCCTATTGCATAACCTACCGCATCAAATGTAGAAATTACTCTTGCACTTTCTTTTCTTAAATCGTCAAAAAATGCACCTTGAACTATTGGAAATAATGCTTGCTTTGGATTGGTCTTTGCTTTGAAACATCTTTCAAGCCATCTGTGCGTTCTTTCCATTGCGGCTTTTGCAGTGTCATAATCGCAAGGATAAGGCGCACATTGGTCAAATGCCATAATAATATCAGCACCTATATTCTGTTGAATTTTCATTGATATTTCAGGTGAAATATAATGTCTAGTACCGTTTTTAGGGTCTTGAAATTCTACACCGTCTTCTGTGATTTTATTCAAATGCCCTAATGAAAAGACCTGAAATCCGCCTGAATCGGTTAATACAGGTTTGTCCCAATTCATCCACCCATGTATTCCGCCAAAATCACTTATTCTCTCATCCCCTGCTCTTAAATACAGATGGTATGAATTGCCCAAAATAATTTGAGCACCTGTTGCCTTTATTTGGTCATTGGTTAGTGATTTGACAGCAGAATTTGTACCAACCGGCATGAATATTGGTGTTTCGATTTTGCCGTGTGGAGTTGTTAATATCCCCGCTCTGGCACCGGTTTGAGCATCTTCGTGTATTAGTTCGTAGTTAAAATAGTCTTTTTCGTTCAATTTTTATCCTCTGACTATTCTGCATCCAAACTTTCTACGACAAGTTCTGACATGCATTTCCCTTCTGTGAAAAGTTCGTTTTCATTGAAGTAAATACCAATTTCTCTTTCTGCACTTTCTACAGAATCTGAACCGTGAACAATATTGTATTCTTTTACTTGTGCAAAATCTGCTCTAATTGTTCCAACTTCTGCTTGGTTAGGATCAGTTGAACCCATTAGATGTCTTGCACCTGCTACTGCGTTATAACCTTGAATAACCATTGCTACAATTGGCCCGCTTTGAATATATCTCAATAATCTTGGGTAGAATGGTTTTCCTTCATGTTCTGCATAGTGTGCTTTTGCTTGTTCATCTGAAACTTGTAACATTTTTAGTCCGATTACTTTGTAGCCTTTTGTTTCAAATTTCTTAATAACTTCTCCAATTAAACCCCTTTGTACACCGTCAGGTTTTACTGCAATAAAAGTTCTTTCTTCAGTATGCATATATAATCTCCTCTTAATACGTCTATGGGGCAATTATAGCATAAAAGTTTATTTTAGGCTATTTTTTATTATAGTAGAGTTTAGACATCTATATATTTAAAACTTGGATAGGTGTATGGTGTAGATGTTGTTTTGGAGGCTTCTATCAGTGATTTTGCAAAAAGTTCATTTATTGGAACTTCTTTTCCGTATTGAAGAACTTTTGTTTTGGGAATATTTTTCAGTACTGAAAATTCTTGTTCGCCAGAACCTATATAGGGGTCTATTGTACAAGTAAATTTTCTGTTGGGGTCAATTGGGTTTTGGTTTTTGTCAAGGAGGTCTTCTCCATTGATTGTAATTTGGAGAATTTTATATTCGCCTGTTTGAGGATTTCCGTGACCTGTTATTTTTATGTTTTGTGAACATTGTAGAAATTTTGCATTGCCTCTATCTTTTAGCATTCTGTTTTTGGCGGTGTTTTCAAATGTTTCTTTTAGTTGTGCTGTAGATATTTCAATTTTTTCAATTGTAGATGAGGCGCACATTACTTTTAGAAGGTCATATTTTGTAATGATGTCACTATCTTCCAGTTTTAGCGGGTACATTGAAAATCCTGTTGAATGAAATGCAATATCAGTATTCCCGATTTTTTTCATACAGTCAGATATAAATGTTCCCAAAGGACAGGCTTCTGAATATTTTTTAGGTAAATCTATAACTCTTTTAGTTATCGGTTCTTTTAATTTTGTTATTTGTTCATACTTTAGGATTGGAGTTTCTAATTCCGGTATAAATCTACATTTTTCAACAGGAATTTCTTCAACGGAATCTATTTTTTTATCCATTTTAATTTTGTACATTGAGCGGGCAAATGAATATGGGTAATAGATGTTATTTTCATAATCAGGTTGAATTTTGGAATGCTCATGTCCGCCTATAATTAAGGTTGGAGTTTTGTTTTTTGCTTTTGCCCAATCATATAATATTTTACTTTCAGGATACCAGTGGTGGTTTAAAATTATTAGTTTGTCGTAGGGTTCTTTCAAGTTTTCTAAAACTTTTTCTAAACCGTCAGTTAGGCTAAGCATGTGGCAGTTAAATTTTTTTGCGCAAGAATTGTTTAGGCAAAATCCTGTTATTAAAACTCTTTGATTATTGATTGTAATGATTTTATATTTATCTATCCAATCTATATTTTGGTTTGTTTTATCGTCAATAATATTTGCGCAAACTACATTAATCCCTGCTGAGTAAAATCTTTTGACGGTTGATTTTAAATATTCAAAATCTGCTTTTTTAAATCCGAAATCGTTATTCCCGATGGTTATAAAAATTTGTGCCTGCGGTAAAAGTTCTTTGATTTTTATATAGGCGTTTACTGATAATTCTTTGTCATATATTCCTTTAAATAAATCTCCCGAATCAAGTATTAAAAAGGGATTTTGATTTGTTTTTTCAAAATTATATATGCCACTTAGAAGTTGGCTTAAATTGCGGCTTTCTTGGTGTGAATCAGTAATTGCATAAATATTTGTATTCACTTTTGATTCCTTTTTAGTTGTTAAATATTTCAGATTAGAACGCATCAAAAGCCTGATCAATAGGGTTTTTGAATTTGGTGATATTGCTTTGGAATAATAATTTAACTGTTCCGACAGGGCCGTTTCTGTGTTTTGCAATTATTACTTCAGAAAGTCCTTTGGAAGCTGCTTTAATATTTTCTTCTTCTTCATTTTCACCTTTATTATAGTAATCTTCACGATATATAAACATTACGATATCGGCGTCTTGTTCGATTGAACCTGATTCTCTTAAGTCTGAAAGCATAGGACGTTTATCGTTTCTGCTTTCAACGGCACGTGATAATTGTGATAGTGTAATGATTGGTACATCAAGTTCTTTTGCTAATATCTTTAAGCCTCTTGATATTGCAGAAATCTGTTGTAAACGATCATCTTTGCCGCCGCCTTCCATTAACTGCAAATAGTCGATTACGATTAAACCTAAATCTTTTTGTTGGGTTTTTAGTCTTCGACATTTCGTTCTTATATCTGTTAGGGTACATCCGCTTGTATCATCAATATAAATTGGTGCTTGGCTAAAATCATTCATCGCGGAGGATAATTTTTCCCAGTCTTGCGGAAGCATATTTCCTGTTTTTAATCTTTGGGAATCAACTTCTGCGTAGGAACATAACATTCTCTGTACTAATTGGGAGGCTGACATTTCAAGTGAAAATATACATACAGGAACTTTTTCTTTGATTGCAACGTTTTGGGCAATATTTAGTGCAAATGCGGTTTTTCCCATTGCAGGACGTGCTGCCAAAATGATTAAGTCAGACTTGTGTAAGCCGTTCATTATGGAATCTAATTCTGTAAAATCTGTTCTTAAACCTGATAATTCGTCTTTGTGTTCATAGCGGTATTCTATGTTTTCCCAGGTATCTAAAACCAAATCTTTTACGTGTTTTAAATCGGCTGTTGCTTTGCTTGAACCGATTTCAAAGATTAATTTTTCTGCTTCTTCTAATGAGCGGTCACTTGGTTCTAGGTCGTATCCTTTTGCTACTATTTCTGAACCTGCATTTATAAGTTTTCTTTTTACGGCTTTTTCTTGAATAATTTTTGCATAATATGCAATATTTGTTGTGGTAATTGTATTTTCTACCAGATCGTTAATGTATGCTCTACCGCCGGAAGATTCTAATTTCCCGCTATAATTGAGTACATCAGATACTGATACAATATCTATTACATCATTGTTATTGAATAGTTGAAGCATTGCTTCAAAAATATGCCTGTGTGCAGGTTTATAAAAACTTGAAGGTAACAATGTATCAGAGATTTTTGCCAAAGTTTCAGGATTAACCAAAATCGCTCCAAGAACTGCTTGTTCTGCTTCTATGTTCTGTGGAATTAAATTTTCATCAATCTTTTTCTTTGTATCTGATACTGCAGGCATGACTATTCCTCCTTTCTTTTATCGTAATACATAAAATGCTTTAGGGCACAAAATATATGATTACTTGTTACAAACAGATACACAAAAGTTTTGTTAAGTATTGTAACAATAATCCCAATTTGTGAAATTTTCAAAAAAAATATTACTTTATATAAATAGTTAAAGGTTAAGGTTAGTTATTTTTTGGGGTAAGTATTATGTCAGATTCATTAAGTGTTAACACAAATTTTCAGAACGGATTTAATGTTCCGTTGGGTAATAATTTTAATTTTACTTCTAATTCAAGTAATCCGTTAAGTTTGGGTGCTAAAAATAATAATTCTTTATTTGGACCATTACAGTCAAGTAATACATATAGTAATGATTTTATGATGTCAGGTTTTGATTTTAATTCACTTTCTTATGATTCAAAAACAGGAACAATTTTCCAACAAAAACCTGTTCAGGATAATAAAGTTCAAATACCTTCTAATCAGAACAATAATTTAGGAGGGTTGAATTTTTCATCTGCACCATTACAACAGGCAGGTAATAATTCATTAATGGGTGGAGGTTTGTCTGCTCAAGAACCTAATTTTAGTGAATTGAACAATTATTTAACAAAGCAAGAAAATGTTAAACAACCTACTCCATCCAATATAGGTAAAATTGCAGGTGCGACAATCGGTTTTTCAGCCCCAATTGCAGAAAGAGTTGTTGCAGGGCTAAAAAACGGCTCAGTTCTTAAAGCACTTAACTGGAAGCAACTAGCAGTAACTTGTCCGATTATCGCACTTGCCGGTTATGGTATTGGAGTTTTGGCAGATAAAGTTATAAATTCATTTAGGGGTGTAAAACCTCAAGCTCAAGCAAACAATGTTGAAACTGCACAACAACAAGTTGCGCAAACTCAACAAGCACAAACTCAGCAAGTTCCTTTACAACCGGAATATAAGCCGTTGCAAATTGCTGCATAGTTTGGGAATTTTAATATTCTAAATATTCATCTGTTTCAATGCGTTCGATGAGTTCTTTATATTTTGGATTTGTTGAATTCCCTGCATATCTGAGTAATCTGCGTTTTGCAATTTCTTTTAAGTAATCTATTTTTTCAGGGTTACCTTTTTCTACAAAAAATAGCATTGCCTGTTTTCTGTGTTCAAACAAATCATCTTCAGGCATTTTTGCAAGTACATCCCCAAATGTTTGTTCTCTTAATTTTCTGTCCCATTCATATAATGGGGTATCTAAGTAACAGAAGGTTTTTGCATAAGATAGGATACAAGGTGTCCAAGATACATCTTCGTATTTTAATATTCCAAGCGGATGTTCTTTTACTATTGATGCCTTATAAAGTTTGTTCCATATTGCGCAGTTATATAGATTTGGGGTGTATAAAATAGATAAATATTTATCTATATCGATTGGGGTATCTGTTTCAAACGGTAAGTTGCAATGTGTTGTATAACCATTATCAACAAGTCTGTATAGTGGTGCGATTGCTATATCGCAGTTGTTTTTTGTAATTGTTGTGTATAATTTGTCTAGCATGTCAGGTCTAATCATATCGTCATTATCCATAAATGCAATATATTTCCCGTTTGCCATTTTTATTCCTGTGTTTCTGGTATCTGCAACACCACCATTGATTTTTTGTAACGATTTAACGTTATCGTATTCAAATTCGTACCAATCTATAATTTTTTGTGTTGAATCTGTACTTCCGTCATTTACAATTATTATTTCAAAATCATCAAAATTTGAGGCAAGTGCAGTGTCTATACTTCTGGCAATATAATCTTGAGCATTATATGCAGGTATAATCAATGATATTTCAATTGTGCCAAATTCTTTTGGGGTAGCGGTTACATAATCGGAAGTTTTTACAAAAATTTTCCCGTTTGGTGAATTGATATATGCTTTAACATAAAATTTTGTATTTATATCGTAATTTTTTAGGTACGCATAATGTCTTAGACCATCTGAGGTTTCAAATATCGGATAATCAGAACCTTCTTGATAGACTACAAATCCATCTGCTCTGCCTTTGTATAACCAAGATAAAAACAGTTTTTCTCCATAAGATTTATGAATTGTCAATTCTTCAAATTTGTCTTTTGAGCATTTAAAAATATCAGAAGAATTTAGAATTTCTCTTGAGTTATCAGATTTTAGAATAAAAGGTTTTATTTTATATGAAATTTTTTCTTTGTTTTCAATTAGTATAGAGTTTTTATCAGAATTTTGTTTCCCTCCAAAATTATTATCTGCGTTGTCACAGTACAAGCGGTAACTTTTGGCTTGCGGATATTCGCTGAAAAATATTTGAAGTTTTCCGTTATCTTGTGGTATTGCAATTGTGTCTATTTTATCATTTCCAAAAGTTATTTTTATTGATTCATCAACAATTGTTCCGTCTTTTATTGCTTGAACAAAACAAGTATTTTGTCCGAATGGCAGCAGTGAAAGTGTTATAAAATTTGTGTCAAAAACTTTTGCGTATTCTACAAAATTATCTTTTATTTTGCAAAAAACGCGAAAATAATCTGCCTCTATTTTGTTCCAAGATGCAATAATTTGGGAATTTTTTTTGCTGATATTAAATTTCATATAGAACCTCTTTTTGATGATTATATCAGATTTTTGTTAAAAAGTTCAAATTTTAAGATTTGTGGAAAGTTTTTTCTGTCATTTCCATCCATTTTGAATGAGTATAATTTTCATAACTTTTAGCAAATTTTATTAGTGCACTGACAAGTATTCTTCCGCTTTCTGATTTCCCTACAATAAAATAATCTCCATTATCGTTTTCACAATAGAGAATTTCTTTATGGACAATTTTATCAATATGGTTTTTCGGATTTTTCGTAATAACTTTTTTCAACCAGGTGTGGAGTAGTTTTAGTGGGGTTGTTTTTTTAGTTAGTAATTCTTCGTTATGTTCTTGTAAGAATTTTGCATATTCACTTATTATCATTTTAGACCTCGAATGGTGTTGTCGCTGCAAAACATGTTATATCATATATTTGTGATTTGTGGAATTCTGTTATCATTTCTTCAAAGGTTGAACCTGTTGTACAAATATCGTCAATTATCAGAATTTTTTTGTTTGGTATAAGTTCTTGTTTGTTTATTTTAAATGCACTATGCAGGTTGGATAACCTTTGGGTTTTGTTGAGTTTATATTGTGGTTTTGTATCTTTTATCCTTTCAATAAGTTTTGTGTTAACGCTGTAGCCTGAAAATTTTGCAAATTCTTCTGCAACAAGTTCCATATGATTATATTTTCTTTGTTTTTTACGTTTTAGATATATTGGCACAGGTACAATTTGAAAATCTCCTTCAATATCAAGTTTTTGCCAGTATTCCCACATGTATTTTGCTAGGTAATATGCTAAATCTTTTTGTCGATGGTATTTTAAACCTCTAATCATTTTCTGTAAAATCGTTGAATATACCCCTGCACAATATACACAAGTTTCTTCAAAAATTGTTCGATTGATTTTTGCCGGTAAAAATTCCAGTTTGTCATAACAATCAGAACACATTTTTACGGATTCTTTTGATTTGCCGCAAAAATAACATTTCTTTTTGTATATCCAGTCTAACAAGCCGATTAAAAAACTTTTCATAGGCTTATGCTAACATATAATCTTTCTAATGTAAAAATTATGCTTAAATACAATTTGCTTGTGATAAACTTTTAAATATGAAAAAGATTTTGATATTTTTAGCGTTGATTTTATTATCTATAGTCCCATCTTTTGCGGCGGAAGAAAATTTAACATTTTTGTATATTAACGGCTCAAATAATAACGATACAAAAATGAAGGATTGGTATATAAATGGGGTGAATAAATTGCATCCTGTTTTGAAAAAAAAGTTTGAAGAAAATAGTTCCATCAAAAAATGGGCGCAAGAAAATAAATTGACGATTGATGATGATCCGCAGATATTTTTCTGGGGGTATGACAGTAAAGATGATTTGGATTTTGTAAAAGACAGGTTAAATCTTTCAAAAGCGTTTAGTTCAACTTTGGCTTACGGGATAAGAAGTTTGCTCACTCAATATATGCACGATGCTATTTGGGTGCAGAAAACTCATAATATGTTACCTTTATTGGATTCTTTGAATGATAGAGTTAAAGAACAACACGCGCAAGGTAAACATGTGATTCTTTACGGTTATTCAGCAGGTACTTTTATAAATTATCAGTATATGATTTATAAACTTCCATATATAAATTCTGAAAAATTATTTGCTTCATTAGGGGCAGATGAAGAGTTTTTGGAGTTTGTAAAAGAAAACCCTATGAAAAATACTTGTTTATCTGCACTTTCTGATACTAAAGGAAATATTGGTGTTATTTCAAATACAGGTTATTTAGTTTTAAATCAGGATGTTGATAAATTAAAAGAAAATTACCTAAAACTTGATGAAGCAACAGAACAATATTGTGCCCCGGATGGAGCGGTCAGAGGGTTTGTGAATTTTGCAAGTCCTATACCTTTATTTTATTCTGATATTACTGATAAGGATTATGAGATTACATTTTTCACTAAATATGCGATAAAATATGTTCTTGAAAATGGAGTATATTTTTTGACGGTTAATTTCCGAGAAGATCCTTTGGGTTTCCCTTCCGGCAGAAATTTAACTATTCAACAGTATGAGCAAGTTCTCAATTTAACCTTAGATAATCCGACAGGGGTTATTTATGATAATTCAAGTGTTTGGTCTAAACGCTCTGCACTTGTTGCTCACACTTCATATTGGTCAGCAAGAAATGTTTTTGCAAAAGCTGTTGTTAAAAATTTTGTTGAAGGTACAAAATTTCAATATAACGAGGAATATCAGAAGAAAATTTTAGAACAGAAGAATGAAAATTAGAGGTATTTATAATGGAAAATCACAAAGAAAAAACTGTTTTATTTGATCCGGGGTATGCTCAGCATACAACTATACTTTCAATAAGTGTCGAATATATTTATAATACTGTTAATCAATTCAAAAATTTCGGGCAAAAGAAAATGAAATTCAAAATGCTTTATCCGCAAATTTTGAGAATGGTTGATAATAATGTCGGATTTTGTTTAGGCTGTTTATTATGGGCTGTTTATATCAAGGGTTTGGGTGATGTGAAAATCGAAGGAAATCCTTGTTTGGGTGATACCTATAATAAAGATGAAGCGGTTGAAGAAGTTGATTATTCTATTGAATTTTTTAATAGATTGAAGAAAGATGTAAAATATTATCTAGGTTTAGATTACAACATTAATCCTTTGCATATTAAAATTTTAGAATTATATAAAGAATTTCTTGTATTAAATTGTTGTTTTGTGAATACTAAAACATCTTCAGATGTTATTTTACCTGAAGGGTTTGAGATACCTTCTGAAGAAAAGCTTGAAAAAATTCATTCAAAAATTCAAGAAGTTATCACATCAGGCAACTTGCTTGATTTAGTTGAAGTTTTTGAACTTACATATAAGGGTTAGAAGAAAAATGGCAGATTTGCGGGAAAAATTATACCAAATGTTTATTTTGGGGCTTGATGGCGGAAATTGTCAAAAGGCTTTGGAATGTGGTTTGGGGGGAGTTATATTTTTTACAAAAGATATTCATTCTGAAAGTCAATTTAAAAATTTGGTTAGAGATTTAAAAAATAAAAGTCTAATCCCGCCATTTATGTCTATTGATCAAGAAGGCGGAAGGGTAGAAAGAACAGAAAAGATTCACAATGGTAAAAAATATTTATCTGCCAAATTTGCGTTTGAAAAAGGGTTTGATTATCTTGAAAAACAAACAAATGAGATTGCCCAAGAACTAAATTCTTATGGAATAAATTTAAACTTTGCACCTTGTATTGATACAAATACTAATCCTAATAATCCCATAATCGGTGAGCGTGCATTTTCATCTGAGCCTGATGAAGTTATAGAAGGTGAAAAAATCGTTTCAAAATGTTATAAAAATCATGGCATTGTCCCTTGTATTAAACATTTTCCGGGACATGGCGATGCTAATTCAGATAGTCACCTTACACTTCCAGTGATTGATTTACCATTATCAGAAATGGAAAAAACACATATTAAGCCGTTTAAGTTTGCAATAAAAAATGGTGCGGATATGGTTATGGTGGCACATCTTCACTGTACTTGTTTTGATAAGGAAAATGTTCCGACATCATTAAGCAAAAATGCTATTAAATATTTAAGACAAGTTCTAAATTATAATGGTGTGATAATATCCGATGATATGATAATGAAAGGTGTTGCGGATTTTGGTGATGTCGAGGCTTGCGAAATGGGAATCAAAGCAGGATTAAATATGTTCATATACAGAAATTCTGATGAAAAAACGATTAATATAATTGAACAAATTTATAAAAAAATCGTTAATAATAGTGAAATGCAAAAATGTGTCGAAGAATCTTATAAAAAGATTATAGCCTTAAAATCAAAATATAATATATTGCGAAACTTGTAGTATATGATAGAATAAATAAAGAATATGGCAGGTGAAAAGTTGAAAAAATTAGTATTGTTAGGATTATTTGGATTATTTGCTATTATTGTATCATTGAATGTTACAACAAAAGCAGCAGAAAAATTAACATATTGTCCGACTTTTGATGAAATACAGGCAAAAAATTCTTATTTCCAATTAGTGCGTATAAAATATGGACTAAATTCAGGATTAGGACCATCTTTAGAGGAATCATCTTTTTATAAAAGTGTAGTTAATGCTTGCTTAGGCTATTTTGAAGAAGCTTCGGATGATGTTGATTGTTCAAAATTAAAGACATTATCAGCAGCCTATGCTTATCGTAATTTCAAAAATTCAACAATGAAAAATAATATTAAGAAAACTATTGAAAAGTATTCAAACCAATGTAGTACAGATGCTGAGGCTGCAAAAATGTTGCTTCCGAGATTTCGTTAATTTTTGCAATAATATAGAAAAATTGTATGTCTGTAATATAATAGTTTCGTAGTTATAGTTAGAGGGGTCCACCTCGGTAGTATGTCATTCTTTCAAATGTTTTTGACTGAAGCGGTTTTGCCGAAAAGATGTATTAACCTAAAAGGACAGAAAGAAGAAAAATGGAAAAGAACAACGAAACTTTGTCTATTCTTAGACACTCAACATCACACATTATGGCTCAAGCAGTTCAGAGTTTGTTCCCGTCTGCGAAGTTAGCAATAGGACCTGCTACTGCTGAAGGGTTTTATTATGACTTTGATTTGACAGATGGTCATGCTTTTACAGAAGAAGACCTTGTCAAAATTGAAGAAAAAATGAAGGAAATCATTAAACAAAATTTGACTTTTGAAAGATATGAAATTCCTGATGTTGAAGCGCAAATTAAAGCATTCAAGGATGAAGGCGAGATTTACAAAGCAGAATTATTGGAAGAACACCAAAATGACAATCAAACTTTATACATTACAAAGGACAAAGACGGTAATGCTTTGTTTAATGATCTTTGTGCAGGGCCTCACCTTCCAAATACTTCATATATAAAAGCAAATGCAATAAAATTGTTAAAGGTTGCAGGTGCGTATTGGAGAGGCAACGAAAAAAATAAAATGCTTCAAAGAATTTATGCAACTGCATATTGGACAAAAGAAGATTTACAAAATTACTTGAACTTCTTGGCAGAAGCAGAAAAAAGAGATCATAGAAAATTAGGTGCAAAACTTGATTTGTTCTCTACAAGAGAAGAATTAGGCGGCGGGCTTGTTTTATGGCATCCAAATCTTGCGATTGTAAGAGAACAAATTGAAAATTATTGGAGAGAAGAACATAGAAAACGTGGTTATGTGATTGTAAATACTCCGCATATCGCAAAATCTAAATTATGGGAAATTTCAGGTCATGCTGACCATTATAAAGAAAATATGTTCTTTATTCAAAAAGACGAAGATTCTGATGATCAATTTATTTTAAAACCAATGAACTGCCCGTTCCATATATTGATTTATCAAGCAAACAGATATTCATATCGTTCATTACCGTTAAGAATGGCAGAATTGGGTACTGTTTATCGTAAAGAAAAATCAGGCGCATTATCAGGTTTGACTCGTGTTCAAGGATTTACACAAGATGATGCTCATATTTTCTGTACACCTGAACAACTTGTTGATGAAATCAATGGAGTTATTGATTTTGTTGCTGATACAATGAAAATTTTCAATATGGATTTTGAAGTGGAATTGTCTACTCGTCCAGAAAGTTTTGTTGGAGAAATAGAAAACTGGGATAAAGCAGAAGCCGGTTTGAAAGAAGCAATGGACAGACGAGGAATGAAGTACGATATCAATGAAGGTGACGGTGCTTTCTATGGTCCTAAAATTGACTTTAAAATAAAAGATGCAATCGGCAGAACATGGCAGTGCGCAACTATTCAGTTGGACTTCAATCTTCCTGCAAGATTTGATATTAAATATCAAGATAAAGACGGTCAGTTAAAGACTCCATTGATGCTTCACCGTGTAATTTTTGGTTCAATGGAAAGATTCCATGGTATTTTGATAGAGCATTACGCAGGATGCTTCCCTGCATGGCTTGCTCCAACTCAGGTAAATCTTGTACCTATTTCAAATGAAAAACATGTAGATTTTGCAGAGAAAGTCTATAAGAAAATGCGTGAAGCAGGTATAAGAGTTAACTTGGATGATCGTTCTGAAAGCATGAATTATAAGATAAGAGAAAGTTTACAGGATAAGAAAATTCCTTATGTTTGCGTGATAGGTGATAAGGAAGTTGAATCAAATTCTGTTGCGGTTCGTGCAAGAGGTATCGGGCAAGTTGGAACATTTACTGTAGATGAATTTATTGAAAAAGTTTTAGAAGAAATTAAAACAAAATCAAATAATTCATTTGCAAAAGTTGAAAAATAGTTAAAAGACGGGGCGCTGTCAAATTTGACAGCGCCCCTTCTTTATAATTTGAATTGTTACTATTATTTATAAAATACTTGCTTATATTAAAAAAATTGTGTAAAATGTAATTAAATTTGGGGAGGAAATAGTTCTAATGCCGAAATTAGCAAGAACTTATAATAGCAATTATGATTTTGAATATTATGAAAGCCATAGTTATTCAAGTATGAGTTATAGATATCAAAATCAGACATCGTTCAGTTCTTCGCATGCAGAAGTAAGAGAATTAAATCGACCGGTTAAGAAAAAATCTAAAAAGAAGAAGTTGGTTCAATTTTTTATAGCATTATTTTTCTTCTCAATACTTTCAATGTTTGTTTTGCCTTATGCGTTTTGTCATATTACAAAGGCTTTTGTAGAGCCGACACCATACGAGTCGGTCAAGGCTGATTTGTCGGAAATAAGTTTCCCTTTGAATAAATATTTGTCAAATTCTTGGGTTTTCGGGGATAGAATTTTCAGTTATTCTGCTGATGAGAAAAATGCTGCAATGGTTCCGTTAAAGGAAAATGTTAATATGCCTGTATTGAAGCAGGAGTTGTTAAGTTTAATGGAATTGTATCCTACAATACATCCGGCGATATATGTATGGGATTATGATACGCAGAATTATGTTGATATTAATGCTGACAAAAGTTATGCTACAGCCAGTATAATTAAAATTCCGGTTTTAATAGATGTATTTAAGTCTATTGAGGCAGGGCAAATGTCTTTAGATGATAAAATTCCGTTAACTGAATATTATAGAACAGAAGGTTCAGGGAGTTTGCAGTTTAAGGCAAGAGATTCTGAATATACAATTGATGAACTTGCATATAAAATGATTACTGAATCTGACAATTCTGCAACAAATATGTTAATGGCAAAAGTGGGTTCTATGACTGATGTTAATCAGGCGATAAGAGATTGGGGTTTGAAAAATACGTATGTTCAAACGTGGCTTCCTGATTTGGGAGGAACAAACAGAACTACTGCTTATGAAATGGCTACAATGCTTTATAATATTGACGAAAATACTTCATTCTTATCAGAAGAATCAAGACAGAGAATTTTTAATTATATGGGACATGTTCATAACAATAGATTAATCCAAGCAGGTTTAGGGGCAGGTTCTGTATTTTTGCATAAAACAGGTGATATAGGCACAATGTTAGGTGATGCGGGTATTGTTATTGCTCCGAATGGGAAAAAATATTTGGTGGTAATTCTTGCCAATCGTCCGCATAATTCTCCTGCAGGTAAGGAATTTATTGTTAACGCTTCTCAAATTATTTATGATTATATGGTGAAATAATGTTAAAAGATTTATTGGATTCGAAACACTGTTTTAAACTTGTATGCGGGGCTGGAAATGAAGATGTTGAGGAGATAAAACGTTTAGTTTATCTATATGCTGTTGCAGGGTGCCGTTTTTTTGATTTATCCGCTTCGGAAGAGGTGGTTGATGCGGCAAAAGAAGCTTTAGAAATGGCAAGAGTTTATGATGCTTATATTTGTGTAAGTGTCGGAATAAAAAATGATCCGCATGTTAAAAAGGCAGTTATAGATTATTCAAGGTGTGTGAATTGCGGAGCGTGCGAGGCAGTGTGTTTGGAGGGTGCCATTCAAAATGCTAAAGTCAAGAAAAATAAATGTATAGGTTGCGGCAGATGTTGGAAAATTTGCTCTAGAACTGCGATTTCGTATGTATCAGAAGAAAAGAATTTGAGTGAAGTTTTGCCTGCTATTGTTGAAAAAAATATTGATTGTATTGAACTTCATGCAATGGGTTTAGATGAAGAAGAAATATTTTCTAAGTGGAAATATATTAATGATAATTACGAAGGAATGCTTAGTATTTGTTCGAGTCGTGGAAAATTGAGCGATGAGGGGCTTGTCAATCGTATAAAAACTATGATAAAAGACAGAGAGCCTTATAGTACTATTGTTCAGGCAGATGGATTTCCGATGAGTGGTGGAGATGATAATTATAAATCTACGCTGCAGGCAGTTGCGACTGCTGAAATTGTGCAGAATGAAAATCTTCCTGTTTATTTAATTTTGTCAGGTGGAACAAACGGTAAAACTTCTGAACTTGCTAAAATGTGTGATATAAATTATTCAGGAATTGCAATAGGTTCTTATGCTCGTTTGATTGTCAAAAAATATGTTGATAACCCTGATTTTTGGATTGATACAAATATTATTAATGAAGCGCTTGAACAGGCAAAGCCTTTAGTTGATTCTGTTCTGTTGTAGGATTTTTGTTTATGAAAATTTTTTATATCAAAAAGGATAAATTTTTAAATAATATAAAAATTGAAGATTTAAAAAAGTTTTCTGATGGCAAGGTTTATAAGTCTAATGATAAATATCTAGAACATCTTTGCGGGTTGTATTTAGCGAAAAATGTAGCGAAAAAGTTCTACGGTATCTCAAACCCTGAAATTGAGATACGTAATTTTAAACCTTTTCTCAAAGATAATAACCTTTATTTTAGCATATCTCATAGTGCTAATATTGTTGCTGTTGCATTTCATAATGAAAATATAGGTTTTGATATTGAACAGTGCAAGACAAGTAGAGATTATAAAAAAATATTGGAAAGATTTAATATAAAAAAAGAAAACCCGACAAAAGAGGATTTTTACAAATTTTGGACATTACATGAAGCCGGAATAAAACTTGGCACAAATTATGTTTCTTCCTTCACGATGCCGTTAACTGATGATTATATTTTATCTTGTGTATCTGATGAGATAATGGTTTCTCAATTCCAAATTATAGAATGTTGCTAACTTTTATGTGGTATAATTGCAGTATAAAAGAGTTTTTAAGGAGAGAAAAATGGATATAAAAGCGGTAATTTTAGCAGCCGGAAAAGGTACAAGAATGAAATCAGAAACAACCCCGAAAGTTTTGCATGAAATAATGGGTAAATCTTTATTGGGTTATGTTCTTGATAATGTCAAAAATTTTGTATCTGAAGAGTTTGTAATTGTCGGGCATCATGCTCAAGAAGTTGAAAATTATGTCAAAGCAAATTATTCTAATGCTCGTACTGTACTTCAAACTCCGCAGTTGGGAACAGGACATGCGGTATCTATGGTTTGTCCTTATTTAGAAGATTATGAGGGTACTGTTTTAATCTTGTGCGGTGATACTCCGTTGATAAAGGAAGATACTTTACGCGCATTTATAGATTTTCATACTTCAAAAAATTCTGATTTGACTGTTATGAGTACGATTTTTGATAATCCTACAAATTATGGCAGAATTATTAGGGAAAATGACAATTCTTTAAAATGTATTGTAGAAGAAAAAGATGCAAACGCTGAACAAAAAGCAATAAAAGAGGTTAATGCCGGAATATATTGTTTGAATTGGAGTAAAATTAAATCCGCATTTTCTCAACTTAAAACTAATAATGCTCAAGGTGAATATTATCTAACCGATATTATTTCTTGGGGAAAAGAGCAAAACTTGAATGTTAATGCTTATATCCTTGAAGATAGTGATGAAATTTATGGTATAAACTCAAGATTGAATTTGGCACAAGCGACCAAAATAATGAATAAACGAAATCTTGAAAAATATATGATAAATGGAGTTACTATTGTTGATCCGGATAGTACTTGGATTAGCGAAGATACTGAAATCGGTCAAGATACAATTATTTACCCTGCAACATATATTGAAGGTAAAAATAAGATAGGTAAAAATTGCAAAATCGGACCTTGTGCGCATTTGCGTGGCGGGGTAGAGGTTTGCGATAATGTAAAGGTTGGAAATTTTGTAGAAGTTAAGAAATCAAAGATATCTTCAAATACAAATGTTGGACATTTATCTTACATTGGCGATTCTGAGTTAGGTGAGCATGTTAATATAGGTGCCGGAACGATTACGGCTAATTATAATCCTTTAACTAAGATTAAATCAAAAACCGTATTAAAAGATAATGTAAAAATTGGTTCTAATTCTGTATTGGTTGCTCCGGTGACAGTAGAAGAGGGTGCAAATGTCGGTGCCGGCGGAATTATCACAAAAGATGTTTCTGCTTGGTCACTTGCTATAACTCGTTCACCGTTAAAGATTGTTGCCGATTGGGTGAAGATGCAGATTTCAAAGTAATTAAATAAAGAAGGTATTAAAAGTGTATAATCCAAAATCAAATAAAGCAGAAGAATTTATAGATAATGAAGAAGTCTTAGCAACTTTAGAGTATGCAGAAAAAAATAAAACTAATCTTGCTCTTGTTGATGAAATATTGCAAAAGGCAAAGTTGGGCAAAGGTTTAACCCATCGTGAAGCATCTGTACTTTTGGCGTGTGAAGATGAGTCTAAAAATCAGGAAATATTTACTTTAGCCAAAAAGATTAAGCAAGAATATTATGGAAACAGAATTGTTTTATTTGCACCGTTATATTTATCAAATTACTGTGTAAACGGTTGTGTATATTGTCCGTATCATGCTAAAAATAAGCATATCCCAAGAAAGAAAATGACGCAGGAGGAAATTAAAAAAGAAGTTATTGCCCTTCAAGATATGGGTCATAAGCGTCTTGCAATAGAAACAGGAGAAGATCCTGTTAACAACCCTATTGAGTATGTTTTAGAATCATTGAAAACAATATATTCAATTCATCATAAAAATGGAGCGATAAGAAGAGCAAATGTAAATATTGCGGCAACTACCGTTGAAAATTATCGTAAATTAAAAGAAGCAGGAATTGGGACATATATTTTGTTTCAAGAAACATATAATAAAGAATCTTATGAAAAACTTCATCCGACCGGTCCAAAGCATAACTACGCATATCATACAGAAGCAATGGATAGAGCAATGCAAGGTGGTATAGATGACGTTGGATTGGGAGTTTTATTCGGTTTAGAATCTTACAAGTATGAATTTGCGGCATTACTTATGCACGCACAACACTTAGAAGCCGTTTATGGTGTTGGGCCGCATACTATTTCTGTTCCAAGAATTAAACATGCTGATGATATTAATCCTGATGAATTTGATAATGGAATTGATGATGATACTTTTGCCAAAATCGTTGCTTGTATTAGGATTGCTGTTCCATATACCGGCATGATAATTTCAACAAGAGAATCCGCAGCATGTAGAAAAAGAGTTTTGGAACTTGGTATATCTCAAATAAGCGGAGGCTCCAAAACAAGTGTTGGAGGCTATGCAAATCAAGACGATACCCAAGAAAATCCTGAAGATACTGCACAATTTGATGTTTCTGACAGAAGAACATTAGATGAAGTTATCAAGTGGTTAATAGAATTAGGATATGTTCCTAGTTTTTGTACTGCTTGTTACCGTGAGGGACGTGTTGGGGATAGATTTATGGAAATTTGTAAAAAGCAACAAATTCATAAATTCTGTCATCCGAATGCAATTATGACATTGATGGAATATTTAGAAGATTATGCTCATAGTGATACCAAAGCTGTAGGGTATAAACTTATAGAAAAAGAATTGCAAACTATTGAAGATGATAAAATTAGAATGCTTACAAAGAATTACATTGAAAAGATTAAGCAAGGTGAAAGAGATTTTCGTTTTTAATTAGAAATAGGATTTGTAGTTATGAATTTTGAAGAAAAGACGTTAGAATCAAAGGTTGTATATGAAGGAAAGGTTATTACCGTTTTAAGAGATGATGTTGTTGTTTCTGACGGGCACAAGTCTTTTCGGGAAGTTGTCCTTCACAGCGGTGGAGTTGTAATTGTTGCATTGAAAGATGATAATACAATTTTGCTGGTCAAGCAGTATAGATATCCTTTGAAAAGTGTCAATATTGAACTTCCGGCAGGAAAGTTGGAGGTTGGTGAAAATCCTGATAATGCTTGCAAAAGAGAACTTGAAGAAGAAACAGGCTATCGTGCTAAAACTTGGCAATCATTAGGATATATCAATACAACTCCGGGAATTTGTACTGAAAAATTATATTTATATCTGGCAAAAGATTTAGAATTTGTGGGTGAACATCCTGATGAGGGTGAAGTAATAAAATGTTATGAATATAAAATTTCTGAAGTATTTGATATGATAAAATCAGGCAAAATAAATGATGCCAAAACAATTTGTGCACTTGCGCGTGCTTTTTGTAAGGAGTTTTCTATATGATAAAAATGGTAGCAACAGATATTGATGGTACTATATACAGTTTGTCCGGCGGTTTTAGTACCGGGGTTAGAGAGTGTATAAATAAATTAACTAAAAATGGAATAAAAGTTGTGCTTGTAACTGGTAGAATGCACTCTTCTGCAATTCATGTAGCCAAGGAATTAGGACTTGATACTCCGATTATTTCATATCAGGGCGGATTGATAAAAGATTGTAATAACAAAACTCTTTATCAACGTAACTTACCTAGCGAGTATGCAAAAAAAATTATTAACTGGGCAAGAAAAAACAAAGCTCATATAAATTTGTATATTGATGATAAATTATATGTCGAAAATGATAATGATACTATAAAATATTATGCACACGACAAATTTATAGATTATAATGTATGCTCTTTTGATACCTTAGAAATAAAAGATGTTAATAAGATTTTGGCAATAGATATAAATGATGCCGATAGGGTTACTTCTTGGGTAAATGAACTCAAAAAGCAATATCCTGAATTGTATATAGTAAAATCAACCCCGTATTTTTGTGAAATTGGAAGTTCTGAGGCTAAAAAGTCTTGCGGTGTAGAATTTTTGTGTAACTTGTGGAATATAAATAAAGAAGAAGTTTTGACAATAGGTGATCAAAATAATGATATTGATTTAGTTCAAGCAGGTGGTATTGGAGTTGCGATGGGGAATGCCACAGAGGAATTAAAATCTTGTGCTGATTTTATAACCGATACGGTCGAAAATGATGGCTTTGTCAAGGCTATTGATAAGTTTGTCTTTGACGGTTGTCTGACAAAGTAATATATCAAATTATTAACAAATGTAACAAACTTTTATAATATTGAAATTTGTCATATTTAAAATCCTTTATATATTAGAGAGCGATAAAAGTTATAAATAAGGAGACGAGATATGGCATTTTTAGCATTAGCAAGTCAAAAAAGTTTAATGATGCTGCAAAAAAACTTTTTACAATTTCAGTACACATCAATTATGAACCAAACACAAGCAGCAACAGCAGCAATGACTGCAATTGAAAGACAGTATGCAGATTCTGACGAGGATTATACAGAAGATGCTTCTTACATCTATTATCAAGATTTAAGTGATCAACTTGAAACAGAAAAAGATTCTCTAGATTCACAATTAACTGCGATTGAAAACGAAATTTCAAGTTTGAAGACACTTGTTCAAAACAATATCAAATCAAGTTGTACATTGAATTTGATAAGTCAATAGTATTAACTTATAAAGATTTTTCAAAAAGTTCTACAGTGTTGAGCATCAATGATGTTATTGTCATTGGTCCGACACCACCTGGAACAGGTGAAATGTATGATGCAATTGGGGCGGCACTTTCAAAGTCAACGTCTCCACGGGTTTTCCCGTTTTCATCTTTGAAAATCCCAACATCTACTATCACACAATCATTTTTTAACATTTCCCCTTTTATAATATTTTTCCCCACTGCAGAAATCACAACGTCTGCAGTTTTTATTATGTCTGCCAGATTTTTTGTGTGGCTGTGGCATACTGTGACAGTTGCGTTTTCATTCAATATCATTTGGGAGAGCGGACGCCCGACAATATTTGATCTTCCAACAATTACAACGTGTTTGCCCTCTAATTGAATATTATACTCATTTAGCAATAACAAAATTCCTTTTGGTGTGCAAGGATAAACCGTTGGAATTTCACCTGAAAATAATTTTCCAAAATTGTATGGCGTAAATCCGTCAACATCTTTTGAAGGTGCAATTGTATTCATTACATTCTCTTTGGAAATGTGCTCCGGCAGCGGCAATTGAACTAATATTGCTGTTACATTTTTATCATTATTTAATTCTTCTATTTTTTCAAGTAATTCTTTTTCCGTAACATTTTCAGGATATTCAATAATCTTGGATATAATTCCAAGTTTTTCTGCTGTCTTTTTCTTATTATTTACATAGATTTTACTTGCCGGATTTTCGCCTACCAAAATGACGACAAGTTCCGGTTTAGTTGAAAATTTGTCAATCTTTAATTTTAATTCTGCTAGTATCTTATCTCTAAGTTTTTTACCGTCCAGTATTGTTGCCATTTTCCCTCTATTGTTTTATTTGCGGTAAATTCAGTCTGAAATAAAATTCTTTAATTGCTTGCTGTACAATTTTAGAATCTTTTTCTATTGAATTTTCTTTTAAAGTTTCATCGTATGGAATTAATCCAAGTACTTCCAATTCATTTTTGTTTAAAAATTCATATACAGATGAAAGATTTTTGTTATCCGCCTTATTTAATACAACTCCCAATTGATTTCCTGCGGCATATTTTGCACTGAATTCTTCAATTCTTTTTGCCAAATGCACAGATTCTTCTGTCGGTTTGGCTACAATAATCGTTGTATCAATCTCTGTATCTACAAGTTGATTAAGATATTTCAAGTCAAATTCACAGTCAAAAATAACTATGTCATATCGGTTTATAATCTTGCTAACTGCATCATTGATAAGTTTTGTCACAGGACATCTGCAATCTTTAGAACCGACAAGCCATGAAACAATAATATCAACATTTTCTTCTAATGTGACTATGATATCCTCCATAGCCCATTCAATATATTCTTGTTTGGTCATATCATCAGGAATTCCGGTTTTATATTCGTGTTTCCCGCTTCGTATCCCGTATATTGTGTTTCTTATATCTAACCCAAAACTGTGACCTAACTCTCCTGCTAAGTCATTATCAAGTAATAGGATAGATTTGTCAGGAAACATTTCCCTGAATATTCTCATAAACGCTTTAACAATTGTCGTTTTCCCGCTTCCGCTTTTTCCCGTAATTGCCAGTTTTACTGTCAAATGTCTTTCCTCTTGTAATCTGTTTTCTATTTCTAGTTTCTCATCAATGTTCTTTTTAGTCAACTTTTATATGAACTTAAAAAACGAAGACATTTAATGCCTTCGTTTTTTAATATCTTTGAAATTTCTTGATTATTCAGCAACTTCTTCTTCTTCAATTGCTTCTTTTACAACTTCTGATGCTGTAACTGTAATAGCTAATTCACATTTAACTTTTGAAGTTAATTTGATTAACATTGTGTAGTTACCAATCTTGTTGATAGGAGCATTAAGTGAAACAGTTTTTCTGTCAACTTCAATACCTGCTTGTGCTGCAAGTTCTTCAGTGATTTTCTTAGTTGTAATTGTACCGAATAATTTGCCTGATTCACCAGCTTTTGCAGATAGTGCAAGTGTTCCGAATTTTTCGATAGCTTCTGCTTTTTCTAATGCTTCTTTATGTAATTTTTCTTGTTTTGCTTTAATTCTTGCAATATTTTTTTCTCTGTTTTCTAATGCACCAGGGGTAGCAATTTCAACAGCACCTTGTGGTAATAAAAAGTTTCTTGCATAACCGTCTTTTACGTTAACAATGTCACCAACTTCACCTAGGTTTTGTACTTCCTTTTTTAATATAACTTGCATATTCATTTCTCCTTTTGTATTTATATTTCTGCATGTAGTATCAGGCTACTACAAAAATGCCTGTTTGTCGATAGTTTTTATAATTTTGTTAAGTAATTTCTCTATTAGAGCATAATCAGACTAATCCAAATGAATAAAATACCTGAAATAATGCCCATAATGGATAAGTGCCAATCTCCGTATTCTTTCGCAAGAGGCAACAAAGTATCAAAAGATATATATGTCATAATTCCTGCAACTGCAGCCATCAATATTCCTACTAAAATCTGCGGTACAAATAATCCGAAAATAAAAACTCCGAACAATGCCCCGATTGGTTCTGTTATTCCTGATAATGTAGCGTATAACATTGCATATCTTTTTTTGCCTGTTACGTGATAAATAGGAAGAGCAACAGAAATACCCTCAGGGATATTGTGTATTGCGATTGCAAAAGCAACTGAAACTCCAAGTGTAATGTCTTGTGTTGTTGTTAAAAATGTTGCCAAGCCTTCCGGAAAATTGTGAATACATATTGCAATTGCGGTTAATAAGCCTGCACGTTTCAACTTTGAATGACTGCGTGATGCAACTTCCATATCGTCAGGATTTAGTAATTCATCAGTATCAACGTGATCCGGCAGGAAATAGTCAATTAGCATAGATGTACAAATCCCAAGGATAAAACCGGCAAATACCATCCACTGGAACATATGTGGAAAATTTACCTGCAATAATTTTTCAGCCCCAGGTATGATATCAACAAATGAAATAAATATCATTACCCCGGCAGAAAATCCTAATCCAAAGGATAATGCCTTTAAATTATCTTTCTTCGTGATAAATGCAACAGCCCCGCCAATTGCTGTTGTTAATCCTGCAAATAAGGTTAGCCCAAATGCTAATCCGAAATTACTGTGTGTAATCATAAAATTATGTGTCCTTCTGGTTTTAATACTATCACAAAAATTTTACTTGAGTGTATAATATCTTTTTTCTATTTTTGTTGTTCGAAATTAAAAGGCATGCCTTTATCATGTTTAGTGCATTTTAGCCCTATTATATTACGCTATGTAAAGTTATGTTAACAATAATGCCGCAATTGCGCTAATGGCTGAAACCATGTCAGCGACATGGTTTCAGCCATTTTGTTAATTGATTTTTTTTAACAGAAATAAATATTTTGGACATGCCCGAAAAACAAGGTACAATTATATTATACTCAAGTTTCGAGTTATTTCTTGTAGAGGTTAAATGATGTTTGAGACAGTTAAGAAAAATCTTTTTCAGATACAAGAAGAAATTGCACCTTGTAAACCAAGAATAATCGCAGTTACAAAGTATTTTGACGGGAATGCTATGGTTGCTGTGTATGAGGCAGGATTGAGGGATTTTGGAGAATCCAGAGTTATTGAGGCTTCTGAAAAAATCGCCGCTTTGCCTGATGAAGTCAGAGAAAATTCTACATTTCATCTTATTGGACATTTGCAGACTAATAAAGTGAAACAGGCTATTAAAGTCTTTGATTATATTCATTCGGTTGATTCGGTTAAACTTGCTCAATGTATTTCTCAGCACGCAGTTGAACTTGGCAAAACTCAAAAAATACTTATTCAGATAAATAATGCCAATGAAGAACAAAAGTTCGGATTTTCTAAAGAAGATGTGTTTGAAGCATTATCTCAGATTCTGCCATTACCTGCTATTGAAGTTGTAGGGGTTATGAATATGGCACCTTTGGGGCTTGCGGAAGACAAAATTGAGGTATTATTTACTGAGATTGTGCAATTGAGAGACAGACTTGAACAAAAATGTAACTGTAAATTGCCTGAGATTTCTATGGGGATGAGTCAGGATTATAAGGTTGCGGCTCGTTGCGGAGCAACTATGTTGAGGATAGGTAGAAAATTATTTAAATAAAATTACGGAGGAAAAAGCGGTGGCAGCAATAGTAGATAATTTCAAGAAAGTTGTAAATTTTGTAGTAGATAGTATAAGTGGTGAAGATAGTCCGTTTGGGATGATGAATGAACCTGAAGAAGATGATGTGTATGATTATATCGAAGACGGCAATGCTGTTCGAGAAGTTGCACCTTCATCCTATCAACCTGTTGTTGAAAAACGTGAATCTAAAGTTGTTAGCCATCCTAGTATAAATAGAGGCGGTAATGAAGTTGTTGTTGTTGAACCTCGTTCTTTTGACGATGCTGCCACAATCGTTCAACACTTGAAAGATAGAAAAATTGTTATGCTTAACCTTCATTTACTTGATAAAGAACAATCTCAAAGAACTATTGATTTTGTTTGCGGCGCCTCTCAGGCTTTGAACGGTAATCCTAAAAAAGTTGGGGATTTAGTTTTTGTTTTTGCGCCAAGTAATGTTACTTTGACCGCTGATTTAAATTCTCAACAAAATAAATTTAATGATTCTTTGTGGAGAACATCTCTACAATAGAATATTTTATGGTATGAGAAGAGAGATAGTTTAGACATTTATGGATAGTCATTTCGGCTATCCTTTTTATTATGTGGATATAAAAAATTTGCAAAAGTTTTTGTTTTCTTTTGCAAATTTTTGTGGATGTAATTTTAGAATAATTTTGAATTAGAATTTTCTTTTCATTTTGTTCATCATTTTCATTGCTTGAACCATTGCTTTTTTCTCATTCTTTTTGCCAAAGCCGCCAAACATTTTTTGCATCTTGTTCATTCCGCTCATCATTTGACGCATTTGTTCAAATTGCTTTACATAGATATTTATTGTGTGCATATCCATTCCGCAGCCTTTTGAAATACGTTTTTTCCTTGCGGTATTCATAAGTTCAGGATGTTCACGTTCTTCAGGTGTCATACTTTGGATAAATACTTCTATTTTCTTGAATTCTGTTTCGCTGGCGTGGGAGATTTTTTCTCTGTCTTCTTGTTTCAAATTTACACCTGGCAGCATCCCAAGTATTTGATCCATTGAGCCAAACATTTTCATTTGTTTTTGCATATTCAAAAAGTCATTATATGAAAATTGCTCTTTTTGAATTTTTTCTTGCATTTTTAATGCTTCTTTTTCATCAAAAACTTCTTGCGCTCTTTCAACAAGTGAAACGATATCACCCATACCAAGAATTCTTGTTGCCATACGCTCCGGATAGAAATCTTCCAAGGCATTGAGTTTTTCGCCTGTACCTGTTAATTTGATAGGTTTTCCTGTGCAGTGAACTACTGATAATGCTGAGCCTCCTCTTGAATCTCCGTCTAATTTTGTTAATATCAAGCCGGTTAATCCTATTTGAGCATCAAAATTTTCTGCAACATTAACAGCCTCTTGACCTGTCATAGCGTCGATTACAAGAAGTTTTTCGTGTGGTCTGAATACTCTGTCTATAATTAATAATTCAGCCATCATTTCTGTATCAATTTGTAATCGGCCAGCCGTATCAAGGATTAGGACATTAAATCCTTTTTCTTTTGCGTAATCTATTGCTTTTTGTACTATATTTTGAACATCTTTACTATCTGGAATTGTAAATACTTCACATTCAATTTCTTTTCCAAGGGTTTGTAATTGTGTTATTGCTGCCGGTCTATATACGTCACAGGCAACAAGCAATGGATTTTTACCTTCCTTTTTTAGTTTTACGGCAAGTTTTGCTGATGAAGTTGTCTTTCCTGAACCTTGCAGACCAAGCATCATAATTATAGACGGATGCCCGTCAAGTTTTAGCGGTTGTAATTCTTTCCCTAACAGTTCAACTAATTCATCGTTTACTATTTTTACCAATTGCTGTGAAGGATCTACTCCTTGTAAGATGTTTTCGCCTTCGGCTTTATCTTTTATTGATGAAATAAAGGATTTTACTACTCGCAAATTAACATCTGCTTCAAGCAATGCCCTTCTGATTTCTCGCAGAGCCTCCTGCATATTGTCTTGCGTTAATTCTTGTGTGCGAGTTTTTGAAATTATATTTTGTAATTTTTCACTTAAATTGTCAAACATGTGTAATCCCTTTTCAACTAAGTTTCTTATTATGTTAATCTTATCATAAAAAATACCTTATAGAAAATTTTCTATAAGGTATTTTAGAAATGTATTTCTTTAAGTGTTTTTATGCTTCTTGAGGTTGTTCTTTTGCTTTTTTATTTGATTTTCTTTCTTCCCACATATCAACAAGCATACTGCAGAAGAAAATACTTGAATATGTACCAACTACAACACCTAACATAATTGCAAATACAAAATCTTTTGTTGTTGAGCCGCCAAATAGGAATAGCGCTAGTAATGTTAGGAAGGTTGTTAGTGATGTGTTAATACTTCTTGCGATTGTTTGGTTTACTGAAGCGTCAACAATTTCACCAAATGATATTTTCTTACTGTAATATCTTAGATTTTCTCTTATTCTGTCGAAGGTTACGATTGTATCGTTAATTGAGAAACCTAATATCGTAAGTATTGCTGTCATAAACAAACTATCAACTTGAACATTACAGAATATCCCAAGTAATGAAAATACTCCGACTACAAATAAAATATCATGCACCAGACCGAGTATTGCTGCAATTGCATAATCCAGTTTAAACCTGAAAGAAATATATGCAATCATCGCAATAATTGCTAAACCTAAAGCAAGCATTGATTTTTGCAGCAATTCTTTACCAAGTGTCGCACCGACAGAGGTAAACTGAATGAGTGATGAATTTTTATAATTAGAACTCATTATTGATGAAATATTCTTTGATAATTCAGAACCTTCTTTTATAAAGTGAGTTCT
>CASELF010000043.1 GCA_949288725.1 uncultured bacterium
ACCTCTAACAGAGCATTAACAAGCCCGAGTAAATCTTCATTGCTTTGAAGCATTGTTGATAACAAAACTTTCTGCTGATCTTTCAATTCTCCAAGAGAGCCGTCAATGAAGAATTTGAGTGTTTGTATTGCTGCAAGCAGAGGAGTTCTCAGGTCATGTGTTAGTGTCGCAATGAAGTCATCCCGTAATCTTTCTGTTTCTTTTTGGATACTGAAATTACGAATTACTCCGACAAATCTTTCGATATCAGTATCATCACCCGACAGGGCTGCAAAATTTATTTCAACAGGAATTGCTTCATCAGTAACAACGTTTCTTATATATAAATCTCGAAGTAAAAATTCTGAATTTTCACAGGATAAACCTAAAATTGCACTCTTGACGGAAGATTTTTGTGCCTTGTTTAATTTTGGGTTATCAGTATAAGCAATTTCTTGAATTTTCATTTTTTGCAGCGCATCGGCAGATAATCCAACCATATTTTCACATGCCGGATTTACTTGTTCAATGTTGCCTTTTGCATCTATAATGATAATTCCGTCTGCACAATAGTTAATTATTCCTGATAACTTTTTATTAGCAATTGTAAGTTCATTTGTCCTTTCGGCTACAAGAACTTCTAATTTGTCATTATAATCTTGGAGTTGTTTTTGGGCAACTTCTAGTTCTGCAATTTTTTCACGCAAATCTGCCAGCAAATGACTTCTTTCAATCCCGTTTTTAATGTTCATTACAAGATCATCATTATCCCAAGGCTTTTCAATATATTTGTAAACTCCAATTTCATTAATCGTTTTTATAGCATTTTCTTTATCAGCATAGGCTGTAAGGATAATCATACTGACTTCAGGGTGTAATTTCTTTGCCTCTCTCAAAAACTCAAGTCCGTTCATCTCAGGCATTAAAAAATCAGAAATAATTAAGTCAGGAGTATTGCTTTTTAAATATTCAACAGCCTCTAAAGGGTTATTAAACACAACAACATCCTTAAACCCCTCAATTTTCATCAATGTAGAAAATGATGAGGTTAGAATTTTTTCATCATCAACATATACTATCTTCCCTAAATTCATAACTATATAATAGTTTATTATGCAAAATTAAACAAATTAGTTACAAATTCGCAATATTTCATTACTTTTATATTTGAATTTATAAGATGAATTTTAGATTTTACATTAGGTAATAGGTATTAAATAGTTTTGAAACGTCTTTACAGTCTGGTTCCAATTTCCCTAATGTTGTTTCATTGTACCACAAGTCCTTTAATTTATTTCCATCAAACAGCATATATAATTTTAGATCATCACTAAATTTACTTGAGAAAAATGTGTCTATATTTTTGATGCAGTTGTTTACATCTATACTTGCATACATATTTTTCGTATCAGGTATCACAGTACTTCTGTAGTTGGGAGAATTTACTTCTTTGCGTAAGTCTGCACTTTTTTGACCCAGAGTATATATAATTGAGGTAAGTTGCATAATTCTATCTGGATTGTTTTTTATTAATTTATTTTCCATAAGATTTTTAAAGGATGGATTCTTTGTATATGGGTCTAAGAGGTCTATTTCTGATTTCAAATAATTCATATTCACAAGCATCCTTTTATAATTGTGATTATTTGCATGATACACAATTAAATTTGTTTCCGGATTTTTAGCAAGAACAGCTTTTTCTTCATCTGTCTGTTTATACATCTCATCCAATCCCGTCGTAGGTTTTATTGTTACCATTGGATAAGTTGGTTGAGTCTGCTGTATTTGATTTTGCGGAAATAGTGGTTTGGGCGGTATATAAGTGTAATATTGAACCGGGTAAATCGGAACACTTTGGATACTCATGTGATTGTTACCTCCTTTATGAATAATACTTTATCACAAAAAAGTTACAATACTACAATCGTAATATTAAAATGAAGTTTTGTTACAAATATAAAAAAAGTCAGGCAGTAATGCCTGACTTTAAATTATTCAAAAGTTGTTTTATTGAATTCTTGTCATATCTTCTTCGGTAACACCTTTGATTGTTAGGTTAATTCTGCCTTTTTCGTCAATTTTGATAACCTTAACAACAACTTCTTGACCGATAGTTAGATGTGGTTCAATAGTTTCAATTCTTTCGTTGCAAACTTGAGAAATGTGAACCATACCGTCTTTACCGCCACCAAGTTCAACGAATGCACCGATAGGAATAATTCTAACAACTTTTCCTCTAATAACCATTCCGACTTCAGGTTTGAAGGTTAGGTCTTTAATCATTTTCTTAGCGATAGCCGCGCCTTCTTGGTCATTAGAAGTAATAGTTACAACACCGTTATCTTGGATATCAATTTCCGCACCTGAAGCGTCAATGATTGCTCTAATTTGCTTTCCTCCAGGTCCGATTACTGTTCCGATATCATCAACAGGAATTGTCATTGTTGAAATGCTTGGAGCAAATGGTGACATTGGTCCAGGTTCAGTGATTACTTCTCTCATTTTGCCTAAGATATGTAATCTGCCTTCTTTTGCTTGAGCTAATGCTCTTCTTAATGTATCATGTGCAATACCTTTAGCCTTCATATCCATTTGAAGAGCAGTGATACCATCGTCATTACCTGTAACTTTGAAGTCCATATCACCTAGGAAGTCTTCAATTCCTTGAATATCAGTTAATACAACAGGTTCTTTTCCTTCTTCTGTAATCATACCCATTGCAACACCGCCAATCATACACTTAACAGGAACACCTGCATTCATTAAAGCCATAGATGAACCGCAAGTTGAAGCCATAGATGTTGAACCGTTTGATTCAAGAACGTCAGATGTAACACGAATTGTATATCCAAATTCTTCTTGAGAAGGAAGTGCAGGAACATTTGCTCTTTCTGCCAAGTTTCCGTGACCAACTTCTCTTCTTCCCGGTCCTCTTAAAGGTTTTACTTCACCTACAGAAAATCCAGGGAAGATGTATTTGTGCATATATGTTTTTTCTCTTTCAGGATCAACACCGTCAAGTTCTTGTTTCATTGCAGGGCCTGCAAGTGTTGCAACTGATAATACTTGAGTTTGACCTCTTGTAAATACAGCAGAACCGTGTGCTCTTGGTATTACACCAACTTCACACCAGATTGGACGAACTTCGTTTGGTTTTCTTCCGTCTGCTCTTACACCTTCATCAAGAATCATTGCACGCATAATTTTCTTTTCAGCATTTTTAAATTCTTCTGCTACAAAATCAATGCCTGTTTCTTCGATAATTTTCTTGATGTAATCATCTTCAGGAAGAGCATCAATTTTTTCTTTTACAAGTGCTTTTGCTTCTTCAAGTTTCTTTTGTCTGTATTCTCTGTCAAAGTTGTGATATGCATCAAAAATCATATCGTGTGCTGTTTCATCAATAATCTTTTTGATTTCAGTTGTGTCATAAGGATTTACGAATTCTTCTTTCACAACACCGCATGCTTTTGCAAATTCAACTTGAGCATCACATTGTTTCCTGATTTCGTTTTGCGCAAATTCAACAGCGTTCATAATATCATCTTCTGATACAAATTTGCATCCTGCTTCAACCATGATTACAGAATCATGTGTACCGGCAACAACAATATCAAGGTCAGACGCTTTTGCTTGTTGGTGTGTTGGGTTTGCAATCATATTACCTTCAGCATCCCTTGATACTCTAACAGCACCAATAGGACCTTCAAATGGTGCACCTGAAAGCATTAAGGCACATGATGCACCTAACATTGCTAATGTATCAGGTTGATTTACTTGGTCATAACTGAATAATTGCGCAACGATTTGTATATCGTTTCTATAACCTTTCGGAAATAGCGGTCTGATAGGTCTGTCAATCAATCTTGAAATAAGTATAGCCTTATCTCCTGCTTTTCCTTCAGAACGGTTGTATCCGCCAGGAATTCTTCCAATAGCGGACATTCTTTCTTCGTAATCAATTAGTAATGGGAAAAAATCAATTCCTACTCTTGGTTCTTTTGATACACAGCAGTGAACAAATAACATTGTGTCACCACATCTTACTGTAACTGAACCGTTTGCGGATTGAGCGTATTTCCCGGTTTCAACAGTGACGGTCTTTCCGCCGATTTCCAGTTGAAAACTTTTTGTTTCAGGTTTCATAAATTACCTTTTCTTTCTGCGTTCTACCTAACGCCTTTTAGTCATACACTTCCATTTATGTTTTTATTATAACTCAAAAATATAAACTTATTATATTAATATTTTTTTATATTTTTACTAAAACCCTTTACTTATCTGTCTATATGTGAAATAATAAATAAGTTAATGTAACGTTTTGTTAATGGAGTCTTTTAGAGATAGCAAAAAAATATTTTCAGATGATTTAGTATGTAGGAAATTATTAGAAAGTAGTGAGGCATCTAAATGTTATCAATTCAACCAAGTATTACAAATCAAACAATACGCAAAGCACCTGTTTTTAAAGGTGACACATCATCAAATACTATTGATGAACATTTATACGAGTCCAAGAGAGATTATTACGAAGGTCAAAAAAATGAATTCGAAAGCATTCTTAACGACGAAAGAACAGTAAAACCGTTAAAAGATATCGCAAGAGTTTTCAAAGTAATCTCTGAGATATTGTTTGAAGGTTGGGCTGTTGCTTGGGGTGCTTCTAAAGGTGCAAAATTTGTAAAATCATCTGTTGTAGGTGGTATAAACAGTAACGTCGGAAAAGGCATTAAAAATGTGTTAAAACCTTTAGGTAAAGGAATTGTTGCTGCAGGTGAAAAAATTGCACAATATGCACAAGCAACTGTTAAATATGTTAAAGCGACACCTACGTATGCTAAATTCCAAAAGAATGCAGCTGAAATTATCGAAAAAATGGATAATAACAAATATGGAAAAATTGCATTAAAAGCCTTAAATACTATATACAATGGAGTTGAAGAAGTTGCAGGTTGGGTTGTTAAACCGTTTAAGAAATTTGCAGCAAGTCTAAAGAATACCTCATTTGATGCTGCGTATGACAAAGCAGCAAAAGCAACCTCAACTACATTAGGAGTAGGTGCTGGTGCTACTTGCGGTTATAACGAAGTAATGCACCCTGAAAGAGCAAATGTAAATGAGCAGGAAGAAACTGAAAAGGTTGCAGAAGATAGAAATGATGTAGACTTAGATGATGAAACTCCTGAAGCGTTGGATGAGGAGGTAGAATAATGATTTCTTCTGTAGTTCAACCAATTAATTTTACATCAAGTCAGGCACAATCTGTACAAGAACAACGTAAAGATAAGCAAGAACAAGTTGCTACAGGTATTGGTGGTGCAGCAGGTGTTACTGCAGCAGCAACAAAATATGCAGGAAGAAAAGGTTTAAAAGCACAAGCAGGTGAGAAATTCTTAGGTGAACTTTCCGGACAAGTTGCTAACGGGATAAAAGGTGTAAACAAAACTCAACAGGTTGCAGAAGGTTTTATTGCATCTTTCAAACAAAATCTAAAAATGTATTCTGCAAGTATTATGGAACACCTTAACAAGTTCAAAAATACAAAAATTATCGGTTCAATTGTAAAAAGCCCGATTGCCAGAAAAGCATCTTTCTTATTTGGTGGCGCTTTAGCCTTCTTTGTTTTGGTTACCGGTGTTAATAAAGCGTTTGAAAACGGACAAATTGCAGTTGAAGATTTTAAACAACAATATAGAGATTTTAAAAATATGTAAATTTTAACAGATTTGTAAAATTTTGAAAATCGTGCTAAACTAAGTTTATGCACGATTTTTTAATTAAAGAAATTAAAACAACTCAAATGGAAGATGAATTACTTGCTGTTGGTTTTGATGGGCCCTATGTACCCAAAGCAGTAGGCAAGTTTTTTTATAAGAATTTAAAGATATTTAATTTATCTGTTGCTCAGGCTAATATTTTAAAGCAAACCGCTTTATCAGTTGGGGCTGATTGTGCAACTCACAAAGATGTTATCACCGGTAAAATTGAAAATTCTTCATGTATATTAGGCGGTAGTTACTCTCAAATAAGAAAAATTGCTGAAAAACTGCAATTTCAACCGTTTCAAATGAAGGATTTGGGGAAAATATTATTAAAGGAATGTGATATTTCTGTAGAAAAACCTGAAACAAAAATTGTTGGGGTGCTAAATATAACAAGAGATTCATTTTCTGATGGCGGAATGTTTTATGAGTTTGAAGAATCAATTGAGCAGTTGAACAAACTTATTGATGATGGTGCTGATGTTATTGATATTGGGGCCGAATCAACAAAACCCGGATTTACTCCTGTTAGCCCTGATGCGCAGTTAGAAAAATTGTTGCCTGTTTTGGAGTATATCAATGACAATGATATAAGTATTCCAATCAGTATTGATACAAGGAGTTCAATTGTTGCAAAAGAGTGTATTGAATCAGGGGCTTCTATTATTAATGATGTTTCAGGTTTAACTTCTGATGCTGATATGGCTGAAGTAGTTGCAAGATATCCTGATGTAAAAGTTATTATTCAACATACTCTCGGACTGCCTTATGATATTAGTGTTAAACCTCATTATGATAATTTAATGGATGAAATATTTTTATATCTTGCTGAAAAGGTTAATTATGCAGTATCAAAGGGAATTTCAAGAGAGGATATTATTATTGATCCGGGTATTGGTTTTGGGAAATTGAAATCTCACAATCTTGAAATAATAAATCGTTGGCAAGAATTGAAGGCTATTGGTTGTCCTGTGATGATCGGTTTATCAAGAAAAAGTCTTTTAGAATGTCCTGATGCTGAAAATGATGAAAAAGATATTTATACTCTTGCGCTTGATAGTATTTTAATAAATCAGGGAATAGATTATTTGAGAGTACACAACCCTGCTTTGCACAGAAAAATTATAAGTATTTTGAAGTAGTTTAATTTGCTAATTTATTTATTTGAACTTTAGATTAGTATTTGAGGTATGAAAAATACTATTATTGCTCTTTCAATTTTTTTAATTGTAATATGGGGACTGTTTTTTATTTTTGAGCAGTTAAATCATACTTATATCAAGGCTGAATTTAAACATATTGATCCTTTGCCATCTAAAATGGATGTTTTTTATAAAGGGTACAAATTGGGTTCTACAAGTAAGTTAAAGATATCTAATGATTTTAAGACGACTTACTTATATATAACCTTAAATCAAAGAGGACTACATTTGCCAAGAAATATTTCTGTTGAGATTAAAGATTATGACAAAGAAACAAAGTATGTTGATATTATCTATCCTCGCTCACCGCAGTTAAAATATATTAAAACCGGTGATGTTATAAAGGGAAAGACTACATATTCGCTAAATGGTATTTCAGAGTTAAACCAAGCACATTTAGATAATCTTTCGGAAAAGGGTGAGGATTTGTTGAGTTCAGCCAAAAAGACTACTGACTCACTTACAAAAATGATAAATTTAATAAATGATATTTTAGATGAAAACAGGCTGAATATTTATCAAATTACTACTAATTTAAAAGATAGCACATTTACTTTAAGCAGGACATCAAACAATTTGGAAAATCTTACAACCAAGATAGATCAAGGGCTTACTGAGGAATTTATCCATAATAGCAGTAATAATGTTGAAAAACTTACGGATAATTTAGCAAAATCATCAGATAATTTATATCAAATTTCAGGTTCATTGGTAAAAACGACTTCAAATATTTATAATGTAATAAGTAACGCTGATTCATTAATCGAAATTGCAAAAATGGCATTATGTAATATTAATACAATAATAGAAGCCTTTAAAGTTACATTAAGTAAACGCTTTGGCGGAGCGAGGATATTATTTAAACAACCTATAAAATAATTTGGTATCTATCCAAAAACTTTTTTTTGAACTTCTAGTGCTGTTTTAGTTGTCGCAAGCCCTGCTTGAGAACTTTCTTTAAGCGTTGGAGACATAAGAGCACCTGTTTGTTCCATAGCATCAACAACTTCATCAAATGGAATTTTTGATTTTATATCCGCAAGAGCAAGTTCTGCTGCAGTAATTGAATGAACCGCTAAAAATGGATTTCGCTTAACGCAAGGGACTTCAACAAGCCCTGCGACAGGGTCGCAGGTCAACCCAAGTATATTTTTAAGCGCAAGAGCCGCAGCATTTAATACTTGAGAAACATTTCCGCCTTGAAGTTGGCAGACAGCCGCTGCACTCATCGCCGATGCAACTCCACATTCTGCTTGACATCCTGCAACGGCACCTGCTAGTGCAACTTTTGCTGAGATAATTCTTCCGATTTCACCTGCAGTAATGAGAGCATTAATCTGTTCACGTTCAGAGTGGTTATAATCTTCACTAACCGCAACAAGTGCAGCTGGTACTATTCCGCATGAACCTGCTGTTGGGCAGGCAACAATTTTTCCCATTCTAATATTTTCTTCGCTTGTTGCTAGGGCATATTCAACAATTTTTTCAAATGTTCCGCCAAATATTGCTCTTTCTCTTCTGTATCTGGTTTGCAATCTCCAACAATCTTGTCCGCACATTTCGCTCATAGAAAGTTCTTTGCTTGCCATTCCGCTTTGAATTGCCTCTTTCATTGCAAACAAACTCTTATTGGCAAATACTCTTACTTCTTCTACTGTAATTTCACCGTCTTCTGCCATGTTTTGTTGGGCAATTTCGTATATTTTTTTGTTTTTTGATATACATTCTTCATATAATTGTTCAAATGTGCTTATTTTTCCCATAATCTTTAGTTTTCCAATTTCTCAATGTAACTTACAAAATAAACTTCAGGTATTTCTTGTATCATTTGTACGACATCATTATCTAGCGTTCCATCAATGCTTATTATCATTGATGCTTCTTGACCTTTGGCGTTTCTGTCGCAATTTAAGGAGGCAATATTTTTGTTGTGATATTGCAATATTGACGATACTTGTGAAATCATGCCGGGCATATCTTTATAGACTATTAGAATAGTATTATATTTCCCTGTAAGTTTTACGTTAAATTCGTTAATCCTGCGAATAACGATTTCTCCCGCTCCAACTGATGCTCCTGCTATAAACATATTAATATCACCTTCAAACATCATTTCAACGGCATTTGGGTGAAGTTTAAAATTATCAGCATACTGAAATTCATAGTCTAAACTTTTGGCAAGATCAGATTCAAAAATATCTTTTATTCTTCTATCATCAACACCAAGACCTAATACCCCTGCTAATAGTCCTTTTTCTGTACCGTGACCTTTTCCGGTATGGGCATAGGAATTATATAATTTGAAGGTTATTTTTTTAGGTTTGTTCTTATAAATATTTTTTGCCAATAGTCCTAATCGTACAGCCCCTGCTGTGTGTGAACTTGATGGACCAATCATTATTGGTGATATTATGTCAAATAACGTAGTCTTTTTCATTAGTAACTTTCTTTAATTAAATTTTGCTCAATTTTGTCTCTTAGTTGTTTTTTAGATTCAATTTCTTTTAATTTTGTATTAACTATTTCTTGTTTGGTTTTAATTTCTCTTTGCTCTTCAAATGGATTTTTTCTCCCGCCTTGTCCATTGGAATATGCAAGGTATAATACAATTATTACGACTATTACGATTAATAATTCTAATAAGCCTGCCGCTTTTTTCATATATATTCTCCAATTATTTAAGTTTATTCTTTGTAAGGTACATTATAATTGCTTCATCTTTATCAGAGGGGCCTCTTAGTGAGTATTTGCCAAGTTTGTAATTCTTTACTTCCCCGGGAACAAAAAATCTGTTATATATTGATAACCCAATTGTCATAATCACAGTAAACGCAACAACCCCTAGCATTGCAAGTGAAAGTTTGACAATCCCGGTTTTTAATGATGCTGACGCAACCGTTTTGGCAAATGCAAAGTTAGTAGTGCATAAAAGCACTACTAATATTGCGATAAGACTTATGTAAATTTTCTTATTCTTCACTTACATCCTCTGTTTTTTTAGATTTTTTTGTTGTTTTTGAAGAGCCTCTGTTTGGGCGTCTTGATCTTTTTTTAGGTTTTTCTTCCTCTGGTTTTTCTATTGCTTCTGCTGTATCTGTGCGTTCTGCAGTATCTGCGGCAGAAACTTCTTGAGTTGCTTGTTCTTCAACTTTTGTAGCGGCTGCTTCTTCTGCTTTCTTTTTAGCAGCGGCTTTTCTTTTTCTTGTTTTACCTTTGATTTTAGGTTCAACCTCAGGTTCAGGGGATGTTGTTGTAGGTTCAACTTCAACAACATCTTGTGCTTGTTGTGCTATTTCTGTCTGTTTTATTTCTTCTGGTTCAACTACAACTTCAGTTGGTGTTTCAACTTGTTGTTCTTGAGGTTTGTTTTGTTGTTCTTGTTTTTCAAATCTATTTTTCTTATTTTTGCGTTTATTGTTTTCTTTTTTTACAATTTCTTCGGCAACCGCTGCAGATGGTTCTGTTTCGATTGTTATTCTTTGCGGCTGTTCTGTTTCTTGAACTTCAGGTTCTTTATTTTCCTGCGGTTGATTATTTTTGGTAAACTTATTATTCTTTTTGAATGCACCTGTCGGGAGTTTAACTTTTGCTGCTTTTGCTCTATATTCCCCCTCTGCGGTTGGTGTTGCAAAGTTAAATTCTACCATAGTGTAGCCGCTACCTTGGCAGTGTGGACATTTTTTAGTAAATATTTCAGATAGAGATTGTCCTTGACGGTGTCTTGTCAATTCAACAAGTCCTAAATCTGATAGTTGACCAACCTGTGGTTTTGCTTTATCCGGTTCTAATGCAATCTCAAGTTCTTCCATCATTGCAAGTTTGTCAGCTCGTGAAATCATATCAATAAAGTCAACAATAATCATGCCGCCGATGTTTCTTAATCTTAATTGTCTTGCTATTTCATGTACTGCTTCTATATTCGTTTTCAATATAGTTTCATCTTGTGTTGCAGAGCTGATAAATTTACCGCTGTTAACATCAATTACCGTAAGTGCTTCAGTTTGCTGAATGTATAAGTAACCGCCTGATGGCATATTTACTTTAACTTTTAGTGCTGCTTTTATTTCTTTATGAATATCCATTGCAACAAGCAAAGGTTCGGTACCTTTATATAGTGTAACTTGTGTACCTTTTGCCATGTGCCAGTTTTGTAGAATTGATTGAACTCTATTCATTGCAAACGGAGTATCAACAATAATTTCTTTAACATCTTCTGTGCAAGCCTCTCTTATTACACGATAAAGTAAGTCTTGATCTCTGTAAATAAGATTTGGAGGAGTAAGAGTTTCTGCAGATGTGATAATATTGTTCCATTTCTCAAGTAGAATTTCCAAATCCTCTTGAATATCTGCTTCTGATTGTCCTTCTGCTTCCGTTCTGATAATAACACCAACTCCAACTGGCTTAATCAGATTAATAATTGCTTTTAATCTTGCTCTTTCTTTAGAATTTTCAATTTTTTTACTAATACTTACTCCGGGTTCATTAGGCATTAAGACAAGAAATCTCCCCGGTAGGCTTATTTCTGTTGTAACCCTAGGACCTTTATGTCCTGTTGGTTCTTTTACAACCTGAACTACTAATTTTTGTTTTGGAGAAAGTTTTTCTTTTAATGTCCCTTTACCCATAACATCTTGAGCGTGTAAAAATCCCATTTTATCTGTTCCAACATTAACAAATGCCGCATCAATACTAGGTAAAATATTATCAACTGTAGCAAGATAAACATCACCTAGAAGAACTTCTCCTCTATGGATAAAAAAGTCAGTAACAACTTTGTTTTCTAAAACTGCCGCAATATTATCTCTTTCGGCAATAACAATCTTTTTTTCGATGGGTTGATTTCCATTTTGATTTTTGTCGTGCATAAAATTTCCTTTACTATAACTCATGCAAAGACTCGGTTAGAAACTTCACTCTTGTTATTTCAAATGCGATATCTTTTGCTATAACATCCATAAGGACATCGGCTCTGAGTGGAGGAATTTCGGATCCTTGACCGGTCTTTAATACTATAAACAGACTATTATCTTCAAATCGGTGTGGACCGATTGACTTTTTGATATCTATTGTTTTTAATAAACCTTTTTTGTTTTTCTTCTCGACTAAAATTTCATCAGAAGACAAAACTTTTTCTGTATTATATACTAATTTTTCAAAATCGTAAAGAGCAGGATTTAATATGTTAATTTTATATTCTGCCCAAGATACCGTTCTATCAATTGCAGGTGCTGATTTTTCAATTCTTTTTACATCTAAAATGTCAGCCCCGTTAGGTAACATTTTTTGCAGTTCCGTTTTTATGATATCAGGTTCAACTTGTTCTAAAAGTTCAATATCTACAAGTTCTGTCAAACTCTCGCAGAAAAGCGGAAGTGCAATTCCCATAGAAATTTTCATCATCGGATTATATCCGCCAGAAAATGCTACTTTGAGATTTGTTCTTGAAATTGCTTTAAAAAATGTGTTTTGCCAATCAAGATGTGAAAAATATTTCAAGTTACCGCATTTTGTTAATTTTATTCTGTAGCGGAAAGTTTCTTGATGATTTTGGCAAGTTGAAGGATCAACGGGTTCTTGAATTTTCAATTGTTGGGCTTTTTCACAGGCCTTGAACGGCTTATCTAAAACTTTTTTCACCCCAAAATTAAAGCAAACTCCGCATCCTACGCATCCTTGTTGGCAGGTTGGAACGATGTGTTGAGATTTTGCATCAACTTCCATTGCTTGTTTATATTCGTTTTTAAACCATTTTTGATTTATTCCTACATCAATGAAGTTCCAAGGTAATTCTTCATCTAAACTATATTGCTTTTGTGCAAGTTTGTTCAACTCAATGCCAAGTTCATTTGCTGTTTCAAACCAAACTTTTTTGTCGAAATATTCACCCCAAGCATCAAGATAGCAGCCTTTTTTGTATAGCGCTTCTATATATTTGCAAAGTGAATCATCTCCTCTTGTTAAAACGGCTTCTAACAAAGAAACAAATTTTTCGTGATAATTTACTTTAACACCTTTTATATGCTTAACTTGTTCCATCAAGTGATGAATATGTTCTGTAACTTTATCTAAATCCATTTGAGCACACCACTGGAACGGAGTGAAAGGTTTCGGTACAAATATTGATAAGGTACAAGTTAAATCAAGTGAATGCGCAAGTCCTTTTTCTTTTTTCAAAAGTCTAGAACGGTACCTTATTTTTCTGAACAATTCTGCCATTTCATCCATATCTTCAAGGGTTTCAGTTGGCAGACCGCATATAAAATAAAATTTAACTCTTGACCAACCGTGTTCATATAGGGTTAAAACAGCATCCATTATTTGTTCTTCTGTAATATTCTTTTTAATTACATCCCTAAGTCTTTGACTTCCTGCTTCGGGAGCAAGAGTCATTGTTGATTTTCTGACACTTTGAACAAGATTGGCAAGTTCAAGGTTAAATCCGTCAATTCTTTGGCTTGGAAGTGATACGGAAATTTTTCTGTCATTAAAATCAACAGCAAGTTCTTTTATAACTTCGTTTATATTTGCATAATCATTTGATGACAATGACAAAAGCGAATATTCATCATAACCCGTATTATTAACAAGTTCTTTTGTCAATTTGATAATATCATCTGCTTTGCGTTCTCTAATTGGAAGTGTTACGTGTCCAGGTTGGCAAAAACGGCACATTCTGCCACAACCTCTCCTAATTTCGACAACAGCCCTATCTTGAATTGAAGATGAAAATGGTATTGGATATTTTGTTACTGCATTGTCATAATCAAGTTGTACAATTCTTTTTTTTACTTTACCGCCTGTTAATTTTGACCATCTGCCGGAATTTTCTCCTTCGCAAAGTGCTTTAATTCTTTCGTTTCTCGGAAGTTCTTTAGTTCTTTCAAGAATTTCACAAGTTTCAATTATTGCTTCCTCACCGTCACCAATCATAAATACATCAATAAAATCACTAAGCGGTAACGGGTTGAATGCGCAAGGGCCGCCTGCTACGATTATTGGATCAGAATCTGATCTTTCTGAATTCTTGTATGGTATTTGTGACATTTCAAGCATTTTTAAAACAGTCGGATAAGACATTTCATATTGTAGTGAAAATCCGACTACATCAAAATCTTTTAAATCTCTTTTAGATTCAACACCATATAAAGTTTGAGGTTTGAAGTCAGGTTCCGGGGCATACACTCTGTCACACATAAATTTAGGTTTTCGGTTAATGAGTTCATAAAGTATTCGCACTCCCAAATTTGAAATTCCTATTTCATACTTATCAGGAAAAGCCAATGCAAAACGAATTTTGGCACTATCAAAATCCTTATTCCAAGATAAGTATTCTCCCCCGACATATTGATATGGCTTGTTACATTTGAATAGACTTTCGTGATATTTTCTAAAAAAACACATTTTTAAATTTTTCTCTTATGCTAAATCTTCCGGAAAGTATTTATCAATTTTTATAATTGTTCCATCAAGCTTATTTTCTTCAAAAGATTTCATAAATTTGAACAAATCAGAGTTTGGAACATGATAACTATATACAACAACCTCAGAATTTATTTCTCTCATTACAGTAACCATATAATGACATTTTGAGGCATAATTTAGTAAATTTTCTTTGTTAAAAGTGTTGCCGTTTACATCTTTTGTGTGCTTAACGTAATTGAAACCGGCATAAAATTTAACTTGATCTCTTACTTCGGGAGGCATGCCATTAATATTCTGAACTGCTGAAAACATATTTATGACGTTATTGTTATCATCTTTTGTCATACAGTCCCTCCCAATATATATTAAACAACAAGAATAGAAAAATGTCTAAATGTTAAGATTAATCTTTAGGATCTTCTTCTTTAGTTATTTCTTTCAGGTAATCTAATACCTTAATTGCAGTTTCTCTTCTAATGTCTTTTGGTGCAAGTCGAAGATATTCAATAGCATGAGAAACTTTAATATTTTTATCATACCATCTGCGAAGAATATAATTATACTGTTCTTCAAGGCTTAGTTGTTCAAGTTCAACATCTTTAAGTAAATCAATAATATACTCTGCACATCTTACTTGAATATCTGTGGATGCTTTCTCTAATTCATTTATAGCACGGCTTACAGCAACATCTGCATCGTACCATCTTTTAAACATGTTCATAAATACTTCCTCATTTGTTAAGTATATTAAAGCAAAAGTTAAGAAAAAAGTAAATTATTTTCTTAAAATTTACTTTATATATATGTAGGTAAAATGTAAAGGTTAATGTTATGGCAGATATTTATGATTTAAGTGGTTTGACAACCGGTGATGTAATGAATACAGATATCGGTTTAATGAATATGGATAAACAAATAACAGTCCCGTCATTTGCATACGGTCCTTCATTTAATTTGTTAAACGGAGTAAACATGCGCGGTCCATTAACCTCAGACAAAGTAGAACTTACAACACAAAAAGAGAAAGATAAAAAGGTTTGGAAGGGTATATTTATAACTGCAGGAATTGTCGGTGCAGGACTTCTTGCTTTGAAATTCGGTAAAAACGGCGCAAAAAAAGTTTGGAATTTTATAAAAAATGGTTTCTCAAAATTAGTGGCAAAATTCAAAAAATAAAATAGTGAGTAGTAATAGTGTGTTTAGCGAGAATGTACAATTCTCGCTTTTTTATGTTATATTAGTTTAAAAGGAGAGTTATATGGCTAAAGATTGTAGTTTTGATATTGTATCTGAATATGATAAACAAGAACTTGTGAACGCAGTTGATCAGGTTAAAAGAGAATTAACAACAAGATTTGATTTGAAAAATTCAAATTCAACCGTTGAACTAGAGCAAGACAAAGAAATTACTATTACCACTAATGATGAAATGAAATTGAAAAATATTTTGGATATTTTGCAATCAAAATTGGTAAAAAGAAATTTAAGTATAAAAATTCTTGATCCAAAGCCTGTAGAAAATGCTCTTGGCGGAAATGTAAGACAGGTTTTTGCATTGAAAAAAGGTTTAACTCAAGAACTTGCTAAAAAAATAGTTGCCGATATTAAAAATACAAAATTAAAAGTTCAAGCATCTATTCAAGGCGAACAAGTTAGAGTTACAGGCAAGGATAAAGACGATTTACAGGCAGTAATTCAAATGCTTAGACAAAAATCAGATTCTTACGATGTACCTTTGCAGTTTACAAATTATAGATAATATTTGAACATAAGGGCTAAAAAAATCTTAAAATCTATGTTATAATATATATAAATAGTTTTTAAGGATAGTCGAGTATGTATGAATTTCCATTTGAGTTAGATGATTTTCAAAAAGAGGCTTGTAAGGTTATTGATGATGGCAACAGTGTAGTTGTCTGTGCACCAACAGGTGCAGGTAAGACTGTCATTGCAGAACATGCTATTCATAGAGCCTTAGAAAATGGCTGCAGAATTTTTTACACGACACCCTTAAAAGCGTTATCTAATCAAAAATTTTATGATTTTAGCCAGAAATATGGTGCTGATAAGGTAGGACTTTTAACCGGTGACACTTCAATAAATCGGAATGCACAAATTGTTATTATGACAACAGAAGTTTTTCGCAATATGTTGTATGGTACAAATTTTGGTGCTGTTGCTGATAATTTAAAAGATGTCAGATATGTAGTTTTAGATGAAGTTCACTATATGAATGATGAACAGCGAGGTACTGTTTGGGAAGAAAGTATTATCTATTGCCCGACAAATATTCAAATTATCGCCTTATCTGCAACTGTTGCAAACTGTGATGAACTTACAAACTGGATAAATACTGTTCATTCCAAAACTGTTTTAGTTAATACTGATTTTCGACCTGTTCCATTAAGATTTTACTATTTTGACAGTTCTCAACCCTTCAAATTGTTACCTTTATTAACCCCTACGGGTCAATTAAATAAAAAAATTAAACCCGAAAAACCTCAATGGGCAAAAGGTAAAGATAAGCGTAAAAAAAGTTATGTCAAACAGATAATTTCAAATCTTGCCGAAAATGATATGCTGCCGGCAATATATTTTACATTTTCAAGAAAAAAATGTGATGAACAGATGGAAAAATGTTCAGGGCTTGGTTTAAATACTAAAGCAGAACAAGAAAAGATAAAAAGTTTTATAGACGAGTACATCGCAGAAAATCCTCATTTATATGGGAATAAGCATACAGAATATCTAATTCAGGGGGTTGCCTCTCACCATGCTGGGTTGTTGCCTGCTTGGAAAAATCTTGTGGAAAAACTTTTTCAACAAGGGTTGATTAAGGTTGTATTTGCAACAGAAACGCTTGCTGCCGGAATAAATATGCCTGCTCGTTCAACGGTGATAAGTTCGACAAGTAAAAGAACCGATACAGGTCATAGAATGCTTACTGCAAATGAATTTTTGCAAATGTCTGGTCGAGCAGGTCGTCGAGGAATGGATAAAGTTGGATATGTTACAATTGTAGGTACACCGTTCCAATCTCCAACTGAGGTTGCTGAACTTGTTTTGAGCGGCTCAAATCCTTTAGAAAGTCGTTTCTCCCCTGGATATTCCATGGTTTTAAATTTGTTGCAAAGATTTAGTTTGGAAGAATCAAAAGAATTAATTTTGAAAAGTTTTGGATATTATTCTTCAGATTTTCGTATAAAACCGATACTTAATTTGTTAGATGAATATAATTCAGAACTAGAGGCCAGACAATTTGCTTGCCCATCTAAACTTTCTGATGAAACACTTAAAGAATATGACAAGATTAGATATTTGTATGTTCAGAACAGAAAAACATACAAAAAAATTCTACGACAAGAAAAAGCGAAACATCGCCCATTATTACCTGAAGTTATTGAATTTGGCGAACGCAATAAAGCAGAACTTGTAAAAATGCAAAGTTTTCCTTGTGACTGTTGCAAGTATTATAAAAAGCATTCTAAAAATCTTGAAGTTATTGAAAGAATTTTGGAAAGAAAACGCAAAATTGAAAAAGAAATCGAAAAGCAAAAAGACATTTATTGGAATAAATTTTTAGCACATAGACAAGTTCTTATTGATTACGGATATCTGGAAAATGATTATCCTACCGCAAAAGGTAAGACAACATCTCAAATTCGCTCTGAAAATGAATTATATCTTGCAGAAATTATCTTTTCAGGCGTGTTAGAAAATCTTACACCAGCAGAATTAGCCGGTGTAATTTGTGCGATAACAACAGAAGATTTGCATATGGAAATTCCATATATTCCGTTTTCTGAACCTGTAAGAAAAACTCTTAATCATATTAGAAACATTAAGAAGAAACTATATAAAATTCAAACAAAATATGATATAGATTCACCTTTATATATAAATCCTTATTTTAGTTCATTGATTGAACTTTGGGTTCAGGGCGCTGAGTGGGAAACAGTTTCTGAATCTGTTCAAATCGGGGAAGGTGATATTGTCAGAGCCTTTAAGCGTGTTGTTGATGTTTTAAGACAATTTACTACAATAGACAATGTTCCGGAATCCCTTGTATTTACAGCGAGAGAAGCCATCGAAAAAATTCAGCGTTCACCGGTAGATATAGATTAATCTGTGAATTTCTTGACATATTAACTCTTTTGAGTTTATATAAGTGTGTTGATTACATTTTTACATTTACTCGGAGAGAAATATTATGGAAATTAGTAGAATTGATGCTGTAAATTTTGCAGCAAAACCGTCTAAGAACCTTGAACAAATTACCACTAAGGTATTTAAGAAGTTGAGTGCAGTAAGAGGCAATAAATTAGGAACCTATCTTGGTACAACTCAAAATGGTGATAATGTTACTATTAGAGAAACAAGTTTAGGTAAAGCCGCTGATTTTTATGTATCTTATTCAGACAAAATGAACAAAGGAGCAAAAAAATTTGATATATTTCATATAACAAAATCAACAGATGCTCCTGCAAAAATTGTGTCTGATGAAGGCAAAAAGGCTTCAAAAAGTGATGTTGCTCAAATTGGACGTATGATTGATACTCTTGTATAAATTTCAAAAGTATGTAAAGTTGTTAAAAGGCTTGCTGATGTAATATATACACTTGCAAGTCTTTTATTTGTGAATATTTAGAAATTTATCATTACTAAAAAATACAATAATAATATCAAAATAGTGTAAAAAATCCACTATTTAGTTTTGTAAAACCCTTGTGCCGTATAGGATTGAAGTATTTGTAAAAATATGTTACAATAGTAGTAGGAACATCCTATTAGCCCTCATAGGTCTCTGATGAGTGTTATTCCCCACCCCACTCTAAAATCAAAAAGGTATCCGCGATTATAACACTGTAAAGGTGGTAATTATATATGGATACAATTTTTGGAAAAGATCGTACATACTATCAACTCAGAACATACTTATATGCCATAGGCTTTTTCTTTTTTAGTTTTGTTCTGTACAATATATATTTTTTACCATCAATTCAGGCTAATGACTTAATTGCGAACACAAATTTAACAATCCCAAAAATGTCAACAATAACCAAACAAATGAATAAAGAATTAAGTCCTGATGCAATCAGAGCAAAGTTTGATGATAGAATAAAAATTAAATATCAAGGTTACAATGTAAAAAGTGTAGCCAATGGTATCAAACATGTTCAAATGACAAGATATTTTAGCGGGCGACCGGTCAGAATAAATATAGTTGAAGTAAATAAATCTGTAGCAACAGATTACGAAATAAAACCTGCAGTTGCATCCTCCACGCTTCAAAGCAAACGTTCTTTGAGAAATATTGCACAAAGAACAAACTCAATTGTTGCGATAAATGGGGGCTTTTTCAAACCGCAAAACGGAGTTCCTCTTGGAACATTAATGATAAATAACAAACTTTATACAGGACCTATATACAACAGAGTTGCGCTGGGTATTTTCGATAATGGATATACAGTTGGTCGAGTACAATTTAATGGTGCAATTATCGGAAACGGTCACGAGATTAAAATTGATAATATCAATCAGCCAAGAATGTTATCCTCATATATAATAATTTATACAAGGGATTGGGGAACGTATGCGCCTGTTTCGCCACAGTATGGCGTTCAACTGAGAGTTGAAGGAAATCGCATAACTGCTGCTTCTGCCAATCCCCTTTCTATTCCTCAAAACGGATATGTAATTGTTGGTCCAAAATCTAAGTTGTCAGCTTTATTTGGTGCAAAATATGTTGATACACAAATTTCCTTGAGTCCTCAATGGGATAATGTTCGTCATATTATAAGCGGTGGTCCATATTTGGTAAAAAATGGCGAAGTCTTTGTTGATATGACAGAGCAAAAACTTCAGTCTATCGGTGGAAGAAATCCTAGAACGGCAATCGGATATACTAAAGATAATGATTTAATTTTAATAACTGCAGACGGTAGAGAAGGAAGTTCTGTCGGACTTACGTTAACTGAACTTGCATATTTTATGAAATCATTAGGTTGTATAAATGCTATAAACCTTGACGGTGGAGGGTCAACTGTAATGTATGTAAACGGAAGTATTGTTAATCGTCCGCCACAACCGGGAGGAATTGCATTATCAAATGCACTTGTTATTTCTAAAAAATAAAAGACATCTATTTGATTAGATGCCTTTTATTTCATTATTTATTTAATATTATTTTAATTCCTCTTCAACAATATTAGGGTATGCTTTTCTTAGTGCTGTTTTCAATCTTTGAATGCAACGTTTTTCATTATCACTGGCACCTTGTTTTATATACATAGTTGGTTGAGGTTTTAATGTAAAATCAACTCTGCAAGTATCAACACCGTAAGCAATTTGTGTGTATCTCATATTACTTAACTTGCACTCTCTACTGCGATATTCTGCTTTTGGTTTTGAGTATAATGCTTTATATTCATCTGAGCATTTTCTAAATTCACTTGGTTTCATTGGTGTTGGGCGCATGCAGTATAGAGAAACATTTATTAGAGGGGAATATTTTTCCATTGATGGGCATTCGTAATACGGATAATCAGGTGTAGATAAACCCATTGCAACGTTGTATGATAACCCTAAAATTAGTGCTGAAAAAAAGACTAATAAACCGATCTTTTTCATAATTTATTCCCCTTTCCAAAATTATATGAATTATAATAAATCAAGTACCTTTTGTCAATATAAAAACAGATACAGCAAAAAAATTGCCATATCTGTTTAAAAAGATTAAGTTAAGTTAACTAATTACTATTCAGCATCTTTTTTAATATCTTTAATGCTCAAAGCAATTCTGTGTTCTTGTGGTGTAAATTTCTTGATAAGAACTTCTACACTGTCACCAACTTTGAATTTGTTGAACGGATTAACATTTTCTTCAGCCATTTCAGAAATAGGAAGTAATGCTTCTACTCCAGGGAAGATATTAATAAATGCACCAAATCCGGTAACTTTGTTTACTGTACCAGTGATAACTTGACCTTCTGAGAATTGACCTTCAATTTGTTGCCATGGATCTTCACCCATTCTCTTCAATGATAGTGAAATTCTCTTTAATTCGTGGTCAATTTTAATGATTTTAACTTCAATAGTTTCACCAAGTGAAATAACATCTGAAGGATGTTTAATTCTTTGCCAAGAAATTTCAGAAATAGGAAGCAATCCGTCAATACCGTTGATATCAACAAATGCGCCAAAATCAGCAATTCTTACAACTTCACCTTTTACAACTTGTCCTTCTTCAAGTGTTGCTAAAATATTATCAACTACTTGATCTCTTTGCTCAGCAACTGCTTGTCTTTGAGAAAGGATAAGTTTATTTTTCTTAGGATCTGCTTCTAAAACTTTAACTTCAATTTTTTGATCTAAAAGACCGTCAAATGGAGTTCCTGTTCTTAATTGAGAAGAAGGGATAAAACCTTTCAAATCAGCAACGTCAACTAAAACGCCACCTTTAACAACTGAAACAACTTTTGCAAGGATAGTGTCACCTTGAACTTTTGCATCATTAAGTTGAGCCCATGCTTGAGCAAATGCAAGTCTTTTCAATGACAATACCATACCTTCTTCATCGTGTTCTTCTTTTAGAACATAAAATTCTTTTACATCACCAACTTCAAGTGGTGTTGCTTCTTCTAGTGCAGAAATTTCTTTGTTAGGTAAGAATGCTTCTGTTTTAGCACCTCTTACGCTGATTAGATATCCGTCTTGATCTTTTTTCAAAACTGTACCTTCTACGATATCAGCTACAGAGTGTCCTGTTGAAAAACTTTCTTCTAATAGTTTTTCAAATTCATCTAATGTTGCTTGTGTCATTTTTTATTCTCCTTTTCTTTGTTTTATTTTAAAGAGGTTGACTACCTCTAGAATTCTTGTAATTTTTCCATAACAGATTCAATGACATTTGGAGGTGTTGAGGCTCCTGCTGTTACGGAAATTTTATTTGCATTGTTTATTATCTCTTTATACGCTGATAATTCATCAGAAGTTTCAATGTGAATTGTCTTTGTTATATCTGATAAAATTTCAGCAAGATGGGTTGTGTTAGCGCTTTTTTTAGAGCCGACCACAACCATCAAATCACTTTTTTTTGCCAGTTCTTTTGCTTCTTTTTGGCGTGCTGAGGTACTTCCGCAAATTGTGTTTGCGATTAAAAGTTCTTTTGCAAGTGGTGTTAAATAATTGACTATGCTATTTAGTGTTGTAATCATTTGAGTTGTCTGGACAACTACACCTATTTTTTTATGTACTTTTAATTCATTTATGTATTGTTCTAATTCTTGCGTAGAATCGGCAACAATAACATTTTTGCTGAATTGGAGAGCATTTGCTTTAATTGCAATGACTTCAGGGTGTTGCGCTTTGCCTACAATTACGAGATAATACCCGTTTTTCGCAAGTTCAATTGCTTTTTGCTGAACCTTTTTAACATCAGGACAAGTCAAATCATAAACTTCAAATCCTGCTTTTTGAATTTGTTCAAATACTTCAGGACTTTCTCCATGACTTCTGACAACACAAATTCCGCTACCTTTTGAAGGTAGTTCTTTCAAAGAAGTAATGCCCAGATTTTCTAATTCTTTTATGACTTGGGAATTGTGGATAAGTTCTCCAAGTACACATATGTTTTTATCAGGGTTTTCTGATTTAAGATTTTTAACAGTTTCAACGGCTCTTCTAACGCCGTAACAAAAACCTGCACATTTCGCTAATTTAATTATTTTCGGCAATTTGTAATTGTCTTCTTTCTATAGACTCGCAAGTGAACTTGCTGTATAGAAATTACAACATAAATAAATCAAAAAATCAAGTTGCTAGCCCCAGTAAATAGTGCCACGTTTTTGTTTATCGTAGTCTCTGCCAAAAGGTAGTTTCGTAGCGCCTGCTGAACCTATTTCCCAGTCAATGTCATTATCTTCCGGAGTATAAGTTGCATAAACTGATGATGGAGGAACTTTAACACCTGCTTGCATTCTTCTTATGTTAGATTCCCATTCATCAGAACCTGGCTGAGTTTTAGAATTACTATTGTTAGTAAATTCATCTAATTGCGTTTCATCTGTTGTGTCATAAAAGGGTTCTAACCCATCATCATAAAATTGCTCATTTCTTTCATTTGAGGGTTTTTTATTATTCGAAGCCTCTGTGGGTTGGTTTGAGGTTTGATTTACGGTTTGGGTGCTTGTTGTATTAAACCCGAGTTTATCAGCGTACATGCCGATTTCTCCGCCCTCTGAACCTGTATATTGTGTTTGAGCAAATCGTGCTTTTACAAGTGCTTGTCGTTCATCAAGTGGCAAGTATTTTAAGTAATGATTAAAATCACTATTGCTCATAGATGAAATGTTTTTCAGTACATACTCTTTCAAAACTTTATAATCTACTGATGATAAATCAGTAATTTGATGTGCCGCAAGCATTTCAGAAACCGTAGTTGGAGGTAGTAAATTAAGTAGTTCGGATTTCAATGTTGAACTTCCGCATTTAATGTACAAGTCTTTGATAATTTCTTTGCTTCCGTTGTTTTCTGCAAAGTTATGAATTGCTGCAGCACTTCCATTTGTTGCAAGTATATCTACAAATTTGTTTTGTACTTTGGAACCATAAATTGAAACAAGTTTTGTATAAAGATCATTAATACTTGTTGCATTAGCAACCAAATTCCTTACGATTGCTTTTGCTTCACTTGTTGCCATCGGATCTTCTAATACATCATCAATTACACCTGAAGTTACTGCTGTTTTTAGTGTTTCTATATCATTAGAATTCAATGTTTGATTGTGCGTCTTTTCCCAATCTTTAATTGAGTTATCAATATTAGTTTTTGTATCAGCCGCATTGCTCATAGCATCTGCCTTTTTAGCAGATGAGGTTTCTTGAGTTCTGCTTGTAGAACTTGTAGTAGAAGTCTTTATACTATTTGAAACTGTCGAACTTGATGTAGTTGACGGTGTGCTAATATTATCATTATTTATTTGTGATATTGTTTGTTGATTTTGTGTTGATGCTGTCGCTGATGCCGTAGCAGCCGGTTGCGTTGGTACAGTAGCATTAGTAGGTTGCTGAGTTTGAGCAGGTTGTTTTGCTTCAGCTGCACGATTTGCATTATCAGCATTAGAAACTTTAGCATTAGAATTGTCTGCACCTTTTTCAGGGATTGATTTGTCAGCTAATGTTTCTTGGCTTATATTTCCTGATTTTAATGCATTCCTAATTTTGTTAGCATCAGAACTTGAATAATTGCCTGATGATATAGCATTTTCAATTATCTTATTATATTGAGATCTATAATTTGAATCGATTGAATCGGATGCCGCAGCAACACCTTCTGTGATTGCCGAATTACCAAAATTTGATAATTGCTCAGCAAAATATAATTGAGTATCAGTACCTTGATTTTTTGCTTCTGTAATGAATTCTTCAGAGAAGGTTGCCCAAGTTGCCTTTGGAACAATATTCATTTCATTAACATTACGAAGTATGTTGGTTGCATCTTCTTTTTCCATGTAGTTTTGCATACCATAAGTCATTGCTTTTCTGCTATGATCATGTTCCATACAGTTTGCAGTTAAATGTGCTGTACAGTCTTCAGTTGTAAATCTGGAGGCAATTGAGTACATTTTACCGCCTCTTTTATGGTCGGAGGTTTCCTCTATTGATTTACTGATTTTACCTGCATCGTTTTGAGCAATACCGCTGACTCCTAATGCATCATAAACAGTTTGTCGATATTTTTGCATTTCTTCAGGTGTACAATATTTACTTAATGCATTTAATATACTTTCGGTATTTTCACCTTTATTACTTAGAATTTTTGCAAGCAAAAATTCTTCCATTGCTTCTGGGTCTTTTCCGTACAGTTTATATGCAAGTTCTACTGCATCATTATCTGAACGTTTTGTAATATCAGTTTGTCTTGCTAATCTTGCGGCTGGACTGTTAAGGCTTATATTTTCATACCTTTCGTCAAGTTGCATCATTACTGCAGATTCTTTTTTTATTCTTTTTTCATATTCAGATAATTTTCTTGTTTTTTCCTGTTCTGTTAAATATTTATGTACGTCTTTGGGCTTAGGGTCTGTTATCCCTTGTTTTTGTAATTGTGTATAGATGTCTTTTTGGCTTACTAATACTTCTTTGAAATCTTCAACTGCTCCTCGGTGATTTATTTTTAAATCTGGATCTGCGAGATTTTTATCTATTAAAGCCACCAATTTTTTGTTAGCATCAATTGATGTAGAATATTCAGCCATATAATCTTTAATTGTTATATCTTCGGGTTGCTCTGCAAAATCTTTTAAAACCCATGTTAAGCATTGAAATTGTACATTTCGGTTTTCTCTTTCCTTATCTAAATTTATACGTGCTGTATTTTTATTTTCAATGCTAATAGGAATACCCATCATATCCAGTTTATCTTGCAATTCTTTTTGTACAAATGCTACTTTTTCTCTTGGTTTCATATTGGCATATTCTTCATTATCTGCAAAAAGAATATCTCCTATAGCCATCATTTGATCATTTATATCTCTGCCATTTGCGAATTCTTTTCTTTTTAATAATTCTTGAATGCCCTTTTTCATTTGGTTGCTTACTGCAATATCTGCTTTTTGTGCAATAGCCTTATCTGAAAAATCTTTTATAGATTCTCCTTTCCTATTTGCATCATCAAGAATTGATATTGCAACAAATGCTGTAGTATTAGGTTTGCGTCCATTTCTACTAATTGTATTTATAAATTCGTTTGTCTTTTGTAAACTATATTCTTTCTTTTCTTCATCTGATAATTTTGCATATTTAGGGTCATTTGCTGTTAAATATGCATCCATATAGATATTTACTTTTTCTTCTGGAGTTTTATTTTTGAATTCTGTTGATAATGTTACCGCTGTTGGAAGTAAAAATGGTTTTTGATTTTGTTGTTCAGTTTGAAACTCAGTTTGTGATGGTTTTAAACCTTGAAAGCCATTATCTAGTAATGTATTAAAAGTCTTTAGCATTTTGCTTTGTTCTGCTGTCAGTTCAACTCCGCTTTCTTGTAATTTAACTAGATAGTCATAAACATCTCCTTGAGTCGGTTTTTCAATCCCCCGTTGTTTTAGAGTTTCAATAATATCTTGTTTTGCTGTAATTTCTGCTTTTGTTGCATCATTACTGCTTGCTGCATTTTTTGTTTGAATATCTTCACCTGATGCTATCATTGTTCTTTGCTCAAATTCTGCAGCAACTTTTTTAGCATTTTTTAATGTTTCACTTAATTCTTTATCAGATAAACCTAGACCATATTTTTCTTTGAATGCTTTTAATTGTTCTTCTTCTGACAAATTTTTAAACTCTTCAGAATTCAGAAAATCGAGGATTTCAATATTTTTCTTAGATTCTTGAGTTGTTTTGTCAGTTGTAAAGTCAATTGGTTTTGTGTTTTGTTCTTTAACTTCTGCTACCCCGTTATTATTTTGAGTTTGGGTAGTTTGTTGCACCACTTCTTTTTGTTCAAGTTTGCTTAAATTTAAATCCATTTTCTATACTCGTCCATAAACTTAAAAAATTCCATCTAAATATTAATAACGGTATTTTTTATATACAAATTCAATACTTCAAAAAAAAATTTACAAAAATTAATAAAAAGGATATGTTGTACAACATATCCTTTTTATTTTATATAGATTCAAAAAATAATATACTAATAACTTGTAGTCACAGTAGGTCTTAATTGTGCAGATTTAGTTTCTGAATATTTTATACTTGTAAAATTCTTCATAGAGGAATAATTAGCCAATAAATCAATCAACGTTTGAGCACATTCATCAGGTAGTCGAACTTCTTCTTTTGTTGACTTAAATTTACCATTCGGTAATTTTTGTATTGATCTGACAATCACACCACAATATTCCTTTTCTTTGCCTAAATCGTGATAAATTAACTCTTGAACGAATGGTAATTGTTTTCCATTCTCATTTCTAAATCCCTCAGGAAATACAGAAACTTTACTTACATTATCTGAACTCTTTAAGCCACTATATACAATATAATGTTTTTTCCCATCTTTCATAAAGGTATCAGTGTGGTATATTCTGTGTCCATTAAGAGCAGCAACTCCAAATGGCGGATTTATTTGATTTGTAGGAGGGACATTAAATTCAGGAGAAATAGTGCTCATTTCATCTAATTCTTCTGAATCAATCGGAATAGGTGTAATAATTTCAGTTTTTTCACCTTCCATTTCTGATAAATTATTAACCGGTGTTTTTGCATTCATCATCGCTGGTGACATTGCCATTAACACAATAACCGGCACTTTTGCTAAATTATTTGAACTTCTGTTATATTCAACAGGTGAACCTTCTGTATCACCATTATTTTTTCTTCTGTTATAACCTGAAAAACTTACATTATTTGCTGCACCAAAAACAGTGCTTGCAACTGATATCGGCATTACTACCATACTAAACTCCTTTTTTGCTTCTTTAGGTTCCTTCCATTAACCTATTTTTTACACTAAACTTCTATGATTATATCTGTAAATTTATTTTTGTAAAGATTTGCTTTTTACATAATTTACTAAAAGAGATAAATATTAATATTTATCTCTTTTAGTGAAAATTATTATTGAAAAATATTATTACATTTCAACTTTAGTTGGTCTTAAATGCGGTGATTGGGTTTTTGAATATGATATGCTTGACATGTTTTTCATTTCTGTATCACCTGCCATAAAATCAATTAGGTTCTGTGCAACTTCATTTGGCAAACGAATTTCTTCTCTTACATTTTTTACTTTTCCATTTTTTAATACTGTATCAGCGGAAACAAATACTCCACAAAATTCTTTGCCTTTGCCTAAATCGTGATAAATTAATTCATGCACTATAGGTAATAACTTACCATTTTCATTTCTAAAACCTTCTGGAAATACTGTAACACTATTAACGTATTTAGAATTTTGTCTTCCACTATAAACTATATAATATTTTTGTCCTTTACTAACAAAAGTTTCAGCTTTGTATATCTTTCGCCCAATAAGTTCTGCTACCCCAAAAGGAGCTTTTACTTGTTCTGGACGTGGTTCAGAGAATACTGACGGACTTGCTGTCATTACATCTAATTCTTCTGAATCAATCGAAATAGGTGTAATAATTTCAGTTTTTTCACCTTCCATTTCTGACAAATTATTAACCGGTGTTTTTGCATTCATCATCGCTGGTGACATTGCCATTAACACAATAACCGGTACTTTTGCTAAATTATTTGAACTTCTGTTATATTCAACAGGTGAACCTTCTGTATCACCATTATTTTTTCTTCTTTTATAACCTGAAAAACTTACATTATTTACTGCACCAAAACCAGTGCTTGCAACTGATACAGGCATTACTACCATACTAAACTCCTTTTTTGTTTCTTTAGGTTCCTTCCATTAACCTATTTTTTTACACTAAACTACTATGATTATAGCAGTAAATTCTTTTTTTGTAAAGATTTGCTTTTAACAAATCTTAATTTCCTGCTAAAATTTGTCTTCGTGTGTTGTTAACCCCAGTGTTTTATTGTTGTCTATTTCTATAATATGCTTTATTAAAGCGTGTGCCATAAGCAGCAAATATGGATTAATTTCAGTAGTTTGTGACATATTAACTGATGCAGTTTGTTTTATTCCTTCATTTTGTTTTATGTTTTCATCTGTTTTAAAACTTAACACTGAATCCATGGCATAATAAGTTTGTTCTTTTTCAATTCGTAATTTTAATTCTTTTTTCGGGAAAGTTTCTGAGCATTCTATCGATACTTGAACAGAATTTGAGGTTTCTAAAATGAGTGTTGATCTAACAGTTCCATAATTTACTGTGGTTACTGTTATTACTAGAATGCTATCATTTTCTTGGTTTTCAGAATTTGTTTTTTCTTCAATTTCTATATCAAAATTTACACCATCTTCAAGCGGCAGCCATGGTAAATATAATAATAGAAATAATTTAAGTGTTTTTTGCGGATTGTTTTCTGCCGCAACTGATATACTTGCATTAATAAATTTTGCCATTTCTTTCATCTGCGAAAGATCTTCAATACCTGATTTTGAAACTTCGGTCATCGACATAATAATTTTAGTTATGGCATCTTTTCCGTTTTTTTGTATAAGTTGAGAAATTTTGCCCAAACTTATCATACAACCGGGATTTATTTCTAGTTTTTTGAGTGTTGCTTGAAGTTCTTTTGCAAGCACAATCTCTGCGGTTTCTTCTGTCGTTGTCGCATTAGGATCATAAATCTCTGCCAAAAGTTTTGAATTTATTGCTTCTTGTGTTTTCTTTTGAATATTTAAGTTCCCATTATTCATCACCTGACCTGATAAAATATTCTGTGCAACGGTTTGCTGAGGTGTTAGTGGTTGTTGATTTTGTGAGGCACCGCCTGTCATCGATGTTTGGGGTTGTGAGTTTTGACCTTGTTGATTTATATTTTGCATATTTTGTTGATTTGGGGCTTTCTGTGTTAGGTTTTGTATAGTTAAGGTCTTTGTGTTCGCATTATTTAGGTATGCTTGTTGAGAAAGTATTTGGGACTCAATATTAGAGATTGTTTTTCCTTGCGTTTGCGGTGTTTGCGCTTGCGATAGTTGTTGTTTTGCAAGTTCATTAGATAATTCTTTTCTTGACAAATTTCGTTGAACCATATAAATAAATTCATTAACATTTTTAGGCAAATTGAGAACGTCTTTTAAATACGTTGCTCTATCAGCATTTTCCAATACATTTAGTTTAAAATTCTGAACAGCAGTTTTAATATTTTGTCCAATGTGATTGAGTGCATTTTGAGATGGAAGATTAGGACCAGACGTATCCATTTCTACACGAGCAGGAGTAGTTTGTATATTTGAGGAAGCAGTCGAACTTGTCCCTGTCGTTGAGGGTTGTCGGTTGTAATTCTGCGAAAAACTGTTCAAAAATTTTTTGATATTTATGCCGGACATAGAATTAATTTAACTTATTTTTTTATAAAAGTCTAGTTTTTCACAGGTAAATATGCTTGCGGATAACTGTAATCCTCAATAAATCCGAGATTTTTATATAATCTGAATGCCTGAAGATTATTGGTTTCAGTTGTCGTATTAATTTCTGTAATTGGTGTATTATACTGGTCTATGGCATTAATCACATAATCCATTGAATGTTTTAGCATAATAGTTGATAAACCTTTTCCTTGATGTTCAGATAAAATACCAACAAGTGGAATATTAACAATTGAGCCGCTTGTCAAATTCATAAAGGCAAAACCTACCGCTTCATCATTATAAAGCAATACACTTGTAGAATTTGGCATAAATTCCGCATAAACATCATTAACAACTTTTGTTATAATGTCAGTAGTCCCTTCAATTGTGGTAAATCTTGGATCAAATAATGCATCTGAACTGTCTTTAAAAGATTCATGAATAACTCTTACTGCATCATCAAAATATTTGTTATTCCATGATACAACTTTGTAATCCTCAGGAATTGGAACAACCCTTGCTCTTGAAAAAATTTCTCTTGATGCATTTGTGTCAAATTTAAACCTTAAAACCTCAGTTCCAACGAACTTAAATCCTAATTTAGCAATTACACTGATAAGATTTTTTTGTTCACCAAGCATTGGGTAGCAAACTATTTTTTCACGTCTTAAAGCGTCAGTTATATCAAGAAATTTAACAAGCAATTCTTTTGCAATAGTACTAAAATCATCATCTTTGATTGAATGTATAATATTTAGTTCAATAGCCTCTGAAATTGCAGTAGTATAAACAAGAAATGCAACCATTTCTTCACCTTCAAAAAGAACAATACATTTGATTAAATCTTTATCAAGTGCAGCTAAAAATCCCTCAAAATCAAGCGGTTCAAGTTCAAAATTATATTCGCTTGCTGCCTTTTGTCTAAAATCTTCATATAATTTCTCGAATTTATGATATTCTTCAGCTGTTAAAATTTTTGCTATATACATCTTTTTCGTTCCTTTTAAATTCTATAAATAGTGGTGCATTTTTTCTTTTTTAGTGTTTATATATCGTTGATTGTAAGGTGTAATTTCAGAATTAACCTTAATTATATCATTAACATTTAATCCATAACCTTCAAGTCCAACAATTTTTTTAGGATTATTTGTTATCAAATCAAATGTTGTGTAGCCCAAATCAACAAGAATTTGAGCCCCTGTACCGTAATCTCTTAAATCAGACTTGAAACCTAATGAAATATTTGCTTCAATAGTATCTTGACCTTGCTCTTGAAGTTTGTAAGCCTTTATTTTGTTACAAAGCCCAATTCCTCTGCCTTCATGATCTGTCAAATACACCAAAGCACCTTTACCATATTCACTTATGTATTTTAAAGCATTATGAAGTTGAGAATTGCAATCACACTTCAAACTATGGAAAACATCACCTGTTAAACACATACTATGTACACGAACGGCAGGGATTTTATCAGAACCGTCATCCATAACTAGTGCAACATGTTCAGATTTATTTATTCTGTTTTTGTAAGCATACAATTTGAAATTACCGTAAGGAGTCGGAAGCATAGTTTCTGCCTCACGAGTGACAATTTTTTCCGATTTTAATCGGTATGCAATCAAATCTGCAACAGAAATAAATTTCATATTATATTTGTCTGCAAATTTTCGCAAATAATCCCTTCTTGCCATATGCCCATCATCTGCCATAACTTCGCACATAACACCTGCAGGGCGCTGAGAACATATCTTTGCCAAGTCAACAACGGCTTCGGTGTGACCTGTCCTTTCTAAAACCCCGCCACGTCGTGCAACACAAGGGAATAAATGCCCCGGGCGTCTTAAATCAGACGGTTGTGCATCACGAGCAGTAGCAACTTCAACGGTTTTTGCTCTGTCGTATGCTGAAATCCCTGTTGTAACTCCGTATTTTTCTGCAGCATCTATACTAACAGTGAAGGCTGTTTTCATCCCCTCGGTATTTTGTTCAACCATTTGCGGTAAGTCTAATTGCTCTGCGATTTCTTTTGAAATAGCAAGACAAATAAGACCTCTAACTTCTGTTGCCAAAAAATTAATAACTTCAGGAGTAACTTTTTCTGCTGAAACGATAACATCTCCTTCATTTTCTCTGTCTTCATCATCAGCAACAATAATTGGTTTGCCTTGTCTAAAATCTATAATTGCATCTTCTATACTATCAAATTTAAATTTTTCTTCTCTTTCCATTATACAAAACCATTTTCCATTAAAAAATCTATACTAATATCTTTTTTATTATTGTTCACAGATAAAAATTTTTCAACATATTTCCCTAAAATATCAGTTTCTATATTAACATAATCACCTTCTTTTAAGGTTAACAAATTAGTATTTTCAAATGTATGCGGAATTATTGCAACTTCAACTATATTATTTTTTATACTTGCAACAGTTAAACTAATGCCATTAATCGTGATAGAACCCTTGTAAACAACATATTTATCTAATTCTGAAGGAATTTCAAAAACTAAATTATAAAAATCGGTCAGTTTCTCTTTTGAAACAAATTTCCCAACTCCATCCACGTGACCTGATACAATATGTCCGCCAAGACGGGAAGATAGAGTCAACGCTCTTTCAAGATTAACTGATTGCCCCGCTTTTGCGTAGTTAAAATTTGTAACCCTCAAGGTTTCATCACTAATTTGAGCCTTAAAAGAATTATTTAAAAGTTCAATAACAGTTTGGCAAGTACCGTTGACGCTGATACTATCACCAATTTTTGTATCTTTTAGAACTTCTGAACATTCAACTTCGATTTCGGCACCGTTAGAATTTTTTTTGAAAGTCTTAATTTTTCCCGTTTCTTCAATAATCCCTGTGAACATACCTATATATTATCACATTTACCTATCTAATAAAAGAATAATAACAAAACATTTACATATCATTTTGTGGATATCTAATAAACCTAAAGCATAGTTTGCACTTTATTTGTGTTCATTGTATCATCACACTAAAGGATTTATACTATGCAATTTATAGATAAAGCGAAAATAAAAATATCATCAGGCAAGGGCGGAAATGGCGTTGTTGCTTGGCGCAGAGAAAAATTTGTTGATAAAGGCGGCCCAGCAGGCGGTGATGGTGGCAAAGGCGGCAGTGTTTATTTAGTCGCTGATGAAGGTTTGTCAACTTTGCTTGATTTTACATATCGTTCTATATTTAAAGCAGATAATGGCGAAAACGGTTTCAAAAAAAGTATGCACGGCAAAAGTGCAAAAGATATATATATAAAAGTCCCTACAGGAACTATCGTAAAAGACTTAAAAACAGGTAATATCATTGCTGATTTAACTGAACATAACCAAACAGTTTTGGTAGCCCAAGGCGGTCGCGGAGGCAGAGGAAATACTCATTTTTGTACCCCGCAAAACAGAGCACCTCAATATTGTGAACCTGGTGAGCCCGGTATAGAAAGAGAATTACAATTAGAATTGAAATTGCTTGCAGATGTCGGACTTATAGGATTTCCAAATGCGGGAAAATCAACCTTTATAAGCAGGGTTTCAGCTGCTAAACCCAAAATTGCTGATTATCCGTTTACAACTATAGTTCCAAACTTGGGTGTTGTAAGAAAATCAGATGGTGACGGTTATGTAATTGCTGATATTCCAGGTTTGATTGAAGGTGCTTCAGAAGGAATCGGTCTTGGTCACGATTTTTTGCGACACGTTGAAAGATGTAGATTTTTATTACATATTGTTGACGGTACAGAAGAAAATCCTATTCAGAATTACAAAATTATTAATGAAGAGTTGAAAAAGTATTCTGAAAAACTTGCTAATTTATATCAAATTGTTGCTATAAATAAAATTGATGCAATAGATGAAACCAGACAAAAAGAACTTGCCTCAGAGTTTGAAAAATTGGGAGTGAAACCGTTTCTTATTTCTGCTGTTACCGGAGAAAATTTACAGTCAATAAAAAATGAACTTGAAGAAAAAGTTAACTCAATAGAAAAACCTAAATCCGAAGTCAATGTGATAGAAGATACAGATGCTACTAACAATGATGACGGGTATTGGGATGTTCAAAAGATTAAAAAAGATACATATCTTGTGACAGGCGGCAGAATTATCAGAATTTCACAAGTAACAGATTCCAGAAGTACCGAACAAGTTATAAGATTTCAAAATATTATGATTGGTATGGGTATTATGGATGAATTAAAACGTCAAGGTATTCAAAACGGTGATACCATTATTGTTGGTAAACTTGAACTTGAATATTGGGATGACGAAGTTTATAAATAGAAATAATCTTGCACTAAATTTCAATCAGTGCTAAAATTTTATGTGTATAGTTAAGAATGAGGGAAATAAATTATGGCAAGATTAATTAGACCAACTCTAGCAATCAGATGCGTACAATCAGGCTGCAGATGTTTGTTTGAAGTTGCTCAAGTAGAAGATGGAAAACAACAAGAAGTAGTTTGTCCAAATTGCGGTGAACATTATGTTTATCCTATTTATGACAACGATGATGAACAAAAATAATAATGTTATTTAATAATACAGACAAAAGATACAACCAATTTAGTGCATATTTAAAGAATAAATTCGGAGCAAAGGTTTACAAAATAACTATAGATGCCGGATTTTCCTGTCCCAATCGTGACGGTACAATATCTACTGGTGGTTGTATTTTTTGTGATGATGGAGGGAGTTTTTCTCAGGCCCATTCTAATCAGTTGTCTATAGAAGAACAAGTTAGAGTTGGGGCTCAAACTCTGCATGACAGGTTTAAGGCTGAAAAATTTATGTCATATTTTCAAGCCTATTCAAATACTTACAAACCTGTTGATGAACTTGAAATTATTTATAAATCAGCACTTACGCATCCTGATGTTGTAGGCTTATCTGTAGGAACTCGTCCTGATTGTGTTGATAATGACAAATTAAACTTGCTATCTGATATTTCCAAAGATTATTATACTTGGATTGAGTATGGGCTGCAATCTATTCATGATAAAACTCTAAAAAGAATTAACCGCGGCCACGATTTTGATTGTTTCTTAAAAGCGTATGAATTATCAAAAGAAAAAGGTTTGAATGTCTGCGTGCATGTTATTTTCGGCTTGTGGGAAACTAAAGAAGAAATTTTACAGACGGCGCAAAAACTTGCACAGTTAAAAGTTGACGGTGTAAAAATACATATGCTCTGCGCACTCAAAGATACTAAACTTGCGCAGTTATATTATGACAACAAAATAGATTTTATGTCAGAAGATGAGTATGTTAACCTTGCGGTAGATTTTTTGGAATTTTTACCGCCTGAAACAACAATACATCGTCTTGCCGGAAACGGTTTGAAGAAAAACCTCATAGCACCGCGCTGGTTAGGCGCAAAATTGGACTGTCTGAATAAAATTGACAGAGAATTTATCCGCCGTGACAGCTGGCAGGGTTCA
>CASELF010000044.1 GCA_949288725.1 uncultured bacterium
TGGATGCAAGATTGAATCGAAGGTTAAGGTTGTTCGCCATCTTCGGAAAAATCGCTAGAGATTAGGAGTAATCCTAATACCAGATAGATGATTATCTAAAACAGAACACGGCTTACGGGCTGCTTTATTTTTTTATTAAAACTTTGGGTTTGGTATTTTTTTAGTTATAATATTCTTTATAAAAGGCGGAATTTTTATGAATAAAGGTTATTTTATTACTTTTGAGGGAGCCGATGGTTGTGGCAAAACAACTCAACTTGAACTTTTGAAAGATTATCTTAAAAATAAAAGGTATGATGTTGTTGTTACAAGAGAACCGGGAGCAAAAGGTTTAGGAGAGAAGTTTAGAGAAATTTTACTTAATTATGATGGAGTTGTTTCTGATAGATGTGAATCCTTTTTGTTTTTGGCAGATAGATCGCAAAATATTGATACTATTGTTAAACCGGCTGTTTCTTCAGGTAAAATTGTGCTTTGCGACAGGCATATAGATAGTTCTACCGCATATCAAGGTTATGGCAGAGGATTAGATATTCAACAAATAAAAAATCTAAACTCAATTGCTACAGGTGGTATGCTGCCAGATTTGACAATTGTTTTTGATATTGATATTGAAACTTCTATGCAAAGAGTTGGAAAAAATAAAGATCGTATGGAAAATTCAGGTGTGGAATTTTTTAATCGTGTCAGAAATGGTTATCTTGAACTTGCTAAACAAGAACCTGATAGGATAAAAGTTGTTGATTCGACAGGTTCTATTGAAGATATTCACAAGCATGTTGTAAGTCTTGTATCAAATTTGTTGGCTATGTAGTTGTAGGTTTTTAATGTGAAGTTTTATGTGTCTTTTGTTTTGGCAAGGATTTGGGTAACTTTTTGAGAAAGTTTTGTGTAAATCTTTTGTTACATTATTAAAGTTTTTTGCAATTTCGACGAATTCAAATAGTTTAGATTATATATGAAGAGTATAAAAGTTATATATCACATGAGATGTGAGTGTTATGCAATTAATTTAAGGAGAGTAAAATGAAAGATATTGTGCTAATACTTCTGGTATTGTTAGTCACAGGTTCAAGTGCGTATGCTTTCTTTTATGAGAGTGAATTAAATCTGAGCCCCGGAAACTATGAATGTCCTGTGCCAAATCAGGATTTTAAGTGCGAAATATCAAAAGATAAAATAGGTGGGATTTCTTATTCTAATTGTGGATCACTTTCAGAAAGTGAAATACAAAGATTAGTTGATGAGAAAAAATGTATTTATACACCTGATAATAATAAATATTATAGTTGTCAGTATGAGAATGGCTCTTGTAGTGTGGTTTTATTTTCTCCATCAGGTTATTCTGCCAATTGTTCAGGTGGAATTGATGTTGATAGAGCACTAAAAGATGCTAAAGCCGGAAAATGTTATAATAATTAAAGGAGTATTGTAAAATGAAAAAAATATTTGTTTTATTAAGTTTGATTAGTTTTATTTCGTTAAGTTCAGTTGTTTATGCGATAACTTTAGGACTTATTCCACCAGAAAATTATATCAAGAATCTGAAAACTTGTACAAAAGGAGTAGTAGTTAATAATTCAACTGCGTATCAAACATATACTGTTAAGGGTTTACTCCCAGATGGCAGATGTGAAGTTCAAATTGTAAGCTATACAAATTTTGCCAATAAAGAAGTTTATGATGGTTATAAAATGTTATATAGTGCATTTTCTAAAGATGGTAAAGTTCCGTCTCAAGCAGAAATGATAGAAAAAGGTAAACAAGATAAAGATATTATGACATGTAAGTTTACTCAAGCTCAAAGGGATGCTCTTTATAAAGCATATTATCAAAGTTTAGGTCATAAACAGCCTGGAGGTTGTACTAAAACTGCAGACGGTGGAACTCATTGCGAATATGAAATAAGTGGTTCTTCAATGTCACCATATGATAATTTGTTGATGAGTTATTCTGCCGGAACTTGTCAGTAAATAAATTATTTATAATAGTAAAGAGGTTGGGTTAATCACCCAACCTCTTTTGCAAATAATTTTTATATTTAAAATTTTATTGATCACTTTCGTGGTGGTCATTATCTTTCATTAACTTTGCAAAATCAGAAGGTTTAATACTTTGTACAAAGTTTTTGAATTCTTCCGCCTCTTGAGCATCTTTTGCGCTGTCAGTAGAAACAGAACCGTTAGAAAGAACATTAGCGGTAACGTAAATAGGAGCATCTACTCTAATTGCGATAGCGATGGCGTCAGAAGGTCTTGAATCAATTTCCATAAACTCTCCATTTTTATCTTCCAAAAAGATTGTAGCGTAGTAGGTTTCTTTTTCTACATCATTGATTTCAACCTTGTTAACAGTATATCCTGTTTTTTCGATAATACTGATTATTAAATCATGAGTCATAGGTCTTGCAACAGAAAGATTTTCAATTTTTCTAATAATAGAACTTGCTTCTGCAGAACCAATCCAAATAGGTAAAGCACGTCTATTTTCTTTGTCGTGAAGAACGACAATAGGGGACCCTGTTCTGGTGTCTAAAGCAATACCCATAACTTTCATTTCAATCATAAAATACCTCTCTTATTATTAGTATCATTATAACTGATAAAAAAAATTTTTAAATATCTTTTCAAAAAAATATGTTTATGCTATAATTGAAACTGTAACCAAGAAGGTTGCACACGGAAAAGTGGCCGAGTAGGCTTAAGGCGGCACCCTGCTAAGGTGTTGTGTGGGGTTACCTGCACCGTGGGTTCGAATCCCACCTTTTCCGTTTTTTAGTATATAAAGCACATTAAGTGCAAGTTATAAGTTTAAGAAAATGCCCGAATTTCGGGCATTTTTAATTATTAATGTTAAGGTGTAGTGTATTATGTCAATGAATAGTGTACTTGAAAGTTCGCCAGAAAAGAATGATGAGCAAATAAAAAGATTAGCCGCATTTTTGGCAGATATGTCATATCAATTTCAGAATATTGATACAAAAATTCAATATCAATTCGATGAATGGATTGTTAATTATCATAATGATTCAAACCAAACCTGAATGCCCAATAGGTGAGAGTAAATAAGTTATTATTTATTTTATGGATTTGATGGATCAAAATTTAACCATGGATCATCTTCTGGAGTCATATCATCTGCAAGATATCTTGCTTGACCATTACGTTCAATACGTTCTCCATTTCCGTCATAAAGTGCTAGGTAACGTTGATAACCATCATGATTAGATAAATCTACAACTTCATTCTTAACTTTTCCTGTTTTATATTCATATCTGTAGAATAAACGTCCACTGTCTCCCATTGCTCGGTCACCGGTTATATTTGTGCCATTAAGTTCTAAATGGTTATTGCGTATAATATAATCTAAGTCTTTTGCAATTTGTGCCATGTGTGCGTTATCTCTTGGATAGATAGTAAATGCTTTTCCCTCTTGAATTGTATTATTTAAGGTATCTGCACCGTTTGCAATATTAAATGTTTTCCAGTCAATATCGTGTTCGCGTAAATATGGAATAATTGCTTCTGATATATTTTGCCAATCCATTTCATTATTTGAGAATAAATGCATTTTCCAAGCTCCATGTTGTTGATTTTGTGGAGTATAACCTGCCCAACAACCAAAAGAGTGTAAATTGCTAAATAGGTCTCTTCTATTACTATAAAAATCTCCGTGTGCTTGCGGTATCCTGTTTTTATTATATTTATATTTATCTAATCTTGGTGATGAGTTATAATTAAATGAATTTTTCCCAGATTGCACAATTCTGTTGCTGTTTGATGTTCTAACTGGAGTTTTTTGACCTATTGTTGTTCCGTTTGATGAAATATCTTTGATAACATAACCATCAGTTGTTTTTTCAATAGTCAGATGTTGTCTTGATACGTTCTCGTATTTTGGATCAACTTTTATATCTCCTTCTCTCCCAACGATAATTTGTTCACCATTTTTCATTGATTTTAATTTTGCTTGTACTTGTGGTGATGACAAATCTAATTGATAATTAGCTAAATTTAATGTTTCTGTTCCGCTCAAGAAAACAGGTTGATTTTTTGGAAGAGATGTGCCGGTTTTTGCTTTTGTATAGTCAGTTATTTCAACTAAATCTTCTGCTTTGTTAGTGTTATATTCTGCGTTTAACATTGAAGATCTTTCATTTAATATTTGTTGCAATCTTTGTTTTTGTGGACTGTTCGGGATTGCTTCGAGTTGAACTTGAATTTTATTTAAATCATTTAGATTTCTTACACGATTAAGATTTTCTCCAATGTGGCTTATTGCTATTTTGTCCTGTGAAGTTAAAGTATTTGATGATGTTGCAGGTGCAACTTTTGCAGGACCATTATTAGGAGAGATGCTATTTAAATATGGATCGTCAACATTATCAGGTTTATATGATATTCCCCTTCTGCCTCCTTCATGTCTGTATGAAAGGAAACCGGTTTCGCCAATTTGACCTTCATCTGATACTTTACCTGATGATTTTAATCCGCTTTTCTTGAATGCTTCATCTAAGTTTTGTGCTGTTTGAACAAATTCATCTTCTGATCTAAAGTATACAGTAAATGCTTTTCCTTTTTGTGTATTTTTGCCGTTAAATACTGCATTATCAAGAGCTTTAAAGTCTTCTTTATCTATGCCACACATAGTTTTGTACATTATTTTCTTTTCTCGCAAAACAGGTAATGCTACTTGTGCAGCATTAGCCCATTCTTCCGGACTGTCAGCATAAATATGAATTTTCCAAGGTGTTTGTATTTGTTTTCTTTGTGTAGAGAAATCTGCTTCGTAATTTCCTGATCCGCTTGATTTATAAACTTCATATCTCCAACCTTGTACGTCAGTGAAAAATGCATTGCCATCATATGCATTACGATGGCTTCTTTGACTTATTTTTTCATCTGAAGAAAAGATTATTGCCCTATCCTCTATTGTTTTATTATAATAATCAATAGCATCTTTTTCTGATGTAATAAGTTTAAATGGTTCTTGTTTAGCTTTATTAACTTTGTTATTTTTAATTGGTGCAGAGTTTACAATTTCGTGTGTTTCAGAAGTGGCTTGCGGGTTAACTTCAACTGATGCTACTTTTTGGGCGTTTGTAATTTGTGATATTTTAGTTTCACGTATTTGTTTTATTTTGCTTAGTTGTGCTTCTAAATCTTTAGTATTTTTACCAATTTTTTTAGCTCCAAATATTTTTTTATTCAATATATTAATTTGTCCGTCTAAACCTTTTATTTCATCTTGAAGTTTAGTGTTTTCATCTTTAGTTATTGATGATTTTGGTTTTTGTTCTTGTATTTTGGCATTGTTTTCAACTTCGTGTGCGTTAGCATATTCTTTTCTTACTTGGGCTTGATGTTTATCAAGGGACACTTGTTCTTCCAATGTAGGAGTTTGATAGGTATGTTCTTTGGCATATGTATCAAGTTCTGCTTGGGTAGGTGTTTGTTGTGCTTCAATTTCATGTTCTACAATTTGTCTGTCTCTTGCATTTAAGTGAGATTTGTCAATATTTTTTGCAATTTCTGCATCTGAAATTGTATTTCTGCCGGTTATTGGAGCTTCATTTGTAATTAGTGTACCTTTATTTATGTTGGAAGTAGGTACCTTTTTGCTTAAAGATTTTACACCAATAGCGTTACCAACACCTGACATTAACATATTTGTCATTGTGCCTTGTGTTGATATATCACCTGTTGAAGCATATTCTGATAATACACCTACACCTGTGTCAGCTCCGACTGTTGTTGCTAATCTTACACCTGTTCTGGCTACAGTTTTCATATTGTTGGCCATTCCACCGATATATTTCATCTGTCCTATACCAACCGCAGTTGTTACCCCATTTACTAAACTGTCTTTTAAGTTTTGTTCTCTTGCTTCCGCAGTGTTACCTGTATATGATGTGTTGTATTCAATTGCATTAATCCCGTATGTTGTTGCGCCTGCCGCAACACCACTGACTGTTGCTGTTGCTAACGTGCCAAATCCAACTGCTGCAGCTCCGCCTGATGCTATTGTTGTTGCGGCCATTACTGGGGCTAAGGTAATTGTCATTTTACCGTAGGCTATTGTTTCTTTGTAGTCATTGTTTGTTGCTGATAAGTCCTTTTGTTTATCAACCATTTGTTTTGCTAAGTCTTGAACTGAAATAACATTACCTTTACTGTCTCGTAATTTTCCTTGTGCTGCTGCTTCAAGTTGATTTAACATTACTTTTGCATTTTTATATTCTGTTGCAACATCTTCTCTGTCTGTGCCTATTCCGGAATATGTTGATAAACTGTTAGCGGCATCTGATAGCCAGCCTTCTGCATCAACGCCTTTTTTATATTCTCTTTCTAATTCTGCAACATATTTACGCATTTGGTTTAGAGATTTCATGTTAGAATCTTTAATTGCTTTGATTTGTTCAGGATCAGTTATTTTGTTGCCGTTGCTGTCATAGAATACTGATTCTGAAACTATACTTTTGGTATCCTCAATAATTTTTCTGTATGTATCTTTGGTATTTGTTACGTAAGTATTTGTTGTTCCTATTGATGCTGAGCCGTTATGATTTTGTATTGTAGTTTTATATGCAAAATTTTCTTTTTCTACACGATTTTTTACTGAGTTTAGAACTTGCGGATTGTTTTGTAAGATAGCTTTTAATTGTTCTGTTTGTGCATCTGCTGCATTTGTGTGACTTGCACTTGTGCCTGTTGAACTACCCATTCCGCGATTTGCATCTATTGAATGCATTAAATCAATACAGAAATCTGATATTTCTTTATCAGAAAATTTAATTTGTCCTGATATCATTGCATTAGCTTTTATTTTAGTTTTATCATTTGTATCTGTTGTGCTGTTTATTGCTTTGTTGTAAAGATCTGTCATGTTTTTAACTCCTTTGACATCTCCATTAGCAACTAAGCCGGCTATTTCGTTATAGGTTTCTGTATCCATACTGTCAAAGGTATGGCTGTAATCTCCTTGTTGTGCTTTATAAAGAGCTTCTTCTGCTTGGACTCTTGCAGGTTTTAGTCCTTTAAATAAACAAGTGTTACTTGCAGAAACATTACCTGCATCAACTTGACCTTTGTTATCTGAGTGGAAGCCTGCTATATATCTTTG
>CASELF010000045.1 GCA_949288725.1 uncultured bacterium
CGTGCCAAGAGCTACATTTTCACCAAACTCAAGCGTACTTGCGCCAACATCTCCCATTGCTTGTTGTGCTTGGGCATCTGTTTGAGCATTATTGTAAGATTGCATACCTTCTATTGCTCCGCCAACTGCCCTTGCAGCACCATATAATGCTCCGCCAAGTCCTACTATACCAAGTGCAGCCGCAACTACAGGCGCACCCACAATTGCCCCTGCCGCTAAACAAGCTGCGCCGACACCGCCGACAGCTGCTGCAGTAGCCACAGGGTGTTCCGTAACCGTTGAAACCACACCGCTGACTTGCTCTGCTGCTTTATCAACTACACCTTGAGCAAAACTGCCTACCCCATCTTGCAAACTCAACTCGCCATCATCCCAGCCCGTATATTCGGTGCCTGTAACATTTTGATAAGCGCTTGAGAGTTTATTTAAGTAATTTTTCTCTGTTTGACCTGAAAAATCATTTTCAAAATCCTTATAAATTTCAGAACCCGTAACCCTGTTGTAATTATCCATAACAGATGTCAGGATTTCATCACTTGCGCTTTTCATAACAGACTCTACAAACTCATCAGCCGTTCCCAACATATCACCCGTAGCATTATGTAATTCGGAACACAAGAGTTCAATTGCGGCAGGATTACCTTGTTGAGCAGACTCCAGTATTCTTGATGTCATTTGATTCATTACTTGTGTTCTGTCGTTACCGTTAAAATCGCCATCTACATCTTGGACAAAACTACTGTCAAATGTTGACTCGTAGTACGAAAGAACATTTACCCAGTCATCTGCGCTTAATTCTTCATTATTTACAAGCTCATTAAAGGCACCTTCATTAACCCCAAGCCCATCATTCATTGAATCATGGAGCTTTTGAGCATATTGGGCCACTTGTTCATCAGTTAGAGTGGTATTTTCAGCATAGCGTCCTGCACCGCCTCCTGCAACGGCTCCTTCGTCTTCATCACCTGTTGCAGCATCTTCAACACTTGTTACAGCACTTGAAGATGTATCAACAAGATTTATTCTTTGGTCGGGATGAATTACTGTAGCATTATAATCTTCCTGCAAAACGTCAGGATTAGCCTCAACCAGTTTTGAATAAATTTCTCTGCCATCATCGCTGTATAGTGACACGCCATAAGTGTTGTAAATTAATCTTGAAATACAATCTATATTATCTTCTTTATTTATATCGAATTCATCAACAGTAACATAGTATTCACCCGTAGTGTCATCTTTTTGAATTTTATCAGCACTTCTTCCACTGAAACACTCAGGAAAAGTGTCATCTTGGGCTACACTTGAATCTGTTACAGGCGAGTTTAAATCATCGTATGATAGAGTTTCTTGCACTCCATCCGTTGCACTAATTGTACCAATTGTGTTTAAAAGCTCTTCATCTTCAGGGTCAATGTCCCAGTTCTCTGCAAGCTCTTGAACAAATGTGTCATTGTTTAAAACTTCAGAACCTTCTTCCAAAGAATTTTCAAAAACCGAGTTAATTTCTTCTTCGGTTGCCTCAAGTCCTTTCAGGTCCCAATATTTAATAAGACTGTGGAGTCCGGTCATTGCTCCTGTTTGATCTGCCATCTTACACACCTTACTGTAATATAAATTTAATTCACATAAATACAAACGACATAGGCACGTTGTAACTTTAGAAAAATTTAAAAATTTTTACATTTTGTAATAAATGGATTACTAGTTATCTTTTTGCCCGTATAGAGTACTTTTTCTTTTTATGTGCAATTATACATAATTTGTTCCGCTTACAACTGTTTTACGATAAATCTTCTTTAAAAATCAGGTTATTGCTAATTAGTTGCATATATATTTTATAAATTCCGGACTATGTACATAGCAGCCATATAGAATAAAATGGTTCACAGGCAAATTGACTATAAATTTTTTTTTGGTAGCATAAAACAAATAAGGGGGTTGTAACTTTGAATTACAAATTAATTGATATGAAAGTATATGGAGATGAGAGAGGCAAGCTTGTTTCACTTGAAGGCAGCAAAAATGTTCCATTTGAAATAAAGCGTGTTTATTATATTTTTGATACACTCCCCGAACAAGCCCGCGGGCTCCATGCGCATAAAAATATGGAACAAATTATTATTGCGATGGATGGAGCTTGCCAATTTGTTTTAGATGACGGTAAAAATAGAGAAACAATTTGGCTAAACCGCCCCGACAAGGGTTTATACATAGGCAAAAACATGTGGAGAGAAATGCGCCACTTTAGCTACGGGTGCAAATTAATGGTCTTAGCATCAGATTATTATGATGAGAAAGAATATATAAGAAATTATGATGAGTTTTTGAGAAGGATCAATGAATAATGCAAGAAATTGCAAGGGATATTAATAAATATACAAAAGATTATATTGACCACGACTTTGAAAATATAATGGTTAAGTACAGAAGAAAAAAAGTTTTGGAAATATTAAATAAATATCAGCCTAAAAATATTTTAGAAGTTGGGTGTGGTATTCAATCTATATTTGATTTTTATAATAACTACGAAACATTTACGGTTGTTGAACCATCTGAATATTTTTGCAAAATAATAAAAGAAACCAGAAACTATAATTCAAAAATCACTGTTATTAATGATTTTCTTGAAAATAAAATAGAAGAATTAAAAAATGAAAAATTTGATTTCATAATACTTAGCAGTTTATTACATGAAGTAACCGATCCAATACAAATGTTAAAATGTATAAAACAATTATGCAACAATAATACATTAATTCATATAAATGTTCCAAATGCTCAAAGTATGCATTTATTATGGGCGTATAAGGCAGGTTTGATTGAAAAAATCGGTAACTTAACAGAAGTTGCAAAACATTTTCAGCAACATACAACTTTTACGTTAAAAAGTTTGGTCCAAATGGTCAACAGTGTTGATTTTTCAATCCTGGAAAAAGGTTCTTATTTTATAAAACCGTTTAATCACGCAAAAATGGCAGAAATTCTCAAATTGGGCGTGATAGATAAAAAATTACCGGATGGACTGTATAAATTAACTGAATTTATGCCTGAAATGGGAGCCGAAATTTTTGTAAATTGCAGGTCAAAATGATACGGATAGCAAAATATAAAAAAGAAGACAAGGATATTTGGAATAATTTTATTCATAATTCGAAAAACGGTATTTTCATGTTTCAGCGTAATTTTATGGAATATCATTCAGATAGGTTTGTTGATAATTCTTTAATGTTTTACGACGAAAAAGACAACCTTGTTGCTTTATTACCAGCAAATATTAAAAATAATGTGCTATATTCGCACCAAGGCCTTACATATGGCAGTTTTATTACTGATAACAATATAAAACAACATAAAATGCTAAAATGCTTTGAGAGTTTAAAAATATATATGCAAGAAAACAACATTTTACAACTTGTTTATAAAACAATACCGCATATATACCACAAATTACCATCAGAAGAAGATTTGTATGCTTTATATGTTAATAATGCATATCTGCTTAAAATTGAACCTTCTACAACAATTTTTCTTGCAAGCCCCTGCAAAATGACAAAAGGCAGAAAAGCTCAAATTTCAAGAGCAAAAAGAGAAGGTGTAGTTATTCAAGAATCAAGTGATTTTAGAACTTTTATAGAATTGGAGAACAAAGTTTTAAAAGAAAACCATAACACAAAAGCTGTACATACGGCCGATGAATTGGAATTGCTAAATTCAAAATTTCCTAATAACATCAAATTGTTTGTTGCAATATATGGTAATGAAATTATTGCAGGTGCCTTATTGTTCATATATGACGAAGTCGTTCATACCCAATACTTGGCCGCTAATGATAAAGCCAGAGAAATTGGCGCTTTGGATTTATTAATTAATGAATTAATCAATAAATATAAAAATTCAAAAAAATACCTTGACTTTGGAATATCAACAGAAGATAACGGCCGATTTTTAAATGAAGGTTTAATTTCTCAAAAAGAAGGCTTTGGGGGAAGAACAATAGCATACAAAACATTTGCTTTGAATTTAATTAATCCTTAAATATATATTTTTTTGCATCGTTCCCCAAATTAAACAATAAGTCTACAATGCTTACACTGGGCTCAAAAGGCTCTCTCACTTGCTTATATTCGGGATAACCTGAATAATCCTTCCAGATAACTTCTATTCCCGCTTTTTTATACTCATTCTCATCCAAATAACATTTAGCAGCAGGCCCTGAAATGTAGACATCAGTTTTTGCCGATAAAAGAAGGGACAAAAGTTTTTCTGACCTTTGACCTGCTGAGGCAAAATCTCTACTATCGGCGAATTTTGTTTCAATACCCAAATAGTT
>CASELF010000046.1 GCA_949288725.1 uncultured bacterium
GCATCATTCGATGTATTGTTTTTCTCATGGATTCACGATTGGTTGTCTTTATGGCTGTTTTAAGTTCCTCAATTTCTTTTCTTGATTCCATGATAACAAGAGACATCATATGTTCATAATCATCTGTACTATCCAACAAGCTGGAAAAGTCAAAATCTCCAGTTTGAGAGATTTTTATTTGAGACATAATGGTTGATAAAAAAGTAAGTAATGCATGGATGTTGAACGGCTTATGAATGCAACCTGCAAATCCTTCTTTTTCATAGATTCCGGAATTTCCGTCACCACGGGCAGTCATGGCAGCAACAGGAATGGTTCTTGAATTTCCTATGTCTGAATTTCTGAGTAGTTTTAATAGAGCGAACCCATCGGTATCAGGCATTTGTACATCAGTAAGTATCATATCATAATCTGATTGTCTAATAGCTGTTACTACATCCCGTACATTCATACAGGTCGTACAAGTTATACCATTACGCCCAAGCATGTCTTCTGCTATTTTTAGCAATATAGGATCATCATCCACAACAAGTACATTTTTCGGCAAAATGGTTATAGACTCACTATAAGAATTACATTCGTGCACAAGCTCATCCGTTTCTGGTAAAAGAAATTCAAGTTTGAACACGCTCCCCTTACCAAGCTTACTCTCTACATTTATTGTTCCATCAAGGACTTTAACTAATCCCTTAGTCAGAAAAAGACCTAAACCGAAACCTTCAGAATTAACATTCTGCGCAGCACGTTCAAAGGGAGAAAATATTTTTTTAAGCGTCTCTTCATCCATTCCGATACCTGTATCCCTTATTTCAATCAACAGTTTCCCTTCTAAATATTCAGTATGAAAACAGATATTTCCTTTGGATGTAAACTTGATGGCGTTTGTAAGCAAATTGTCTAGTACTTGTTCAAGTTTGTCCGCATCTCCATTTACAGTTACATTTGAACCATTATGTTCCGAATATAGAATCAGACCTTTTGAAACCGATTTACGGGAGAATTCATCTGAAATGCGCAGCAAAAAACGATTTAGATGAAAAGGTGCATCATTACGTAAGCTACCGACGTCATTAATTCGGTAAGCATCCATCAGGTCGTTAACTAAATGTAGGATATGTTGGCAAGAATGACGGATGTCATCTAAATAGATTTCGCGCTTTTTCTTTTCTCGCGTTTCCGAAACCAAATCGGCACAGTTATGTATATTACCAAGTGGGCCTCGTACATCATGAGAAATAGTTAAAATAATTTGCTTGCGCATTTCAAGTAAATCTACATTCTCTTTAATAGCCTGTTTTAATTTTCGTTTAATCGTTTCTTCTTTATTAAAATCCGAACGTATAATAAAAAAGGAGAGCAATAATAAAATAATAGCTATGATTATAATTATAGAGAATAAGCGAAAAGCCGTTTTTTGAGCATTTATAATTTCTTTATTATATTCAATAAAATTCTTTTGAATATCATCATCTAAAACATATAAAAGTTCGCTCAATTGATTATTTATCAATTTATTTTTCATGATTAAACTATCTGATTCCATCTCTATCTGAATCAGATAATTTTTATGATCTATATTTGTTTTTTTCTTTAATTCTGAATATTCTATCACATAATATGGTTCTTGAACCGTTTCAGTTTTGCCAAAAAATCCAGCTAAACCTTTCTTCTTTCTCGTTACTGTTCGTGTTTTTAAACTCTTTTTAGGAATTTGTGATTCAAAAAATAAACTGTCTGACTTCTCTTTGGACTTAATTGTTCTCATGATATGCAAAAGAGAATATTCTTTTTGCTCTAACATATTAGAGTTTATGTAATTTAGATTTGTTATATATCGCGCATACGCGTACCTTTGCAACATGAATTACCACGACCATAAAGACAACAGCAAAAGTTTCCGTGCCTTGACGGGAGTTAGCCATAAACAGTTTTGTGCGCTTCTCCCTTATTTCGAGGCTGCGCATGAGGACTATTTGTCCGAGTATGAAATGACCGGA
>CASELF010000047.1 GCA_949288725.1 uncultured bacterium
CATTGGACCAAGTGCTAACATTCAAGAGACCTTTTGGAAGCAAAAACAGGGTCGGTTTGGTTAGGAAGTTTTTGCCCTTCCCTGCTACTCTTAGCAGGTCAATGCAGGGTCGGTTTGGTTAGGAGCATTGACACAAAAAAATATCAGGTTTATCCTGATATCTTTTTTATTATTTACATCTTGGCTTGTTTCTTTTTATTTGGACAATTTTTTATTTGTGGTTTTGCTAAAAGCCTTTTTGAAGCAACCTTTTCCATAAATTTTTTCATTTCAGATTTACTATTCTGTAATTTCTCAAATTGCATTTTTCTTTCACAGACAAGATGTATCCTTTTTAGGTCAGGAACTTTGTCTATTGTTTTAATTGGAACTCTCTTACCTGACATTTTTTGTAAAACAATAGTTTTTGCCTTGTCTCGAATTTTATTTTTGTTTTTTTCAATATACTCAATTTGTTCTTCTACGGTCTCTTTGTAATATTTATCTTGTTCTTTTGTGTGGTCGTATTTAAAATACTCTCCTGCCGGAACAGGAATAAGATTGCCAAGTTGTATTGTGCCTAGCGACTTTTTGTTTTTGTCAGAAATATACATACAAACTTGGGTATCTTTTTTTAATTCAAAATCTTTTTTCTTTGCATTATACCTATAATCTTTTTTCTTTCCGTGCGACAAAGGAGCAAAATAAGCAACACCTTTATATCTAAACAACGGGACATATTTTCTATTATGCCTTCTTGTATCAACTTCACTGTCATATACCGTTGATTGTTGCAATTTGCCACGAAGGTATTCTATGTATTTATCTGAAATCTCATATAAGTTCATAGCACTCCAAAAATAATAAAAGTGGAGTGGTATCTCCCCACTCCACTCTATCCATTTAAGGCTGGATATACCTTAATTTACAAGTTGAGTTTGTGCATATAGGGAACTCAAAACCTACACACCTGTTTTACTACCACCCTTTCGGTTGCCACTTACTTGGGTCTTGTGTTAGCTTGTCATTAACAAAAGGTCTAACCTTTAATCAAGAGTGAGCCTTTAAGGAGTTTGCTCAAACTTGACCCTGCGAAGCAGGTTGACAAGGAATTGATATTTCTATCAACCACTTGTTATATTATAGCACTTCTATTAAGAATAGTCAAGATTTTGACTATTCTTTTATATATTCATACAAGTCAATATCTCCCGGTTCATCAAAATTAAAATCACTATACATTATTCTTACAAAACAATTTATATCAATAAAATCGAATTGATTTGCAAATGCTCGAGCTTCTTCCAACTTTTCAAACCACTTTGATTGAAGATAATAACCGGTCTTATTAAGTTTATCGCCAATTTCAACATAAAATCTCGTATCTTTCATTGTATCTGCGATATTCTTCATTATGCCGACATTATTTATTACAAAATCCAAATCTTCACTATCAAAATTAGGATTTGTCTCAATTCTTTCAAGAATTTCATTAGCAAGGTCAACTAACTGTAATCGTTTAGCTTCCATAGTCATCTCACCATTTTCTGTAAATAACTCTAACTCTTCATTTTCTCTCATTAAAACATCTCCTTTATTGCTTTTCTTACGACCACTTTATCATATTCATTCATTTCATTTTCTTGAAGAAATACCTTGATAGCTTCAATATCTTCTTCAGTCAAAGATATACAACCCCCTTCATCATCGCCTTTCACAAATACAACACTCCCACAAATACAATCTTGTTTGTCATATATCCAAAAATTAGGCTCTTGCAGTAAAATCTTAGCTTCATCGTTTCCAAAAGCAGAAACATTTTGTTTGTTCAAATTTTCATTCAAATAAATACTTTCTATAAGTCCCCCAACAGCAGATTGAAAGTTTTCCAAAGTATTTTCAATCTCCTTTACTTCCAAATCTTTGTCCGGTTCTTTAATGGCAACAATAATTTTCTTTTCCATAATCAAATCTCCTTTAAAAATTATTCTCAAAGCGAACATATATCTGTTCCCTTTGGGTTACCTAGCAAAAAATTCGGTTCGCAGAAAATAAACAAGGCTGATGCAGAAAATTTCTCAAATTTTCGGTTGGCATCATTCACTTTAGCCTTAGTGAAATTTTCGAGAACATTAGAATGATGGTAACCAAAGGGAAGATTATGAGAATAAAAAGCGAATGTTGGCCTGATCCAATTCATTGGACCAAGTGCTAACATTCAAGAGACCTTTTGGAAGCAAAAACA
>CASELF010000048.1 GCA_949288725.1 uncultured bacterium
TTGACCTCAAAACCTTTTGTAACAGGCGATTACATAAAAGTTGAAGATCAATCTGTTGAAGGCAGTGTAGTCGATGTTCGTTTTTTAGTTACCACAATTGAAACAGTTAACAAACAAATTGTTACAATTCCAAATAAAACAATCACAAGCTCAGTTTTAACTAATTACACACGTAATCCATTAAGAAGGATTGTTGTAAATATTGGTGTTGATTATTCAACTGACATTGATAAAGCTAAAAAAGTCTTAGTTGATATTGCAAATAGTGAAGATAGAATTTTAGAAAATCCAAAACCTGTTTGCTATGTTACAGCTTTTGAAGCCAGTGATATTAATCTCTCTCTTAGATGCTATGTTCCAAATGTTTTATATTGGGATGTGTTTTTTGCTTTAAATGAAAAAATTTTGATTGAATTTAATAAACAAAATATTCAAATTCCTTACAATCGTCTTGTTGTTCAAACTCTTGATGAAGATGGGAAAGTTAATGTTAAGAAAGGAGTTAAATCAGAATGAAAATTTGTAAAACTGATAAATCTACAATTCTTACTTATTTAGTAATTATGGTAATTGCATTAGGCTTGTCTTGTATAGGTTTTGCTTTTAATACACCTTATACTTATTTTCCTTTGGTTGTTACTGCTATTTCCTTTGCTTGTGGTCTAATTTATCTAGCAGCTCTTCTTATGAGTGCAAAGAAGAAAGTAGAAGTAAACGAAAGCAATAAGTCTCTTGCTTTAGCTGGACAACTAGGAAGCAACTTTTTACGCTTTGCAATTATGATTATCGGAGTCTTGGCTTCATTTTTATTTATTTATTTTACGCCTGTAGATGGCGAAAAAGAAAAATGGGTTTATGCTTTAGTATTGATTGCTGGCGTCCCAATGATTATTGATATTGGGCTAATTTATTTTAGAAGCGCTTATGTAGAGTAGGATATGGATTTTTCAAACCTTTGGAAGTTTGATTTCGATAGCGTTTTTGTTCCGGAAATCTTTGTTTCATTAATAGTGATTATTTTAATCATTATTTTTTGTATTGTAGTTTATTTTCGCTTCAAAAAGTTAAATAAAAATCCTTTAGAAACACCAAAAGGTTTTGATTTAATTGTTACAATATTTGTCGAATTTATAGATAATTTAACAGTAAATACCATGGGGAAAAGAAACCGTAATTATGGCGGTCTTATTTTAACTTTGGCTATGTATATTTTCTTTGCCTTTACAGTTGGGCTAACTGGTTTACCTTCACCAATGACTTATCTTGGGGTTCCATTATCTTTGGCTCTTTGTACCTTTACTTTAATTCATTATACGGCTGCTAAGGAAAATAAATTAAAGTATTTTAAAAGATTTATTGATCCTTTCCCTGTCTTTTTGCCTATTAATCTTGTAACAATGTGGGCGCCATTATTATCGCTTTCTTTGCGTATGTTTGGAAATGCGATGAGTGGTTTTTGCATTATGTCGATTGTTTATTTTGGTTTAGAAAATATTTCAAATATGATTTTTGGTTCAGCCTTTATGGGCAATTATTGGGCCAACGCAATTGGAGGGGTAGTAAGTGGAGCAAGTGGTCCAGCTGGAATTTTTGTCGCTCCTTTTATTACTCCAATCTTACATATGTATTTTGATATTTTCTCAGGATTTGTTCAAACCACTGTCTTCATTCTTTTAACAATGATATTTATTGTAAATGAACAAAATGAAGAGAGTGATGAAATC
>CASELF010000049.1 GCA_949288725.1 uncultured bacterium
GTTACCTTTAGCAATCATAGAGGTAATTGTATTAGTTAGAGCACCGTCATCGAAGGTATAAGAAACTTTTGTATAATCATCGATTGATGGCGGAGTTGGAACAGACATATTGCACAGTTCGCTATAGTAATTAGCGGACTGGTCGGATAAGGTCATTCTTTGCTGGTTAATCTGCTGACCTTCAAATTCAACGTTGTTCTTGCGAGCGGTCAGACAGAGAAATCTAGCTTGTGATGCACTCATGCCCATTAGTTGTTCCGTTCCTTTCTTATGCTTGTTTCCTATATCTTTTTATTCGGCATTTTTTTTCTTTTCTTTAGTTTTCTTTCACTTTTTGTTAAGTTTTTGTAACAAAATTAGTAATAAATTTTATCATTAAAATTTCATTAAAAATACCTGTTTTTTATAATTTTTTGAGTTAAAATATATATAGTTTAGAAAGGATAATAAATATGTGGGATTATTCAGAGAAGGTAATGGATCACTATAGAAACCCCAGAAATGTAGGAGAGATAAAAGATGCAGATGCTGTTGGTATCGCAGGCTCTCTAACTTGCGGGGACCAATTAAAAATATATTTAAAAATTAAAGATAATATAGTTACTGATGCAAAATTTCAAACATTTGGATGCGGATCAGCCGTTGCAAGTTCAAGCATCTTAACAGAAATGATTATTGGTAAAACAGTAGATGAAGTAAGAAAAATAACTAATAAAGATATTGCAGATGAATTAGGCGGTTTGCCTCCTGAGAAAATGCATTGTTCTGTTATGGGCTATGAAGCACTTGAAGATGCTCTTAAAAAATACAAAGCAGACGGATATGTCGATTTAGATGAGTTAAATCAAGATGAAACTGCAGATAAAAAAGAAAAAATTATTTGCACCTGCTTCCAAATAACAGAAAATATGATTTGGGATGCAATTAAACAAAATAATTTGAAAACAGTTGAAGAAATTACAAATTATACGAAAGCAGGTGGAGCCTGCGGCAAATGTAAGGAAGTTATACAGGATATTATCAACACCTATTACAACAAAGAAAAAAGCCAAAATAACACCCTTACTCCAACCCAATGGATTTTAAAGATTAACAATATTATCGAAACTCAAATATCACCGGAATTGCAAAAAGATGGCGGAGATATTGAGTTGATAGATATAAAAAATAAAACTATATTTGTCAAACTTAAAGGGAGATGTTCAGGTTGCAAAAATTCTACTATGACATTAAAGAATTTTGCAGAAACAATTCTGAAAAACTCATTAGGCTCTGACATTACACTTGTAGAGGTTAAATAAAATGACAAAACTAATATATTTAGACAATAATGCAACAACTAAAGTTGATGAGAGAGTTTTAGACGAGATGCTACCTTTTTTGAAAGAGGAATATGCTAACCCATCAAGTATGTACGACTTTAGTAAAAAGTCCTCAAATGCAATAAAAGAAGCACGTGTAAAAATCAGAGATTTTATTAACGCAAAAGATGAAAAAGAAATAATTTTCACCTCCTGCGGCTCTGAAAGTGCTAATACTGCAATAAAAGGTACTTTAGCATATAACAAAAATCAAAAACACATCATAACAACAAAAGTTGAACATCCTTGCGTATTGAATCTATACAAACAACTTGAAAAACAAGGATATAAAGTTGATTATATCGGAGTAAATTCAAACGGTGTACTTGATTTGGAAGAATTAAATGCAGCAGTTGATGAAGATACGGCATTAGTGTCAATAATGTGGGCAAATAATGAAACAGGAGTAATTAATCCTATCGGTAAAATCTCAGAGATCGTAAAATCAAAAAATAAAAATACAAAATTATTTGTTGATGCAGTTCAAGCAGCAGGAAAAATTCCAATAGATGTCCAAGCAAATGGAGTAGATATGTTAGGAATATCAGGACATAAATTCCACGCACCAAAAGGAGTTGGAGCATTATATGTAAATTCAAAAACAATGATAACTCCGCTAATTGTTGGTGGACACCAGGAAAAAGGTAAGCGTGCAGGAACAGAAAACACTCCATATATCGTTGGTATAGGTAAAGCTGCAGAACTTGCTCAAGAAGGCTTAAAATATGAATTAACCGAAGTCAAACGTCTGAGAGATAAACTTGAAAAAGGTATTTTAAGTAGAATTTATAACGCAAGACTAAACACAGGAATTGCAGAACGAGTTCCAAACACAAGTAATATTGGGTTTGAATATATCGAAGGTGAACTTATATTACTACACCTATCAGATATGGGAATTTGTGCATCTTCAGGTTCTGCCTGCACATCAGGTTCACTTGAGCCAAGTCACGTTTTGAGAGCAATGAATGTTCCGTTTACTGCAATCCACGGAAGTATACGTTGGAGTTTAAGCAGATTTACAACAGAAGAAGAAATTGATTATGTTCTGGATAAATTACCGGGAATTATTGAAAAAGTTAACTCAATTTCTCCATATCAAAAAGAACTTCAAGCATTAAAAAACTTAAAAACAGCAAATGTATAAGACATTGAAGAAATATAAATTCAAAAAGAAGGCGTAGGAACTATAATAATTCCTACGCCTTCTTTTTACTATTCAGAAACTATCTGGAAGTGTTATTAGATTTTAAATATTCTCTTTCCTTAACACCTTCAACATACATTTTTCCATCCGGTTCTACAAATATTTCAAAAATATCAGGTCTTGGACAAGTTGTTGCATTATAAAGACAGTTTGGTTCAACTTCATTATTTACATCAACATAAATTGTCTCAGCTGTAGTACCAGTGGTTTTGTCAAATTTTGAATATGGTAAATACCAAGCAATACCGTCAGTCGTTACAAGTGATGGTTCCTTAAATGCACCGCCACCTGTATAAGTAATAGTAGGTTTGCTATGAGCATCATCACAATTTACATCATCAGTTGTTGTATTTACTTTTCTTGCAAACAACTTACAAAACTTGGATTTTGCATCAGCATCAGATTCACCGCCATAGGTATAACCTAAATAACTTGCAACAACGGTATTTGCTAACCCAACGGTCTCACCTGTTGTAGGATAAAAATCTTCATCGTTAACTAATTCATAAACCATACGTTCTGCAACATAATAAGCCTTTTTGAACAAGACTTTCTTCTTATCCGGACGAATATAAGCAATAGCCGGCAACAAAAGTGCCGCTAAAAAAGCACATACAGTTAATGTAACCATTAATTCCGCAAGTGTAAACGCATTCTTGCCTTTCAACATCATAATCCTCGCTAAACTTTATATAATAACCATATACATTTTAACATATTGCCGGGCAAAATGCAATATACACAAGGGTAATATTGACTTTTAGGTCAATAAACGATATAATAGTAATGTGGCAATAATAATAGGATATTGGGTTGATGAGATTTAAAAAAGCGTTTACTCTTGCAGAACTAATGATTGTATTCATAATTATCGGGATAATAATCGCCCTAGGTGTCAGTACTGTAAAACCTTGGGAAAAAGCATATAAATATGCCTATCTCAGAATATATAATTCATTATCATTAGCCATATACAACCATATGATAAATACAAATGATGATAATGCGTTTCCTGAAGATGCAGATAAATTATGCGAAGCACTATTAGAATATATAAATACGGCAGAACATATAGATGATCCTGCAGCATTTTGTAAAAGTGGCAAGCACTTTGGAGATGCTTCCCCAACAGCAGCTGACTTTACAGAAGATGCGCTTAAAGACAAAGTTACTATTGTGGCATCTAACGGAGTAAGATTATGGATTGGTGCCAAAAACAATGGTATAGAACACTCAATGACTGCAAAACAAAACATTGGAGGCACAGAAGAAGAAGATACGGTAAAATTCTTTTATGTATATGCCGATCTAAACGGTGATAGAAAACCAAATACTCCTGTATGGTCTCAAAACCAAATGGCGGATATTGTAGCATTTGCAATAACAGATAAATACATAGTTATTCCGTTAGGGTATCCTGAAGTTGATTCAAGATATCTTGAAGCCCATGTTGTTTATCCGACTTTTGATTCTGCAACAGGAGAAGAAGATACAAGTTCTTATTCTGATGATGAAGATGTTACATCTGATGCTATGACTTACTACGAGGCTAAAGTTCAAGCTTTTGACCTTAATGATGATGGAACCATTGATACATCCATTGGAAATGTTATGACTTATGACTTTAATAGTGAATTTAGCAATAACAACCCGTTTAAGGTAAAACACCCTGATGGCGGGTATAAAGATGATGTAAAAGAAAACTACAACGCTTATTATGAAACAGATCCGAAATTTGATGAAGATCAATGTACATCTACAGGTTACACAGAACCTATTTGTAATGTCAAAATATATGATTATCACTAATAATTACAAAGAAATAAAAAGGCAGGAGCAAAAATTTTGCTCCTGCCTTTTTATTTCAAAGATATTTCTATATAATAATTTGACTACCTATAATTATTCTATGACTATCTCGCTTTGCTTCATTTTGACAAAATACATAATTTAAGAAAACTTTAAATGCTTGACCTTTTATATAATAATTAATTCCGGCAGTATATTCACGTTGGTTATTATTACTTTTTTGTTTATCAGGATCAAATTCATCATAACGAGCAACAAGTTCAAGTTTTTTCGTTAAATGATACCCCAAGGTTATATACCAACCTTGCCTGCGTTTATCCGTTAAACCATCACCACCATTAGAACCATCAGCGGTAGCAAACTCCATTCTGGTCCAAAATTTCTTATACACATACCCAACATAAGCACTACCAATAAAATAATCTGTAGAATTTCTGCAACCGGAAACAATACCTCCACCAACAGTAAGTTTACCATATTTACCGTCAGTTTTTGCTAATGGTTTTAAATTTACCCACCCATCAAATTCAACACCCGGTAAAAATTCTGTAAAGTAAGTATCGGAACTATATCCACCAATATCATAATCTACAAATGAATAATCTCCTTTTAAACGAACCCCCATTTTTCTGATATTAGCAAAATTACGCGAAATCTGTGACCTATTTGCAAACGGTAAAGTATTAGGCGATTGAGCACCTTCATAACCAACACCTGTTCTCGAATTACCAATCAACAAGGTATGATGAGGAATACGTTTGGTTTCATAATAAATATCCTCTACAAAAGGTTCAAAAAACGGAGTATGCCTATGTGTAGGATCAAGCATTAATCTAAACTTATCTTTACCACCCTTCATATTTGCATCGATAAATATGTTTATCAAATTAACATTAAATCTGGTGTCAGTATCGCCATACTCAGGAATTTCTGTCATCGAATTCATTTGTACAACAGTCCATAAATATACACTATCAACAGGACCATTTTCAAATTTTTTTGTCAATTTATCAGCAAATAAACTGGAGGAAGTTTCGGTATTGTCAATCTGTAATTTATATAAATCCTTAGCAGTTCTAGAAATACTATTAAAAAATCTAGACTGTTCAACGCCTGGGCTGGAGGGTTCAGTTCCCAATTGAATTTGCACAGGTTCAACTTTTTCAACCTCAGATTCACTAATTGCAATTTTATCTTTCGTATTTTCTTGCACTAATGCAGATTGCTCTGAAATATTAAGTGTATGTTTTGCAAAGTTATTATCAAACTCTAAAACAACTTCATCCTCCGCCATAGCAAAAGGAGAAATTGTCAACATGAAAATTGTTATAAGTAAAATCTTTTTCATTAGAGAGTTTCCGCAAAAAATAAGAAACTATAAAAAAAATAGTTTCTTATTTTGTTTAAATTAATTATTGTGATGGTCGTCTTTAAGATATGCAATCCAAAATAAAAGTACAACAAAAATTAATGCTCCAACAATATTACCCAGCGTAACAGGTAACAAATTGTGTAACAAGAAATTTCCCCACGACAACGAAGCGACATCAGCGCCTAAATGAGAAGCCGCAACAACCTGCGGAACAGATTTTAGAAAAATACCGCTAGGGATAAAAAACATATTCGCAACACTGTGTTCATAACCTGAAGCAACAAATGTCATAATAGGGAAAAATATAGCAAAAATTTTGCCGATAACTCGTTTAGAACTTGTAGCCATCCAAACAGCCAAACAAACCAACCAGTTACATAAAATACCTCTTGAAAATGCTTCAACAAAAGATAAATTAACCTTCATATGAGCATTAGTTAAAGTATTAACACCAACATCAAATCCGTTATTTTGATATAATGCAGCACCAAAAACAAGTCCTGCAAGTAATAAAGAACCAACAAAGTTGCCTATATAAACAATAGACCAACTTCTCAACAATCTTAACCAGGAAATCTTCTTTTCAATAACTGAAAACATCATCATAACATTACCGGTAAACAATTCAGCCCCGGTTAAAACAACCATCATAAGCCCTGCTGCAAAAACCATAGCACCAATAAGTTTTGAAACACCCCAACCTAATGTTGCTGCAACACCGGAAGTAACAGTTAAACTAACTTGTGCTCCAAATGCAATAAATGCACCAGCAGCAATTGCCAAAACAAACATTTTTGATTTTCTGTAAGCGGCCTTAATTGGCATAACTTTTTCTGAAAAACCGTGAGCAACCTCACTAGGGGCAATGCAATCTCTTGCTTCATCAGACATTTTTAATCTCCTTTTTAACTTCCTATTATTTTCAATATAAATCTCTGTCCCCGAACTTATTTACTATTCGGATATACAATAACTTTCGGCTCGGTACAACAATCTTAAATTGTCCCAAATCTATAATGCCTCTCGGGGTCCGGTAGTTATTTTAATACTAAAAATTTTATTTTCAAGATATTTGAAATAAAAATTATCATATATATAAAATAAAAAAAGGCTATTCATTAAAAAATAAATAGCCTTTTTATTTGTATTCTACAATTTAATTATTTACTTCTTGTTTATCTTTTTTAAAAATATTTTTTAATTTATTACCAAAAGTTTTACCATTGCTTGTTTCAACTTCAGCAGGAACAGGCTCTTTTATTTTTTCAGCAGCCGCTTGCTCTGCGCGTTTTTTTACAAGTTCATCAACAGATAAATGTTCTTCTCCAGACTCAGGATTTGGCATTGAATCAACATGATGTTGAGCCGCTTCAATATCAGTTTCAAGTGCTAGCCACTTAAATGATTTTATCATTTTTAACGGTTTTCTCAAATCCCCTTTTAGATTAACTTGGAATTTAGGAGAATATCCCTCAGTTTTATACGCCATCAATGAAGGAATTACGTCTATATCCTCTTCTGTTACAGGCTCTGAAAACTCCATAAAATTCTTTGCCGTAACAATATTCAAGTTAGAGGAGTTTTCAATCATATTAATAGGATTTATTACATCAAGATATCCTAATTTCTTTGCAAACTCAGGTGCTAATCTGCCACGCAATTTCAAATCAGCATCTTTATCTGTCATACTGAAATCACCATAAACATACATAGACATAATGTTTCCTTGTGATGTAATAGGTGCAACAGAAGCTACTCCGTTTTTAAATTTTATATGCCCCGACAAATTATTGAATTTAGACGTATCTATAGCAACAATATCAGATATAACAGGTGCCATAGCCATTGATAAAAAGGCATTATTTCTAATATTTTCAGCCATAAGGAAATTTTCAAACTTTCCGAACGGCCCTAACTGACCTTCTTTAACATCAAAATCGACATATCCTTTTAAGGTTTCTAATTGTTTGTCAATAGTAACACCCTTCATGGAGATATCAGCATTAAAGTTCATATTTCCTGACAAAATATCCTTCATCTCTAACAAATCAACAAGGACTTTATTAATATCAAAACTTTTACCTGTAGCCTTCAAGTTAAACTCTTTTGATAATAAATTCCAAGAAGCATTACCGCTAACTTTGCCGCCTAGCAGAGAAGTTTTCAAATTATTCAAATATAAAACATTATTATAAAGTGAAATCTTACCTGTAGTATTATTTATGAAAATATTTCTTGTTTTTATCTTTCGTAAATTTATATTTCCACCAATAATTTTATATGGAATTTGAGAAATAGAAGAGTTAGACTTAACCCCACGTGCTATAGCAAATTTTTCAAAGGTATCGGATATTTTTACTAATTTGTCTATATCCATATATCTTGATATAATTTTTACCCCGACAATACGTTTTTCAGGTAACAATTTCCAAGTAGATTTTGCCTTTATTGAAAAATCTGAACCATTTGCCATTACATCATTTATAAAGACTTTGATATCACGACTTGCAATAACAAGAGTAATATCCCTAATCTTTGTATATAATTCAGGAATATCTAATGTTCTTATATTAAATTTGCCGTTAATTCTAGGGTTTTCCAGATGTCCCAAAACGTAGGCATTTCCGCTAAACAAAAATTTTGATTTCGGAAACATACAAATAGAACCATTTAATTCTTTCGGAATATTAATTTTAAACAAACTTATGAAAGGATCCGTATTCAAATTAGTAAAAATCGCACGAATACCCGCAATTTCTTTTATCCCGATAAGATTCATCTGCAAGTTATCACTAAAGATTGAATTGGGCTTTCTAACATACAAACCTGATTTATATATTTTTGCAGTATTTCCATCTTTTTCCATCAGAATTTGCATCAAAACATTCTTACCTTCAAGTTCTCTAAAATTAACCGGAGTAATAAAAGAATTAGCACTTGATTGCATTTGAAGTGTTAATGCCATATTTTGATCTTTAGAGTTCAATAGCATTTTAACAGGAATAGCACCTTTTGAATTCATATATGGCGCAATATTTTTCCCCAGCAGAATTTTTATATCATTAGTATCAAGACTACCATTAGCAAATATTTTGGAATCAGGACTTGATAAATAATTTTTCACCATTCCGCTAAAAGAAATTATAGACTTATTATTCAAACGAACATCAGATTTTTTAATATCAATATTTCGATTATCGAGATTAGCAATAATAGAAGAATTTGTTATAACGGATTTTGTCTTAGGTAAATCAATCTTAAATCCTTCATTTTGAAATTTGCCTCTAATTACACCTGATGAATTTGCAATATTAAATCTGGAACTATTATTTCTTAAAATAAAATTGCCTTTCGGATCAGATATCACCAAATTATTTAAAGACGTTTTTAAAATTGAAGAAGTATTTTTTATGGTCCCCATCAATTTAGCATCAATACTTAAAATTCCAGAAGTTAATCTATATATATTTTTAATATCTTTTGGCGCAAAAGCCTTATATAATGCACTTAAAGGAATTGCATCCGCCGTAACATTTAGAATACTGTTGGAATTAGAATCAACATTACCTGATATGTCTAATGCTTTTTTATTAACAAGCATATGAGTTTTTTCAACATTCAGATTGTTATTATCAAAAGTGACATTAGCAACCATATCATTCAATAGTAACCCGATATTTTTATCGTAAACATTTCCGTCACGAATAATAAATTTTCCGTCAGATTCTATACTTTCAAAATTAGTTTTAAATCGGAAATTAGAATACAAATAACCGCTTACACTCATATTTCCTATATCATTTTTAATATGAACAGTATCTAAATATGCTTTAGCAATTTTCAACAAATTATCAAAATGAATTTGTGTAGATTTTAAAGAGCAATCAACAGAAGGCTTCTTACCATAATTTATTTTCCCCAAAAATTTCATATACTCTTTATCAGTGACATAAAAAACAGTATCAATATCTGTCACAAACCCATCCGCCTGCAAATTAAAATATGAATTAGGCAATTGCAACCCTGCAAGTGTAACAGAAGTATTATCAATATTAAAATAACCTTTTGCCCATATTTTATTTAACTTTTTATCCTTTTTTATTTGAATTTTAGAATTTATGTCAGAAGTTAAGTTATAATTTCTAAACTCAGTGACAGGATTTATGAAAGGAAATTCAAAAACCCCTTCCTCATCAGCCGCAGGGAAGATATAATGCATATTAGGAACAAAAGTTGTAACATCCAAATTAGCAGTAATATTTGTTTTATCATCGCTTAGAAGTTCAGAAACAGTTTTTACTTTAATTTTTTCACCATTGAAATATCCAAACTCAAGTTGCTTGCCTTGCAAAGTAAGTTTATGAGCAGCCTTAAGATCATCAACAGTAACTTTATAATTGTTCAATTTGACAGATGGAATAATAAAGTTCATAGAAGCCAAATCAAAAGGCAAATCACTCATCTCATCAACAAGTTCTTCAGGAGGTTTCAGACGTTTTTGTTGTCTTTTTTTGTTGACTAAATCTTCGTAAATTTTAGCAACTTTATATTTATGCCCGTTAACAATTTCAAAATCAGCATTTGGAGACTCAATATCTGCACAAGTAACCCTAACATTAGACCACAACAAACTTGGCAGAAAAATTTTACCTTTAAAATTGTCTGCACTGAACAATACGGAATTATCCGGCAATTTTAAATGAATATCATCGGTTTTAATCCCAACCTCCAAAAACGGGCTGGTTATAAAATCGACATTACCATACTCCAGAGTTAAACCCGTATTTTCTTTAACAAATTTTTGAACATCAGGTTTATATTTATTTAAGTCAATCGTTCTTGGTAAAACGAATAAAAAAGTAATATATAAAACCGCAACTACGGCTAAAACACCAAATCCTGCAACTTTAAAAGCTCTCTTCATAAAATCTCCTGTTTTTTGGGATGTTATTCAACAATTATAGACTAAAAAAAAAAACAGTAACACTTAGCAACTATCACTAATTTACATTAGTATATAAATTGACACAAAACCAAGCCAAAGACTAAAATAAAAAGATTAAGAAAAGGAGGATAATATGGAAAAATGTAGTATATGCGGCTCAGAATTAATACTCTATGAACAAGGAGGAATAAAAGTTGAAATATGCAAAAAGTGCAAATCCGTTCATATATCAAAAGATGATTTTGAAAAATTAGCCAAACATATTGATGCAAATTGCGAAATAATTGATTTATTTGAAATAAACGAATTCACAACAACAGAAACAAAAAAAATATGCACAAAATGCAATAAAGAAATGGAAAAAGTTTATTACAACGGTGTAATTATTGACCGATGCAAAAATTGTAACTTATTAATTTTTGAAGATGGAGAATTATCAAAATATTTTTCAAAATTTTCACCATCAGGACACGAAATAATCAATAATGCAAAATTCGTAACAACATATTTTCCAACAAACGAACAAACGCAAAAGGACTACAGAGAGGAAACAATGAAAAATCAAAATTCCAATAATACAAACAACAATACAACCATGAAAATACAAAGCAAAGAGGAAGAATTTAAAGCATTTTACGCACCTGGAATCGCAATGTTAATAGTAATATTAGCACTTGGACTTGTCGCATTATTACTATTTGTAATTCCATTCATGTTTCCATTTGGAATATTAGCAACAATACTGTTAGTATTTATGATAAGCGGATTTAGAATAATAAAACCGCAAGAAGCAATGGTTTTAACCTTTTTTGGTAAATACGCAGGCTCAATAAAAGAAGCCGGCTTTCACTGGGTAAACCCATTAACAACATCATATATTTCAGGAGAAGGTTATACAATTTCACTAAAAGCAAGAACACTGGATAACGGGAAACAAAAAATAAATGATGAATCAGGCAACCCAATTGAAGTTGGGATAATGGTAACATGGGAAATTCAAGATACAGCAAAAGCAATCTTTAATGTAGATAATTATTCAACATTTTTATCAGCACAATGTGACAGCGCCCTAAGAAATATCGTAAGATTATACCCTTATGATGCCTCAGAAGATTCAGATAAACAAACCTTGAGAGGAGATAGTGCAGAAATTTCAGAACGACTAAAACGCGAAATTCAAAAAAGTGTACAACCGGCAGGAATAAACATAATAGATGCCAGAATAACACACCTTGCATACTCATCAGAAATTGCAGCAGCAATGTTACAAAGACAACAGGCAAAAGCGATAATAGAAGCCAAACGAGCAATAGTAGATGGAGCAGTAGGAATGGTAGAAATGGCATTAGACAGATTTGAACACAACAATAAAATCAACCTTGATGAAAAGACAAAAGCGAATATGGTAAATAATCTTCTAGTTGTGTTATGTGCAAATAAAGAAAGCCAACCTGTAATAAAAAATGATCTTACATAAATAATATAAAATAAAACAATATAATAAAAGAAAAAGGTTCTATGGTATGAAGTAGAACCTTTTTGTTTAGCTCCCGTTAACGGATTAACCCATCTTTTTCATACACTTATCCGTCATCAACGGAAATAACAAATACTTATTGGATAATAGTAAATGAATAGCAATTTATACAAAAAGGGAATAAAACATCCATCACGTTACTACATCCTTTACAATAAATATTTTATACACAAATTAAACAGATATCTATTATCACAATGGCTAATTTAATACAATTACCTCTCCAACGGAAGAGACCTGGGATGAGGGCTATGGTGAGGGACAGTTTCTTGGCCCCCTCTCCAACGTGAGAAGGCTTAGAGTGAGGGTCGATTTATTTGCCCCCTCTCCAATGGGAGAGGGCTGGGGTGAGGGTCAATTTCTTTACCCCCTCTCCAATGGTAGAAACCTAGAGTGAGGGTCGATTTATTTGCCCCCTCTCCAATGGGAGAGGGCTGGGGTGAGGGTTATCAAACAAAAAAAAGAGAACTAAAACAAATGTCTTAATTCTCTTTTTCTAAATTAGGTGCTGGCAACTAGTTATCTTCCCAGGGGGTGGCCCCCCAAGTATTTTCACCGCTATGA
>CASELF010000050.1 GCA_949288725.1 uncultured bacterium
GAATCGGCACGGGCTGGTATGCGAAAGATGATAAAACGACTACTAAAAAAATACCATTATCCACCCGAAGAAGCTGCCAACGCATTGGAAACGGTTATCCGTCAATGCGAGCAATGGACGGACAATGAAGATACTTCAAGCGAACCGAAATTGTATAGTTTGCAGGAAAGTTCTTACTCAATGGCAGCGGAATCCAAAACTAAATACGGGAATGTAGAAAATAAAACCAAATAATAAAATTTTAGAGATTAGCAAAAATGGCAACAACAATAAGCGTCAATAAACAAAGTGTATCAGAACTCCTGAAAACGGGAAGAACTAAACCTTTCATTATTCCTGAATATCAAAGACCATATGCATGGACTTCTGAACAAGTTGAAACTTTATTTGAAGATATTTGGGAATTTGCCACTACCATTGGTGGATTAGACCGAAATGGATCATACTTCTTAGGAAGCATTGTTTCATTTGAAAATGAAAATGGCGAGCAAGAAATCATAGATGGACAACAACGCATCACATCATTATTTCTGCTTTTACGCGCCATTTATACAAAACTTATCAAAGGAGATGATGCACAAACTGACGCAGCTCAAAACTTCATCCGCCAAATAGAACCTGCTATCTGGCGAACAGACAATCGTACAGGAAAAGTTGATTATAACAATATTCTACTAACCTCAAGAGTAGTGGACAATGCGGGCAATGAAATATTACGAAACATTCTAAAAGATGGCATAGCCAATCCGAACACCAACGATAACTACTCTAAGAATTATCTGCTATTCCAAAAGCTATATGACGAACATTGTACAAAATCACCTTTAAAGGTGTATGACTTTATCTATGCCCTTCTGAATCAAGCTATCTTACTCCCCATTTGTGCAGACAGCCAAGACACAGCTTTGACTATTTTCTCTACATTAAACAACAGAGGACTTCCTCTTTCGGATGCAGATATATTCAAAGCTAAAATTTACAATAATCTGAAAGATGATGAAAAAGAAGAATTCATCAGCCAATGGAAAGCATTAGAAAAAGAGGCAACGGAAGCACAAGAAAGCATTCAACAATTGTTTTATTACTACATGTTTTATCTGAGAGCCAAAGAAAATGATGTTAGCTCTACGACACCGGGCGTAAGAAAGTATTATTCAGCCAATAAGTCCGAAAGGCTCTTTGAATCAGATTTAATGGATGGATTAAAAACAGTACTAAACTTATGGAAAGTCATAAATACAAATCAAGATATACCAGAAGAAGATTGGGACAATGATGCAAAAATAAGAAAGGCCTTGGATACTTTAACTTCCTATCCTAATGAGTATTGGAAGTATCCTGTCATTATTTATTATCTATCGCATAGGAACAGAGAAAAGTTCAATACAGAATTTCTTCTATTCCTCAACAAATTGATAGAAGAGCTGATGACTCGATTTTTACTGTTTCCTACCATTAACGCTGTCAAAGGCGACATCATGAAACTAGATGCAAAGATTATTAATGACCCACATCCCGGTTTCGACTTTCGCGAAATAGACAAATCTCTTTTGGAAAGCCGAATACGCATTCCGCATAGAAACATTGTACGTATGATCCTGAAATGTTACGCTTACAATCATCAAGAACAATTATTACCTGATAATTGGCAAATTGAGCATATTCTTCCGCAAAAATGGCAAGCATCCTTTTTCCCTGATGTGGATGCAAAGGAAGTCTATGAAATGATCGAGCACATTGGGAACAAAACTCCATTTGAACGGAAATTGAATATAATTGCCAGCAATGGCTATTTCAAGAAAAAACAACAGGAGTATCAAAAATCGAAAATAGAAGTTACTAAAATATTAGTAACAAGTATAAACGATGACTGGACTTTGGGAAACATTGAACATCGAGACAAAATTGTTGCTACAGAAATAATGCAACTTTTACAGGATTGGGAATCTAATTACCAGAAAAATAGGAATAACGCCGCAACACCATCTGAAGAAGATTTGGCTATGATTGAAAAATTCAAGCAAAAAGGCTGGATTT
>CASELF010000051.1 GCA_949288725.1 uncultured bacterium
GCTTTAGACTTTGCAATCGGATTAGTTACTTCTTTTTGAGCGGTCATAATACTGTTCATTTTGGCAGTGTATTTTTCATAGCCGTCCTCGCCGTACATTGCCCTCAATGATTTGGCATAGTCCGAATTGTCGTTTTTAAAATAATTTTCTGAAACAATACTTATTCCCATAATATTCCTGTTGATTCTTTTTCCTATATATATAATAAAGTATTTTTTCACTTAAAAATTTCGTATTATTACAAAAAATTTACAAAAAAAATTCCTGTATAAATACAGGAATAAAATTTACACTACTTTCTAACCTTTTTAAATATTTCTCACTTCGATATTTAAGGAATAAAATAAGTAATTATAAATGTATGTTATAATTTGCGATATTATTCTTTAGCAGGAGTTTCAACATATTTCTTTCCTTCTTTTTGTGCAATTTTCTTAATTATATTGTCGTAGTTTGCGGCAACATCATTATCGAACCAGAAGGTTGATTTAACTTCACGGTTAATTTTTGCAAAATCTTCACGGCATTCATCCATTAAGCCTAATTCAAGAACTTTATCTCTCAAGGCATTCATTATGATTTTACCGTATTTACGTTTATTGAAATATCCGGCTTCGTCTACAAATCTTTCCATAAATGATTGTTCATGTTCTGTTGCATATAGATCTTGCCATGCCAGCATTACATCCATTACGTTATCAGAATTGATTTTGCTGCAAGCATCTTCCAATTCGCCCTCGTCAAATAAATCAACTAATTGACGACCTTCAACAGAATAACCTGAATTTGTTGGGGTTGCACTGCTTGGTGTATGTGTGTTTGGTTCTTCTGTTCCACTTGGTTCTGAGCCAGGGGTTTCACTTGGTGTTGCTCCAGGGGTTTCACTCGGTGTTGCTCCAGGAGTTGCACTTGACGGAGTGCTTGGAGAACTTGCACTTATTTGATTGATTGCGTTAATAATCTTATTATATTCTGTTGCAATCTTTGTAAGTTCTGTATTTACCTGAGCAGGTTCTAAACCTTCAGGATTTTTCTGTAAGTTTTCTAATTTTGATTTTAACTGCTCTAATTCAGTTTTTAATTGTGCTAAACGTTCTTTTGCAGGTGCAGTTAAATCTGTTCTGGCTTCAATATTGGCAATCTTTTCAAAGGTCTTTTCCATATTTTTTAAACATGCTTTGATATTTTGACCTATTTGAATTTCACCAACTATATTTTGAACTGCTGATTCTGTTTCTGCTACAGTTTTTGATAAATCACCTACAGATAAATTACCATTTTTTGCATCCTCTTGAGCTTGTAATAATTTTTCTTCTTGCTCATTCAATTTTGTTATATAATCATTTAATTTTGCGGCTTCTTCTTCTGTTATTCCTTTTTTATATAATTGAGCATACATTTGTTGTCTTAAACGCTCAATTCCTGCAAGAGTAGAACTGATTCTACGTTGAGTACTTTCGGCGGTCATTCTATTTGCTACATTCAACATATTATCAATAAATATATTTCCTGTATTTCCGCCAGATACCCCAGGAACCATACCAGGTGTTGTTACACCCCAGTTATTATATATACTTTGTTGTTGATTCAATAGCGCCAATGCTTGAGCATTTAAATTCATCCCTACAGGACCGCTTGTTATGTCATCAGGCAAAGTGAAAACTTGAATATCACCTCCGAAATTAGTCATTCCGCAAGGTAATATATTCCAATATGGTAAATTTGCGTAAGATAGATAATTGTAACTCATAATTTCCCCGTTTCCTTTTTCTTTACCTTAAAATCTTTTTCCCTTAACAGTAATACCCAAATCCAAAGCCCATTGGACCCCAGTTATTGTATATTGTTGTCTGTCTGTTTAAAACTCCTAATGCAGGATAGTTCAAAAACATCCCCACAGGACCGCTTGTTATATCATCAGGAATCGTAAAGACTTGAGTATCGCCACCGAAATTTGTAATACCACAAGGTAAAATGTTCCAATATGGCATATTCGCATATGATAAGTAGTTGAAACTCATTTCCTTTTCCCCAATTCCTTTATTTTCCCTGTATATATATAAACAATTTATACCTGTTGAAATTGCATGATTATATTACATTTAACATGTTCTAAAAAGTCAAAAGCCTTATCACAAAGTCGTTTTAAGCATTCATTATTTATATTCATATTTCTTAACATTTCCCAATATACATATATTATGGTAAAATATCCGATATGGAAACATTAGCAAAATTTATTCAAAACAAAAGAAAAGAACTTGATATAACCCCAAAAGGGCTTGCCATTGCTGCAAATCTTCCTTTGAACATGGTTGAAGATATTGAATGCGGAAAAGAATTATTTCTATCAGTGACAACAAGGCAGGCTCTTGCCAAGGTTTTAAAATGTGAGCCTTATGAAATTAAAAAATTAGAAAAAGATATTGCAAATGATATTGTTTCACCCGAAATTATTGAAAGTTTGAAACAACTTATTCTAAATGGTGCCGGCGGATTGAAATGCCCCAAATGCGGTGCCCCGTTAGATACAAGAATTGCAAAAATGTATGATTTGGAAGATAATCTTGTGTTACATGCAAAAGCACATTGTACAAAATGCCCGTTTCAAATTCATTCGTAAATTTTTTAATTTATTCCCACAAGATGTATTTTTCAAGATAGTTTAGCATCTTTTCCAAACGCGGTTTGTCATAGGTGTACCACCAACCGATCAAGGTTTCAAATGCTGTTGCTTGACGGTATTCATGTTGAATATTTTTCCTGCCGACAGGTATTGGAAGATTTCTTGCTCTTTTGGTAAGTTCAAGTTCTTCTTCCGTTAATTTTTCAGTCATATTATGCAAAAGTTCGCATTGAAAATTTGTTTTAACTTTATCTGTCGTAAGTTTATGCAAATTCTTAGCATTATTGGTTAGCCTAATTGTCTTATTTCTTATATATAATTCCCAAACAGCATCGCCCAAATAGGCATAATTTCTTAAATTTAGTTCTTCCATATCCAAATTCTACTATAAATATGTTCTTTGCAAAATTTTTTATGATAGTATAATTTTATCTATTAAAAGAGGTTTTATTTAACATGAATAAAAAAATATTATCAGGGTTTTGTGTATTTTTTATGTTGCTTCTATGCGTTCCTTCCGTTAACTCAATAGAAGTTTACAAAGCGTGCTGTAACAAATCCAATATTGAAGCACCTCAAGAGGCTCTTGCTTATAAACAACATTTTATGCGATTACAGAAAAACAGATCCCTTATTTACAATGCCCTTGATTTAACAGATGAACAAATTAAAACAAAAGAAGAATGTAACGAAAAATATTCACCTCTATATGAAACTAAATTCAACGAACTAATTAAAGAAAGTTATACCTTAAAAGCACTAACAGTCGCTAATGTTGATTCCGGAGAAATTAATCAACAGAAAAAAATCGTTAAAAACATCAAAAATGATATAGATAAACTTTTTAAACAAGAAGATAAAACCTTCAAAAAATGCTTAACCCGTGAACAACGTTCAAAATATGCAATGATTAAAAAATTAGACAGAAGAGATTACAAAGCATCTAAACATCAAAAGGATTACTACAAGTCAAACCCTCGCATGCGTCCTTTTGGAAACCCTAAACCTTGTCAGACTTCTGTACAATAAATTAAAGTAAATAAAGGATGATTTTTTTACATATATCATTATAATTGTGGTATGCGTAAGTTATATATAATCTTTTTAGCAACATTTATAATTCTTTCAACTCTTTCCTTGGGAGATGCTTTTGCCAAGGAAGAAGAAGATTTGACCGGAAAAGGTTATGTTGGGACTTTACCCGATTTGAGTAGAATATATGAAAAAGAACAACCTAAAAAAATATCCCCGGATTTTAGACCCGCAAAAGATTTCAACTCTGCAAATGAATTGAAACCTGTACCTAGAGATAATCCAGCATTTGTTAATATAATTTTGAAAACAGACAAAACTTCTAAATATGTTAATGATTTGAACGAATTTATCCCAATGCTTGAAACTCTTTCTGATATGATAGATGAAGGCGCTAATGTGCAAGCATTCAATGCCAAAGCGTATTATTTTACCAAAAGTGCGGATTATTTCAAAGATAAATATGCAAACAAACCTGAAAGTTATTTCCTTTCATATAAAAAATTACTCGAACTTAGCATGCACACAAAATCAATTGCACTTTTGAGAACAGAAGCCGCTAAATATAATCCATATATGGCATACGGAGGTTCAGGATACTTATATAACCCTGACAGTTTGACCGAACAATTAGGGTATCTGAAAAACGAAATCGACAGAACAATTTTAATCTTGAAAGAAGCAAATTAAATCTGTTAAATGTAAATATTTTCAGGTTTTAACATTTTATAAACTTTTATAATATTTTCCTATTCTTGTTTGATAAAAACTTATGTTTCTATTAAAATCAGTTTATGTTTAATAAGATTTTGTCAAAAGTAAAAGAGCAACTTTCTAAGATAAAAATACTTGACAGATACATTCTAAAGCAAGTAATTGAAATGTTCATAACAGGGGTTTTTGTCTTTACAACAATTATTTTTGCATCTGATACTTTTCTGACTTTGGTTAAACAAATTACTAAATTTGGCATACCGTTTAAGGTTGCATTCTTAATGATTTTGCTTAACTTGCCATCTGTTATTGTAATGACAATCCCTATGGGTGTTCTTTTGTCTACAGTTATGACATTGAACAAATTAAGTCTATCTTCTGAAATAACAGTTATGAGAGCTTGCGGAATAAGTTTGAACAGAATTGCAAAATCTATTTTTATTTTCGCAATCATTATGGCTCTATCAAGTTTTGTCATAAACGAAAAAATCGTACCAATTATGACTCAACAGTCAACAAAATTAGCACTTTGGGCTATGGGACAAAAACACGTTCCTGAAGGTAAAGAAAATTTTGTGTTCAAAGAACTTGGTGAAGGCGGGTTATTAAAAAGATTATTCTATTCAGGTTCTTGCAAAAACGGAATTCTATATAACGTAACAATATTAGACAATTCAAAACCTGGAACAATCCAAGTTCTGCAAGCAAGACAAGGCAAAACAACTCCTAACGGTTGGGTTCTGCAAAAAGCAGCCGCATACACTATTGCCAATGACGGACAAGTTTTGAATACTTCACTGGTTGAAGATTCTGTAATTACATTCAATATGGATATGTCTAAAGTTACAAACAAAAACTTTGCAAAAGAAAATAATTTTAAACAATTATTGAATTACATCAAAAAATCAGATATTCCGGAGGAAGAAAAAATCCAATACAAAGTTGAATTGTACGACAAAATCGCTTTGCCTGTAACAACTATTGTATTTGTATTACTTGGCGTACCTTTAGCAATTACACCTCCGAGAGTACGTTATAACAGAGGATTTTTGTTCAGTATTTTGATAATATTCTTCTATTACCTTGTTAGAGCATTATCTTTATCAATGGGGGAACAAGGTACAATATGCCCATTTATCGCCGCTTGGCTGCCTAACATTGTGTTAGCAATCTGTGGTTTATTTATGTACTATAGGAAAGTGTACACTATCACATAAAATTTTGTAAAATCCTACTTTTAAATGTGATAAAATCTATTTTCTTGGTTTACAATATGGGTATGGATAATAATGGGAATAATAGCAAAATAAACAATAATATTTTCAGCAGCCATTATAAGTTTTCTGAAGTTAATCCCTTTAGCGGAAATTTCACACCACAGGAAACTTCTAATCCATTTGAACAAAAACCAACACCCCCACCTGAACCGACCGTTTCTAATCCAATAAAAAGGTTAAACGGTTATGATTCTGTTATATTAAATAATACGAGATTTGATGAGCCTCAAGGGGAAGATTTAAGTCTTGAATATAGAATAAAAGATAAAGAATCCACATTGCAAGAACTTAATGCAAAGATTAAAGCCGCAGACAACTACGGAACATTGAATGAATCGTTAAGTCTTAAAGCAAAACGACAACGTATAATGCAAGAACTCGATTCACTAAGAAAACAGCAACTATACGGAGGTAGAGTTCTTGGAGAAAAGAAACAACCTTATCATCAGGAATTTAGAGAAAAAATGCCTGTAATATATAAAGTTCAAGAATTTATTTCAAGAAAAGTTATGGCTAAAATTTCTAAAAAAGTTAAATCCGTTGTCGACCTATCAGATTCGCTGGATAAACTTTCAGAAATAAGCAAAAGTGTTGATGAATTGATTGATATGAATGTTCCATACGGTGAAAAAACTCGCAACTACGAAAAATTAACCGACTATCTAAATCAAGCAAACCAAATTCATTCTAAAATCACTAAATCTATGGGTAAGCATTAAGTTTAGCAATAAGTTTTATATTATTTCCATATCACAAAAAGTAATATATGGACAATATTGACAAGCCTTTTGGTTATATGAAGGCTCAAATTTGTATGATTTGATATCTGAAATTGCATCATTAAATTTCTGTTTTATTCTTTCGCAATCTTCATCAATCAAATTCAAAGTAAAATTATTTTCGGGTTCTTCAGGATAAATAAAAGTTGTTTCTTTAACTTTTTTACCTGTTTGTTTTTCAAAATAATATTTATATAATCCGATTTGATTATAATAATCTTCGTGATCGCCACCTTCACAAATTATTTTTTCATTTTTCGCGCTACCTGTTTTGTAATCATATATCGTATAGGTTCCGTCAGGATTTTTATCTATTCTATCAATAATTCCTCTGAAATTCACACCGTCAATATTCAAATCAATACATTTTTCTACGGCATACAGCATTGAAATAGGTGTGACACACATACAAGAATAGAATTTATCAAGAGCATCTTCTCCACGTTTTTCATAGATTTCTCTTTGTTGGAATGTTGACATCGGAAGATTTTGTAAGTTATCTTTAAACTCTTTGATAAAATCTTCTTTTGAAGGATATTGACCATTTTCTTTTGCATACGAAACCGCAACTTCACAAGCCTTATGAACCGCAATTCCGTAACTAAAAGCATCCGGATTTCCGTCTTTTGCTTGCAAATCAAGAATATAATCATAAAAATACCAGCGAGGACATTTGAAATATGTATTTATTGAACTTGGAGAAAAATGTCTTCCCTCCAGTTTCTTATCTACCATTGAACAAAAATCCCGCTTATAATCATAATCTCTTTTTGTTATAGACTTTGCGCGCTCTTGCCAGAATGAATTTATATCATATTCAAAAGGTTTGTCTTCCCGTTCAAAATCAATATCAGAATTTATAATTAGTGCAGACGGAACTTTTACGGTTTTGCCGTCTTTATCAGGATATGAAAGTCTTAGAGCATGTTTTGCTCTTGTCATTCCGACATATAAAACTTTTATTTGCTCTGATATTTTTTGCTCTTTTAATTCATCTTCTGTTTTATATTGAGAAACATCAAGAGGAATAATAGGTTTCATGGACTTTCTGCTGCTTTCCCATTTATCGCGCACCAGAGTTGGCATATATACATATTCAAATTCTCGACCTTTTGCAGAATGATATGTCGATAATTGCACAGCGTTCATCACGACAGGTGCTTTATCTGTTGTAATAGATATTTCATCTTGCAAGCACATGTCTAAATATTCAACAAAATCTTCAAGACTTATTTTTTTATAAAGATTTGAAAAATCTTCTGCTTGGTCAACAAGTTTCTTCAATCCCGAAATATTTTCTATTCTGTTTGTTTCTGAATTGATATAATACTCAAATATACCTGTTTTAGAACCTATTTCAAGAATAATATTTCGCAAGGTTTCATTTGTTTTATATTCAGACAAATACTCAAATGTTTTGATAAACTTTTCAACCTTATCAGCTTCAGTATAACTTTCTGATTTTGCAGACTTTATTAAATCTACAATCGATTTATATTGAGATCTTTTATTATATAAAATTTCAAAATCTTTTGGATGAATATTAAACGGTTTTGCCAATGCTAATTTGAAAAACTTATCACTATGAAGTTCAGGATTAGTAAGCATTTGCATATAATAATACATGACTGTAAATGAATGAATTAGAAAAATATTTTTACCGTCTTTTAATTCTGCAGGAATATCTCTTTCTTTTAAAAGTTCAAAAAACGAAGTTAATTCATCATTACTTAGCGTTAAAATCGCAATTTCTGAGAGTTTTTTATTCCCATTTTCATCTACAGGACAATCATCAGAATTCACAAGATTTGCAATCTCATCAACAATTTCTTGATATTCTTGCAAAATATCTGCATATTTATAAAATCTTACCTTTTTGTTTTTATCCGCTAAATCCTTGTTTTTAGAAACCAATTTTTTACTGATATTATAACGCTCAAACTTAGGATTAACCTCAAGTCTTTTTGTGTCTTGTTCAACAAATTTTCTTGAAGCGTCTAAAATTTGTTGAGTTGAGCGCATATTTTCTTCAAGACAAATGACCTTAGTTTCTGGGAAATTATCAAGAAATTTTTCGATAGTATCAAGTTTAGCACCCTGAAACCCATAAATTATTTGATCATCGTCCCCAACAACAAAAACATTTTCGCTATCTATGGATTTTGTAAGGTAGAAAACAATATCATTCTGGCTTTTATTTGTGTCTTGGTATTCATCAACAAGAATATATTTATATTGATTTGCAACCTTATGCAAAAATGACGGTTCATCTTCAAATTTGTCCAGAACATAATTTATCATGTCATTAAAATCGACATAATGCTGTTCTTCCATCTTTGACTTATAAAGTTCATAAAAATCCCAAAGTTCAGTAACTTTAGCAATCTTTTTTTCCATACTGTCTATTCCGTCAGGAATACGTTTTGGAATTTTTGCACCTTTTTCGGTCTTTTCTTTTAGTTCTTGTTGAAGTGCTTTTAATTGAGGTTTCCAATCAGGATTTTTTTCAAGATTTTCAAAGAATTTAGATTTGGTTAATCTATTTGTCTTTATCGCATTAATCCCGTTTGATATCTCATTAATAAAATAATAAGGATCATTACGTTTTGTTCTATACGCAACAGGATTAATCTCATCAATACATTCTTTTAACAGATTAACAGACACAGCAGGCGGGATTACCCTATAATTTTCAGGCAATTCAAATTCCTCAGGGTGAACGGTAATTATATCATTACAAAAAGAGTGATAGGTAAAAATATTTACTTCAACATTACTTTTGTTCAATTCTTTGGCAAGTCTTGTGCGCATTTCATTTGCCGCAGCATCAGAAAAAGTTAAACACAAAATTGTTTCAGGCTTAATACCTTTTTCTATCATACTTTTAACACGCTGAATAAGTGTAAAAGTCTTCCCCGTTCCGGGACCTGCCAGAACTAAATATTTACCCTCAATATTATCAATACATTCCTGCTGTTTTTTATTCGGACTAATCATAAGTTGATTTATTTTACAAAAAACTACAACCCGTGTCAATTAATAATTGAATCTTAAAATAATATATAAATTATTACGATATGTAACAAAATTTCAATTATTTTTGCCAAAAGACTAAAGATTCTTAAATACATGCCGTAACTTATCTTGTAAGTAAACGAAAAGGAGCAACCGAAATGTCAATCAAATTTAATGATTTCAATAACGGTTATAACAATTACAATCTAAGAGTATTACAACAAGGTAAGGCAAAGGAAGTTGAAAAACAGGTTGAAGAAGTAAAAGAAAACCAATCTAATGCCGTATTCAAAGGTTTAGAAAACGAAACAGATTTACTAACTCAAAATGCACAATACGTATATGTTTCAAAATTAGGCAATTTCTCATTGGAAAACAAAGAAATCGCAGATGAAACAAATGCAATTCTTGCAAGTTTGGGATATGACTATAAAGTAACTGCAGCCCAAGCAGCAAGTGTTGCAAACGGAGTTCAAAAAATTGTACTTCCAGGTTTGAAATCAGTTGAAGAGAGTGCAGTTGCAGCACGTATTCAAGATCCAAACGGACCTTTTGCTGATTTATTCGCATAACCCCATTATTTTATAATATATATATAAAAGACTGATTATAAAATCAGTCTTTTGTTTTGTATGGACATTTGTAATATAAAAATATGAAATTCTACCAATAAATTTAACACATTTTCTATTAGTGTTACAATGTCAGTATGGCTACTTCATGGGATGAATTAATACAACAGATAAAAGAACGGTTGGATATAGTAGATGTTATATCAAAAGAAGTTGTGTTGAAAAAACGAGGCAATACATATTGGGGATTGTGCCCGTTTCACAAGGACAAAAACCCTTCTTTTTGCGTAACTCCTTCTATGGGAATATATAAATGCTTCAGTTGCGGAGAATCAGGTGACGCTTTAAAATTCATTATGAAAACCCGAAACATCGAGTTTAAGGACTTGATATATGAATTAGCAGATCAATTTGATCTGGAGGTTCCACATTCATATAGAAAAAATGACGGTACCTCTATCAAAGAATTAAAAGAACAAATGCTTGGCGCAACAATGGTTGCTGCTGAAATTTATCACGATTTACTGTTAAGAAATAAAGATTCAGGCACTGATTTTGCGCTGAAATACTTGAATAATCGAGGGATTTCAACAGATATAATAAAAAAATTTCATCTGGGTATGGCTCCTAAAAAATATACCTTTTTATATGATGAATTAAAAAAAGATTTCTCAAACGAAATTCTTGAAAAAGCAGGATTAATTATCAAAAAAGAAAATGGCTATATCGACAGATTTTTAGATAGATTAATAATTCCAATTCAAAACGAAAACGGAGATTACGTAGCATTTGGAGCAAGAACTTTTGAAAAAGACAGGCAACCAAAATATCTAAATTCCTCAGATTCGCTTATCTATAATAAAAGCAAACTTTTATACGGGCTATACACAGCCAAAGAGGCAATAAAAGCAAATGATTCGGTTGTTTTAATGGAAGGATATTTTGATGTTATCTCATCCCAAGCCCACGGAATAGAAAATTGTGTGGCTTCTTGCGGAACTTCACTTACTACAGATCACGTTAAATTACTTTCAAGATATACAAAATCAAGAAGGATTTATCTTTCATTTGACACCGATGCAGCAGGACAAAAAGCAACCGCACGCGGTGCCGAAATAATAAAAGATGTATTTGCAGGTCTGGGTAATATCAAGCAATTTGATGAAAGTTTTGTATCATCAAATGAAGATAAATATGCCTGCGAAATAAGGGTAATCGCACCACCGGAAGGCAAAGATCCCGATGAATTTATACGTTCAGTAGGCGCAGACGCTTATAGAATGTATATGGAAAATGCTCCATTATTCATAGATTTTAGATTAAATAATATATTGAAAGAAAAAGATAAATACAAAACACCTCAAGAAAAAGCGCAATATATTAAACAAATAATTCCAATCTTGGCAGAAATAAAAAACAAAATTATACGCTCAGAATACATAGACTCAGTAGCCCAAACATTGGGAATAGACGCAAATGCAATAAAATCAGAAATGACACTTTTTGAACGTGCAAATTACACAGCACCTGAAAGAATTGTTAAGAATGTAACAAAAAGTAAATCTGTATTAACAAAAGCGCAAAAAATTTTGTTGAGCGTTTTTTTTGTACCTGACAGTCCAAAAACATTTACTCAAATCGATGAAATAATCGGTGATATAACATTTGAAGACGAATTATTAACAAATGTAAAATCTACAATTGACAAATTCATTCGAACCGTAAATAATGTGAAGGAATTAATTGAACATTTATATACTGAATACGTTGAAAATAGTGAAGCGCAAGCACTAATTTCAGAATTAATAACAACAGCGGAAGTATATAAAGGTTTGTCAGAAGAAGATTTTGAAAGTGTGATAAATGAAACCATAGCAAAAATAAATCGTTGTGAACACCTCAAAGAATCAGAACAAATAAGGAAAATGTACATAGGGGTAAGTGATGATGACCCCGAAGCCCTGAAAATACAAATGCGCCTCAGGGACAAAATAAAAAAACTAAGACAAAAATCGGAGAAAATATAAATGACAAAAAAAAGACAATCAGGTTCCTCAATCGTCAGTGTAATGGAAGAAGATGCTCTCGATTTGCAGGATATTAACGAAGATTCAGTCATCGACACTGACAATGATGATATGAATTACATGAACGTTGACATTTCAACAGACAACATAGAAGATATCGTATCTTCTAAAATCGGTGACAAAGTAAGCAGTGATGATATATATATGCTTCACAATTCAGATGAACCGGATATGAATGATTTAGAAATCCCGAAAAATGTCGCAATTGATGATCCGGTAAGATTGTATTTAAGAGAAATCGGAAGAATAAAATTATTATCCGCAAATGAAGAAATCGAATTAGCAAGAAAAATTCTAGAAGGCGGAACACCAGGCGCAATAGCAAAAAGAAAATTAGTTCAAGCAAACCTTCGTTTAGTTGTAAGTATTGCTAAAAAATATGTAGGACGTGGAATGTTATTCCTAGATCTTATCCAAGAAGGAAACTTAGGTCTTATACGTGCAGCAGAAAAATTTGACCACGAAAGAGGATTCAAATTTTCAACATACGCAACTTGGTGGATTAGACAAGCAATAACAAGAGCAATAGCAGACCAAGCAAGAACAATCAGAATACCTGTTCACATGGTAGAAACAATTAATAAATTGAAAAAGGTTACAAGAAAACTTGCACAAGACCTTTCAAGAAAACCAACCGAAGATGAATTAGCAGCCGAAATGAATGTTTCAATTTCGAAACTTCGTGAAATTATTAAAATAGCACAAGAACCTCTATCACTTGAAACCCCAATAGGTAAAGAAGAAGATTCTCGTTTGGGCGATTTCATTGAAGACAAAGAAGCTGATGCTCCTGTCAAAATGGTTGCTTCAGAATTGTTAAAAGAAGATTTGGCAGAAGTTCTTTGTACATTATCTCCAAGAGAAAGAGATGTATTAAGACTACGTTTCGGAATGGACGACGGTCGCCAAAGAACTCTTGAAGAAGTTGGACAATTGTTCGGTGTAACAAGAGAACGTATCAGACAAATTGAAGCAAAAGCACTAAGAAAATTACGTCATCCAAATCGTAAAAAACGCTTAGAAGAATATGTTGAATAAAACACAATAGTAACAAACTAAAAAACCGAAGAATAGAAGTTCTTCGGTTTTTTAGTATCAAAAAAATTGCTATGCAAAATCAAAACAAATACAAAAAACAACCGAGAGCATATATGCCCTGTCCGTTAAACAAGCACAAAACCTTATAATAAACTTTTAAGACAAAACTCTAGCTTAGAATATCTTCTAAAATTTCAGCATTCTTAGAAGCATTTAGAATTTGCTGTTTAGAAATCCTACGCATATAAGATCTTAAAGCTTCTCTAATCAATTCACTTCTTGAACAACTTTCTTTATCAGCCAGCCCATCAACTTTATTTAAAAATTCATCAGGCATGGTCACTAGAATTTTCGCCATATAACTAACCCTTTCCTAAAGGATATTATAACATATCCACTATCTTTAATCAAGTAGAATTATCCAATTTGACTCATCCAATCCGGTAATTGTATGAGCCAATTCTTTTTATAGAATAAAAAGGAACGAAAGGAGATTTTACATGGACGAAAATCAAAAACCTGAAGAAAACAACAACGAAGTAAAACCATTGTGCAAAAAGCATCCGTTTTTTAAATGTTTATTATGTGGTTTAATGGTATTTTTAGGCGCATTTTGTGCATTTTATGTAGTAGCGGACTGGCATTTTAAATCAATGTGGAGAATGAAGCCTTTTATGCCTTATGAAAGAAAAATGGAAAAATTAGCCCATAAAGAAATGAGAGGACTTGAATCATTTATGGGTAAAGAAAGCAAAATGTTTAGAAAAAATGGAATAATCCATATTCAAAACACAGGTAATGCTTACAAAATTATTATTGACTTGAGGGCCTTTGACAATAATGAAAATAATGTTCAAGTATCATCAAACGGAAACATTTTAACAATTGCAGGACGCTCAATAAGAACCTCTAAACATAATGAACAAATTACGGAATTCCAACAAAATTATTTATTTGGCAGTAATGTTAAGTTAAGCAATATGACCAAAGAAACAGACGGTAATTATTATATAATAACCATTCCAATTCAAACAAACGATAATAACGAAGATTAAGGAATAAAACGAAGGGTACATCCAAATTTAAAATCGACTTTTCAAAAAGTCGATTTTTCGTATTATGAAGATATTTGCCAAGATATACAAATACTGATAAAATCATAATATGAAAATACTCGGGATAGATCCCGGAATGGCAATAGTTGGATACAGCGTACTGGAATATGACGGAGAAAATATAGCCTTATTGCATTCCGGCTCAATACAGACAACAAAAAATGAAAGAGAACCGGCAAGATTATTAGAGATATTCAATGATATGACAACAATAGTTGAAAGATTTCAGCCGGATGTATGTTCTATTGAAAAGTTGTTCTTTTTCAGAAACAGAACAACTGTAATGCCTGTAGCACATGCACGTGGAGTAATTTTAACGGTTTTGGAAAAACACAATATACCTGTTTATGAATTTACTCCGATGGAAGTGAAACAGATTCTGACAGGATATGGCAGAGCAGATAAAAAAGAAGTTGAACAGATGGTAAAATTGGCACTTCAAACAGATAATCTGCCCAAACTTGATGATACAGTAGATTCTATAGCAATAGCAATTTCATATACCCGAGGTGCAGATATTATGAAGGATTTGCAAAAATTTGAGTTATCTATGCAAAAATGCTAAAATGTTGTGAAATATTATGGATAAATTTGTAGTAAAAAATCTTATAATAATCAGTTCCATACTTGGGGTGGGACTTGGCATTGTCGGGGCAGTACCATACATTGGAATTTGGATGTTTATTGCTTCACTTATTTTAGCAGCCCCAATCACAATGGTTTACTTAATAATGGATAGCAAACTGGATTTAACTACAATAGGCAACAGCATTATCACAGGTGCAATTACTGGATTTTGTTCAAGCATAATATTTTGTGCAGCATATTCTCTTTTAACAGCATTAATTTTCAAGTTCTTACACTACTCACACAACGCAATTTTAACATCCATAATAATAAATTCACCAATTTGGTTAAGTATAGTATTCATAATATTTATTGCCGTGGTAAGCGCAACTATCAATGCTTTTTCAGGACTTGCCACATATTACATAATCAATTTTATACGAGATATGTATGAGAAAAAACATCCACACAATGAAGATGAGCTGAAATATGAATAAGATGAAGGAAAAAGAAATGAGCGAATTTACATCAACAATAAGAACAATAGAATGGAAAGATACATATTCGAGAATGGTTGACCAAACAAAATTCCCGGAAAGTTTTGAATATATCGACATTAAAACAGGCGATAAAATGTTTGATGCAATCAGAACAATGATAGTAAGAGGCGCACCGGCAATCGGCATTGCAGGAGCACACGGGATTGTTCTTTATGCTCAAGAAGGATTAGATAAATTTGACAACAGACAAGACTTTGTAAATTGGCTGATTGAAAAAGCTCAATATATGAAAACTTCACGCCCGACAGCAGTAAACTTAATGTGGGCTTGCCAAAAACAAATAGAGATTATAAAAAATTCAACATCAGATAAAGAAGGCATAATAGAAGAACTTAAGCAAAATGCCATAAAACTTGAAAATGAAGATATCGAAATAAACAAAAAAATCGGAGATTACGGAGCAGAAGTAGTTCCCAAGGGAGCAACAATTTTAACACACTGCAACGCAGGAGCATTAGCAACAGTAGGATACGGAACTGCACTAGGGGTAGTACGTTCAGCATTTGCTAAAGATAATACAATCCAAGTTTTTGCAGATGAAACCCGTCCAAGACAACAAGGGGCAAGAATTACAACTCTTGAATTAACCATGGATGGAATACCTGTAACATTGATTACAGATGGAATGTGTTCATACTTTATGAGAAAAGGTATGATTGATATGGTATGTGTCGGAGCAGACAGAATTGCAGCAAACGGAGATACCGCAAACAAAATTGGAACATATACAGTAGCGATTGCAGCAAAATATCATAACATACCGTTTTATGTAGCAGCGCCATTATCAACTATTGATACATCAATCAAAACAGGAGATGATATTGTTATTGAAGAGCGCTCACACGATGAAGTTACAATGATAAACGGCAAACCAATATGTGCAAAAGGTGTGAATGTAATAAATCCGGGATTTGATGTAACACCTAACGAACTAATAACAGGAATAATAACAGAAAAAGGAATCCTAAGACCGGATTACCGAAAATCTATTGAAGAAGTTTTTCAAAAATAACAGCGGGGGAAGAGATGAAAATTTCCAAAAAGGTAAAGAATATCATGAAAGTTTCAGCCCTTCTTGCAATAGTAATTATTGCAGGAAGCAGCGGCATAAACCAAACAGCAATTGCTGTGAATAATGCCGGATACCAAAACTCTCAAGCAGGAAATAGTAATGGCGGAGTTCAAAATGCAGATTTCGGGCCATACATGAAAAGAATGCAAGATAAAATCAAATCATACTGGCGTCCGCCAATAAAAGATAAAAATGCACAAATTGTCGTCAAATATAGAATCCGCAAAGACGGCACATTAGATAGCTACGGAATTTTATCATCTTCAGGATATCAAGACCTTGATAGTGCAGCAATAGAAGCACTACGAAGTGCAGCCCCGTTTGAACCTTTACCTGCAAGTTTTAACAAAGAAAGCATCTTGGTACAATTTACATTTGATTATCAAAAACCAAAAACCACAACCCAAACCGTTACGGCAGAACCCGCAAATAATCGTATTGCACAATACCAACCAATTGTGCCTGTAAATAACCAACAAACCCAATCTCAACCACAAACAATTCCTGCAGGAACACCTGTCACACCAATAAAAATAAAAGCAAATCCGGGAGAAGAAATACAAATCCAAAAACTTCCACCGAAACAAAAAGTTTTTCCACCGGTTAGGGCAGTACAATCTTACGAACAAACACCTGCAACAATTGCAGGCTCACAACAAACAGTGCAAAAATACATCGCTCCTCCTGAGAGTATAATGCCACCTGCACAAGTTACACAGGTTTATACGCAAACTCCACCACCGCCTACAATATTGGAGCCTATACAACCACCAAGGGCAATAGTTCCGCTACCGCCTAAAAACACAGATCCTCGTAACGTTGCAGTTCCACCTCCAATAAGACAAACCCCGAGTGTGGATGTTAAAACCTATGCCCAAGGCGATTTGCTGGATCTGGACAAAAGCAAAATTACACAAGACACTCCAACAACAACAGCAGCACCTGTAATTATTCAAGCAGGGCAAAGCGCCGGACCAACTCCTGTAAATGCAACACAAATAAACAGAGTTGTTCCACCTTCACAGCCTGAAATCGAATATGTAAGATTTGAAGCCCAAGAAGAAGTTCCGGTCAATACTATGCTTTCAACAGGAATAAACAAGGTAGCAATGCCTACAACAAGACGCAAAAAACTTACAAAACCTGTTGAAGAAGAACAATATCCAAATGTACCTGAATACAAAGCAGTTCCGACATCAGCACCTCCCGGTAGAGAACCGGGTGTCTATGTCACTCCTGTTAAGGTTACAGACTTTTCTGAATATATGAGAAAAGTTGAACGTAGGATTACAAAAAAATGGAAACCGCCTCTTTCTGATTACTCAACAAAAGTTGTAGTCAATTACGTTATTCATAAAAACGGAGAATTAGGAAATTACTATGTTGCAGAATCCTCAGGAAATTCAAGAATGGATTTATCTGCAATGCAAGCACTAAAAAAAGCCGCACCATTTGACCCGCTACCGGTCGGTTTTGGAGAGGAAAGTGTTGATGTAAAATTCACATTTGACTATAACGTTTACAAAAATAAATCAGAGAAAAAAGGGATTAAAGAATTGGAAGAAGGCGAAAATCTTTAATAAAAAAATATCCACTCAATAAAAAAATAAGTCTTTTACTCAAAAGATAAAAGGCTTATTTTTTTTATGCTATACTTGTAACGTAATAAATGGAGAGAAAAAGAGAAGATGAAAGAAAGTTATTTTCCGCAAGAAATAGAAAAGAAATGGCAAAAAGTATGGGATGAAACCAAAGCCTTCAAAACTTTGGATGAATCAGACAAACCTAAATACTATGCTCTTTCCATGTTCCCTTACCCATCAGGTAAACTACATATGGGACATGTCAGAAATTACACAATTACAGACGTTATAGCAAGATTTAAAAGAGCCAACGGCTACAATGTCTTGCACCCAATCGGCTGGGACAGTTTCGGCTTACCTGCTGAAAATGCTGCGATGAAACACCATGCAGACCCTGAAACTTGGACTGATGAAAACATTGCATATATGACAAAACAATTAAAAATGTTAGGTCTATCTTATGATTGGGACAGAGAAGTTACAACTTGCAAACCGGAATATTATAAATGGACACAATGGCTATTTTTACAATTATATAAAAAAGGACTTGTATATAAAAAAGAAGCCGCAGTAAACTGGTGTAACCAATGCGGAACAGTTCTTGCAAATGAACAAGTTATTGATGGTAAATGCTGGAGATGTGATAGTGTTGTTGAGAAAAAATACTTATCACAATGGTTTATCAAAATAACAGATTACGCAGAAGTTTTGTTAGAAGATTTAGACAAACTTCCGGGCTGGGGTGACAACGTTAAAACAATGCAGGCAAATTGGATTGGAAAATCAAAAGGGGCAATCTTCAAATTCCCTGTAATCGATGCTCCAATCGGTGAAAAAATAGAAGTTCCTGTATATACAACAAGACCTGATACAGTGTTTGGTATAACATATCTTGTTGTTGCACCTGAATATAAAGATATTGAAAAACTTACAACCCCTGAAAATAAACAAGCAGTTGAAGAATACAGAGCAAACGCTCGTAAAATGACAGAAATTGAAAGACTTTCAACTGAAAGAACAAAAACAGGTGTACCTTTAGGAACACATTGTAAAAATCCGTTCAATGGTGAAATTTTCCCATTATGGACAGCAGATTATGCATTAGTTGAATACGGAACAGGTGCAGTTATGGCAGTTCCGACTCACGATGGACGTGACTTTGACTTTGCAAAAAAATATAACCTTCCAATGAAGATTGTAATTGCAACAAAAGAAATTCAAGAAAAATTGGCTCAAGATAAAAATTACCAATTAGAAAAAGTTTCTGAAGATGGCGGAATATTGATAAATTCCGGAGAATTTGACGGAATGAACAATAATGAAGCTAAAAAAGCAATTACACAATGGGCAGTTGATCATGGTTTTGGAGAATTCAAGACTCAATACAGATTAAGAGATTGGTTAATATCCCGTCAAAGATATTGGGGAGCACCAATTCCTGTAGTATATTGCGACAAATGCGGAATTGTACCTGTACCTGAAGATCAATTACCTGTAATGTTACCAAAAGATGTTGATTTTTCTGTAGTTGGAAAATCTCCAATAACAACATCAAAGACATTCAAAGACACTGTCTGCCCTGTATGCGGAGGACACGCTGTTAGAGAAACAGATACAATGGATACTTTTGTATGCTCAAGTTGGTATTATCTAAGATATGCTGATGCAAGAAATTCTAAAGAATGCTTTAATAAAGACAAAGTAAATCATTGGTTACCTGTTGATCAATATGTCGGCGGAATTGAACATGCAATATTACACTTGTTATATTCAAGATTTTTCACAAAAGCATTAAGAGATTGCGGATTGTTAGATTTTGATGAACCGTTTAAAAACCTGTTAACTCAAGGTATGGTATTGAAAGACGGTTCAAAAATGTCAAAATCTAAGGGTAATACAGTTGACCCTGATGAAATATTTGAAAATTACGGAGCAGATACCGCAAGATTATTTATTCTTTCAGATTCACCTCCGGCAAGAGATTTTGACTGGTCTGATGCAGGTGTTGAAGGATGCTACAAATTCTTAAATAGAGTTTGGAGATTAATTTCAACTAATGCAGATAATATCACTTTGGATTACCCTGAATTCAGCGTAGGTTCATTAAAAGATAAATCAAATGATGATTTATTAAGAACAGTACATATAGCAATCAAGGGAATTACAAATGATATTTCTAACGACTTCCAATTCAACACTGTAATTTCAAAATACAGAGAATTAACCAATGCCATCTATGATTGGCAGGCAAAGAAAACTGATTTAACTGAAGAAGATAAATCAATACTAAGTTATGCAATAGTATCATTGATGAAATTAATGTCACCTGTTGCAGTACACCTGACAGAAGAAGCATGGCATGAATTGGGCGGCAAAGGTTCAATCCACGAACAACCTTGGTGCAAATGGGATGAAAACCTTGCCAAATCAAGTTCAATTACACTTGTCGTTCAAGTAAACGGTAAAGTGAAAGATAGAATTGAAGTTGAAGAAGGATTAAATCAAGAAGAAATGAAAAAAATTGCTCTTGAAAGTCCAAAAATCAAAGCCCAAACCGAAGGAAAAACTATTATTAAAACTATAGTCGTTCCGGGGAAATTGGTTAATATTGTTGTAAGATAATAATAAACATTAATAAATAAAAAAGGGGCTGTTAAATTAAAAATTTAACAGCCCCTTTTCTCTAGGAAAATATCTTCAAAAGCAGTCGCTATGGTTTGTTATCATTGTTAAATTTCTTTTTTATAGTAAAATATTCCATGTAAACACTGGTTACTAAAGGAAAGGATATTAAAATGACAAAACTTTCACCATTACAAATTGAAAGATTAAAGTACCAGCCAAAATTACCGAAAAGTTTACAAAACGGAGTAAACTCTTTGGAATTGGTTGAAGGTTCCGCAACTCAATCTGTTAGAGATCAGGAACAAATTAAAGCTTTATTTGCAAACACTTACGGAAAACCAACCGTAACTTTTAAAACAACTTCATCATCATCTTCTTCAGAAGTAAGAAATGTTGGTGTTATTTTATCAGGCGGTCAGGCTCCTGGTGGACATAACGTTATTGCAGGTTTATATGATTCTTTAAAAAATGCAAATCCTGCTAATAAATTATATGGATTTTTAGGTGGACCTTCAGGTATCATCGAAGGTAAATATGTTGAATTTGATGATGAATTTATCAATGCATACAGAAATACCGGTGGTTTTGATATTATTGGTTCAGGCAGAACTAAACTTGAAACAGAAGAACAATTCCAAAAATCTCTTGCTGTTTGCAAAAGTTTAGGAATTTCAGCAGTTGTTATTATTGGTGGAGATGATTCTAACACTAATGCTGCTTTGCTTGCTGAATGGTTTGTAAAAAATAATGCAGGTATTCAAGTTATCGGTTGTCCTAAAACTATTGATGGCGACCTTAAAAATGAACAAATCGAAATTTCTTTCGGATTTGATACTGCAACAAAAACTTATGCAGAACTTATCGGAAACATTCAAAGAGATGCAAATTCTGCTAAAAAATATTGGCACTTCATTAAAATTATGGGAAGAAGTGCTTCTCACGTTGCTTTGGAAGCGGCATTGCAAACTCAACCTAATATCACTTTAATTTCTGAAGAAGTTGAAGCGAAAAAAATGTCATTGGCTTCAATCATTGACTATATGACAGATATTATCGTTAAACGTTCAGAAAATGGCAAGAACTTTGGTATTGCAGTTATTCCTGAAGGGTTAATCGAATTTATCCCTGAAATGGGTTCTATGATTTCTAATTTGAACGATATTATGGCTTCATTAGAAACAGATTCTTCATTTGTTAATGCTTCTGCTAATGAAAAATTCAGCATTGTTGAAAGCAAATTATCAAGTGAAAATGCTAAAGTTTATGCTTCATTACCTGCATTAATCAAAACTCAATTACTAGCAGATCGTGACCCACACGGTAACGTTCAAGTTTCTAAAATTGAAACTGAAAAACTTTTAATTGAAATGATTTCTGAAAGATTAAGCCAATTGAAAGCAGAAGGCAAATATTCAGGTAAATTCTCAGCACAATCTCATTTCTTCGGTTATGAAGGTCGTTGTGCATTCCCATCAAACTTTGATGCTGATTATTGCTATTCATTAGGTTACAATGCATTTGCATTAATTAGTTTTGGTTTAACAGGCTACTTGTCATCTGTAAGAAACTTAACTCAACCTGCTGATGAATGGATCGCAGGCGGTATTCCACTTACTATGATGATGAATATGGAAAAACGCCACGGTGAAATGAAACCTGTAATTCAAAAAGCATTAGTTAAACTTGATGGTCCTGTATTCAAAAGATTACAAGACAACAGACAAGATTGGGCTATGAATGACAGATACTTATTCCCTGGCGCTATCCAATACTTCGGACCAAGTTCTGTTTGTGATATCACAACAATTACTCTACAATTAGAAAGAGGCAAAACTCTTGCTGCTGTATAGTTTTTGAGATTAATTTATCATGGAGCGACCTTGCATAATGCAAGGTCGCTCCTTTTTTGTAAATAATTACTCTATATATATGACAACTATTTAAAACTTATTTTCTATAATGATAAAATGGAAGAAGTTGTTATTGATAAGAAATATTCAGATTTTATCGAAGATATGATAGAACAAGTTTCATCTGTTTTGCCCGAAGACATAAATACGCTTCAGGTTAGTTATCTTAAAAATAATATGAGAAAATCAATGACATTAATGGCTTCTTCTATCAATGACAACGATATTTTTAAAGAATTAGATTTTGAAGAACAGTGTTTCTATATACAAATAATAGCCGAATGGTCCTTCCATAAAGAAATTGATTTGTTCCGTTCGGGAATTGCCCCAAAATATTGGAAAGTCGTTATGAGTAAAATTTGGTATGTAATTTGGGAGGTTATGTATGCTTGTGCTAAAAATGATGCTCCGCATGCTACCACTTTGGCTCTTGTTGAACGATTTGTCAATAGAAGTTATAACGAAGCAATCGAGGAACTTAAAGAACAAGATGTTATTGATGATGTGACAGAAATTCAAGCAAAAGAACAATCTAATATTGATAAAATGGCTCGTGAAATAAAATTAGCCGAAAACATTAAACAAGGAATTTCTGTTTCTATTAAACGCTTACTTCTTGCCGTACTTGTTGGAACAATAATAACAGTCTTAATACTTAAATTGAAAGTTGTCGGACTTATCGGGATTTTGACATTTATCCTTGTGTATTATTTTATCCCGAATAATAAAGTATAATAAGGATTTATCCTTGCATAAGATTTTTGTTTAATATAAAATACGTGTGTTATTATGGTACTAATAAAGGAGAGATTACTATGTCAAGAAAACCAATTATTGCAGGAAACTGGAAAATGAATCTTTTGCAAAGCGATGCAAAAGCATTATATGAAGGAATCAAATCATTCGTATCAAAATACAATGCACCACAATTACCAACAGTAATTATTGCACCTGTATTTACATCATTAAACCAAGTAGCAGAAATCCCTTGTGATTGCGGCTGCAATGGAAGCAAATTATATGTTGCAGGTCAAAATTGTCACTGGGAATCATCTGGCGCTTATACAGGTGAAATTTCAGTTGAAATGCTAAAAGATGCAGGTTGCTCTTATGTTATCATCGGTCACTCTGAAAGAAGACAATATTTCTCAGAAACAGATGAAATGATTAACAAAAAAGCAAAAGCAATTCTAGCAGGCGGACTAATTCCTATTATCTGCTGTGGTGAAACTTTAGAACAAAGGGAAGACGGTATCACAGATTCTCATATCGCAACTCAAATTAGAGCAGCACTTAACGGAATTGCATCTGAAGATATTGCAAAATCAGTTATAGCATACGAACCAATCTGGGCTATCGGTACAGGAAAATCTTGTGATGCAGATGAAGCAAACAGAGTTATCAAAATGATTAGAAGCGTTGTTGCAGAAATTGCAGGTGCTCAAGCTGCTGATTCTATCAGAATTCTATACGGCGGTTCTGTAAAACCTTCAACAATTGAAGAACAAATGTCAAAATCAGATATCGATGGCGCTTTAATCGGCGGTGCTTCACTTAAAGCAGACAGCTTCAATGAAATTATTGAAAAAACTATGAAAGTTGCTGTATAAAAATTTTCGATTGACAGTCAAAGATGAAAAGGTTCAGATAAATTATCTGAACCTTTTTGTTAACTTTTTGTAATGAAAAATTGGCTATATTGAGTTATGTAAAGTCATAAATTATCCCAAAATTTTGGAATAATTTGTTCCCCAAGCAAAAGATAATTTTTCTATTTTTTAAAATGGAAAGTGTTGAGGGCAGATACTTTGATGGGGTTTTGAATTGTAAAGTTTTGTTACTTTTTACTACTAATATAGTAAATTTATGTAGAAAAAATACCGATACATGTAGTATAATATATATAGAAGATATACTAAATATTAAATCGCAAACAATAGCCAAAGAATATTTTGTTATAATCAAAATAGAAAGGCAGCGAATATATGAGTAACTTACAATTTCAGAATGATTTAGACAAATTAGTGGAGATTCTGCCCGAAAAAATTCGGAAACATATCGATTACCCTACAATGGATGACGTTATAGAAATCGTTGTTGACATAGGTCGTCCTCCTGAAATTCGACATGCAGAAGGCAAGATAGAATATCTTGGAGATGAAAATGTAACGTATGAAGACATTGATTATATAACATCACGAGTACAGGAATTCACGACAGACAATCGTTCAGGAATACCGGGAACACTACATAGAATAAGTGCTATCAGAAACAGACAAAACAGAATTGTAGGCTTAACCTGCAGAATAGGCAGAGTAGTAACCGGCACAATCTCATGTATAAAAGATATATGTTTGCAAAACAAAAGTATATTATTCCTAGGTCGACCAGGCGTGGGCAAAACGACAAAATTAAGAGAAATATCACGCCTTGTGGCAGATGAACTCGGCAAAAGAGTCGTAATAGTTGATACATCAAACGAAATAGCAGGAGATGGTGACACACCGCACCCGGCAGTAGGACATGCCAGAAGAATGCAAGTTCGTCAACCGGAATTTCAAAAAGATGTAATGATTGAAGCAGTTGAAAACCATACACCTGAAGTCATTGTTGTCGATGAAATCGGTACAGAAGCCGAAGCCCAAGCAGCCAGAACAATTGCAGAACGTGGTGTAATGCTTATTGCAACTGCTCACGGAAACAGTCTGGAAAGCCTAATCAAAAACCCGACATTATCAGATTTAGTCGGCGGTATTCAATCCGTTACTTTAGGTGACGATGAGGCAAAACGCCGTTCCTCACAAAAAACTGTTCTTGAACGGGAGAAACAGCCGACTTTCGATATAGTTATAGAAATTCTTGACAGAAATACTCTTGCTGTATATAAAGATACAGCAGAGGCAGTCGATTATATCCTTAGAGGATGGCCAATCAGACCTGAAATCAGAAAAGTCGACAAGTCCTATGATGCACAAAAAACTGAAACCAAAACTGAAAAATCCCCTAATGTTATTGACAAAATCAATGCGCTGGATGATAAAATCGAACACCCTGAAAGTTTGAAATTCAGTTTTTCAAGACAAAAGTATGTCGAAGAAGTTAAAAAATATAAAAAAATATATCTTTATGCCGTATCAAGAAGTATTGCTGAAAAAGTTATAGAAAGACTTGATCTCAATGCTGAAATTACAAGAAACCTTGATGATGCTGATATCGTTATCGCACATAAAAACTTCATCAAAGGCGGTGCAAAAGTTCTAAGTACGGCAGAAGAAAACAGATTACAAATATTCTATATCAAAACTAATTCTATGGCCCAAATCCAAAAAGTAATTAAAGAAGCATTAGATATTGCAGAACTTAATGAGCATCAAACCTTCTATGATATAACCGAAAAAGCCCTTGATGAAGCAAAAAAAGCAATAGATAAAATACTTGCGGGAGCAACAGATGTTGAACTAACCCCACAAAATACCAGAATTAGAAAACTACAACACGAACTAGTTGAACAACACAATCTGGAAAGCAAATCCATCGGCGAAGGCACAAACAGACACCTTAGAATTGTCGGTGGCAAAGACTACAACAGAGCCAATTAGATGAAAATTTAATAACAAGTTTGAACCTCTTCTCTAAAGTGCGGGGAAACTACGTCATTCCACCAACACCTTTGAGAGGAGGTTCGTGATTTTGGCTCTTATTTATTCGATTTATTTTGATTTTCTCCTTATTTACAACAAATTGGCTTGAATTATTTTTAATATAAATTCCTATTTTGCCAATTTGACATCACCTTCAACAGGTTTTGCGTTTTCGGCAACTCTGTAATAATATTGCGGATATGAATCTTCCTTACCTTCATTAAAATCTCTCAATGAAATAGGGTAATATTCATAGTCCCAGACAGTTTCATTATATTGGTATAATTCATTATATTTAGTCTTTTTCACACGGGCTGCACCAAGTTTTTGACCATCTTCTGTCGTTACTACAGATTCTATAAGTTTATCACCATCCATCCCGGCATATTTCGAAGGACGCGGTGATGAATACAAACTGTCAATTGCTATTAATTTTGCTATCTTATCTAATTCCTGATATTTTTCCTGTGCTTTTTTATTATCAGCTTCTATCTGCTCTTGTGTCTTTGGTGTCTTAACTAATTCTTGTTTTGCTTTCCTTAAAAATCTTCGTTTAGTTACAACTTCGGATGTGTATGGTTTTTTAAGATTATTAATCTCATATCGTAATTCAGATTGCATCTTTCTTAATGTAGCCTGTGAATGTGCTAATTCTTCTTCTGACCAAGTTTTTTTCATCTCGTCCAATTCTTTTGCCAATGTTGATACTTCATCTGATTTGGTTTCCTGAACTTGAGTTTCTTTAACTTCTACAGGTTCTTTCTTTTCTGTTTCTGCCTTTATTGCTGCAGGGGCTTCGGGAGTTGTTACTGGCGCAACTGCTTTTTCCGGCTCGATATCCTCTGCCAAAATATAACCTGCCGCTTTTGCTAATCTAATAAATTCTTCATCTTTATAATCAATTGTCTTGCCTGCAAGCAAACGTTTGAACTTAATATTGTCACCACGCTCTATATGAAGTTTCTCAAACTCCTGCCCTAATGCCTTTTGCTCTGCCTTTGTAAAACCATTATTATCCTTATCTACAAAAATTCCTGCTTTTACATAGGTATTTAATTTGTCCATATAATCATATGAAATTCCAATTCTTCGTGGCGTTCTTTGTGTACCATCAGTTAATGTAATTCTAGTAATACCATTTCCCCAATCATTACTCATAATTTTACATCCTTTTTCTTTACTAATATTATCCCCGTATATTTATTAAAAGTTTTTTCTAATAAAAATTGCCTTATTTTGAAAAAACAGATATTTTAAATATCCCCAAACATATAAATAAAGACAGGGAAAAAGGATTTTACATAAATTTACAATATAAATAAAATATAAAAGAGGTGATAAAAAATAAAAAAGGCGACACCCAGATTCGAACTGGGGATAAAAGCTTTGCAGGCTTCTGCCTTACCACTTGGCCATGTCGCCGTCCCTCACTAGTATAGAATACACAAGACATAGTACTATGTCAAGAATTTGTATTCCTCTCTTCTAATCTTCCTTCTTTGAAAGTGTTCTTGCACTTATCATCTGTGCCATTACATCTTTTGCTTTTTCTAATTGAACATCACGTTTTGCAATTATATCAGATTTTTTTAATGGCATTTCTATATCAGGATCTATGCCTAATTTATTTATATCTTTACCTTTTGGTGTCAGATATTTCGCAACAGTCAAATTCAGACCTGTTTCATTCGGCATCGGAATAATTTTTTGAACCATTCCTTTTCCGTAAGTTTTAGTACCTATTAGTTTTGCTCTATGATAATCTTTCATAGCACCTGAGAAAATTTCACTTGCACTTGCACTGGCACCATCAACAAGCAATATTATCGGTTTGTCGATATTCAAGTCTGTTTCCTGCGCCATAATATCATAATGATATCCGTTGCGCCCTACAATACTGACAATTTTGCCTTTAGGAATAAATAAATTTGAAATAAATACAGCATTTGGCAACAATCCGCCTGTATTTCCGCGCAAATCAATTATCAAACCCTTTGTATTATCAGTGTTTTCTAATGCTTCCAAAAACTCATTCGGAGTTGATGTGCTGATAAAACTTGATAATTGAATATAACCAATATTTTTATCTATTGAACTTTTAACTGTTTTTATCGCAATTTCTTTTCTGATAATTTTCTTCTTGATTAAATTCTTATTTCTTAAAATATCAATACTTACAAATGTGTTTACAGGTCCCTTAACTAAGTTTGAAACCTCTGCCAATGAAAGACCGCTAACTTTCATACCGTTAACGGCAACTATAATATCTCCGACTTTCAACTCTGCAAATTGAGCAGGTGTATTTTCCATTACGTTAATTATACGGATTTTTCCTGATTCATTTACTATATTTACACCAATACCTGAAATTTTTGACGTGATTGAATTGTTTTGCTCTGCAAACTCTTGTTTTGTCAAAAATCTTGAATATGGATCATTTAAACTTTCCAACATTGTATCAATAGCAACTTTAGCATCTTCTTCTGTCTTGATTTTGTCTTTGTAATGGTTCTTCCATCTTACCCAATATTGTTTGTTAAAATTCGGATCATAATATTCATTTTTTACAACCTGCCAAGTATGCTCAAATAACTTTTGTGGTGACAAATGCGACGTATCTACCACTTTTTGCTCAACGTTCAACATTGGATTGTGGTTAATGTTGTAAAACGCATTAAGTGCAAATAACGTCGCTAAAGCCGCTACAAAAAATAAGATTGTTCTGGTCAGATTTTTCATAACCTTATTTAACATCAAGGATTTTTTTTAATCAATATACTTTTTAATTACAATTACTATTTATTCAAAAATCTTTATAAATCGTTAAATCCAGGTGAATATGAAGGCAAATTTTTATAGCCGGAATTGTTTAGTACTGCCTTTTTAATGTATTTATTGGTATAATCACCCTTTTCTAATAGTTTTTTCAAAGTGTTCTCACGTCTGACTAAATCATTTTCTTCCTGATTACTCTCAGGATAGTTTTTTAAAATCTCATTCCAAACAACCGCTTCCATTGTCCAAGCGTATGTTTCTTCTGCCAGTGAATTATACTCGTCTTGGTGTAACGCTTCATGGGATAACAATGCCGCAATTGCACCTGCAGGTGCGTTACGGTGTTTATTATTTATATATATATACAAATTTTTACCACGTTTCCAACCCAAAGCATCAAAAGTTGCATAATTTTGATTTATCTGACCTAAGTCACGAAATTCTATTCGCATTACTCTTTGCGATAAATTGTTCCCTAATATTGCATTTCTTGAAAACATTCCCTCGGTACCTTTTAGCATGTCTAAGGCAACATAAAAAACTTCCTCTTTTCCAACATCTTTATATGTCGGGGTTATCTGTTCTATATATTCAGGGGTGTATTTTGCAGGATACTGATGCGGAACTGTTGTTTCCGGTGTTTTTGCTGCATTTGCAAACCCCTGAGACATTATCGCTATTAGTGAAATTAATATTAATCTTTTTATATACTTCTTCATTACCATCTCAATCTCCAAATACTACGTTTATAATAGTATTATATTTATCTTTCTTATAAAATCAAAAAATTTTTATTAAATTTTACGATTTATTTAGTTGGAAGTTTTCTGTTTATTTTTACCAATTCTGAATATATATATTTATATTCATTGGAAGGTTTTATGTTTTCTGCTTCGGTGATATATTCTAAGGCTGTTTTATAATCTTTCTTTAATTGATATAATTCACACATTTTTCTGTAGTATTCTGAATTATTCAAATCATATAATATTGCTCTTTTCATACATTCTATTGCTTCGTCTGTATCACCGTCTTTTTCTCGTGCAAGTGCTATATAATAATAACCCTCAGAGCAACTGATATCCAATGATAAAACTTCTTGAGCGTATTCTTTTGACAATTCATAATCGCCCTTCAAATTAGCAATCTTTGCACATAAAATATTTCCTGAAATATAATTTGGATTAAGTTCTACACATTTCTGTGCAAGTTTTAATGCGCCGTCATAATTTTGTTCTTTTATATATATTTCTGCCAAATCAGTTAAATATGTAATATTATCAGGATTTTTCTCTAAAATTTCATTCACCAATTTTTCGGCTTTGCCAAAATTGCTCAATTCTGCATAGATTTTACTTAGTGAACTTTTGGTAAAATCATCATCACAGCCATTTTTTATATTATCTTCAAGAATTTCTTGTGCACCTATTAAATCCTTTTTATTCTCCAGAAGAAGTGCCTTTAATACTTTTGTCTGAGAATGCTGAGGCATTACCGCTAATATCGAGTTAACCTCTTTTTCAGCCTTTGAATATTCTTTAATTGAATAATATAAATACGCAAGTGAATAACGATAATCTATATTTTCAGGGTTGATTAATAATGCCTGACGATAAGCCTTCTGTGCCTCTTCCATCCAGCCGTTATAAAAATAAGCATTCCCTAAATTGTAATAATATTTTGAATTAGATTTGTCTAAATTTATTGCCCTTGAAAAATCTTTTATCGCTTCTATAAAATTCATTCCCTCTAATTCAAATAAACCTTTATAATTTAAAATTTCAGGATTTTGCGAATTTTTTCCAATTTTTGAGAAAATTTCTCTTGCACCATCTATATCATTTTCATCAAACTTTATTCTGCCGGCAAGCAACATTGCCTTTTCATTATTTGTATCACATTCTGACAAAATTTCCTTTGCCTTGGCTTTTTCATTTGCCAAATATAATGCGTTTGCACAATCTAATTTAACTTCTTGAGTAAAATTCTCACTACCTCTATATTGTTCAATTTGGGCAAATAACTTCATCTCAATATATATTTTTAATAAATCCCACAATGTTTCAGGACTCGGATGATTTTCATATATTTTCTTTGATAATTCTAATACCTTATCCAAATTTCCTTCTCTTTCATTTATATTGCGCATCAACTGAAGTGCATTCAAATGGTTTGGAACAATCTGCAAAACCTTTGAAATATATTGCATTGCTCTTGAATAGTTGTTTAACAAAAAATACAACTCCCCTATTTGAAACAATATCTCGACATTATCATTTTCAATTTCTAATGCCTTGTATAAAAGTTCTATAGCATACTTATAATTTTTTGATTCCTTTAACTCAAAGGCTTGTTTTATATAATCAATACATTCCGGTTTTTCCATATTTACACCCGCTCTATTCTTCAACTACCTCAGGTGGTATATATATATGCTCTGGTTTTATTTCTTCTTGCTTCTCTTTCTTAAACCATTTACTAATATCCCACTTGTTTTTCTTAGGTTTAGGCTCTTCTACTTTTTTGTTTATTATTATCAAAACTTCATCTTGACCTGCCATTTTTAAATTGTTTCTTGCAATACCTTCAAGACTATTATCTGATGTTATAACTTTTTTCTGAGTTTTCAAGTCTTTGTTCCGCAACTGGGCCTTTTTCAACAAATCCTCTAAAGTAGCTTGTTTACCTTGGTAGGAAACAATTTTACCAACATTCAAAACTGCCCCGTAACCTATTTGCAACAAACAAAATATCAGAATAAACGTGAACAAAGGACAAGTAAACTTTGTGTTATATTGAATTTTTCTTTTTCGTTTACGCTTCCCTGAATTCTTTGTATTAACTTTTTGTTCCGTATGTTGCTCTGTCAAAATAAGTTCCCCTTACATTAAATTATAATCAAAATAAGTTTGATAAACAAAAATATATTGATAAATTTACAATTGGAATTTTGTAGAAAATTTAAACTGATTTTTTAATAAGGCATTTTTATCATCGTAAACAGAACTTGCCCCCAACTCAAAACGAAGTCTGTCTGTATCCTTGTGTCCAAAAGGATTTATGGAGAATATCATCTCTGCAGTTTTACGATTTTTGACAATATCGGCTGACAAAACTTCTCGTAATGAAAAATATTGATTGATTATCAATTCCGGAGAAAGATAAACATTATCATTGTAATTGTTATTTGTTGAATTGATTGTCCTTGCATAAGATGTACTTATTGCAAAATGCTTCGTTTCATAACGGGAAAAAACACCCGTTGATTGCTCTAATTCTGCATAATCAATTCCTTGATTATATGTTGTACCAGCAGAAAAACCACCCTTTTTGGCTGCATAACTTGTTCCTGAAATTGGGGCAATACTATATTCAAGACCACTCATAGAAGAATATAAATTTTGAGTTTCAGGCATCAACGGATCATACTTTTGAGAACCAATCTTTGCCGGTTTGGTAAGTTTTATAGTTTGAAATTCATCTAATGTATCTGAAAGTAATACCGCATCTTCTTCACCTTCATCATACTGTGCATAACCCTTCAACACGTCAGAATACATATCTCCAATTTGATATTCCTCTATTTCAGGTTCATCCATTTCATCATCTGATTCTTCTTCTTCAACAATTTCCTCTCCTGAAGTATCTGCCGTTATATCATCAGAAGTAATATCTGATTTTACTTCTGCTTTATCTTCGTTATTTGATTTAGCCTTATCCTCAGAAGTTTCTTCAGCATCAGATGAAGTGATAGTTTCAGGAATATGGTATGTGAAAATTTTTGAAGGCGCAGAATCATCTGTCGCAGATGTTGAAGTTTCAGCACTGCAAGGCAAGAAAATTGAAAATATAAATAATATTATTAATATGCCTGCATTCTTCATCATATCGACATGATAACCCATAAATAACCTTTCAGCAACTACATAGAAATAAATAATTCTATAATATTTGTTGAAAATTTCTAAACCCTAAATCTAAACTCTGCCATACATATCTTCGTATCGAATAATATCATCCTCAGATAAAATATCACCCTTTTGAACTTCAATAACTTCTATAGGAATATCATAAGGATTTTGAAGTGAATGAATTGCCTTAACCGCAATATCTATACTATGACCGGGAGATAAAATATGCTCTTTGCCTTCTAAAATAACCTTAGCATTTCCTGACAATATAACCCAATGCTCACTTCTGTAATCATGCGATTGAAGCGACAATTTTTGCCCCGGATTAACATGAATAAGTTTTGTTTGAAAACCTGTCCCCTCGGCAATCACTGTATAAAATCCCCATGGTCTATATACTGTTTTATGAATTTTCTGGGTGTCATCATGTTGCTTTTTCAAAGTTTCATATATCTGCTTAACTTCTTGAGTTCTATCTTTTTGGCATACCAAAATTGCATCTTCTGTTTCTACAACCACAGTGTTTTCCAAACCTATTGTTGCTACAAGTTTTGATGTTGAACAAACTAGAGAATTCTTAGAACCCTTATCCAATACTTTTCCTGCAAACACATTGTTATTTACATCTTTTGGACTAACTTCATATATTGATTTCCAAGAACCTAAATCTTTCCATTTTGTATCCAACTCAAGCATAACCAAATTTTGACTCTTCTCCATTACTGCATAATCAATGGAAATATTAGGCATCTTGTCAAAGTCCTTTAGAGGAACCGTAATACCGCTACATTTGATATTTTTCATACATTGAGAAATTTCAGGACAATATTTTTCAAACTCATCTATTATTGTTGAAACTTTAAACATAAAAATCCCGCTATTCCAATAATAATTTGAATCTTTAAGGTATTCTGATGCAGTTTTGCTATCAGGTTTTTCGGTAAATGATTTTACTATATTGTTTTCTGATTTGATATAACCATAAGCCACTTCAGGATATGTAGGTTTTATACCGAAGGTTACAATCTTGCCTTCATCTGCATATTTTTTAGCCTCATTTATTTTATCAAATAAATTTTGAGTATATTCCATCATCAAATCTGAAGGAAATACAAGCATTATATCATCCGCACTATAATTTTCGATTATATATTTCGCACTCAAAGCAATTGCAGGAGCTGTATTTTTAGATACAGGTTCTGATAAAATCACAGGGTTTTCACATACCTGCAACAACTGCATTTTTACATTTGAAAGATGTTTGATATTGGTTACACTGATAATATTTTCTACAGGAATAAAATTTGATAACCCGATATAAGTGGATTGCAATAAACTTTCTTTGGCATTGATATTAAGTAACTGTTTAGGACATAACTCTCTTGATAATGGCCATAAACGACTTCCTTCTCCTCCAGCCAATATTACTCCAAACATCTTTTTAGCTCCTTATAAAATACTACTAATCCCTGTGATTATTATACTATAAAAAGTTCTATAGGCAAAATTAAACCGTATTTTTAATAAACTTTATGTCGTTACAAAAAGTAATACTACCGCAATTTTATTTAGAGATTTGTTTTAATATAACTATATAGATGTAGGTAAGATATATGAAAGGTAGTATTTATGATTAATTCTTTAAATCCTGCGATGTACACTAATGGTGTAAATTTGCAAAACAATGTACCAAATGCACCGGTATCAGTGACAAATAATAACCCAATACAGCCTGTTGCAAACCCTAACTTAAATGGTCTGCAAGCAATGGCAGGATATAATAAAGCACAACAAACAACCCCAAAAGTTATTCAACCGGCTTTACCAACAATCCTGCAACCGGAAGCAGTACATGCACTGAAAGGTGAACGTATTAAAAATGCAAATGGGATTTTAGAAGCAATTATTGATAAAAATGATAAAACTACAGTTGTATATAAAATGGATCCACAAGCCCCTAATGATGTTATAAATAAAATTATATACATTGACAATGCAACAGGGAAAAAAATAAGAACCCAAGAAAATATTCAAGAAATCAAACAAGGTCAAATGCCTGTTTCATTAGGTATCTGTATTAAAGAGTATGATGAAAATGGTGAGCAAACTAAAATAACAGATTATTATAAAGACAATACTTATACTGTAAGAAAATATGAAACCGAACCTGATGGCTCTCGCAAAGTTTATGAAGTTGGAAGCAATGGTTCATATATCGCTGAATTAGATTCTGAAGACAACAGAATAAGAACAACCGACTTTGATAAAAAAGGACAAGTTCAAGAAGTTATAACATACCAAAATGATACCCCATCCCAAGTTGTAATATACAAAAACGGTATTCCTGCCAAAATAGAAAATGCAAATAAAAATACTACATTTTCACCTGAATTAGCAAAAATTCCTGCCCAAGATAAAGATATTGCACCGGCACAACCATATATCTTAGGTTACGATCCTAAAACTGTACAAGGTGAAAAAACATTCTACTCAAACGGAACTATACAAGAAATTAAAACAACCACCGCAAATGGCTCTGTAATTCATTCTTTTGATGCATTAGGTGATTTATCAGGAATTACAATAGACGAAAACGGCAACAAGAAACAGATTTATTTCAACAATATAGGTGGCGAAAAATTATACTCTATAACCGAAAATCTTGGAAAAGACATAGACAAAACTACAACCTTTAATAAAGATGGTTCAAAACAAGTTACCATAACAAACTATGGAATAAAAGAAGAAAGACACGCCCATTATGATAAAAAAGGTCTTTTAAACTGGTACTCAAAATACAATGACGAAACTCATGAAAACATTGGTATCGGGTTTGATAAAAATGGAAATATTAAAGAAGTATTTTAAGCCGAAAATAAATACAAATAAAAAAAGAACTCTAAATTTAGAGTTCTTTTTTTTATAATCATAAATAAACTTTTACCTATGTCTGAACATTTTTACTTTCATAATCAATGCCCATTTCCTTAAGTGTTTTAATAAAATTCTGAGCACAAATACGCTGAACTTCAGGAGGAACAATTCTTAATATTTCGACTGTTTTTGCGATAACAGGGTCCTTATCATACCAACGATTGTTTGCATTTACAGGCTTTGCCATAGCATAAAATTTGTCAATCGTTTCTTTAGAAAGTTTTTCTTCAAGTTTTTTCAAGAAAATTTCTGCCTGAACTCTCAATTCAGGTTGGTAATTTCTCAAAAGTTCAATAACTTCTAATAATAACGGGTCATGATCGTACCAACGTTTATATGTAGGACTCATTATGTGTACCCTCCGTTAGGTTCATAGGGGAATCGTCTTGACGTCTTTCTATTTTCCCTCCTAACAATCTTAACTTATATTCGAATTTTTCGTATCCTCTATCTATATGATGTAATTTTTCAACAGTAGAAGTTCCTTCTGCCATCAATGCCGCAACAACCAAAGACGCTCCTGCTCTTAAATCACTTGCTGTAAGAGCTGTACCTGATAATTTTTTAACACCTTTAATAATTGCATGATTTCTATCTTGGTGAATATCTGCACCCATTCTGTTTAAATCAGGAACTTGCATAAATCTGTTTTCATATAAACTTTCGGTAATAATTCCAACACCATTTGCAGTTGACAAAAGTGCCATTGCCATTGATTGCAAATCTGTCGGAAATCCAGGATATGGTTGGGTAATAAAGTTGATAGAATTTAGACGATTTTTGCAACTAACCTCCATTGATGTAGGGTCGAGCAATTTTATATTAGCACCCATCTTCAACAATTTATTTGTAAAGAATGTCAAATGTGCCGGATAAATATTTTTAATAATACCCTTACCTTTTGTTGCAATAATTGCGGTCATATAAGTTCCGGCCTCAATTCTATCAGGAATAGTTGTATATTCAATCGGATGAAGTTGTTCTTGTTTTACACCGTTTATAACAAGTTCTGATGTGCCGGCTCCTGAAATATCTGCACCCATTGTGTTCAAGAAGTTTGCCAAATCAACGATTTCAGGCTCTTGAGCAGCATTTTGAATTCTTGTAGAACCTTCTGCCAAAACTGATGCTAACATAATATTTTCTGTTGCACCAACTGACGGAATATCCAAATAAACATCAGAACCTACAAGTTTATTGGTTTTTGCATAAACATAACCATTTTCAATTTTAATTTTAGCACCAAGTGCTTCTAAACCTTTAATGTGAAAATCAACTCTTCTTTCACCAATTGCACATCCGCCAGGTAATGCAACTCTTGCTTCTTTGCAACGTGAAACTAATGCTCCTAATACAATAAATGAAGCTCTCATTTTGCTGACTAATTCATAAGTTGCAGTAACACTTGTGATATCAGTTGCATCAATAGTAATTGATTTTTCCTTTTTATCATAATGAGTTTTAGCCCCCAGTTGAGCAATTACACTAAGCATAATTTCAACATCAGTTAACTCAGGTACATTGTAAATCTTTGATTCACCTTTAGCCAAAAGTGCGGCAGCCATCAATTTTAAAACAGAGTTTTTAGCACCACCGATTGACACTTCACCTTTTAAAGGCGTTCCGCCTTTTATATAATATCTTTCAACCAACTTAGCCTCCGAAAGAAATTTTTATCATATCCTTACTATACATAATAATACAATCAGTTCGTTTTGTTGTAAATAGATTAAATTATGTAAAGAAAGTATATACTCCGAAAGCAAACTTAATATATATAATTACTTAATATATACATAGGGGAAATTAGAATAAATAAATGGGAATTACAAAACTATTAACCGGTGCAATAAAAGCCGCCGGAGAAGAAACTAAAATCACATACGATATTGCCAAAGTTGCTGAAAAAGCAATTTCAAAGGCAACAAACGATGTTGCCTACAGAATAGTTGAAACATTACCTGAAACAATCCCTGATATAACAAAAATAATAAAAGCAAACGCAAAATACTATCAATACTCTCCCCAAACACAACAGAAAGCACAAGCCTTACAGGAAGTAATTTTCAAATACGCCAAAGAAAAAAATGATCTGAGGATTTTTGCCCTTCACGAATCATATATAAAAAATCTTTTAAATTACTGTTCTGATGAAAAGACAGTTTATACTATTGTAGGCAGTATGGGGAATTACAACAAATACTGCAAATTAGCACAACAAATCTTTCAAGGTTTTAAAAAAGCAAAATATCTGAAAATAGAAGATAAAGAATCTGTTTTGACAAATTTAACCCTAATGGGATTTACAGACCCAAAAAGTTTTAAAACACTTTTCAAATCAAAGGGAATAGATGAGATTGCCTCAGGAAAATTAAATATAAGTTATCTCAAAGACATCAAATCAACTGATAAAATTGATGAAGACTACTTTTACAAACTTTTTGACAATATTGAAAAAGCAAGAAATGAAAGAATTATCCAATCAGGACTTGATAAAAATATCATAAATAAATATCTTAAATTTTTGGATGATAACGTATGTCTTAATCCCGAATTTGCAAATGATTTTATTACAAAACTGGAAAAAATAAACAATCCGGAACTTGTAAATAAACTTTTGAATAAATTTCCAATGGATGATAATTTTAAAAATTTTGGGCATAAAGAACTGTCAAAACTTATTGATAAAGCAGCAGATCATCCTGACGCAATACAAACAGTAATCCAATTACAAAAAACAACTCCGGGAATGACTAATCATTATGCCAATATTCTTATAAACAAAGAAATTCCGGAAGTTGAGGATTTGTTTCATTATTATCTGAAACTTGAAAAAGCACATCCTGAAATTTGTCAACCGGAAACATTATCCTGTCTGCACGAATTTATAAAAAAAGGTGCAGATAAAAAAATGATGGAAGAAATTTGTGAAAAAGCCATTCAAATAAAAAATCCTGATTTTATTCCGGAAATTTGTAGTTATGCAGGCAAGGATAACTTTGATTTATTAAAGTCAATGTTAAAAAATAATACTTTTGATAGAGAAAGTATATTTAAGTTTAAAACGAGCCAATATGACAAAGAATTGACTCAAAAAGTTTACCAAGAAACTTACCTTCCTTTATTACAAGGATTAGAAAAATATAATATGCCACAAATGCAAAAAGAATATATTGCGCAAAAAATTGCAGATTTACAAATAAAATCACCAAAACAATTTGCCCAACTTCAAGATACAAAAATTTTAGATTTGGTAAAAGAAGGAAAAATTCACCCGAGAATACTTGACGATTATAGTCAAGAAACAGTTTTTACCCCGGAAATTCTTTCTGATGTTCAAAAACTTTTAAAAGGCGAAAGTCTTATCAAAAAATTTGATACAACAAAAGATATTTTACAAAAGACAACAACAGGTGATGTTATATCAGTCAAAGGGAAATTATACATAAATAACAACGGACATCTTGAACAATGGAATATGACAGAAGAAAAATTTAATGAACTGTTTCCTCTTGTTGACAGATTTTCTACAAGGCAAGGAATGGACGATTGCTACTTTATAAGTCCGCTTACCGCAATGTACAAAAACCCAAAAACCAGAGGGGAATATTACAAGATGTTTGAGCAAAAAGGAAATGACATCTATGTAACTATCCCTGCTTATAAAGACTATTTAGGCGAAGTAAAATTTCCAAACGGACAAATAAAAGTTCAAGATATTAATGCTGATGCAGCAAAAAATGTTCAAATGCTTGAACAAGCCTATGCTCGTACCGCTTTAAGAACACAACAAGAAGTACATAGTCAGGAAATGTTAAATCCTTTAACCACAGATAATTTAAACTATCTACAAAATCGTATCAGAAGCGGTCAGCTACGCAATTCAATGCGTGAACTATTCCCGCAAAATACACTTATCAGAAAGTTTGATGACAAAAACCAAATAATACAAATATTAAATGATTTTGCTAATGATAAAAGAACAATTATTCAAGAAGGCAGTTTGCTTCGTACCGGCGGCGAAATAGGACATGCCAGAACAATTTCCGGATACAATCCGCAAACCCAAACATTGACCTTAATCGATCCAAATAGAACAGCCGTTGAAGAAACTGTCCCTCTTGATAAGTTTATGGAAAAAATTCTATCAATTTTTGTCGCAAGACCTGTATAAAATTTACCAATTAACTTTTTCGATAACTTCTACTTCATATCCGTCCGGATCTTTTAAGAAAGCGATATTGCTACCTTTGCCGTTTAAATCAAAAGGTTCATATAAAAATTCATAACCTAAGTCAAACATTTTGTTTTTAAATTCATTCATTGACTCAACAGAAAATGCCAAATGCCCAAATGCTGTTCCAATACTATAGCCTTCAGGTGGAATAACATCATTTTCTGTTAATTCTAATACAGGAGTTCCGTTTTCATCTGCTAAAAAATATAGCCAGCAATCGTTTAATTTTCTCATACTGTCTAATTTCATTTCAAATAATCCAATATAAAACTTCAAACTTGCTTCTGCGTCTTTAACCCTTATCATTGTATGCGAATATGTCATTATTTCTCTCCTTTTTGCATAAAGTATATCATAAAATCAGACCTTTGCATACACTAAACCAGTGTATAATTTGACATTATCCCTTTAAATTATATAATCAACTTATGAGCGAGATTTTAAAAGTATTAAAAGGAACAAAAGATATTCTGCCACAAGATATTGATATGTGGCATTTTGTAGAACAAAAAGCTGATGAAGTTTTTTCTAAATATGGATTTAAAGAAATCAGAACACCTATCATTGAAGTAACTGAACTTTTTGCAAGAGGTGTTGGTGACACTACAGATATTGTTAATAAGGAAATGTACACTTTTGAAAAAAGTGATCGCTCAATTACATTACGTCCTGAAAATACAGCAGGTGTTGTTCGTGCTTATATTGAAAACGGAATGTCAAGATTATCTGCGCCCGTAAAACTTTGGTACAAAGGTCCAATGTTCAGATACGAAAGACCTCAAGCCGGAAGACAAAGACAATTTCACCAAGTTGGTGTTGAAATGTTTGGAATTAAACAACCGACTGCTGATGCTGAAGTTATTCTTATGGCTACAAATTATTTGAAAGCATTAGGACTTAATGATTTGGAAGTTGAAATAAATTCTTTGGGATGCCCTAAGTGCAGAGAAGAATTTAAAAATAAATTAAAAGAAGTTTTAAAACCATATCTAAGCGAATTATGCGAAGATTGTCAAAAAAGATATGACAAAAATCCTTTAAGACTTCTCGATTGCAAAGTCGAATCTTGCAAGAAAATATTTGAAAAACCTGAAATTCAAGAAGTAGTTAACTCAGATTTTATTTGCGATGAATGCGCAGACCATTATACTGCGGTTAAATTATATCTTGACAGAATGGGCGTTAAATATGTTGAAAACAAACAACTTGTTAGAGGTTTAGACTATTATAACAGAACTGTTTTTGAGATTAAGTCAAACAATTTAGGTTCACAAAATGCCGTTTGCGGAGGCGGAAGATACGACGGACTTGTCGGACAATTGGGCGGAGAACCTACTCCTGCTATCGGTTTTGCAATGGGAATGGAAAGATTAATTTCACTTATTCCTAAAATTGAACCTAAAAAACTTGATGGATATATAGTTTCTGAACACCCTGTTGATGCTTTTCTTTTTGCTGAAGAATTAAGACATGAAGGGTTAAAGGTTGAATTTGACTTAACTACTAAAAAGTTTACTAAACAAATAGAAAAGGCTTCGAAAGTCGCAAAATATGCACTAATTTTGGGAGATGATGAAATTTCTCATCATTGCGTATCAATAAAAAATCTTGAGAAAGGAACTCAAATTACAGTTGATAGAGTTGACTGTATAAAAATGCTTGAACTCTAAAATATTGGAAAAATGTTATGATTAGAATTGGATTAGGTTTTACAGATAGTTTTATAACAAAATTTAACAGAAGAACAAATGAAATTATCTCAAATGTCTATGATGATTATGATGCTTTTATTCCAAATTGGTCTGATTCAACAGAAAAAATTTCTCCATCTGAGCCCAAAACAACAGTTGTAAAGCCTGAAAATCACAAAAATTATCCGCCATATTTCAGCAACAAATCTATTTTATTTAATACTGTTTATCCTAATTATTCATATCCGAATTATTCATTATATAAAAACTAATTATTGGGATTATTTAGTTTTGTCTTTTTGTAAGTATTAACCACATGGTTGCAAAATACAGGTAATTGCCCAACTTTATGCGTCAGATAATACGGATTGGTAAAAACAGAAAACAATTCAGCACTAACCGTTGCTCCTGTGTTAACAGCATACCTCACTCCCTTGTTAGAAATTTCATCTTTTGTAAAAGTTTTGCGAAAAGGATTATTACTTTCATACAAGTCATAAGTAACAGAATCAATAGCACTTGGAACAGATGTTGAATCAACCCAATTGCTAATAATACCTAGATTTTGCCTTATGATTGTAGAGTTTATTATGTTCATAATATTATTTTTTGCTGAGAAAAGGCAAGACTCTGATAATCAGAGTCTTGCCTTGAAGAATTTGGAGTACTATACTTCTTTAAAGATTAATGACGCATTTTGACCACCAAACCCGAATGAGTTTGATAATGCTGCGTGTAGAGGTGCTTTAACTGCCTTATACGGAACGTAATTCAAATCTGCAACCTCTTCATCTTGATTATCAAGGTTAATAGTAGGTGGAACAACATTGTCATTAAGCGCTTTGATACATACAATAGCTTCTGCTGCACCGGTTGCACCAAGCATATGACCATGCATACTCTTGGTTGATGAAACAAATAGATTTGGATTTTCTTTTCTGTCACCAAAAACTTTTGCTACAGCATGAGATTCTGCCTTGTCACCTAAACCGGTACTTGTACCATGAGTGTTGATATATTGAATATCCTCAGGCTTCATATCAGCATCTTTCAACGCAAATTCCATAGCCTTGATTGCACCGGCACCATCTGGAGCAGGAGCAACTACATCGTATGCATCTCCGGTTTGTCCATAACCTACAATTTCTGCATAAATATGTGCACCACGTTTTTTAGCATGCTCATATTCTTCCAAAACTAATACCGCTGAACCTTCTGACATGATAAAACCATCTCTGTCTTTGTCATAAGGTCTTGATGCTCTTTGAGGTTCATCGTTACGTTTTGAAAGTGTTCTTGCTGCTGAAAATGCACCAACACCTACATCACATATTGTAGCTTCAGCACCGCCTGCAACCATTATATCTGCATCATTCCATTGGATTGCTCTAAAAGCATCACCTATTGAATGCGAACCTGTTGCACACGCTGAAATTACAACTTTATTAATTCCTTTAAATCCATATTTTATTGAAATATTACCTGATGCCATATTTACAATCATCATTGGTACTGTAAATGGTGAACATTTGTTAGGCCCCTTTTCAATTATTCTTATGTGGTTTTCTTCAAATGTTCTAAATCCGCCAGCTGCGGAACTAACTATTACACCAATTCTGTATGGATCTACATCTTTTAAATCTTCAATTTTTGCATCCTTTATTGCTTCATCTGCAGCTACCATGGCAAATTGAATAAATCTGTCCATTTTTTTAGCTTTTTTAGGATCAATATATTCTTCAGGATTAAAATGTTTCACCTCTCCGGAAATCTTTACAACATGCTTTGATATATCAATAGATTCTGATGTTGAAATTCCGCTTTTGCCCTCTTTCAAGCTCTCCCAAAATTTATCAACACCAATACCAAAAGGTGTTACGGCTCCTAATCCCGTAATAACTACTCTTCTTTTACTCATTTATAACATCCCTTTTTCCTTAGTAATAAATAATGCGAGAATGAAATATTAATATCTCACCCTCGCAAATATAAAATCAGTTTGAAAATTCAAATTATAAAAATTCAACTAGTGAGACAATTACTTACCTAATTTGCTATCGATGTAAGAAACTGCATCTTGAACTGTTTGAATTTTTTCTGCATCTTCATCAGGAATTTCGCATTTGAATTCTTCTTCTAAAGCCATAACTAATTCAACTGTGTCTAATGAATCAGCACCTAAATCTTCTGTATAAAGAGCTTCAGGTGTAACTAATTTTTCGTAAACACTTAATTGATCTACTACATCTTTTTTTACTTGGTCTAATGTACTCATCTTCTTTTCCTCATTATTATTTTTGTATTACTAATACTTGTCTTGCTATATTATAAACCGTTGAATTAATTTTTGCAAGGTATTTACAAATACAGCAATATATTGTTAAAAATCTTTACTAACTAGATAATCATACCACCGTCAACTTCTAGAGCTTGACCTGTAATATAATCAGTATCCAATGCTAAGAATTTAACAGCTTTTGCGATATCTTCAGCTTTACCCAATCTTCTTAGTGAAATAGCTTTCAAATAATCATCTAGATTTGGTAAATTTTTAGTCATATCTGTTTCGATAAAACCAGGGCATACAGCGTTAACTCTGATTCCACGAGAACCTAATTCTTTTGCTAAAGATTTTGTAAAACCGATTAAACCGGCTTTTGCTGCTGAATAATTTGCTTGACCAGGGTTACCATACAAACCAACTACTGATGATGTATTGATAATTGCACCACTTCTTTGTTTCATCATCAATTTTACTACAGGTTTTGATACATAAAATGCACTATTTAAGTTTGTATTAATAACAGCATTCCATTTTTCTGCATCCATTCTAATAAATAAATCATCACGAGTAATTCCGGCATTGTTTAATAAAATATCAATTCTACCATATTGTTCGATAATTTTTGAAATCCCTTCATTTACTTCTTCTTGATTTGAAACATCAAATTTATAACAAGAAGCATTTGAACCTAAAGCCTTTAATTCCTCAACTGTTTTTTCTGCTGCTTCAGAATTACCTGCATAATTAATAACAACATCGCAACCTGCTTTTGCTAATTCAATGGCACAAGCCTTACCAATACCTCTTGAACCACCTGTTACCAAAGCCACTTTTTTATCTGTCATAATTTTTCTCCTTATTTCAAAATTTAACCTTTATGCTAATGCTAATTCTTCTTTTAAAGCTACAATCGTTGATTCTAAAGATTCTTTATCATAAATATTATATGTTTTAACAGTAGCATCAATTTTTTTGTTTAACCCGGCTAGAACCTTACCAGGTCCAATTTCTATAAAAGTATCAACATCTTCAGCAATCATATTCTGAATTGTTTGAGTCCAATGAACTGATGAATAAATTTGACGAGGCATTTTATGTTTAAATTCAGGAGCCAAGAATGTTGCATGAGCATCTACGTTTGTAAATACAGGAACTTGAGCATTATCTAAATCAAGTTCAGATACAAAACTTGCAAATTCATGACCTGCATTTTCCATAAATTTTGAATGGAAAGCACCAGATACAGCCAAAGGAACAACTCTTCTTGCACCTGCAGCTGATAGCAATTCACCGGCTTTAGCTACAGCAGCCTCATCACCTGTAATTACAACTTGTGCCGGAGAATTATAATTTGCAACATCAACATAACCAACACTAGATGCTTCTTTCAAAACTTCTTCCAAACTACCTTCAGGAGCATTTAAAATAGCAGCCATAGCGCCACCTTTTGTTTGACTCATTAAGTCTGCTCTTTTTTGAATAGCTTTTAATGTTGTTTCAAGATCCATAACACCTGATGCGTACATTGCACAATATTCACCCAAACTGTGACCTGCTGTACAATATGGTGTTATATCAAGTTGTGATTTTAATGCTTCTAATGCCGCGATTGACATTGTTACGATTGAAGGTTGAGTATTTACTGTTTGTTTTAAATCTTCTTCCGGTCCTTCAAAACACATTTTTGTAATACTTTTTCCCAAAACTTTATCTGCTGTATCAAAAACATTTTTAGCAGCTTCGTAATTGTCGTACAAATCTTTTCCCATTCCAACAAACTGTGAACCTTGACCTGGGAAAATAAAAGCAATTTTCTTTGTCATATTTTTATACACTCCCTACTTATCATCCTATAAATCGTTATAGATAATTATACAACAAACACACCAATAAAGCAAAAAATAGGCAATTAATGCCTATTTTTTACAATTAGTATATTTATAAAAAGTATTAGCAAATACCTTCACGAAGTCTGACAACTGCAGCACCCCAAGTCATGCCTGCACCAAAACCGCATAATATAGCAGTTGAACCAAGTTTAATTTTACCTTTTTCAACCCCTTCAACAAGAGCTATTGGAATAGATGCAGCTGAAGTATTTCCGTAATATTTAATATTAGAAATAACTTTTTCATCTGAATATCCTAATCTTTGTTGTAAAGCTTCGACAATTCTTTGATTTGCTTGGTGAGGAATTAAATAATCAATATCATCAGCAGTCATGCCAGCTTCTTCTATTGCTAAATCAACATATTTTGGTAATGTACTTACAACAAATTTGTAAACATCACGTCCTGCCATATGAATTTTTGAATCAACAACATCACTAGGTTCAACAAGCGGACAATTTTCACCAGGCATATTCATATAAATGTACTGACCAATTTCACCATCAGCTTTGATTTCTAAAGATAAAATATCATCAACACCATCTTCGGCTTCAGTAACAACCATAGCACCTGCACCATCACCGAATAAAATAGATGTACCTCTGTCTTTCCAATCAACTAAACGTGAATTGTTATCAGCAGCAACAATCAAAATTGTTTTATATAAACCTGAACCAACCAAACCACGTGCAACTTGTAGTGCATAAATTAAACCTGTACAAGCAGCTGTTAAATCAAAAGATGGTACGTGATTTGGAATACCAAGTCTATATTGCATATCACATGCCAATGCCGGATATAATTGAGGTGGAGCTGAGGCTGCTGCAATTACACAATCTATATCTTCTGGTTTAAAACCTGATTTTTCTATTGCTTTTTTGGCTGCATCGACACCTAAATCTATGGCATTTTCATTACCAGAAACAACACGTCTTTCTTTAATACCGGTACGTGTATAAATCCATTCATCAGATGTTTCATATAGTTTAGTTAAATCATCATTTGTTAAAACTGTATTTGGAACACTATATCCCATTCCGGCTATTCTAAGTGGTTTTACGTTATTAGTCATAATTATGTTTCCTATCTGTTTATGTTCTCTGCAATTTTAGAGTTTATATCCTTGTTTAACACCCTAACTGCAGCCCTTACAGCATTTTTCATTGCATAAGTTGAACTGCGACCATGAGCAATTACGGATATACCCTTTACTCCTAATAATAGCATACCACCAAAAACTTCCCAATTAATTTTTTTCAAGATGCGTCTTAAAAATGGTTTAGCCATTAAACCAATAATACAGCCTATAAAATCAGATTTAAATTCACTGGAAATCATTTTCAAAAGCATTGATGCTGTTCCTTCTGTAACTTTTAATGCAACATTTCCTGCAAATCCGTCACAAACTACAACATCACATTTGTTAACAAAAAGTTCCTTACCTTCAATATTTCCAACAAACTGAATTTTTCCTTGTTCGTTCATTTCTTTCAATAAAGGATAAGTTTCTTTAACTAAAGCATTACCTTTGCCCTCTTCTTCACCGATACTTAAAATTCCAACTTTAGGATTTTCAATACCTACAATATGCTTAGAATAAGCAACACCCATTTCTGCAAATTGAGTTAGCATTTCAGGAGTACAATCGCTATTTGCACCACCATCAATCAATACAAGAGGTTCTTTCATTGTCGGAATAGTAACAGCAATAGCAGGACGAGTAACACCGTGAATTCTGCCTAAACCAAATAAGCTTGCAGCCATTGCTGCACCTGTTGAACCTGCAGAAACTACAGCTTCACATCTGCCTTCTGCAACTGCCCTAACTGATGCTACTATAGATGAATCTTTCTTTCTACGAATTGATTGACCTACAGCTTCGCCCATGCCAATAACTTCTGATGCATGTGTAATTGTATAATCTATTTTATCAAGATCAATTTTTATCTTGCGTTTGTGACCTTTTGTCCCACAATCAGAAAGAATAAAACCTCTTTTTCTAATTTTTTCTAATATAGCTTTAATTTCATCTTCCTTGCCGACAAGCTCAAGGCCCACACCATATTCTTGTGCTGCCCATATTGATCCTTCAACAATTGCTCGTGGAGCGTAATCTCCACCCATTGCATCTATCGCTATTCTCGCCATATCCTTCTCTCTCCAAAGTTTGGTATGAAAATCAGAAGCGGCAATTTTTATTGTCGCCTCTGATTATCTTATGTTATTCTTCTGTTTTTTCTTCTTTTGCTTCTTCAGCTTTAACTTCTTCAGCTTTTGCTTCTTCTACAACTGGTTCTTCAGCGCTTTTAGCTGCTGCTTTTTTTGTTGTTTTCTTTGTAGCTTTTTTTGCAGGAGCTGTTGCTGCTGCAGCTGCTTTGTCAGCCAATTTTACAGGTTGACCTTTGTATGTTCCGCATGCTGTACATACGGTGTGTGTTAAAACTGTTTCTCCGCAATTAGGACATTTTGTTGTTGCCGGTTTGGTAACTTTCCAATTAGATCTTCTGCTGCCTTGAGCGGAATGTCCTGTTCTTTTCTTAGGTACTGCCATTTTTGTCTTTCCTTTTTTATTTTCTGCTAACTAATCTTTTGGGTTAATTTGGATATTTTTAAAGACTTCCAGTCTTGGGTCGGGAATATTTTCTTCGGTTAAAAAATCCTTCCCTTTACAATTAATACCACAAACTTTTTTATTTGGAATATTTAATATTACAGATTGATACAATAAGTCATAAATATCAATCTCTTTTGAACCATTTAAGTCTGTTACAAATTGACCGTCTTTTATTTCGAACTCTTGTCCTGATTCGCTATATTCGCCTAATAGCGTGCCTTTTGAGTATAATTCATCTATATTAAAATCTAATTTATACTCATATTTTTCTAAGCATAAATCACATTCTAAAGTTACAGTTCCTTTTACATTTCCTGTAACTTCAATAAAATCTCCAAGTGATTTTATACAAAGTTCGGCATGGATTGGGGTAACACAATCTATTCCTTCAATTTTTTCATCAAAGGTACAATATAATGTTTTATTTTCGGCTTTTTCTAAATCTTCAATATATAATATTTTTTCCATTTTTATACATACTGTTCTTCTTGGATAGCAACTGATGCTATTTGATTAGAAAGAAAACATACTTTTTTCAATGGACCTTCTGTTTCTTTTTCTATCAATGAAGCATTTGGAGATTGCATTTTTTCAACCAATTCTTGATACAAAGCTTGTGCATCTTTTACATATAAAACTAACGGTGCTGTTGAACTTTTTATAAATACCAATACTGCATAACGTTTTTTTATATTTTGTGCATTCATTCCTTGTGCATTAAATTGTTGTACCATACTTATCTCCTTATTTTTATATGTATTTTAACGAAAAAAAGAGTGAAAATCAATATTAATCTTTTTGTTTTACTTACACAAAAACCGTTTAAAATACTCCATATTAGCATTCTACTTGACTAAACAAGTATGTATTTGTAAAATGTAAGCATCGGAGTTGTTTTATGTGGGACAAATTAAAAGAACAATTTAATCTTTTAAAACTTGAGAAAAAAAGACTCTATCTTATTACGGATTCTGAAAAATTTATATCTAAAGATGATTTTTTAGATGCAATAGCTTCTGCCCTGCAAGGTGGAGTTGATATTGTTCAATTAAGAGAAAAAATAATTCCTGATAATGTTATTGTAGAAATTGCACGTAAGGTTAGAACTTTGTGTGATGAATACGGCGCAACTTTTTTAGTAAATGACAGACCTGATATTGCAAGAATTTCAGAAGCTGATGGAGTTCATCTGGGACAAGATGATATAAGCGTAGAAGATGCAAGAGAAATTCTGGGACAAAACGCTATTATTGGAAAATCCTGTCATAATACTGATGAAATTATTTCTGCAGTGAATGAAGGTGCTGATTATGTTACCTTTGGCCCAATTTTTACTACTTTGTCAAAATCAGGAGAATATATCGATTTTGCACAAATTCAATGGGTGCTTGAAAATATCGATATTCCAGTATTTTTAACAGGTGATATTACACTTACTAACATTCAAGAACTTTCTCAAACAGGTGCAAACAAATTTGTTATTACAAATTCTATAATGTATGCAAGAGTTCCTGAATATTCAGCAAGAGAAATTTTAAAATATCTGCCCTAAACTAATTTAATGATATTTCCTTGTTTATCGAATTCCATTAACATTTCGTTTTTGCCATCGGATCTTTCATAATATATTTTTGGCAATCCTTCTTTTGTATATGCGACATGTTTTTCGAAATCGGTTTTATAATTCATTACAGTAACATCTTTTGAACCATCTTTAGATATTACCGTAAGTTTTTCGGAACCATCTGCTAAACGTTCACTAATTGATTGGTTATCTTGATTAAATGTAATCGTTTTTGGTTTGTCCAAATCAGTTTGATCTAAAATTGCAGCAAGATTTCCGTTTAAATCAAATCTATGAACCACTATTCCACCACTTTCAGTCATTGTTGAAATAGCTTCTAATGCTCCATTTGAAAAATATACTTTTTCTCCTTGAACTTGTTTTGGATCATAACCCAAAACATACGCTTGTGCAGGAACCAAGTCTTTATCTGCCATTGGATTTTTATTTGTTAAATTTGGAACAGGAGATTTTGTTTCTACAGAACGACTTGCTACAACACCATTTATGAATTGAAGTTTTTCTTTTGAATGTTGGTTTTCATCCTTTGTTACAATACTTGTTATATTTCCGTTTTTATCAAAATCTGTTTTTCTTCCCATATTTTGAGCTTCATTTGTTTCAACGATGGAAGAAGTTTTTTCTTTTAAATTTACAATATATTCTTTTACAGTTCCATTTGGCTCATATTCCTTTTCTATTACCATAAATGGTTTGCCATCTTGGTATGCTGTTTCATTCAAAATTTTACCTGTTTCAGGTGAATATTTTACTAATTGAATTAGCGGAATTCTAGGTAATTTACCTTTTTCAATTATATTTAAATTTTCTTGGACTTGAACAAGACGTCCTTGTGCATCGTATGTTTCTATTTTATTTATAGCATCATTCGGAGCTTGAACTTCCATTTTATAGACAACGGTGCCATCATTTGTTTTCTTGATGATGCTATCCAATTCACCCATTGAATTATAAATTTTTTCACCTTGTATTGCTTTTATTGCTTCAGGTTGCAATATTGTCGGAAGAAGCGGTTGAACATTCTTTGCCACAGGTCTTGAAATTGATGGTGCATTATATGATGCTAATGCATTCATTCCGTTTAAATTTTGATTATTGCTAATTTGACCATTTTGTTGAGGTTGTTGAATCGGATTTGTATTTAACCCGTTTGGCATACTTATATTTCTAACCATTGGTAAAGAATTGATTGAGTCTATCATACTACCGCCTTTATAAAAATTTCACACTACACTATATCTATAAAGGTATAACAAATAATTTTATTGCCAATTTGTAACTTTTTGTAAATTGTTAATTCTATTGCAATATTTAGGGTTTTTTAATTTTTATAGTATAATAAATTCAAGGGATATTTTTATGAAGAAGGAGCAAAGATGTTCGGAGTAATACTAGCAGGGGGTTCAGGAAGTAGATTATGGCCATTATCAAGAGAATTATATCCTAAGCAACTCTTGAATTTATATGCTGAAAAAAGCCTATTACAATCTACTTTTGAGAGATTAAATAAGTTTATTCCTGCCGAAAATATTATCAGTGTTGCAAATACTAAACATCAAGCTAATGTTAAAATGCAACTTGGAAAATTGAGTGAAAATTCAATTATCCTATCTGAACCGATTTCTAAAAACACTGCTCCTGCTATTGCTCTTAGTGTAAAATATCTTATCGAAAATAATAAATCAGACGAAACTGTTCTTGTTGTTCCATCTGATTTGCTAATCGAAGATAACGAAAAATTTATTCAAACAATAAAAGAAGCTCAACCGCTTGTTGATAAGGGTTATATTGTAACTTTCGGGATAAAACCTAATTACCCTGAAACAGGATTTGGTTATATTTGCGCAGATAATAATATCGTTAAAAGTTTCACTGAAAAACCTGACAAACAAACCGCTGAAGAATATATTAAAAAATCAAATTATTTCTGGAATAGCGGAATTTTTATGTTTAAAGCTTCTGTTATGATGAAAGAATTTGACAAATATTGTCCTGAAATTTCTGCAATAATCAATAAAATTAACTGTTCCGATAAAAATATTCCATTTACTGAATTTGAAAAAATGCCATCCATTTCAATCGATTATGCGGTTATGGAAAAAAGTGATAATATTGCAATGGTTGAATTAAAATCTGACTGGAAAGATTTAGGTTCTTGGAAATCTATTTATGAAGTTAGCCCAAAAGATAAAAATAATAATGTTTTTGTCGGTCACGTTATCGATAAGGATTCTAAAAATTCCTTTGTTTACGCTTCATCAAAACTTGTAGCAACTATCGGACTTGAAGATACCGTTGTTATAGAAACTGAAGATGCCATTTTAGCTTGCAAAAAAGAACTTACAGAAGATGTTAAACAAATTTATGAAACACTAAAAGAGCAACACGATGATACCCAAAAAGTTCATAAAACCGTTTACAGACCTTGGGGATTTTATACAGTGATTGCAGAAGGAAAAGGTTTCCAAACAAAGATTATTCACGTAAATCCGGGACAACAATTATCTGTTCAATCACATAACCATAGAAGTGAACATTGGGTTATGTTATCAGGTATGGCAAAAGTCGTTCTGGAAGGGGAAGATCATATTCTATCTCCAGGACATAGTATTGATATCCCGGTAAAAGCTATCCATTCATTACAAAATCCTTTTGAAGAAGACTTGGAAATTATTGAAGTTCAAAAAGGTGATATACTTTCTGAAGATGATATTATCAGATATGAAGATATCTACGGTCGTGTCTAAGTCTTGATTTTAGATAGTTTTTATCCTTTGTTACGTTATGTAAATAATATATCCTTTTTATATAAAATTGAGCAATTTTGGATTTTACAAATTGTTTAATATAATATAACGAGGTATAATTATTATCATGACCGAGAAGACTGAACAAAACTTAAAAGTAATTAGAAGAGATGCTCCAGAGACGAGAGAACAAGAAGTTGTTGACAAAAATCGGTTAACTCGGCAGACAAATCCGATTGTAAGAAAGTTGTTGGACTTCAGTTTATCTGACAAAACCTGCAAATTTTCGGTTAAAGATTTGTTTAAAAGATAGGCTCATGTAGCACGGTTTTATGAGGATCGACACGCTGGGTAATTCTTGCGGTTTGTGAAGGGCTGAAACGTAATTTTACTTCGTTTCCCCACTTGGGGGGTTCGATTTAAAAATAAGTTGTCGGTAGTTTTTTAAAGTTTTTAATTTATGTATGAAATAAAAAAACAAATATATTTGGATTTTACAAAAAATCAAAAATCCGCGTTATGTAATTATTTGAGAGCTTTAGTCAAAAAATCAATGGATTTAACCGTTGATGAAATTTTCGAAAGCTTCGTCGCTGATGAAAAGTATTATTTAGAATTGCATTGTTCAAGATTTGAATTTTTGGAAGATATAATCGATAATGATGATTTTAAAAGCGATACTATAAAATATTTAAAAGAATGCAAAAAATATTATGAATACAAAGAAAAACAACGACCAATAATAGAAGCAAATAAAGAATATGAAAAACAAAAACGAAAATTCCTTCAAGAAGTAAAAATGTCTAAAGAAGCACCGACAAAAAAACAACTTTATTATTATGATAGACTTTGCAAAAAATATGATATAGAGAAAAAAGAATTAACATCAAAACTTGAAGCCCGTAATGAAATTGATAGAATAATAACAGAACATCAATCAGATTATAAAATAAATCCCGAAACAAACGAGGAATAAATAATGATACTTATACCGGATATTGTAAAAATACTAACAGATTCAGGAATAGAACCAAACGAAGCAAATGTTGAAGTTAAACTTCTCATTGAACATTTTGCGGGATATTCGCTGGTTGATATTTTAATGGGTAAAAAGCTTGACGAAGAAAAGCTTAAACTTGTAGAAGAAAAAGCAAAATATAGAGCTAAAACAAAA
>CASELF010000052.1 GCA_949288725.1 uncultured bacterium
AGGAAAGACCTCATCGTTAGGAACATATACGTTTAAGGTGACACAAGGAGCTGCACCTAACGAATTTTATGTAAAACTTTCATCAGGTACTGGGGTGTTTGCATTTAGTAGAAGTAGCGTGACTTCATTACCGCATTCATCTATCATACAATATGATGTTACAACATCTGCAAGATCAATAAACAACCTTTATATTTCAAGTACTTCACTGGGCGCACCGTTCACATCATATGCAAGTCAATCATTTAAAGTTTGGAAAGTAAGCGGATCTACAGCTACACTTTATAGAACAATAACTGTAGCACCAGGTGGAACTGTTACCATTTAAAATAAAATAAAAAAATATACAATAAGATAGGGTATTTTTTTTTAAGGTTTTAAGATAGGTCAAAATGTAGTCTTATAATATATTTTAAATATATTATAAGACTATTTTTTTGGACAATAAAAATAATAATAAGATAAAAGAATTGTTTTTGACAATATGTTGATTAGAAGAAGAACCTTAAAAAGAGATATAGAACCATTCGTTGCCGAGCCTTGCACATTTACGACAACAGGAGCAAGTCAAAGTGTTAAGTTGATAAATAACCAACAATATGCAAAGAAGATAACGTTGGAAGATGGTACGGATGTACCAATAACAGGAACAGGATCATTAGACTATACATTTCCTGAAGCTGGGGAACATAAGGTGACAATAGAATTTAAAGAAGATGCAAATACTCTTTATGGATGTTTCCAAGGTTGTTCAGGATTAACAAGTATACCTGAAAATTTATTTGCTAACAATACTGCTGTAAAATATTTTTATGATTGTTTCTCAGGTTGTTCAGGATTAACAAGTATACCAGATAACTTGTTCTCAAGTAATACGGCTGTAATAGATTTTAGTTATTGTTTCTCAGGTTGTACAGGATTAACAAGTATACCTGAAAATTTATTTACAAACAATACTGCTGTAACTGCTTTTAATGGTTGTTTCAAAGGTTGTAAAGTATTAACAAATATACCTGAGAATTTATTTACAAATAATACTGCTGTAACTAAATTTGTTAGTTGTTTCTCACAATGTTCAGGCTTAACAAATATACCTGAGAATTTATTTACAAACAATACTGCTGTAACTGATTTTAGTTCTTGTTTCACTAATTGTTCAGGATTAACAAGTATACCTGAAAATTTATTTACAAACAATACTGCTGTAACTGCTTTTAATTATTGTTTCTCACAATGTTCAGGCTTAACAGGAAGTATACCAGAGAGTTTATTCGCAAATAATACTAATGTAACTTCTTTTAGTTGGTGTTTCCCAGGTTGTACAAGTTTAACAAGTATACCTGAGAATTTATTTGCAAACAATACTGCTGTAACTGATTTTGCTAGTTGTTTCCAATATTGTTCAGGTTTAACAGGAAATGTTCCAATAGATAACGATGGAACACCGATATATAATAGAAGTGGAAGTGGTAAACCAGGTTATGCAAAAGTTAGTTATTATGGATATTGTTTCTACAATTGTAGAGGTTTAACCGATTATAGTTCAATTCCAAGTGGATGGAAATAAAACAATAAACCATTAACAATATATTAAAATAATAAAGAGGGAGAGTAATATAACTTATTCTCCCTTATTTTAAAATTATTTTAGCCATATTTTGTTATAAGTTATTTAAAAAGTTATTTCTTTGATTTTCGTTATCATCAAAAGATGGATTATATTCTTTGAAATATTTAATTCCTTTTTTTAGATCTTTTTTCAGGTCAGATAGATAAGATTTTGCATAATCTCCGTTAAAATAGAATGTTTTATCGTCCTCATCAAAGACAACAAGGTTAATTGATTCATGATAGGTTGTCTTATTATAATCGTCATATATTAATGTATATGTCCACTTGCCATCTTTTATTTCCATATCTTTAACTTGATAAAAGCTTTCAAGTCCTGAGCTTGTATCGAGCATTGGAAAATCGTCATCAATTTTTTGTACCGTTTGAATATATTCTTGTTTGAATTTATTTATGGCATTGATAAACGATTTTGGAATGATCCTATCGTCAATGACATTATTTATGCTTTCTTTAATGATTGGTCTTAGTTTATTAAAAAGATCTTCGTTTTGCATGGTATTGATAATTGATTTATAGTTATTATCAAACGTTTTTGTGCCTGAGCCTAAATCAATATCGTTTATTTCCTCAACTCTATCACTCCCATCTCCATCCCAAGAGAATGACTTATTATTGATTTCAACAGAGAAGCTATGTCCTCCATCGCCAAGTTTTTTCAAGCTTCTTATTAGTTTTAAAATATTTTTAAATACTGATTTGGAGCAAGTAAATGTTGATATGCAATAATGTTCATCTTTATGCACATCAACATTAAGGTTTGATATTTTTAGGTTATCAAAGACAAGATCGAAGCCATCCAAATCAATTTCATCGAGTTTAATAATAACTTGTTTTGAACCTATTTGGTTTAAGTATTTTAATATTCTTGGCAAGCCCTCATCTTTATATCCTGTGCTTTTAATTTTAACCTTCATTTTTTATTTTGACTATATATAACAATAATTATTCTAAAACTGTTATTTTAAAACACCTTACCTTCTCACCATTATGAACAATTCTGCCAATGTCCTTATAATAGACTTTACATTTTATAATAACGCCTTTTCTATATCCAAGATAACCTTTAGCAAAGTTATATGTTCCAACGTTTAGTCCAAAGCTATCTTCTTCAACAGTACAATCGCAATGGCTTTCATAAGTTTCACCTGGGAGATATTGATATTGGAAATTAAAAAGGCTATATCGATCTTCTCTAACCGCTTTATAAGCTATGAAATAATCTTCATGGCATTCATATTTGCCGCTATTAATAAGTCTTTGCTTTTTAAATTCAGTATCTTTATATTGCCATAAGTCGTTGTTTTTTGATTCTAAATAATGTTTAACTAAAAATCTATCTGAAAGCTTTTGATATAACAGATATAAATTTTTATAGTTATAAATAAAATTTTTTTCAATGAAACTTTCAGATAATTTTTGATATATTGAGATGCTATACCAATCTACTTTATCTTTAAACTTTTCAATTAAAGGTTCAGATAGTTTTTGATATTTTGAAATGTGATGCCACGATAATTTATCTTGATATTTTTCAATAAACGTTTCAGATAGTTTTTGGTTTTTTGATATATAATCCAAATTAAGCTTATCTATATATTTTTCGATAAACGGCTCAGATAAAACTTGATATTTCGAAATACTAAACCAATTAATCTTATCTTGATATTTTTCCATAAAAGGTTCTGACAAGATTTGATATGCAGAAACCAAGTTCCAAGCACCATCATTAAAAAGATTTTCTTCAACTAACTTTTCAATGAAAGATTCAGATAGTGTTTGATGACAAATAGTTTTATATAAATCAAACCTCTTTTTATTTTTTTCTTCTTCAATAAAGGACTCCGATAGTTTTTGATATTGAACTATAATTGACCATAGTTTATTATCAATTTTGTTTCCATTATTTTTAATAAACTTTTCAGAAACATTTTGTTCATAAAGAATACAAGTCAAAGAAAAATGGCTTTGATATTTTTCAATAAACGATTCCGTTAATTTTTGACAACATAAGATTGACGACCAATCAATTTTAGATGGGTGTTTTTTAATTAAATTTTCAATTTGCTCAATTGTTAACGTTTGGCGGTTTAAGATCAAATTTACATAACTTTCAGCATATTTTTCAATTAACTCATTATCTAATTTTTGATATGTACAAATTAGTGGAACACAAAGTTTATCTTCATATTTTTTGATAAAATCAATCGAAAGGGTTTTATGCTGAGAAAGTAGTTCCCATTGAATAAGTTTATCAAACTTGTTAATAAAATCATCTGAAAATTTTAGGGCTGGATCGGATGAAATATCGTTCCAATCAACATCTGATATTGATTGAAAATCTGTACCTAACTCTTTATTAAGATATTCAAGATCAAGTGCGTTCATAATAAAAATGGTTTATAAATTGTTTCTTTATATACGCAAAGATACAAAATATAAACCAAATAAAGGAGATATGATATGTTAAATTAATCTAAAACTGTTATTTTAAAGCACCTTACCTTTTCTCCATTATGTACAATTCTTCCAATGTCCTTATAATAAACCTTGCATTTAATAATGATTCCTTTTCTACCATAAAGATAACTTTCAGCAAAGTCATATGTGCCGACGTTTAGACCGAAACTATTATCGTCCTTGGTACAATCGCAAACGCTTTCATAAGTTCCTCCAGGAAGATATTGATATTGGAAATTAAAAATACTATAGCGATCCTTTCTAATTGCTTTATAAGCTATGAAATAATCATCATAACACTCATATTTCTTTGTCTTAATAAGTTGTTGTTTTTTAAACTCGGCATCCTTATATTGCCACAAGTCATATTTAAAAACTTTCAATGACAAATAATCAATGGTTGAATTTGATAAGGTTTGATATGTTGAAATTAAATCCTTGTTTAACAGATGATAATGTTTCTTTATAAAACTATTGGAAAGTTTTTGAAATTTGGAAATCTTATTCCAATCAACCTTATGTGCATATTTTTTAATAAAAGGTTCAGATAATTTCTGAAAACAAGAAACAAACATCCAATTAACCTTGTCCTTATGTTTTTCAATGAAACCTTCCGATAGTTTTTGAAATTTGGAAATGCTGCTCCAATCAACAAAGTTTTTATATTTTTCAATAAAAGGTTCAGATAATTTCTGAAGACAAGAAACAAATGTCCAATCAACCTTGTCCTTATGTTTATCCATAAACTCTGTGGATAAGGTTTGAGAGGCTAAAATATTTGAGAACGCTTGCTTGTTTGAAAAGTTACAGTTATAAGGTGTTTCGTTAATAAAATACTTTTCAATAAATGCCTCGGATAAATCCTGATATTTGGCAATATAGAGCCAATCCAATTTGTCTTTGTATTTTTCCATAAACTCCTCGGACAAGTTTTGGAACTTGGATATGGTATGCCAATCAATTTCATCCTGATGTTTTTCCATAAACTCCTCGGATAACTTTTGGAATTTGGATATGGCATACCAATTAAGATTATCCTTATGCCTCTCAATAAAAGACTCGGACAATTTTTGATATTTTATTATAATATCCCAATATTCAAAAAATAAAGTTCCACGTGGACGTTTTATTTGCTTTTCAATAAATTCTTCCGTTAGTTTTTGATATTGGAATATGTTGTCCCAATTAACCTTGTCCTGAAACCTTTCAATGAAATCTTCCATTAAAGGGAATGCAAAGGAAATAAAGTTCCAATTAATATCCTTATTGCACTTATATGTTGTGCCATATAATTTGTTTATATATTCAAAGTCTTCCATAAAAAAATGGTTTATAAGTTGTTTCTTTATATGCACAAAGATACAAAATATAAACCAATAAAGGAATACCTGTTATGTTAAACTATTCTAAAACGGTCATTTTAAAACATCTTACCTTTTCTCCGTCATGCACAATTCGCCCAATATCCTTATAATAAACCTTGCATTTGACAATAATCCCTTTTCTATCGTTAAGATAATATTTGGCAAAGTCATATGTGCCAACGTTCAACCCAAAACTATCCTCATAATTTGTGCAGTCACAAGTACTTTCATAAGTTTCTCCAGGAAGATATTGATATTGGAAATTAAAGAAACTATAACGATCTTTTCTTATCGCTTTATAAGCGATAAAATAGTCGTCATAGCACTCATATAAGTTTGTACTTATAAGTTCTTGTTTTTTAAATTCAGTGCTCTTATATTGCC
>CASELF010000053.1 GCA_949288725.1 uncultured bacterium
CAAGCGAAGGTGTCGGACTTGCAGCCCCCCTTATGCTTTAGAAATTGCAGTTTGTAGGTTGAGGGTTCTGCACCCAACACAAAGTGTCCAAAAATAATCAAAGCATCTGTAACAAGTAATCAAACCATGTGTTCTTTTACAATCGTGTTTTATCAATTGACAAAAAAATATCTAGTGATATTTTATATTTAAGGAGTTGGAATTTTATTGAAAAAGTGGTGTTTATTATTAAGTAAAAGATTTGGCTTAATACTGTTATTTTTAATTATAACGACAGTATTTTGTGGTTGCACTTATGCGGGCGGAGTACCTAAATATAATCCCAAAGATCCTAATCCTAAACCGGGTTTATATTATGTTGGTGAAACTAAACATTTCCCTATACGAGGTACAGTCTTAAAAGATGGGAGAGTCTTAATTCTTGCAACAACAAAATATTTTGAAAGAGTTGACGGTATTGAAATATTCAATCCTAAAACCAATAAACTAGAACCATATTTACCATTACCATATCCTTTGTTTTGGGGACATACAGTGGGTGGGATTTTTCCCACTTTAGTATTGGATGACGGTAGAGTTTTATTTAATTCCGGTCTAGGACTTATTGAGAGTGGAAACCGCAAAACGGCAAATTATTACCAAATTTTTAATCCTGTTACTAATGAAATTTCTGTAATAGGTAGAGGTAATATGTGTAGATATTATTACGATAAATCTAACCCAAAAGATTATTTCTCTTTTTCACCCAGTATGATGAATGATTTAGGGAAAGGTCAAGTCACTTCTTATTGTGGAAGCAGAATGGACGAAATGGAAATTATTGATTTGAATAACAACACAATTTCAAAACCAATAAAAAAGGGGGACAAAGATTATATTACACCTCCTGAAAAATATCCAAAAGGTCCGGGTATATATAGCGATTTAACAGCTAGTTATAGGAAATTATATCCTGAATTAAATTTAGATGAAAAGTTAAATTTACCCAATAATGGATTTGTTAGTTTATCTTATTATAAACTAACGAATACAAGATATTTGGTATATGCAACTAATGAAGTAGATTATGGAGTAATCAAAGCTGTATATGGAAAAGTTCGAGCATCTTGGTTTCGCCCATTGTATGAGTATAATACTGATACAAAAGAACTTATTAAAAAAAATGAATATTTACGTGGTGCCGGGCGAATGTACCATTTAAACGATACTAACAAACTCATAATAATAGGAGGAGCTATTCGAGATGTATTTCCTCCAATAAATCCAAATGCTGATCCTAAAGATATTTCGTTAATAAATAGATTATTGTACCCTGATTGGGCAAAAAAAGCAATTAAAAAAATATACATATATGTGTATTAGAAAAGATAGAAGTTTTTTATGGATATATTAACTTTAAGGTGTTTCTTTACAGTAAAAATCGCACAAATTCTGCAATGACAAATGACAAACCTATGCTAACAATGTCGTTTTGCAGTGTTTATTACCTTATTCATTATTTCAAGAGTATAGCAGGCAACTCTAGTTAGTAATCGCTATTTTTAAACAACCTTTGGGCTTATTTTCAAAAAGTTTATAAGCATCAAGAATTTCATCTAATTTGAATGTATGCGTTATTAAAAAATCCGTTGAGATTTTATTTTCTTCAAGAAGTTTAACCAGTTTCCCACACTTATTAGCATCAACACCACCCGTTTTAAAGGTCAAATTTTTACCGTACATTTTAGGTAACGGAAGAATTTGGTTTTCTTCATACATTGCAACCACCCCGACTATTGCATTCGCACGAGCTATTTTCCAGGCTAGTTCAAAGGTTTCGGATGTGCCGGCACATTCGATTACACCATCAGCACCCCTATTTTGAGTTAAATCTTTAACTTCTTTTTCAACATCAATTTTTCTTGGGTAGAATACATAATCTGCTAAACCTTCTTTTTTAGCGACCTCTAATCTTGTTTCATCAATATCTATTGCCAAAATTTTCTTAGCACCTAAGATTTTAGCGCACATCATAGCACATAAACCTACAGGCCCTGATCCTATTACAGCAACAGTGTCACCGGATTTAATTTCACACATTTCGGCACCAAAATATCCACTTGCCAAAATATCACCTACAAAAAGCGCATTTTTATAACTTACCCCATCCGGAAGTTTTACAAGTCCATTATCTGCATAAGGGACACGCACGAATTCAGCCTGACAACCGTCAATTCTACAACCTAATTCCCAACCGCCTTTTACACAATTATTTACATAACCACGCTTACAAAAATAACACTCGCCACAAAAGGTTTCACAATTCGCACTAACTCTATCGCCAACTTTTAAACTTTTAACATCTTCTCCAATGGCAACAACTTCCCCTACAAATTCATGACCTAATACAATACCTTCCTTTGCACGAGGAACAAAACCTCTTATTATATGTAAATCACTTGTACATATAGAAGATAAGGTAACTTTTACTATTGCATCTTTGGGATCTGAAATTTCAGGATTTTTTCTTTCTCCTAAAGTTATTTGGTTATTTTTGTAAATCAAAGCTTTCATACAATGATTTTAACATAAAAGAAAAACTGTTCCTGAGAAGGATTACTTACAACTTTCCTTTATTGGGGCTTAGTTTGTGCTTTATTTATTTAGCAACTGCTCAAAAAACTCATCATCTGGAATATCTATTACAATATCTTTTATCTTACCACTATGCATTAATTCACTCAATTTCTTTTGGATTAGAGCCTTATATTCAGCAATAAAATCAAGCCTATAATTAATCTAACCTATTTATATTATGTTAAGTTTTTTTGTAAAGTTACAATAAAAACTAGCAAAAAATATTTTTAGTGATTTTATAAGAAATATGAAAACTAATTCAATATCATTTGGAACTACATACCTCAAACCGACAATTAGGTACATGTCAAAAGAAAACAGGCAAAAATTAAGGTCTATATACCCTTTGGGACAATTATACCCTGTTGATATATTTATCGGAGCAGACAAAAGGGGCAATATGACTCTGGATATAAAACAATCATTTATTTATGATTATCTTATTCAAAATGATCAATTTGAACTCACTCCTCAAAATATTTCTATGTACAAATTTTATAAAGCATTAAATAATTCATATAAAAATATTCATGGGGACAATACTCCTGTAAGAAAAGCCACGATTGAAAATTTGGATTATATCACTGAAGATGTTTTGCCTTATTATGTGGCTACTGAAATTGAAGAATATACAAAAACTCAAGCAAAGAAATTTTATTGCTAAGAAAGAACACAAAATTACTTAAATCTTTCTAAAATTTGTTTATCTTCCTTTTCTTTCTTCTTTTTATATAAAATAAAATAAAAAATTCCGGAACCGAATAGACTGACAACTAATGCAATCATCCCTAATAAAAGGAAAAGGAATGCCGTTTTGATATCAAAATAATAATAAAATGGAAGTCCTTCAATTGTTTATTGTTGGACAGGCTGTTGTACGGTTTCAATTGTTTTACGCTTAACAACTACACTATTCAAATTTAATGCGATAAAATTCATGTACAAATTATAACATATTTTTAGAAATTAGATATATTAGCGTAACATTAATGTTTAACATCTGATGTGAAAATAAAAGTATCAATATTCATTGAATTATTTTTTAATTTAGAAATAGCATTGGTAGAAGATTTATTTTCAGTATTCACTTCCTTTTTGAAAAACAATTTTTCTACTTGTGCTGCCAAAGGTGTTGCAATCAGAGGTACAAGTATTCTTTCTGTTATAACCCCAGATCCGATAAGAGCCAAAATTGTCGCAAAACTTTTTTTAGCAATTCCAATATTTTGGAATTTTGCGTCTTTAAAAATTAAATTCCATAATTTATTCTGAACTTTTGGACTTGCAATAGAAAATCCTACACTTATTTGGGCGATTGAAGTTACCACGCCAGATGCCAAATCCATTGCAGCAACAAACGGTCGTCTTTTTTCAGGAATTTTCTTATTATTCATTGTAGTTTCATATCTGACAGAATATGCAAATACATCTTTCAATACCGAACAAACCACAATTGTTTTTGCAGCAAAAGCATCATCATTTATTACTCGTTTTAAATGATTGTTAAAGATTTTTGATTTTGTAATTGGGGTTGTTATATTATACATTATCGTTATCCTTAACCAGTAAATCTGCCACTTTTGGGAATATTCTATTTGAAACTGCTAGAATAGGCACATACAGCAATATCGTTAACAAAGTTCCAACTCTGTCTTTAAATATATCTAAACAGAGTTTATTTAATTCCCCAATTGCCTTGTTTTTATCGCCATTTACCATTTTTAAAACTGAATCGGGGATTACACCTGTTTTTTGTGCTTCTTCAACAAGTTTAAACTTAATTTTACCTTTTGCTGCAAGTTTATCTATACCCTTAAACAACATTCCCAATGATGCAATCTGAGCAGCTATAGTAATTACAGCTTCTACAGGTTGTTTTATTGCCGCCCATTTTTTATTTTCCTTTGACTCTTTTGTAAATGGATTATACATAATTACCAATGGCGCAATTGCAAATTTTCCACCTGCATTTATATAATTAGCAATTTTTTCACCACCTTGTGATGAAAATTTTTCTAAAGAATTTGCTAACTTTTGATTAATACTAATTGGTGCTATTTTCATGGCATAAATTTCCTAATATTGTCCAATATTTATTAATTAGAAACAGAAAATTTTTGAACATATCAGTTATAAAAATTTACAATTCTTTTAATTATATATTAACAAATATTAATTTTTATTATCAAGTTTGATACTATACCCGCAAAATTTTTTATGTTTTTGCTTTTATAAACAGATATGAAAATATTAAATAATTGCACAAAATTAAATATGGGTCTTATCGGACTTGCAACTTCAGCGATAATGCTAGTATCCCCACAATCATCAAAAGCGCAAAATACTGTAAATACACAGCCAAAATGCGATACTTTTGAAAGAACTACAGAAATCACTCCGGAAGGGACTGATAATAAAAGTATATTATTCAATGCACCTTCTGCTGAAATCGAAATTCAAGGGGAACCAAGAACTGCCAAAATTGTTGTTGACTTATCAACAAATGTCTTGTACAAATATGATGAATTTGGCAACGCTGAAAAAGCATATTTAATTGCCAGCGGAAAGAAAAGAACCCCAACACATGCTGGAATAAGAGTAGTTTCTCATACAGAAAGTTATCCGTATAAATCAGCACCTGCATCAACAAAACGACGCAGAGAACCTTGGTTATATGGGCCGAAAATTATTATATTAGATAAACTTAACCCTGAAACAGGCGAAAAAAGTCAAACCGGAGAATTTATACATGGAAACAACAATCCGGATTCAATAGGCAAATATGCCTCATTAGGTTGTATGAGAATGGATAATGAAGTTATCAAAGAACTCTCCACTGAAGTAAAAAGAGGAGATATTGTAATTATAAAAAAATAAAATATCTAATGGCCTATCTTTAAAAGAATAACACCACTTATGATTAACAATACCCCAAATGCTCTCATTAAACTAAGTGAATCGTGGAAAATAATTACACCTAACAAAAACGTAAAACTAGCACCAATTCCGGTCCAAACGGAATAAGCAGTACCAATTGGAATATTCTTTTGAGCAAGAAATAGAAACACTCCACTTAAAGTCATTGCAATAATTGCAAATATTACCCACAAAACTTTATATTGCCCCAAAGAAGCCATCTTTAAACCAAATGGCCAACCTACTTCAAATAATGCTGCAACTAATAAATATAACCAACTCATACAAATTATTTTAACATAAAAAACATAAAGACTTTTCATAATATAATTTTGCGGTAATATATTATTGGTTATTAAAGAAGGAGTATATGAAAATGAAAAAGATTTTATTTACCGTTATTGCTGCATTTTTATTAATACTACCAGTATCTGCAGCATACAACGCATCAACCAAAACACCAGTTGTAGGGGCAAATTTATTAACAAAAAATGGGATCCCGTCATCTAATGTAAAATTTATGGTTGTATCCGGAAATGTTGACAATTCTGAATATTCAACTAACAAAACAATTAACGTTTCTACAAATGACTTAACTTATGCAGGAAATGACAATGAAGTTGCCGCAGTTGTAGCAAGTGAACTTGGACACATTATAAGCGGACACTCTGCTAAAAATAAAATTTGGTCACTATTTACAGGTGGCGCATCTTCTGATTCTGAAACATTAACTTCTAGTTTTGTATCAAGTTACAAAACACTAAAAGAAGATAAAGAAGCAGATAACGTTGCCGTTGATTTAATGGTTAAAGCAGGATACAATCCGCTTGCTATAATTGTTGTTTTAACTAAGCAAACAGGTACATACTGGGAAGCAATTCAAGGCAAACCGGCTAACGCTGAAAGAGCAATGAATGTTTACAATTACGTAAGTTACGCTTATCCTGAAAAAATTAAAGCCGGATATGGCTGCAACGAATACAGAAATTTCTTAACTTATGCTAATTCTGTTGTCGCAGAAAGAAAAGCAGATTCAAAAGCGGAATCAAAAAATACTAAAACTCAAGAAAAGGCAAAGAAAAATGCAACTTCTCAAATAACAAAATTCAAAACCAGAGGAGGTCTTAGCGGTTGGGATGCTGCTTATGAATTGCTAAATTCTTCTAACTAGTATAAGAATAGTAATTATAAAAATACGGGTTTTCAAAGCCCGTATTTTTTTATTCTCAAAATATTTGTAAAAGATAAATTAGACTATTTACTTAGAGGAGGCATATTTTCGATATATTTTACAGCCTCTTCCTGAATAGATTGGTTCGTTTGTTTGAAAATATCTTTTTTAGCTTCAGAAATATCAGGCAAAGATGCCATTTTTCTAGTTAATTTGGCTAAATAAGAAAATAAAGGAAGAATACTTCTTTCATTAGGCAATAGTCCAATATTATTAAGCATAAAATTTGAATTACTGATTTTTTCAGCATCATCCATTACAGAACAACGCTTTACACTAAAAACAAACTCATCTGTAAGATTTTGACCAAGACATTTTGCCTGAAAACTTTTATTACATTTGCTCAGCGCATTTTTATAATCCGTTAAATCCTGCCCCGATTCATCATCCGTTAACTTAAATTTAATTCTAAATTCAGCATAAGCCTTATCACCCTGTTTTACGTCACCAGCAGAGGTAATGTAGGTACCAAATTTATTGCTTAATCTTCTGGCAACAGAAAGATTTGTTATTCCCGTAAATGTAATTTTATTATCCATATTACTATTAAACATCATAAAAAATAAATTTGCTAGTAAATTTTCATCAATATACAACATATTGATTTTAAATATTTTTTCAATTATAGTAGATCTTACTATAAGAAAGGAGTTTAGTGTTTATGTTGGAAAGAATTGAAAAACTGCAAATAGCAATACTTGGTCTTTTGCTTGCCTTTGGTCTTATTGTTGCCGTAAAATCAGGAGTTAACGGTATTGCCCGAAATTCAATTGCTGTTACCGGCTCTGCCTACGAAATTGTGAAATCAGATTCAGGAAAACTTGAAATTTCACTAAATGTAAGAAATGCTGACAAATCCAAGGCCTATGCCACTGCAAAATCTCAAATGCCAATAATTTATGCCTATCTAAAGAAAAAAGGCTTTGATGTAAACAAAGATGTTGATGTTAAATCCGCAAGCGGTTATTATACATACAAAACGGCTCCAAACGGGGCTTCAACAGGAGAAATTTTACATTACAATCTTTTTCAACCAATTTCTATTACATCTGATGATGTGAATAAAATTAAAGATATATCACTTGATATTACTACACTTATGGATAAAGGTCTTGATATTGATATCAGCACAACAAGTTATTACTATTCAAAACTTCCGGAATTAAAAGTAAAATTACTGGAAAACGCAACAACGGATGCAAAAGAACGTGCAGATGCAATGCTAAAACCTACTCACAATAAAGTCGGAAAAATTCAATCCGTAAGAATGGGAGTATTCCAGATTACACCTGCTACATCTACTGATGTCTCTGATATGGGTATAAGCGATACTTCTACGATAGAAAAGAAAATTACAGCAGTTGCAAATGTCGAATTTCGTATAAAATAATTAAAATTTATCACGATAAAAAAGCGGGACCGAATTTTTTAATTCGGTCCCGCTTTTATTATATCTTAAGTTTAAAGATTAACCTTTAACTTGAGCCATAACTTCTTCTGCAAAGTTGTCTTGGCGTTTTTCTAAGCCTTCACCCAATTCATATCTTGTGAATGCTTTGATTGTTACTTTGCCTTCAATCAATTGAGCAATTGTTTGGCTAGGGTCTTTTACAAATGGTTGTTCTAATAAGCATCTTTCAGCCATAAGTTTATTTACACGACCTTCAACAATTTTTGCTCTAATATTTTCAGGTTTTTTCAACAAGTCTTCTTTACCCATTTCAATTCTTGTTTCTTCATCTATAACTGATTGAGGAATTTCTGCTCTTGAAACAAATTGTGGTGCAGAAGATGCAATGTGTAAGCAAATATCATTTAATAATTCTTTGTCATCTTTATCAGCGCTTAACAATACAACAATTTTACCGTTGTGAATGTATGAAGCAACAGGTCCTTCATATCTTACAAATCTTCTTACAGTAATTTTTTCACCAATTGATGCAATTTTTTCTTTTAATGCATCTTCAATTACTTTACCGCAATCAGGACATTTAGAAGCCAAAAATGCTTCTACTGATTCTGGTTTTAAATCGGCAACATGTTTTGCCAAATTTGAAACAAGTTTCTTAAATTCGTCATTTTTTGCAACGAAATCAGTTTCGCAGTTAACTTCAATTAAAGCACCGCCGTTTGCATCTGTATAAGATTCAACTCTGCCTTCTGCTGCAATTCTACCCATTTTCTTTTCTGCAGAAGCAATACCCTTTTGACGTAAAACTTCAGCAGCTTTGTCCATATCACCGTCAACTTCAACTAGTGCTTTTTTAGCATCCATCATGCCTGCACCGGTTTTGTCACGAAGTTCTTTTACCATTTGTGCTGTAATATTCATGTTTTCTCCTTCATTTTACTTGTTGATATATGAAAAGGTGAGTCATAAACACTAGTGCTAAGTTTTCTTAGTTATACTAATCTTTTACAATTCACCTTTTCTTATCACAAAACTAATCAATTATTCTGCTTTTTCTTCTTCTACTCCAGCATCTGCTGCAGTAATTTTTTCAATTTTCTTAGATTCGTTTGCTTTGTTTTCTCTCAATTGTTTACCTTCTAAAACTGCATCAGCAAGTTTTGATGTAATTAATTGAATTGATCTGATAGCATCATCATTACCAGGAATGATATAGTTGATTCCATCCGGATCAGCATTTGTATCTGCTAAACAAATAACAGGAATACCTAATTTGTTTGCTTCCTTGATAGCGATTTCTTCTTTTGTTTGGTCAACGATGAATATAACATCAGGAAGACCTCTCATATCTTTGATACCGCCTAAAGTTTTTGATAATTTTGCAAGTTGTCTGTTAATTTGAGCAACTTCTTTTTTAGGAAGTTTATCAACATAACCGTTATTGATAAATTCTTCTAATTCTTTTAATTTATTAACTCTGCCTCTGATAGTTTCAAAGTTAGTAAGCATACCGCCTAACCATCTTCTGTTAATATAGTATGCGCCAGAACGTTTTGCTTCTTCTGCTACAACTTCAGCTGCTTGTTTTTTTGTACCAACAAAAAGAACATTTCTTCCTTTTGCTGCATAATCTCTTACTAAAGCGTATGCTTCATCTAGTAATTCGGTTGTTTTTCTTAAGTCAATAACGTAAATTCCGTTTCTTGCACCGTAAATATACGGTTTCATTTTTGGGTTCCATCTTTGGGTTTGGTGACCGAAATGTACACCTGCTTCCAAAAGTTCAATCATAGATGCTGTTGGCATCGGTTTTCTCCTTTATTTTTAATGTATTGTACTACGGGCTAAACAGTCCCATCATCAGGTTTAACAAACATATTCCGCTATTTTCGGCATATTTTCATTGATTCCGTCTGACTAGGGCAAACCTATCGGACTAGTATAACCAATTATATTCTAGTATAAAAATATTATTATGCAAATATTCAGGCTGGAAATTTTAATTTTTATAACAATAAATCCGCTTATAACAAGGCTTTTAGAACCAAGAGTTAAGATATGTAACAATTATATACTTTTTATTACAAAAAGCGCACTTTTTCACTAAAAAATGTGTTTATAGATATGTGACGAGGTATAATTAGATTCATGGATGAGAAGACTGAACAAAACTTAAAATTAATTAAGGATGGATCGCAAGAGGCGAGAGGTAACGAAGTTCTTGATCAACATCAGCCGACTCTCCAGACAAATCCCATCCAAAGAAAGCTGCTGGACTTTAGCTTGTCTAACAAAACCCGCAGATTTTCAGTGAGAGATTTGCTTAAACGATAGATTCGCGTAGCACGGTTTTATGAGGATCGACACGTACGGTAATTCGTATGGTTTGTGAGGAATCGAAAACTAGTTATACCTTCGTCTTTTTTATTGAAGTGTGATATGATTATTTCAGTATGTATGAAATAAAAAAACAAATATTTTTAGATTTAACCAAAAATCAAAAGTCAGCATTATGCAATTATTTACGAGCTTTGGTAAAAAAATCACCGGATTTAACACCAGAAGAAATCTGGGATAGTTTTGAAGCGGATGAAAGATATTATCTTGAACTAAATTGCTCACGTTTTGAATTTTTAGAACAGTTGCTTGATGACAATAATTTCAAATCCGATGCAATGAAATATCTTAAAGAATGCAAAAAATACTACGATTATAAAGAACAACAAAAACCGCTAAGAGAAGCACAAAAAGAATTTGAACGAAAAAAACGCAAATTTCTTCAAGAAGTAAAGATGTCAAAAGAACCACCAACCAAAAAGCAATTATATTATTACGAAAAGTTATGTAAAAAATATGATATAGAAAAAATCGAACTAACCTCAAAACTTGAAGCAAGAAACGAGATTGACAAAATTATAACCGAACACGCACCGCAAATACATAATATAGAATATTACGAACAGGAAGAAGATTAATATGACAACAATTCCGGATATTGTAAAAATACTGACAGATTCAGGCATAGAACAAAATGAAGCAAATGTTGAAGTTAAACTTTTGATAGAACATTTTGCAGGTTACACACTTGCAGATATTATTATGGGCAAGAAATTAACCGCTGAAAAATTAACTATAGTAGAAGAAAAAGCAAAATTACGAGCCCGAACACACCAGCCAATTCAATACATCATAGGACTGGCAGACTTTATGGGTGAAAAATTCATAGTAAATCCTTCTGTTTTAATTCCCAGAGATGAAACGGAATTACTTGTTCGCCAAGCTATTGAAATTATAAAAAAGGAAAACTTAAAAGAAATACTAGATATGTGTACAGGAAGCGGTTGTATTGCTTGTATGATTGCAAAATTAACCACAGCACACGTAATTGGTGCAGATATTTCAACCGAAGCAATACACACGGCATTTTCCAATATGGAAAAATTTGAACTTTTTAACAAAGCCGTTTTTAGAAAATCCGACATATATTCAAAAATTAGAGAAGATGAGCAATTTGATATGATTGTTTCAAATCCTCCATATATACCGCCACAAGTTAAAGCACAAATTCAAAAAGAAGTAACCTTTGAACCTGATATTGCTTTATATACAAAAGATGATAAAGGACTTGAATTTTACGAAAGAATAACAAAAGACGCACATTTACATTTAAAAAACGGCGGATATCTACTTTTTGAACTGGGTATAGGACAAGCCCAAGAAGTTGCTCAAATCATGAACAATAATGGGTTTAAAGAAATTAAAGTTCTAAAAGACCTTGCAAATATTGACCGTGTTATTTACGGGCATTTATAATAGATTATATTAAGAAAAATTAACAAAAGCCGTTAAATACTCCTCTATTTACAGTATTTATTAAATTTATTATCAGAAATGCCGTTATAATACATAATGGTCATAAAAATAGAGGTATATTATGTTTAATTCAATAAGCAATCCTTTTGGACAAAAAATTGAATCAGCATTTTCAACAGGGCAAGAAAAAAGACAACATCAACAAAAACAAAATCAAGAAGAAGAAAAGAAGTATCTTGAAAATGATGATAAAGACGAAGTTAAACTAAGCCCGCTTCCGGAACTTACAGAAGATGACATTCTATATTTGACAAGAAACTATATAGATAAACTTAAAACTGAAAACGAAAATAATCCTAAAACCGTTGAAAAACTTGATAAGTTTATGGCAAAATTTGATGTTAAAAAATTTATGAAACGTAACCCTAATATGACAAGTTCAGATTTTTATATGGTAATGTATAACGAAGTAGCAAGTCTTTTATAAAAATTATCTTGCCAAAACTTCTCTATTTCTACCATTTATCCCAATTAGAGTATTTCGCTCAAGTTTAATTTTCTTATATCTGAACGGGGCTAAAACCTTTCCGTATTCATCATACGCTGCCCATAAATCATTTTTATTCTTTACTATTATATATTCCCCTAAGGTATCAACTTTCTCATAATTTGCCTCTAGCACCAAATTTCCTGACATATCGGCAATTCCGTATTTACCTTCTTTTTTAAGAAGATAAACATATTTATACTCTTTGATACTATCATATTCATTTCGTAAAAATGAATAATTATCAAGATTTACCAATCCGAAATAGCCGTTTAATTTGCTTATAAAAATACCATTATTGAAATTTCCAAAATTTAATTGCTGGTATTTTAGAGGAATAATTTCTTTTCCGGAATAATCAATAACCCCGAAAACAGTCTTCATCATAGAAACATTTTTAGAAACTTTTATTCTATCGTATGCTAAAGGCACCGCTGAAGAATATTCTTGAGGTGACGCCATTATTCCTTTATCATTTATAATTTTAGTTTTTCCATTTGCCTTCACAAGGAAATAATGCTTTCCATCTTTATCCAAATGCTCAATATAATCAGCATTAGAAAATATTACAAACCCGTTTTTATCAACAACAGAATACCACCGATAAGAACTGCTTGTTCTGTTTGAATATTCTGTTACAAGTTCATTAATCTGCAAAATATGTTCATCGCACCCAGGGAAAAATTCTTGATATTGATTTGTATATGTAGAAATTGGAATTATTGGTCTATAATATAATGAATAATACGGATAAGCATAATACATATAAGGCCAATAATGAGCATAGGCAGGTTTTGCCAAAAGTAAACAAAAGAAAACCAGTAAAATCTTGAACCTTTTCATTTACCTACTCCAATTCCGTACACTTATTAAACGAAATAGAATAAAAAAAGTTCATTTTTTATTAAAATTTATTAATAAATTCTATTACCGGTTTCTTTATCAAATTTGTACATATCAGAGAAATTGATACTTATTTCAATTGTTTTAGAAGGCTTGATATCAGATTCAAATTTAGCAGAGCACTTGCTGGCACCAATATTAAAATAAACAATAGTTTCACTGCCGAGCATCTCAGAGATTTCAACATCAGCAACACGCTTGATGTCACCATTTTGGGAGTTCATTTTTTCAGGACGCACTCCATAAATAATATTTTCATCAAGCCCTATATCTTTACCATCTATAAAATTCATTTGAGGAGAGCCAACAAACCCGGCAACAAACATATTTTTGGGATTGTTGTAAATTTCATAAGGAGTATCAACCTGCTGAATATCACCATTATTCAAAACAACAATTCTATCGCCCATTGTTAGTGCTTCTGTTTGGTCGTGAGTAACATAGATAAATGTCGTTTGCAATTTTTCATGAAGTTTTTTTATCTCAGAACGCATCTGCACTCTCAATTTTGCATCTAAATTCGACAATGGTTCATCCATCAAGAAAACTTTTGGATTTCTGACAATTGCCCGCCCCAAAGCAACTCTTTGCCTTTGTCCGCCTGACAACTGTTTTGGCTTTCTATCCAAATATTCTCCAAGGTTTAGAATTTCTGCAGCCTCTTGAACTTTCTGCTCAATAATTTTCTTGTCAACTTTGCGCATTTTCAATCCAAATGCAATATTCTCCCTAACCGTCATATGCGGATACAAAGCGTAACTTTGAAAAACAAATGCAATATCTCTGTCTTTGGGCGGAATATTATTTACTTTTTTATCACCAATATAAATTTCACCGCCTGAAATATCCTCCAAGCCTGCTATCATTCTTAACAAGGTTGACTTTCCACATCCAGAAGCGCCAACCAATACAACAAACTCTTTATCCTTTATCTCCAAATTAACATTATTTATAACAGTTTTGTTGTTATCATAAGTTTTACGGATATTCTTTAACGTAACACTACTCATCTTATCTCTTTTCTATAGGCAAAATAATCTCGTATCTTGTACCCTTCATAACTTCAGATTTGATAGTAATATAACCATTCGCTCTCCTTGTTAATATACTTGCAATTCCTAATCTGAATGCTCTTAACAGATTTTTCTTACCTTTTTCCAATTGAGCATAAGGTTCACATAAATACTTCATCTCATCTTCTGCGATACCTACGCCTGTATCTCTTATTTCAATATGCAAATAATGCTTTGGATCATGAATTTTAAACATCGCACAAAGGTCTTCATCAGGATTTGACAATTTAACCGAAATGTAACCTTTTTCTGTCATTTTTGAAGATGCTTCCAAAATATTTTTCAATGCTTCATGCAAAGCACAAATATCTGTATAAACGTTACGATTAGATAAAGTCTCACCATCAACAACCAAAGCAACACCCCTTGCTTCTAAATGCTGTTGAAAATCTTTTGATAAATTTTTCACTAATTCAATAACATCAAAGGTTTTATAATTAGCCTCATAAACAGAAGATTCTACCTTGGAAAATAATAACAATTTACCTAAAAACTCAGAAAGTTCCATAGAATTGTTATGAATAATTTTTACATATTTTTCCTGCTTTTCAGACAAATCGCCGCCCAAACCGTCCAGCAAACCTTGTGAAAATCCGGAAATTGAACTTATCGGTGCAGTAATATCATCTTCTATTTTGGCAAGCATTGCATTCTTTTCACTGTTAAATCGGACTATTTTATCTTCGTTTTTCAATTCATTGGTAAGAGTTGTCAAATCTCTTATTACTATATGATACCCGTTAAAACGTGATACAGCATTTAATTCAATGTAAAATTCTCTATCAGGCATGATAGCCGTAGCAAGTACAGGCTTTAACTGACGTAATGATGTAGAAATAACATTTTTTGAATCTTTTATTATATCCTGCAAATGATACTGCCCAAAACCACCTTCAACAAACCCGAAAATCTCTTTTGCACGTTTGTTATATGAAACCAATAGCCCTGTTTTATCAACAATAAGAACAGCATCCGGAAGATTATCTAATATATAGTAGGAAGAGAAGAACCAACCTAAATTTTTAAATAGTCTAACTAAATTCATAATTGCATTACATCCGATTATAGTATATAATACATCATAACATGAAAAATTTTTTGAAAAATCACATGTAAATTTTTGTAATCTTTTTATTAACAAAGTAGCAAAAAATTTTCTGGAGATGTTTTCTATTATAAGACGACATGATGGTATAAAAAATAGAAATGTAATTTCTGAAAGTAAGGTGATACTATGAGAGAAATCGACAACAAAAACGTTAATGGATTGAACTACGCCAAAGGAATCCACAAACCAACAAATGAAGGTGCTGTTGTACCTGAAACTCCTGCAGTTGCGCAAGAAACAAAAGAGATTAAAGATCTTGCTCAAATGCCTGCTGCTTCACTTGGAAGATCTCAAATATCTTCTGACTCTACAGAAAACGATATGATGTTTCTATTGAAAAATCCTAAGGATGTTGCTTTAATGAATAAAATCATTGATAAATATCAAGAAAATCATTCTTATGAAGAAGCAACTCAACTTATTGATGCTTATAAAAACGAATTTCCGACTAAGAAATAACAAACCCGTTATTTCTTGGTCAGCATTAAAATTATTTTTATATCGTTTACCTTTTTGTCCCCTTGGTTTTACAATAGATTATTTATTTTCAGTCGTGTAGAGTGTAATGTTTTCAAATTATATGATTTGAAAATTTTACGATGCTATTTTTTAGCAGAACTTGCATAAAGTTTACTTTTATCAACGGTTGCAATAAATTTCACAGCCTCGTTTGATGGTATAGCAAAGCCTATTCCGATATTTGAAATATTATTATCCGGATTATAAATTGATTGACTTATACCTATAACTTCACCGTCAGAATTAAGCAATGGTCCGCCTGAGCAACCAGGATTTATGGCAGCATCTGTCTGGAAACGATTTTTCACATAATCAATTCTTGATATTATTCCTTGCGTTAAAGTATTTGAAAACCCGAAAGGATTTCCGATAGACAGAACCTTTTGCCCGACTTTTACTGTCTCGGAATCTGCAAACGATACAGCAGTTAACGATTTTTTAGGGTAAATTCTTATAAGCGCCAAATCTTTATTTTTGCCCATTTGAGCAACAAATTCTGCCTTATATGTTTGTCCGTTATATGTTGTTACAGAGATTTCCTGAAAATTCTCAACAACATGAGAACCTGTCAAAATAAGTCCGTCAGGAGATACAATACAACCTGTACCTGCTGAAATTCCGTCCTTTAATTGTGCTTCAATAGAAACAATTGCAGGGCTGATTTTTTCATATACCGCGATGGCAGATAACTCCTCAGGAGTATAACTTGAATAAGCCATCTGGGGTGCTTGAAATATTGTTAATACTAAAAAAAATATAAATAGAAAAATTCGCATACTTAACAAACCTCTTTTATACAAATTATCCTACAGGTTGAGAAAAAATAAATACCTAGACAAGCGATTTAATGTTTAGTTATTGAAAATATTAAAATATTAATGTATAATTCAGAAAATAACAGATTGTCATTGTAAATAAGGAGGAAATCATGGCAAGAATTGATTCATTCAAGCACGCATTGGAAGAAAAACGTGCAGTAAAAATTATCGCAGGTATTGATAATTTTGATATAGAAAATATCAAAAAAGTTGTAACATCAGCACAAACAGCACACGCATCAGCAGTTGATATCTGTGCCAGAGAAGATATTATTAAAGAAGTTCGTTCAATGACAGATCTACCTTTATTTGTATCTTCAATCGTACCTTCTGAACTTGTAAAAGCAGTAGATTTAGGTGCAGATGCTATTGAATTAGGAAACTTTGACGTACTTTATAAAAAAGGAATGTCTTTTGATGTAAATGAAGTTTTATCACTTGTTGAAGAAACCCTATCACTATTAGGCGACAGAAAAACATTCTTCTCAGTAACAATTCCTGGTGAAATTTCAACAGCAGAACAAGTTGCATTGGCTGTAAAACTTGAATCTATGGGAATAGACTTAATCCAAACAGAAGGTCACTATAGCGTAGATTCACACTTGGAAGGCGCTAGAGCATTGATGGATAGAGCTGAATTAACAATTTCTAATACAATTGAAATGGTAAGAAATGTTGAAATGCCAATTATGACAGCAACAGGTATCAACCCAACAACAGCACCTTTTGCATTCGCAGCAGGAGCATCTGCTATTGGTTGCGGTTCTTGTGTTAACAAATTAACTTCAACAATTTCTATGATAGCAACAATCACTTCTTTAGTTGAAATTGCTAATAAAAATGCAGTTAAAGTTAAAGAATTAGTTTAATCTAATAAAATAGAGCAAAAAAGACTTCTTATTGATAAATAAGAAGTCTTTTTTTGTTAAAAGGGAATTAATGTGTGGTAACGATATAAACTACATATTTTGCATTTCTTCAAGAATTTTTCGAGCATACTTTCGATAAAATTCATCTTTTGAATCCGCATATTGTAATGCAACTTTTTTTATCTGTTCAATATCTGACGGATATTTTGATTTTGGTAGAATATATTCCAATACAACTTTTTGATAGCCATTATATGGGTCTACTTCTTTTGAGACTAATTTATATTCTGCTCCACGAGGCATTAGAAATTCTGAAGAATGTTGCATTGCAAGTGTTGCTTCATTATTGAAACCTCCGCGTGAAACTCTGGCCCCCTTTGGTATTCTAATTATCAGTAGCATATGATTAGGTTTTGATGGCGCAAAACAACTATCAAAAAGACCTGCTTCACGTTGAAATACATAAGTATAACCTTCATCTAGCTTGACTATATCTCCAACTTTTGCTTTTGCGATTATATCAAAAGGAGCTATTGTTTTATCTTTAGAACACCCAATTCCACGATATCCAATGCAATCTTTTTCAAGTGGAGTTAGTTTCGCAAATTCTTTATCTATCTGAATTATTCTATATCCCGTATCTAATTCATCATCAATAATATTCCCGTTCCTTAAATAATTGATATCATTTCGGATGCGACGGTTAAATGCTTCAACTTTCCCATGGCTTGGAATATGCGAATTAGGAATGCTGTTGTCTGGAATATATTCTGCAGGATTTTTTGTCCAACGATTTGCTTGTTTAGAAATCTGCACAACGTCACTTTCTAGTTGAGGTCCTAATTTCAACCCTGTTGTATTAATTTTTACAGGTTTCGTTGCAAGGAAACTCTTACCGTTTCTTGTCCAAGCAATAAATTTTTCCCCTAGTTGTAATCCTGCTTTTCCTATTCCCATAAAAGTTACTTTCCCCTATACATATATAAAGTAGTTCCATCTTAGAAAGTTGCTCAACCTATTAAGAAATATTAAACTTATTTATCGGTACCATAAAAGTATCAAGTCGCCTAATAATAAATAAGAACAGTATTAAGTTTCTTGAATACTTGATATGGGATGATATTCCAGTTAACCCTTTCAATAAAACTTCAAAAGGTTAAAAGGGGTTGAAGATAGAGATTTTCGTGATAGAATTGAGAAGTAAGCCCTGGTAGCTCAGCTGGATAGAGCAACCGCCTTCTAAGCGGTAGGTCATGCGTTCGAATCGCATCCAGGGTAAATAAAAAAGAGGATAGGATTTTTCCTAGTCCTCTTTTTTATTTTATGCGATAATATGTTCCTTACTACTAAATAATATCTACATTAACGACAAAGGAAAAAGTTCCACTATATTTTTCCCATCTAATATCTCCATATCTTCAATCTTATCTTTTATTTTGTCAAAATAACCAGTTCGCTTATAAAATGTTTCCTCGGAAAGTCTTTCTTTATCCCTAGCCTCATTGTATATTGGCAAAATGGCATCTTTAACAAGAATACCAATCCATTTTTTCACAATTAAACGTTCTATAGACTCACTATTTTGAAACAATCCATTTTCCATAATCGCTGGTAAATAACTATTGTAATCAATTATATACTTTATTAATGCAGTTAGCATATTAGAACCTCTACTAATTAAAAAATACTTTGCTATAAGCTTATCCTTGACATACTTACTTAAATCATCATAGGACTCACTTTGTAATATTTTATCAACTAATTTAGGTTCAACAAAATCAATCTTTTTTATTTCTGACCTGAATTCACTTAAAATCTGCCCTGAATTAGGATCTTCAATGAGTTTATTCCAAGCTTTTACCACATTGTCATAAGCTTTTGCTTGACATTTTACAGAATTCCATATATTAAATGCTAAAATCATATTTTTAATTTTTTCATCTGTTACGTCTGAACGCTTACTTCCAAATATTTTTCTATAATCTTCTTGAGTCTTACTTTGAAGAATATTTGTAGGATTAGCTTCACCTAAACCTGGTTTTCCTAGATATGATTGATATGTTCTAGCGATAATTTCAATATTCAAATTTACATTCCAATGTTTAAAATAATCTTTGTTTTTACCTAAGAAATCATTTTGCGGCTTTCCTTTAGATTCCATATATCTACGCTCTCCCCTTTTTCTTTCGTAGAAATATGAATAATCTGCAAACTTTTTCTGTAATTCTTCTTGTATTGGCTCATTAGCATAAAAGTCATATATTTTTACATCATTTTGAGAATTTGCACTTATTGTTAAATTTCTTGCAAAATCGATATCATTATTTTCAACTATACGACATAAAACTTTAATCTGCTTAAAATGTTCAATCGTTTGTTTTTCGGCTTCTATTTTTGAACCATATGCCGCCTTATTTTTTGTAAACAATCTATTGTATGCTTCATATAAGGAATTAACGGTTTGTGCACCATTAATAATTTGAGGATATTCTAAAATTAGTTTTTTATTTGTAACAGTTTCTTTACATCTATTACAAGTAATAGATATACCATTATTAAAACAATAAAATATTCCTGGGGTATTTACCGCACAATCAATAATCTTCGAATTAATTTTATTTTTACCCAAAAAAGTTCGAACATTCTTATCAAATAACTGATGCCTATGCTTTTCCCTTAATTTAACCAATTCATCACCTGTTAAAATTACAACAAAAGTTTTTTTATCTTTAGCTTTAAATTTTAAAATATGAGCATCTTTATCATTCTCCGTAAAATTTATATTTAATGCACACTGTTTTGGATCAGTTTGAGATATAACACTTTGATATTCAATCCATTGATTTTTTATTTGTTCAACGCCATAGAATGTTATATCAGGATGAGATAAAATTGAATCCTCAGATGCTTTACATAAACAAAATAAAAACAGGTTAATTTTAAAATCTTGTTTATAATAAGCTTCGAATTCTGGAGCGATTTCCTCTCGGATTCTCGTATTTTTGTGCATATTTACAAAATTTTTATTCAATAATTTTTTGTCAGTTGGCAATTCAGACAAAAAAGAAAACCAAGTTTTTGGAGCACTGTAGTTAAATTTAGTAGAACTTTCAACAGATTTAAATTGTGCAATATTTATCTCTTTATTTTCTTCATCAATCCAAAAAGCATCAATAGATTCATCGTTACTACCTAATCCATAAATAGCATCTTCAATATCATCATTACTCATATTAAAAAATACTTTTAAACAAAAATAGGGAAAAGATTTAGCAATATACTCCTCGCCCGAAATTTCATTAGCATAAGTTTTTAGTTCCTTGTAAAATTCTTTGTCTGTTAATGTGCATATTTCAACCATATTTATACCTCTCTATAAACAAGTAATAGCATAAATATGTTATAATTGCATTATTGTATATTTTTTGTATTTTTAACTAACCAAGTTCGGAACTCGACAACTCTATGGTAAATAAGACAGGATAGAAAAACCTATCCTGTCTTATTTTTTTGTGATAGCGACGAGAATGCCAATTAGCGTTCGGCGGATTTTTTGCAGAGAGCGTAGGTCTTTTGCCAAAAGAATATTTATTCTTGCAAGCAAAAACCGAAGGCTCGTTTAACGCAAAAAACAAAGACAAATCGCCTCCATGGTTTTATAAAAACATTAAAAAAGGCTCTTTATAATAAAGAGCCTCTTAAAAACTGGGGCGGAAGGATTCGAACCTCCGAGATGGCTGGACCAAAACCAGCTGCCTTACCACTTGGCGACGCCCCAACATCCTTGCGTCACATTTATTATTCTATTCGCTAAATTATAATTGTCAATATCAAACTTAAATAATAATTAAATATCCACTATAATTTTTTAATGGCTTTTTGCAAAACTTTCCCTACAACAAGACCTAATGCACTTGTTCCAAAAAATGGCAAAAGTGTACCAACTCCAGCCAAAATACCTGGCAAATGTGGATTGATCCCCTTTTTCACAACGCCAACACCCATTGTTTTGACTGTTTGTGTTTTGTTCAGGTTTCTTATGTCTGATAATCTTTTTGCTGTTATATAACCTGTATGAACATCCCTTGGCAAATGCGCAACGCCTAAAACTTCTTTTGTTGCAATTTTTGATAGAGATTTAGTCTGGCGGTAGCCCGTTGAAATTACTTTTGATATCTTTGACATATAATAACAAACCTTCTTTTTTCTACTATTATAAAGTAGTTAGCATGCAAAAAATTTACCTTTTTTTCATTCTAACATAAATAATTTTACAACTCTTAAAAACATATTTAACATTTATTTACTTAATATATATTACTCAATCATTTACATTATTCCCAAATGACAAATTTTATGGTATTTTTATAGTATGAATAACATTTTAAAAATTATACTTTTTACAATAGTAATATTATTTATTATCGGGTTGGGAATTTTTGGATTATCGCAATTAAAAGTTGATGAATTTAGAAAGGCTGCAGTTATTTTCCTTGTTGATTCTTCAGCATCTAACCAAAAGGATTTAGCAGCACAAAAAATGATTATTAGGCAATTATGTTCAATGCTGGATCCTGAAGACCATATTAAAATGCTTAGAGTTTCAGAAGATGCTTATATAATTTATGAAGGCTCTCCTCAATCAGGTGCTGAAATTCGCAAAGCAATGGAAAAATTCACACAATTAGATTCAAAAGAATACGGAACTGCATACGGGCTTGCTCTGGATAAGGCTTTTGATCATGCAATAACTATGTCTAATGAAGGTTATATACCTGCCGTTGTAGTTATTGGTGACTTGGAAAATGAAGGCGATATCAATAAACAAATTGACTGGGAAACTCTGCCTAGTGAAGTTTCTAACGTAAAAAACAAGAATGAAGAGTTTTCTATGATGTTTTTGTATGCTTCTCCTAAAAAACTTGATACAGTTAAAGAGGTTTTGAGCCCTGTACTTGGAGAAAACAATCTTATCCTAGGAAATGAAGTAACAACAAGCAAATCACTTAGAAAATTTTTACATGCTATCGGGAGGTAGTTATGGAACTTGAAATCACTTACGGTGGAAATACCAAAAAATTTAAAGATACTTCTACCATTGTTATTGGCGAAAACAATGCAGATTTTGTTATCCCTGATTTACTTGATAATGAAGTTCTAAAACTTATTTATACAGACAAGTACAATAATTATGTACTAATAAACCAATATAAAAATCCAAATATTTTGTGTAATGGTAGAACTTTCTCTAAAATTCTTGTAAATCCTGAATTTGAAATAACTTCAAATTCGCTTAATCAAGCAATAAGAATTACGATAACGAATAATGAAGCAATAAAAAGCACTAAAGTTATTCAAAATTCACAACAACTTCATAACAATACAATTAATAAAACTATTGAAACACAACCTAAAATAAAGCAGGAGACGATTATGTCAACTTCAAACAATATTTTTGATTGCGAAACGGAAAAAAATAGAATTTCTATTATTAAAGAAATAGGATTTAAGGCGGCTGAGTTTAAGCAAAATATTAAAACAGCATCTATTATTAATTTTATTTTATCTGCAGCAATCGGAATTTTATCAATTATTTCAGCATTTGCAATCACAAATTATCTTTTGGGACTTAAGATTGACACTTCATCTTCGACAATAAATTTAACCACAAATTTTTGGTTCTTAACTGGCGCAGCATTAATTATTTTAGCAGTTTGTATAACTCTTAAATATGCGATAAGTTCAATTGTTAATTTTAATTCAGCAACAAGAGTTTATGGAACAAATGATGTTATTCAAAAGATTATTACTGCGGTTTGCTTATGTTTTCTATTCGTTATATATGTATTAAACCTTAGTTATTACAAACCTGTTTCAGGGTTTAGTTCATTCTTTATATCACTTTTATTCGTCGGAGGTTTAACTGTTGTTACTGTTGGCAGCGGATATTTTCACGGTCAATTGAAAATTCTTCAACGTCACCTTGATGGGTATGAATTTAGAGAAGATTTTGAAACTGTTATTAAAAATTATAGAACATTAATTTCTACATATTTGAATAAATTAAGTACTAACAAAATTAATACTATAAAAAGTAATCTGCTAAATAATCAAATGAAAATGATCGTTGAAGGTATTATTGGTATTATAACATCACCATTTCTTGCTTATGGTGTTTCAAACACATTGGCAAGTTGTTTCCCGGAGGCTGCAAATTGGGTTAGAATTTCAGGATTGAGATTTAGTCCGATATTTCTGGTGCTTGCTACATTCCTGATTATTTTTGCATTTTTCTCTTTTGTTAGAGCCTTTACTATAGGTAAACAAATTAAAGGTTCTGAAATAATTAAATATGACGGATTTCATGACTACAACAGACATGGAGTTACTATATTAGGGCTCGATTCTATGAGAAATCTGGAACGCGAGAAAAAATTAGTTATGTTTATCGCTTGCGCTATTATTATTATTGAGTTTACTATGAACGTTTCATACTTTATCACCGAAATTGGTGGTGATATTCAAGGTATGTTTTTGAGTATCGTGACAGCATTTGTGCCTACAGCTTTACTAATTGCAGAAACTCACATGCTTAGTGCTACAATGTATAAAATTCATAATTTGAACGAATTATTGGAAAATTTGGACTAATTTGTTATGGAAAAACTTGGATGCGCGCTTGGTATAATTATATTTGCATTTGTTACAATATTAATCCTAACTACTGATATTGGTGACTTTAAGCACACTGTTCAATTTTCTAATCAAAACTTAGCAATAAATCAACAACAAAATGCTACCGTCCAAACATCTCCGGTTACAAACACAGATCAAAAAATTAACACTAAAGAAATTTCCTATGACAATATTAATTTTGACATTGAAACAAAAGAACTTAATAATAGCGAAATTCCTATAAATAATAACTCTGCCAAAATTTCAAATAGCGGACAAAGAATTGACAATCAAAATATAAAAATTTCACAAAATGACATAAATAACCTTAAAGCAGGATTTAAAAACTCTAGGAATTTCAATAACAGAAATGTAACATATAATAATTCAGCCCAAAATATTAACAACTATAATACTAATGTTAACAATTATGATGAATATAGACTGAAAAATATTGATTGGAGCACCTGGAAAAGTAATTTTGTTAATAAAATTACAGATGATACTTTCTATATACCTGAACTAAATAACTACCCTACTGGAACTTTATTCCATTATTCCTTCAACGTGGATAACACAGGAAAAGTTTATAACGTGAAGGTTACATCATTAACTATTTCAAAAGAAGATAAGGAAAAAATAGTTAAAATGATTGAAAATTATTCATATACAGATATTACAAAATTCCCTGCTAATTCAAAAAGAAAAACTGCTAAAATTTCTGCAATTTTACTATTTTCAAATGAAACAGAATATTCATCACCTAGTGATTTCCACGATTTGGAACAAATAAAAATTAAGTTATAAAAAAGAAGGAACTGTATTAACTATACAATTCCTTCCTTATCCCAATAATCATATTATATCAATTTTTTATGCATTATCTGTGATAATAATGACATTATGTACTTATCTTGTCGCATATCAGCAAAACTGTTAAACAATCTTCTTACTGATTGATGATAAGTTCTGAATACTTTCACACAAATTCCCTTATCAGATTCGCCTAAAACATTACGATAAACCTGAAACATTCCTCTACCTTCATTTGAAATTAAAATGGTAGCATTATCTAAATATGTTCTTTTTCCGTTTATCACAACTTCTTGCATATTACGGATAAATTCTAACTTTGGAGTCGTTTCTGTAGGTAATTTGGTAGTTATTTTATTAATAAAACCTTTGCCCCTGAATGCTTCAATCTTACGATCACCTCTGAAGTTTTCCAATGGCCTTCTTTCATTAATTTTAGAATTTTCAAAAAAATCCTGAAGTCTTTCATCTACAGTTTTTCTTCTTGTCCTGATTGGACGGGTGTTATCGTGATTAATATAAGAATTTGTTGATGCTATTGTTACTGATGGTACCTGTATAGACATGTTATACCCCTTCATCTTTTACGCTGTGCAAACTTTTTTTTATAATAACCGTAAAAAAATATTTTTGTTACTTTTATAGTAAAAATTTTACAATTACTTAATAAATATCATATTTTCAGATTAGTAGTTTATAATCATCCTGTGGTATCATAACTTTATGGATATTGAAGATTTAAAAACTCTGCTAAATTCAGATACCGTATTTGCTGAAAATACGCTTATTTCTCCAGAAATTTTGCAAAAAATTGATAACCTTTTAGAAATTTCAATAAAAAAAATAAGTAATGAAACTTTTGGAATATACAAAAAATTTGTTGTTATGAAACAAAATGCGCCAGAAGGCATGAAACTTGAATTATTTAAAGTTATTAAAAATTATCAAAGGGAAAAGTTTCAACAAAAAGAATTTGCAGATGCTCTTTTAATGAACAGATTTTTAATTGTAAAATCAAAACTATTACCACAAAACTATTGTGATATTGCTGATATTTTATTTAATATGGGACAAACTGATTTGTCTAAAAGTTTTTTGGATTTTTATCAAAAGACAGAAAGTAATTTGCCTCTTAATTTATTAACAGTTGCAAATTTCTACAATTTGAATTTAAAAGATTACATTACTGCAATAAAATACTATGAACAATATCTTCAAATTGAGGAAACAAAACCTGTAATATTTACTACACTCGGGAATCTATATAAAAAAGCGTATGGAGATAAAAGTTTAAAAGAGCAAATTTATTATTTTGAAAGAGCATATCAATTAAACCCAAAAGACAGACTAACACTGCATAGTTTAGCGTTTGACTATGAAAAAGTAAACGATAAAATAAATGCTGACAAATACTACAAAGAACTGTTAAATAATAACCCGACTGAAATTGATTATTATAATTATGGCGGTTTTTTAATTAGTTGTGGCGATTTATACAACGGTCATAAATATCTTACTCACAGATTTTTAATTGATGATGTTAATCTTAAATATCCTGAAAATCTTGATATTAAAAAGAAGTGGAATTTTAAAGATAATATTTCTGACAAAATATTACTTGTTCACTATGAGCAAGGTTTTGGAGATACTTTTATGTATTGCAGATTTGTTCCAATGCTAAAAAATTTATGTAAAAAAGTGATTTTTGTTGTTCAAGATGAAGTTTTTGATTTGATTAAAAATTCGCCTCTTATAACAAAAGATTGTGAGGTAATATCTTCAAAATCAAATATTCAAAACATTGAATATGATTATAATATAGCACTTATGGATTTGCCATATATTCTAAAAACGACAGTTGAAACTATCCCCTATCCTCAAGGTTACTTGGAAATAGAGGATAAAAAAATTCAAGAATATAAAAGAAAAAATATTAAGGAATCAAATAATTTAAAAGTCGGAATTGCATACAAAGGAAATAAAAAAGCAAATTATAACGGTAGAGATATTGATTTTAAGAAATTTTCTAAAATGCTTGATTTAACTGGTTTTGATTTTTACTCTTTTAATATGGAAAATGAAAATGATATTAGAATTAAGAATTTGAGCCAAACATTCCGCAATTTTTCTGACACGGCCTGTGCAATTAAAAATATGGATATTATAATTTCAACCGATAATGTAATTCTAAATCTTTCAGGTGCTTTAGGGACAGAAACAATCGGATTATTTAATAAATATCCAAACTTTAGATGGTACAAACTATCAGGAAATGATGTAGGTTATTATAAGTCTGTAACCCCACTTCAAGTTGAGCAAGAAAATTCATGGGCTAAGGTTATATCTCAAACTATGAATATTCTTAAAGAAAAGATTTTGTAAAATCTATTTTTTAATATAGCAAAAAATATTTTTATGATTTTTACAATAAGTACAATATTAAACATTTATAAAAGGAGAAAATCATGCAAATTACAAACAACAATAACCTATCATTCAGTTCAGTACATTTAAAAGCCAAAAATATGCCCCTATCAAAACCTCTAAATATTCTTGAATCAAGTTTTAATCTAAAAGGATTTTACAACCAAACACCTGAAGTTGTAAGAAAGCAACTAACAGGCAGCCAAGCAGGTGTTATTTTGGATAAAAAAGGAATAACACTAGTTGGTCAAGATCGTGAAGCAGATGAATTTATTGCTCGCCAAATGACAAAAGGTAATATCGAACACACTTACGTTCAAGATACACCTGAAACAAACTTTGATGGTCCAATATTTGATATTTTTGGATAAGAAAATTTGACAAAAAGGTGGCGGAGCAAAGATTTGCTCCGCCACCTTTTTTATACATAAAATTTATGCCATAACTTCTTCTTTTACAACATTTCTTTTAACTTTTCTTGTAGCAGTTCTTGGCAATGCTTCTTTTCTTACAACGATATTTACAGGTCTTTTGTATGGAGCCAACTGAACAGACAACTTTTTAACTTCATGAACTATATATTTTTGTAATTCGTCATCGTCATCAAACCTATCTAAAACCTCTTTAGTAGGAACAATAACCGTCATAATTTCTTCTGTTCCATCTTTTGCGCCTGAACTTCTTGTTGCGCCAAATACACAAACTTCTGCAAATTCTTTGTTTTGCTCCAAAACAGCCTCTACTTCTTCCGGAAATACTTTCTTTCCACCTGATAAAACTATCATATTCTTAATTCTACCGGTTATATAAAGTCTGCCATCTTCATCAAATCTTGCGATATCACCAGTATGGAACCAACCGTCAGGTTCTAATACTTCTGCTGTTTTTTCAGGATTGTTATAATATCCTTTCATTACAGACGGACCTTTCACTAACAATTCTCCGGTTTCAGGATCAATTTTTGCTTCGTATGAATCCAATACAGGGCCAACAGATAATAATTTTCTATCCTCACCTTTATCTACAGAAATTATAGGACTTGTTTCTGTTAAACCATAAGCCTGGAATACTTTTATTCCAATTCTTTCAAAAAATTCACCAACAGATGCTTCTAATGGAGCACCTCCTGATATAAAGCCATAAAAACTACCGCCAAATTTTGCCAATATACTTCTGAATAACTGACGTCTTATTGAATAATCACTTATATATTCAGCTGCAGCGTATGATTTTTCAAACAACAATCTTTCTTCTTCCGGAAGAGATCTGATATCTGCTTCTATCGTAGTTTTCAACAATTTCATAAACGCCGGGACTACAATCATAAAATCAATCTTCTTTTCTCTCATATCACCTAATACATCTCTAGGCTTTAAACTCTGCGGATAATATATTGAACATCCTCGATTCAAAAATGTTGAAAATCCAACAGTCAATTCAAACAAATGGTTCATAGGCAATATAGATAACAAATTAACCTGCTCACTTGGCAAAATTTCAGATAATCTTCCTACTAAACCTAATACCTGAGAAGTCATATTTCCAAATGTAGTTTGAACTCCCTTTGGGGCGCCGGTTGTACCTGATGTATAAATAATCAATGCGGTATCTCTTAATGAGCGATGACGCCACTTGCACTCCTCGCCTTGTGGTAATGTGTATAAACTTGGAATATCAATATTTTGATTATGCTCATCCATCAAAATTAAATGCTTTATTGAAGGAACTTTCTTCTGCAATTCTCTGCCTTTTTCCAAATTGGCTAAAGAAACTACTAACACTGAAGGTTCACAATTTGATAAAATTGATACTAATTCATATATTGTTAATTTATTATCCAAAGGTACTGTAACCATACCTGATATGACAGAAGCAAATACACAAGCTCCCATTTCCGGCATTGATTCTGCTAAAATGGCCAATTTATCACCTTTTTGCATTTGCAAATCTGAAATCAAATAACTTGCAAATTGCTTTGTCAAAAGGCTTAAACCTTTATATGTTAACTCCTTCCAGCCATATTTGTTTCTTTTTCCAAGAGCAATTCTCTCACCATATAATTTTGTATTTTTGTCTAATAGTGATAAAACATTCTCTTTCATACACCTTTACTCCCCTATACTATAAACATTCTTGAAAGGATTATAACATAAATTTGCGCTTTTGACTATATATTTCTATATGTGAATTTTAACAAACACAAACTATCACCAGTGTTTGCATTTTTTATCAAATGCTCGGTTACAGAATTTTCTTCATCAATATATACTTGAGAACAAATACGCTCTCCGTATTCTACATCTCGTTTGAAGTAAACATCTATGGACTTGATAATATGATTTTTCCTAAAATCATAATCTAAAGCTTCAAGTGCCCAAGTTATATAAACCGTATTATTAACATGATTATTTATATCTAAATCATCATATCTTATTTCAAAAATTTTCTCTTTAGTAACAGCAGTCAATGGTTTTAGTCTGTTTAATTCTAAATCATTTTCCCTTGGCGTAAATTGCAAAAATTCAGGATATTCTTTTTCAATATTAACAATAGATTTTTTACCCAAATCCACAATAAACCAACTTGATACTGCTCGAAGAAGAACTTTTTGAGTATTGTTATCAAGGATTTCAAAATCACGGTAAAATGTTGATTTTTGACATCCGCGACTTTCTGTTTTAATTTTTATACTCTTTAAATCTGATAAATAATTTTCAAACTCAATCCGATATCTTATAATAAACCAGCCATATCCTTTTTTCGCCAAACCATCACAACTGTATTGTTCTCCTATTATTGATATGGATTTTTCAGCCAAATCTTGCATATAATTAAACAATACAACAGGTTTTACCCTATGAGAGCATTCTGTTTCTGACACAGATATTGCATAATCTTTTTCCAACGTATATTTATCTATTTCTCTTTCGCAAGTATCAGACAATTATCTTACCTATCCAAAATTAATGGTTCAACAGCATATTTTCCTTTAAATTCTTCAACCTGTGCTGCAAAATCTGCCATTGTTACTTCTTTTAATTTATTCTTAAGTATATGTCTTGGAATAGAACTGTTATTTGCTTGAATAATATTTGTCGCAATATTTGAACAATGATCGGAAATCCTTTCTAAATCATTAAGAATTTCAACATAGACAAACCCTCTTTTAATATGGGTTCTATCACGTTTTACCCTTTTAATATGATTTTTCTTAGCAACATAGGCAATATCATCTACAACCTGCTCTAAAGGTTCGACATGGTGTGCTAAACCTAAATTATGTTCAACAAATGAATTTACAGTAATATCAAACACTTCCTTAACAGCATTGACAACGTGTTTTAATTCTTCAATAGAATCAGGAGAAAGCGTCCACTCTTTCCTTTTAATTTTCGTTGCCAAATTCAAGATATGAATTGCGTGGTCAGCAATTTTTTCAAAATCTGATATTGATAATATCAACTGAGATATTTTATTACTATCCTCATCTGACAATTCTCTGCCTGACAATTTTTGAAGAAAAGTTTCCAACATATCCTGATATTTATCAATTAATACTTCATTTTTTGTTATAACTTCAGCAACTTTCGGGTTATATTGTTTCAACATTCTAACAGCCATAACAAGGGTTTCTCTTGTAATTTTAGCCATTGTTGCTGTCAGTTTATAACACTGAACAATTGCAATTGATGGAGTTAACAGCAAACGTTCATCCAATACAACAAATTTTTCGTCCTTCTTATCTTTGATAATATAATACGCAATTTTTTCAAGAACTTTAGCAAACGGGAAAAGGATTAATGTTGTTAAAATATTGAAAATTGAATGAACAATAGCAATACCAAAAGGATTTACTGTTTCATTAAACGGATAATGAATAAAGAAATGACCAAATTCATAAATCGGTAAAAATATTAATGCACCTAACACATTAAATACAACATGCACAACAGCAACTCTTCTTGCATTAGTATTAACACCAATACTTGATAAAACTGCAGTAACACAAGTACCTATATTTTGACCGATAATAATAGGAACAGCCATTGCATAAGATACACTGCCGGTTAATGATAATGCTTGTAACATACCAACAGAAGCAGCTGAACTTTGGATAATTGCTGTTACAACAAGACCAACCATTAAACCAAATATCGGATTTTTGAAAGCAGTTAATACATGAGCGAATTTAGGATCCTGTGCCAACGGGCTCATCGCAGATGACATCAAGCCCATACCAAACATCAATACTGCAAAACCCACAAAAAATGTCCCGAAGTTTCTCCTTCTGGACATACTGTTTTTTGACGTCATAATCATTATAACACCGATAAGGGCTAATATTGGGGTGAATGATTCAGGCTTTAATAATCGCATAAAGAAATTATCACTACTAATACCTGATAAACTTAAAATCCAAGACGTTATCGTTGTTCCGATATTAGCTCCCATTATAACCCCGATTGCTTGCGATAATTTCATTATTCCTGAATTTACAAAACCAACAAGCATTACGGTTACTGCTGATGAACTTTGCACTGCCATTGTTATTCCAATACCAAGCAGAAGACCTTTCAAAGGACTTGAGGTCATTTTCTCAAGCAATTTCTCCATCTTTCCACCGGCGATTTTTTCAAGTCCTGTAGACATAACTAACATGCCATATAGGAAAAATGCTAACCCACCGCACAAAGTAAAAATCGCAAATACATCCATTATTCTTTCTCCATTAATTTTTCATATTTTATAACTTTTTGTATATGCGTATATGCACACAGAGAAATTATACAATAAATAAAAATTTTTTTCAATAAATTCAACAATACTTGAAATAGTTTACTTAAATATTTTTAATATATTCATTATGATATTACATCATCACTATTTTCATCTTCTACAAGGGACAAATCTATAGGCAATGAAAACCCAAATGTAGAGCCATGATTTGGCTGAGAATTAACAAAAACATGACCATGATGATGTTTTTCGATAGTTGTTTTTACAAGATGTAAACCCAATCCTGTACCTTTTACACTATGAGTTTTATTTTCCACTCTGAAAAATCTTTCGAAAACTTTCTTTTGATACTCAGGCGCAATTCCTATTCCTTCATCCCTTACCGTAACAGTAACAAGATTTTTATCCAACTCTTTATACAATCTAACCTTTATAACAGAATCTTGCGGTGCATATTTTATTGCATTTGAAAGATAATTTGTTAATGCTCTTGCTATACTATCATAATTACACATTATCAAAGGAATATCAGGTTCTTTTTCAACTTCTATTTTTAAATTATGTTCTTTTAATAAAACCTCAACCTGAGAAACACAAGCATCTACCAATTGGGACAAATCATTTTCTGATTTTTCTATCTTTGCATTAGATTCCAATCTTGAAAAATCTAAAATATCATTTACCATACTATTTAATCTGATTATTTCTGTATTAATTGTTCCGATAAATTCTTTTTGTGTTTCATAATCAAACTCATTTCCATAGTTATACAAAGTATCAATATAACTTCTTAATACTGTTACAGGAGTTCTTAATTCGTGAGAAACATTTGAGATAAATTGTGATTTCATTTGATCCATTTCAGTTTCCTTTGTAACATCAATCAAGACAATTATATAACCCAGATAATCATTACCTTGTGAAAACATTGGACAAATTATTGATTTTAAAATCCTACCGTCTATAGTAATATTAAATGTAATTGGTTTTGAAGATTTTTCATTTAGTGATAGTTTTTTGTATTCATTTATTTTTTCAGCAAAACAAAACTCTCCTTCTGTATCAACATATTGCTGAATATTTGTATTTAATAATTGGTCCCCCTCAAGTTCCAACAATTCTTTTGCATGATTATTTATCAATACGACATTGTCATTATTATCACAAACAACAACACCATTTGCTATACTCATCAAAACGGCTTCCAATTTATTACGTTCAAGTGTTAATTGTTCGATATTCTGTTCTTCATATACATTCAATCTTACAGACATATCATTAAATGCATTGAACAATTCTTGAACTTCTTCACTAACTTCTTTTCCCTCAATTCTATATCCGAATTCACCTGAAGAAATACGCTTTACACCATCTCGTAAAATTCTTAATTCTCTTGTTATAAGATATGTATTTATCAAAATTACAAAAGCAAAAACCAACCACACTATTGCAAAGACAAATAAAATAGACATCCTTGTAGTTGATGAAATTTTACTTACAAATGTTCCTGATAAACCAATTGATACAGAACCTATTGTTTTGTTATTTGAATAATCAATCATAGGAGAAGATACTGAAATTCCACGTTTATTAAAATTTTTCAAATCTTTATTTTTAGCACTATATACAACTTTTCCATTTGGGTCACGAAATTCTATAAAAACAATATCAGGATGAGATTTTATAATTGCATTAGAATGAACTTTTAAAATTTGTGCAACTTGATCTGAAGAAGCATTTTTCGTAACCTCTACACTTTCAATTGCTAAAATTTTTGACAAAACCTGACCAAAATTCTGATATGCTTCGTTCAAGTTATTTTGAATATTATTTATAGCAAAAACAGCAATTGCCATAATCAGCAATGTACTTAGAACCAAACCAAAAATAATTAATCTGTTCTGCGTCGTAAAACTTATCTTTTTATGCTCACTCATAAACCGATTATAACATATAACATAAATAAAGAAAGTCGAAATTTGATAATTAAGGAACAAATTTACAACTGGAATTTTATGCTATAATCTGAAATATGGAAGAGAGTAATTTAACAATATCAATAGCACACTTGTACCCTGAACTATTGAATTTGTATGGGGATTTGGGAAATATAATAACCCTAAAAAAACGCTGCCAATGGCGCAATATAAAGGTTGAAATCACCAATATAAATATGGGAGATAAAATCGGCGACCACGATTTATTTTTTATCGGCGGAGGTCAAGACAAGCAACAAGAAGATGTTGCTCAGGAATTGTATTCTCATAAATCCGAACTTCAAAAACTTAGAGATGACGGTGCGGTATTTTTAGGCATTTGCGGTGGTTATCAACTATTTGGTCACTACTATCAACCGCATGGAAAAGATAAGTTACAAGGAATCTCATTAATGGATGCATATACTGTTGCAGGGAAAAAGAGATTTATCGGAAACGTAACTATAAAAACAGATTTTCTGACACCTGACACACTTGTGGGCTTTGAAAATCACAGCGGATTAACTTATCTTGAAGGAGATACTAAACCATTAGGGAAAAGTCTTGTAGGTTATGGCAACAATGGCACTGACGGATTTGAAGGCGCTAGATACAAAAATGTATTTGGAACATATCTTCACGGCTCTTTATTACCTAAAAACCCTCAGTTTGCCGATTACCTAATTGAATTGGCTATTGAGAAAAAATATGGTAAAAAGATTAAACTATCAAAACTGGATGACAAAATTGAGACAGAAACTCACAATTCACTTATTGGAAAAAACTATTAAAATAAATAATAAAAAATTTTGCAATAAAAAAGAGGTTTTTTTAAACCTCTTTTATTATATATGAAATTTAACCTATCAATATAGATTATAATTACTAACTAAGTGCCATTAATGCTTTTACTGAACGAGCGTTTTCCTTAACTTCATCATCGAAAGAATCAGAAGAAATTGTACTTTCTAAAACTTTCATTGCTTCTTCTTTATTTTCTAAAGATAAAAGTTCATTTATAGTACTCATAGCAACAACAGTTGACATATCGTTGATACCTTTTCCTCTGTTAGAAATAACAACTGATAAAGAACCGTGTTCATTTCTTTTTACTAATGCTCTTGATGTTAATTCTCTAACTTCATCGATAGAAGAATTAGTACCAATTTCTTCTAAAACAGCAACTGAATCAGGATTAGGGTTAACTGTTAAAGATTCAATAATATTACTTACTTTGTTGAAGTTTTTATTATTTTTAATATTAAATTTGTTTTCCATTTAATCCTCCTATGCTGCTGTTACCATATCTGCTTCAAGTGCTGATAATGCTTCTTTGAACATTGGTTTTACCTCTGATTGAGGATCCATTTTTGCCATTTTAGCAATTTCACGTTCTTTAGGTTTTGCAAATAATGATGTTATATCCATAGATAAAACATTCTTAGCACCTTCAAATGAAACTTCTTTATTTAGAAGATTTTTTGCGCCTTCTAAACTAATTTCTTTATTTCCAATTTCTTGGATTTTATTCCATGTATTAACAATACCATCTCTTACACTTCTACCAAAAGCAACAATGCTTTCGATACCTTCATAGAATTTGTTTCCTAAATCGCTAAGAGAACCAACAAATGTTGAATAAATTCTCTTTGAACCGGCACTTAAATTGCCTGTAAAACTAACATTTTTTGCATCTTTTGCTTTGCTGGATTCAAAAACATCTTCTGTTAAGATATTTTTTTGAAAATTAGATGCCTTAAAAGGATTACTTGTTCTTGAAGTATTTTGCTCATTCACACTTGTATTAAAGATGCGATGGCTTAATTGGGTAATTTTCTCTACTGTTGACATGGTTAAACCTCTTTCTTTCCTATCCACGTTTAAAGTTTAACATAGTGTAGAATTTTTAAATCCACCTTTTGAATGATTTGTGATAAAATAAGGCTATGGAATACAAACATCTGGAAGAATTAATATCAATAATAAGCAAATTAAGAGCACCTGACGGCTGTCCTTGGGATAGAGAACAAACCCACTATTCATTGCGCCCGAATATGATAGAAGAAGCCTATGAAGCAGTTGATGCTATAGATGATAATGACATGGTTCACCTGAAAGAAGAATTAGGAGATGTCTTATTACAGGTTGTATTACACTCACAAATTGCCTCTGAAGAAGGTGCTTTTGATATTGAAGATGTCGCAGAAGAATTAAACAAAAAATTGATTCACAGACATCCGCATATCTTTGGAAATGCCAAACTAAAAAATGCGAATGAAGTTCTTGCCGCATGGGACAAATTAAAGGCAGAAGAAAAAACACACAGAAAATCAGCAATGGATGGAGTCTCAAGAAGCCAAGCAGCATTAATCTCTGCTCAAAAACTTTCTAAAAAAGCAGTAAAGCAAGGCTTTGAATGGGCAAATGAAGAAGATTTATATAAATGTATAAAATCAGAATTTGAAGAATTTAAGCAAGCCAAACAAAAAGGCGATAAACTAAATATGGAAGAAGAATTCGGAGATATATTATTTGCCGTAGTAAATCTTGCACGCTGGAACAAAATTGATGCAGAACAAGCATTGCTAAAAGCCAATAAAAAATTCGAAAAAAGATTTCGCAAAATGGAACAACTAGCCGAAAAACCACTAACAGAATATTCACTGGAAGAATATGATAAATTGTGGAAACAAGCAAAAAAAGCATGTCTTGAACAAAACGAAATGAAAGAAAACAAATGAAAGACGTACAAAATACACAAGATAACAGAAATGTAGATATACAAAAAGTTGGGATAAAAAATGTTGAACTCCCATTAATCATCCAACGAAAAAATAAAGCAGATAAAGTTGTTTATGCAAAAGCAAGAGCATGCGTATCTTTGCCGAGAAATTACAAAGGTACACACATGAGCCGATTTGTAGAAGTACTCAACGAATGGAGAACCAAAAACCTGCTTGGAATAGATATAAAAGGATGCCTTGAAAAAATAATAAAAAAATTGCATGCCCAAAGCGGTGAGTTGGAATTTGATTTCAAATATTTTATAGATAAAAAATCCCCCGTAACAGAACTGGCAGCACCAATGTGTTATGATTGTTCATTTGAAGGGGTAATAGATAATAACGGTTATAAATTTATATTGGGGGTAAAAGTACCGGTCACAACACTTTGTCCATGCTCAAAAGAAATTTCTGAAAACGGCGCACACAACCAAAGAGCAATGATTTCAGTAAAGATATCTTATGAAGAACAAGAACATGTATGGATTGAGGATTTGATAGAACTGATTGAGTCTTGCGCATCTTGCCCATTGTATCCTTTATTAAAAAGACAAGATGAAAAATATGTAACCGAAAAAGCTTGGGATAACCCTAAATTTGTAGAAGATGTACTAAGAGATGTTGTAGTAAAACTAAGAGAACATCCTGTTGTAAAATCATTTGAAGTAGATTGCGAAGCCTTTGAAAGCATTCACAATCACTCTGCTTGGGCATATCAAAAAGAAATTAAAGAATAAAATGACATCAGAAATAAATAAACAAATAGGAAAAAGAATACAATACTTGCGAAAACAAAAAGGACTAAGCCAAGAAAAACTTGCAGAGGCCTTGAATATTGCAACAACCTCACTAAGTTACATTGAAACAGGTAGAGGATTTATGACGCTGAATACTCTTGAGAATATGGCTAAAATACTAGAAGTTGAACCATACGCAATATTCCAACATATCAGTGTTAATAGTAATGAAGAAATGTATAACTATCTTTTGCAAAAACTTGATAATATAAAAAATAACACTCAAAAATTAAAGTTACTATATGATCTTTTTAAAGTCGTTTTATAATAATCCAAATATTTTATAAAATATTATAAAAGAAATTAAATAACACCTTCCAACATGTCATTTAATGCAAGTTTTGCAACTCGAATTGGAGCCGATAAAGATGTGCCGGTTATCTTTTCCAAAGGAACCTGATATTTTCCATCTTCGACACGCAACTGGCTCATATAATCAAAAATTCTACGAGATCTTTGTGTATAAAGCAATTTTTGCTTTTCTAATAATTCTTTTTCTTTCATAATTTCGGGAAATGGTCTTTTGGAACCAAATAAACCGAAAACTTCTTTTTGAATATCTTGTAATCTTCCGTTAATAGCATCTAACAAATGCTTTACTTTATCCGTAGATTTACCTATCAAAGGATTTGTAGCAACGTCTTGCATTTTTTTAGACAAAAAGCCGATATCTGTCCCCGGTAAACCAGTCAAATTTATACCATCTTTTGTCAACGTTGGTTGAAATTCACCAAGTTCATAATGTTGAGTCAAATTTGAATTCCTTGAAAGTGAAAAATCAGAAATTTTACCGGTTTTAGGGGACAAAGCCCCTACTCCTTCGACTTTAGAATTCAGCACAAGAATATTGTTGGAAATAGAATTAACTTGTGACAAAGTTTCTGGAGATGAGTTACTTGCAGCAGATAAAATTCTTGTACCTTGCTGAGAAGAAAGCCTATCATATATTTGCTTGTCAGCAAAGAACTTCATATACTCAGCCGTAAGTTTCTTTTTAGAATACACATCGGTTCCGTATGAACAAGATAAATAATCCAGTTTTCCGCCATTTTTGATATAATCAAACACATTATCAAGTTCTTTAAAATTAGATATTTCATCTCTTGTTATTGAAAAAGGTACATATTTAGCAAATGGGTTATTGCGACGAGCAAAAGTTGTGACCATTTCCCCATGAGAAAGCCCCAAACTTCCAACAATATCAGAATAATTATCAGGAATACCAATAACCTTTGGTGTTAATTCTGCTTCTTTAATAAAACCACCGCTTTCATCTAGAATTCTGACAAGAACATTACCGTTGTTTGTTTCACCTTGCTTCAATATATTATATAATTTACCGTCTTTCGGATTTACCCATTCAACTCTTGAGAAACTATCTTCTATTGAGGTTGAAGTTAATCGCTTTAAATCCTCAGGACAAGCCGCTGAATAATTTCTCACCAGAGGCTGTTTAACTTGCCTTATAGCATTTTTATTCATCTTGAGAGCAGTTTTCATTTCTTCGGTACAAAACCTTGGCAATTCAAGACTCAATCCTGTTCTCGGGTATGTTAAAACAGGATTGAGTCCATGGAACTTTTGAGGTTTAGTTCTTAGAACGCTTCCACCTTTCCCTACAAATAATTTTACACATTTTTGAATTGATAAACCCATATTATTATTTCCCGTTAAGAGGTATAGAAACCCCAACATTTATACTGGTTGTACTTGCCTTAACTTTTGTAACATCATAAATTTGACCTTCAACAAAAACATTAACTTTTCCGATTTTTGTTGAAACACCGGTAAAATTCCCAACAGTAGTATCAACCCCACCTTTTTTATAATTGACCTTTGCAGCTATATACGGAGTTGTATAAATACTTGTATTTTTACCAACAGGAACAGTTACAGTTGCAGGTTGAACCCTAAACTGAACAGTCTGACTATTTTCACCAAGATTATTTCTAACCCTGAACCCTGCAGAAACACAACTTTCTCCATAAGGCATAGAACCTTTGAAATCAATAACAGCACTCATAGGTTTACCGTCAAAAGTCGCCCCAACACCGGTAAAAACGCCAAGATTACCATTTCCGACCTTAAATGAATTATCAACACCTGCAGTAGTAAAATTTGTACCATCACATTGCTGAAAACTAGATACTGAAAATTTTGTATTTATATTCGGCATAATATATAGTCCCTTTAATTCCCCTAATAATATAAAGTAAATACGACACAAAAAATTGCGTCATAAAAGCAAATAATATTAAGAATAATAACAACCAAAAGAAATAATTAAATCCCAGCCCTCTCCAACGGGAGAGACCTGGGATGAGGGCTATGGTGAGGGACAGTTTCTTGGCCCCCTCTCCAGTGGGAGAGGGTCGGGGGGAGGGCGATTTCTTTACCCCCTCTCCGATGGGAGAGGGCTGGGGTGAGGGTTGATTTATTTACCCCCTCTCCAATGGTAGAAGGCTTAGGGTGAGGGTTGGTTTAAGAAATGTTACGAAAAAGTAAACTGCTGAAATTTACCTGTTTCAAAATCGTTTATATATGTACAAGAGGATAAACTTCTTAAATAAACACGAGATAAACTACTTCCTACACACTAACCTACACGAGGAATTGTAAAAGATTCCAAACTCTTTCAACAGAAGGAGTTTTTTTTTGCATATTTAACTTATCAAATGAAAGTTAACCTTACACTCCCTCCAATGTGTAAAAACTGCAACAAGGGTCGATTTCTTACCCCTCCCCAATAGTAGAGGGTCGGGGGGGGGAGTGACAGTTTCTTTACCCCCTCTCCGATGGGAGAGGGCTGGGGTGAGGGTTATCAAACAAAAAAAAGAGAACTAAAACAAATGTCTTAATTCTCTTTTTCTAAATTAGGTGCTGGCAACTAGTTATCTTCCCAGGGGGTGGCCCCCCAAGTATTTTCACCGCTATGA
>CASELF010000054.1 GCA_949288725.1 uncultured bacterium
TCTGTATCATCATCAGAATCAGTGTCAGGGTCAGCACCGCTATCAGAATCGGTATCGTTATCAGCGTCTGTATCAGTATCACCGCCGATATCAGAATCAATATCAGAATCGCTATCTGTATCGCCCAAATCAGTTTCAGTATCAGAATCTCCGCTACTATCAGAATCGCTGTCTATATCGCTATCAGAATCAATATCATTATCTGTATCGGTATCACCGCCAATATCAGAATCGGTATCGGTGTCTGAATCTGTATCGCCTCCAAAATCAACTTCGTCATCTTCATTATTATTTATACTTTTTACAGAGTATGGAGAATAGTTATTGTTTACGGTTATGCTATTTTCATCTCCTTGGTAATATACACGACCAAGGTTTTCATCGTGATTAACAGAATTAACATCATTTTCGCTTACACTATTAAATTTTATTGTAATAGAATTCCCGTTATCAGTTGTTATTTGGGAGGTTTCAGGAGAGTCTGTTAGTGTTATATCCCCTGCATTTATAGTTGTTCCATTTTGATAAGTTTCTTCTAATGGCGTTTGGACTCTGTCTTTTCCTAAAGAAACGTACATTCCGTTTGCATAAACATTATCTGCCGTAAATTCAAGGCTTGGTGTTGATGTTTCATTACCGGTAACTTTTCCATTTTCTAAAATTATAATAGAGTCAGCAGGGTTTGTGAAATTTTCTCCCAGCCCTAATGCGGTAAAGTTTGTTTTATTGTCATTTTGAGTATTTGTTGTTGTACCTTTTGTATTATCTAAATTTTTGACATATAAAACATTTCCTTGAGTTAAGACATCGATGTTTTTTGTGGCTGAAATATTTTCAATATAAGTATTACCTTTAAATTGCGCATCAACACTTCCATTTTGTGCTGTTAATGATTTGATGTTAGATGAAGTGTCATTATCTTGTATGTAGATATCACCTTGTTTTGAAAGAATTTCAATACCTTCATCAGCAGAAAATGGAGTATAATCAAATTTGTTATTTCCCCAACTTTCAGTATTAAAGTTTTGGGAATTTGAATTTGAACTTATTGTAAATCGGCCTCCATTTGTTTTACTCCCAATATCTCCACTTGATGAGATTGAAATTTTGCCTCCTGAGGTTATATTGGCAACATTTGTTTTATGATTTTCACTGCTGTATATTCCAGGATTATAGTTTTGAGAAAATTCAGGTGTTTTCTCTACATTAAGATAAACAGCATCACCTGCATTTATGGTATCTATTACCAAATTTTTATCAAGGCTTGTTATATTTACTGCATTATCTGCTTCAATATTGACATTTCCTCCGACTTGAACATTTATGGATTTTGTCAAATCTTGCTTTGCTGATGTTGTAGAAGACGTAGATGGAATTTCTCCTACATTACCTTTTGATGCGCCTGTGACAGAAATATTCAAATCACCTGATGATGCCAGCAAAATATCTGTTGACCCTGCATTGACAAGGTTCCCGTTTTGAATTGTTATATTAAGATCACCATTTTTAGTTTCAACAATTCCTCCAATTTGGATATTCCCATTTTGAGTTTCAAGATTAATATTTGATTTGTTTTTATCAATTTCGCTGGTGTTTACAAGAGAGTAAAATATGTCCTCAGGTTTAATATATTCAACAGAATCTGTTTGTGGATTGTGTGACATTAGGGTATTATTTGTTTCAACACCATTTATAATGTGCGCATCTTTTCCAATATTTATTTGTGCAGCCTTAAGATTTATTTCTCCGTTTGCGATAAGACTTCCGTCAATTGTAATTACGCCACTGCCGTATTTAAAAGATGTCGGATTAAACGAGATGTCTGTATCATTTGCAATAGAATCAGCCAAGTCGGAGGTTAATTTTCCGTAAGAACTTGAATCAGGAGTATAAACAGATATTGAACCTGCATTTAATACCCCTCCAGGACCAACAACAAAGCCTTCTGGTGATATAAAAACCAAGCCACCATTGGATTTTGAAAAATCAGAATTAACAGTATTTACAAGTCCGTTAATACTGACTTTGGAATCTACCAGATTAACAAATTTGGAAATATCGGACATTATAAAATTAGCCGCATCGCCTTTTGTCAGGTCAAAGTTATCATATTGCCTAAAGCCAATTCCGGAGTTGTTTATTTTTGCCGGATTAATATTATATATAAGAGAGTTGCCTGATTGCACAGGTGTAATTCCGGAAATCTCAGATGCCTGAGAGTTTGCGGATAAGATTTGCATTAGTAATGCCATTCCTAATACGGATATTTTATTAAAATCCATACTCCAAGTCTGCCTTTTATTATGAATACTCTCTCAATATTATATTATATAAGATTTTTTCTTTTATGTAAATATTGTGAATTTTTAGATATATTTTGTTTATGATAGAAAAATAATTTTGTTGAATTAGTGTGAAATTTCATGTAAAATTATAATCTGTAAGATTAAGAGGGTAGAGATGGCTGAATTGGATATAATTTCTGATTTGAAAAATCGTGGTTTGGATTGTTATAATAATGAAAAGTATCAAGATGCTGAAGAACTATACAAAACTGCCCTTTCTATGGTAAAAACAGACGATTCTTATGTCTTAGGTGATTTATATATTAGTTTGGCAAATACTTATTACAAACTTAATGATATTGATAATTATATAAAATATTACGAATTGTATTTGCAGTTATTTCCGGAAGGGCAGGTTGCAGTTTTTTCAAGGCTTGCTCATGCCTATTATTTTGTTGATACAAATAAAAGTATTGAGTATCATAATAAAGCAATGGAATCTCAAATTAATGATTATGATGTTATAAGTAAGTTATTTGCGGTTATAAAATCTTCAAATTATACTCAGCAAGAAGTTTTAAGTGAGGCAGAATATGATATAAATCGTTTAAAATCTTGCATATACAATTATATAGAACATTACAATCATACTGCAAGAAAATATCCAAAAAATAAGTTGAATATAGGCTATTTATCTTCTGATTGTCATACTCATATTATGATGAATTATATTCTGCCAATTTGGGAAAATCATAATACTTCTATTTTTAATTTTACAATATACAATTGCTCATCCAAAAGTGATTCAACTACAGAAAAGATTAATAATTTGCCAAATTTTACTATTGTTCAATGCGCCGATATGAATATTGAAGATTTGGCAGATGCAATATACAGTGATGAAATTGATATTTTAGTTGATTTGAGCGGATATACGCATTTGAAATCCTTAGTGCACTTTTACAAACCTGCCCCAATTATAATTTCTTATTTAGGTTATCTGAATACTTTGGGAATTAAAGAGGTAGATTATATTTTGGCAGATAGGTTTGTTATTCCTGAAAAGTATGCGGATTTATATACTGAAAAACCTTTGTATTTGGATTATGGTTATCAAGTTTTTAAACCTTGTGCATCTTTGCCTGAAATTAAAGATTGTCCGTTCGAAATCAATGATTATATAACATTTGGAAGTTTCAATTGTACTTCTAAATTTAGCCCTGCAATTTTGTATTTGTGGGCAAAGATTTTGGAGCAGGTGCCAAATTCAAAACTTTTGATTTATAGAACAAAAATGCCAAAACATGTTGTAAAAAGATTGCAAAAGAAATTTGAAGAATTAGGGATTGAACCTCAACGGATTATTTATAAATCAAATCCTTATACTCCGCATTTGCTGGCGTATAACGAAGTCGATATTGCGCTGGATACATTCCCATTTTCCGGCATGTCAATATGTATTGAAAATGAGTTGATGGGAGTTCCTGTTGTAACTCTTATAGGCGAAGGAATGCAGTCAAGAGGTGCCGCGTCTGTAAATCGAGCAGTCGGGCTTGATGAATTGAATGCTGATTGTGGGCAAGATTATATAGAAATTGCAAGTAATTTAGCAAATAACAGAAAAAAACTTAAATATCTGAGAAAAAATCTTAGGAATATGGTTTTGTCCTCAAGAATTTGTAGCGGTGCTGCAGCATTTACTAAATGCTTGGAAGAAACATATTACAAAATTTGGGATGATTATATAAATTCTTAACTTGATACATTTGTGATAAAATAATTAAAGATTTAATTTATTAAGGAGAATAGAATGAATATATTTGAAGAATTACAGGCGCGAGGTTTGATTGCGCAGGTAACTGACGAACAAGAAATTAAAGACTTAATAAATAATGGCGGAGCAAAATTTTATATAGGTTTTGACCCTACTGCAGATTCTTTGCATGTGGGTCATTTTATGGCGCTTTGCCTTATGAAAAGGTTACAGATGGCCGGTAACAAACCGGTAGTTTTAATCGGTGGCGGAACTGCTTATGTTGGAGATCCTTCCGGCAGAACAGATATGCGTTCTATGATGACACCTGAAACCATTAAGCATAATAGCGAATGCTTTAAAAAGCAGATGGAAAGATTTATAAAATTTGGTGATGATGACGCTATTATGGTGAATAATGCCGATTGGTTGCTCGGTTTGAATTATATTGATGTTTTAAGAGATGTAGGTGCTTGTTTTTCTGTAAATAATAGGTTGCGTGCAGAATGCTATAAGCAAAGAATGGAAAAAGGTTTAAGTTTTCTTGAATTTAATTATATGATTATGCAGGCTTATGATTTTTATCATCTTCATAATGAGTATGGATGTAATATGCAATTTGGCGGTGATGATCAGTGGAGTAATATGCTTGCAGGCTCTGATTTAATCCGAAAGAAAACAGGCAAAGATGCTTATGCGATGACTATTACTCTTTTGATGAACAGTGAAGGTAAGAAAATGGGTAAAACTGCAAAAGGAGCAGTTTGGCTTGACCCTAACAAAACTTCTCCGTTTGAATTTTATCAATATTGGCGAAATGTTGATGATGCTGATGTTATGAAATGTTTAAAAATGCTTACATTTATTCCGCTTGATGAAATTGAAAAAATGGAACAATGGGAAGATTCAAGAATTAATGAGAAAAAAGAAATTCTTGCATTTGAATTAACAGCCCTAGTTCACGGAGAAGAAGAAGCAATTAAAGCAAAAGAATCTGCTAAAGCCTTATTTGGTGGCTGCGGTGACAGTGATAATATGCCGACTACTGAGTTGACTTCTGCAGATTTTACTGATGGAAAGATTAGTATTACTGAATTAGTTGTGAAATGTAAGTTCGCTGCAAGTAAAGGTGAAGCAAAACGTCTTATAAACCAAGGTGGTATAAGCGTTAATGACAGTGTTGTTTCAACTCTTGATGTGGTTTATTCACCTGATAATATTAAAGATGGTTTGAAACTTAGAAAAGGGAAAAAACATTTTCATAAGATTATTATGAAATAATTTGGTGTCAATTTTATAAATATTGCAAAATAAAAAGATACAAGTTTTATCTTGTATCTTTTTTAATAATGTATTTTCTAAATACCCAAAATCTATTTACTTATCTTTCTGCGAATTCGACCGCTTTCTTCAAGTCTTTTTTGCTTGTAACCGTAAAAGGCATAAATTAAAATTCCTGCAACAAGCCATAATAAGAAGTAGACAGAAGATGTTTTTAAAGTTTTTAATGAGAAAGAAATAAGTATTGCGCAAATTACAATTCCTAAAATAGGGAACCACGGACAAAGCGGAACTTTGAATGGTCTTGGAACATTTGGTGCTGTTTTTCTCAAAATAAGAACAGCAAGACAAATTATAACAAACGATGTGAATGTTCCAAAGTTACATAACGCTGCTGAGATATTTAAGTCCATAAATAACCCGCATAATATAACTATTATCCCTGAAATCCAAGTCATAACATGTGGGGTTCTGTATTTTTTATGAATTAATCTCCAAGATTTTGGCAAAAATCTGTCACGGCTTATAGCATATAAAATTCTTGTTGTTCCTAGTTGATAAATTAATAAAACAGAAGTTAAAGCACATAATGCTCCGATAGAAATTAATCCTGCAAACCAATTTAACCAATCTTTATGCAAATAACTTATCGCATGAGCAATAGGTGCTTGAATATCAATACTATTTATCGGAACAATTCCTGTAAGTACAAGCGCAACACAAACATAAAGTATTGTACATATAACTAATGTTCCTAAAATCGCAATAGGCAAATCTCTTTGAGGGTTTTCGGTTTCTTCTGCTGTGGTTGAAATCGCATCAAAACCTATGTATGCAAAAAATATTATAAATGCTCCCATTATAACTCCTGCAGGATCTTGCGGGAAAAACGGAGTCCATTGCTCAGGTTTTACATAGAATGCACCAACTGCTATAAAAGAAAGTATCATAAACATATTTACACCAACCATAATACTTGCAACTCTGGTCGATTCCTTTACCCCTCTTATTAAAAGTAAAGTTAATAAGAGAACAATTCCAACAGCAGGTAAATTTATTGCAACAGGAATATGTCCGAATAAATACGGAATTTTATCATGAATATCCCAGTTATAATTATTACACATTGCAGAAATTGTTTTGTAATCATATCTTAGCCATATTGGAAAATGAGTTACAAAATCAGGTAATACATGTTTGAACCCTTTTAAAAATTGTATAAAATATCCGGTCCAAGCACTAGCAACAGTGATGTTTCCAATTGCATATTCAAGCATTAATATCCAACCGACCATCCATGCCATAAATTCACCCATTGTTGCATAAGTATATGTATAAGCACTTCCTGCAACAGGTATCATTGCTGCAATTTCAGAGTAGCATAGTGCAGGAAATACACACGCTATTGCTGCTAATACCATTGATAACACAATAGCATGACCTGCTCCTGGACTTTCTGGTCCTCCTGTTATTGCAGTTCCTATGATTGTGAAAATTCCTGTCCCGACAACTGCACCAATACCTATTACAATAAGGTCAAATACGTTTAATGTTTTCTTTAATTCCGAACGCTTACTTGTTGTAAGTAATTCGTCTAATGATCTCTTTTTAAATATATTTCGGCTAATATCTCTTAAATTCATCTATAAATTTTCTTCCTATTTATTAGTCATTTTGTCCGCTAATCAGTTCTTTATGAATTTTGTTTTCATTATCTCTGTTCTTAATAAATCCGTATAACAGATAGATTATGGCACCTACACCGAGCCAAACAGGGAACAATAAAGCAGAACTTCCAGCCTGCATTGATTTGTAAATCATCAAGCCGCCGCAGCATATTATTCCAAGAGCCGGTGTATATGGTGAAAAAGGAACCTTAAATGGTCTTGGTCTATTCGGATCTGTATGTCTTAAAATTAAAACAGCAACGCAAACAATTATAAATGATGTGAATGTTCCATAATTGCATAATTCAGCTGCAACATCAAGATTTAATGTTAAAATTCCAACAACTGCCAAAATTCCTACAGTCCAAGTTAAAAGTGCAGGAGTTTTGAATTTAGGGTGGATTTTTTGAAATCTTTTTGAAATAAAATGATCTCTACTCATTGCAAATAATATTCTTGTTGCTGCCATTTCTAATACCAATAATACAGAAGTTAACCCAGCTAAAGAACCTATTGAGATAAAGTATGATGCGTATACAGCCCAAGATTGACCTGTTTTTGTCATGCAATATGCCATAGGGGCTTTCAAAAAGTCTAAAGGTACAGGTCCTGAAGTTTTTTGCATACCTGTTAAAACCAAAGCAACAAGTACATATACCACAGTAGTAATTAATAATGAACCAATAATACCTATAGGCAAATCTTTTTGAGGATTTTTGCATTCTTCAGCGGCTGTTGCTAAAGCATCAAATCCAATATAAGCAAAGAATATTAAAAATGCCGCAGACCAAATTCCACTCATTCCATTCGGAGCAAACGGATGCCAGTTTGCAGGAGTTACAAAGAAGGCACCTCCAATTATAAATAAAGCAATAACTGCCATTTTAATAATAACCATTATACTTGCCATTTTCGCAGAATCTTTTGTTCCTTTAACAAGTATTGCTGTTATTAAAAGAACAATTAATATCGCTGGCAAATTTATACATATAGGAACTCCCAAAAATCTTGGAACATCTAATGTCGGATTATCTGCTAACATTTTTCCCACAGAAAAAACATCATTAGTAAGCCAAACCGGAGGGTGAGCAAGCCAAGCCGGCAAAACTTTGTCAAAACCTGATAAGAATTGAACAAAATGATTTGACCAAGCACAAGCAACTGCAATAAATCCAATTGCATATTCAAGCATCAAAACCCAGCCGACCATCCAAGCTGCAAATTCTCCCAGTGTCGCAAAAGTATAAGTGTATGCTCCACCTGCGACCGGAATCATTGTTGCAAACTCAGAATAGCATAACGCTGAAAAAATACACGCAACAGCTGCAATTATCATTGATATTACAAGTGCAGGTCCTGCTCCGGCGCTTGAGCCGTCAGCACTTCCTGCTGCTGCGATACCTACAACCGCAAAAATTCCGGATCCGATAATCGCACCAACTCCAAGAATTATCAAATCCCATACTCCAAGAGTTTTTTCTAATCCCTGCTCTTTCGCTTCTGCTAACATTTCATCAGGCGCTTTTACTTTTGTGATGTGCCTTAAAAAACTTCTCGTGAAAGTTGCTCTGTTAAATTTTTCAGCCATTTATTTTCCTTATTTTTTCTTACAAAGAGGAAATCCCATTGCTTCTCTTTGTTCTACATATAATTTTGCTACAGATGATGCCATTGTTCTTACTCTGCCTATAAAATTGTTTCTTTCATCTTTACTGATTACACCGCGTGCATCCAGCAAATTGAATGTGTGTGAGCATTTTAATACATAATCATAAGCAGGTAATACCAATTTCGCATTTACACAATTTTCAACTTCCTTTTGGTATAAGTCAAACATTGTAAATAGCGCTTTTGTATCAGAAACCTCAAAATTATATTTTGATTGTTCTATCTCATTTTGAAGGTAAATGTCACCATATTTTAATTCATTGTTCCACATAATATCATATACAGATTCTTTGTTTTGCAAATACATTGCAATTCTTTCTAATCCGTATGTCAATTCTAAGGCTACAGGTTTTATTTCAAGTCCACCAACTTGTTGGAAATATGTAAATTGTGTGATTTCCATTCCATCAAGCCAAACTTCCCAACCTACACCTGCTGCACCTAGTGTTGGAGATTCCCAGTTATCTTCAACAAATCTTACATCATGTTTGCTCAAGTCAATTCCCATTGCCTCTAAACTTTGCAAGTATAATTCCTGTGCATTGTCTGGTGATGGTTTTAATATGACTTGAAATTGAAAATAATGACCAAGTCTGTTTGGGTTTTCACCATATCGTGCATCTGTTGGACGTCTGCAAGGTTCTATCATTGCAGTATTCCAAGGTTCCGGTCCCAATGCTCGTAAAAATGTCGCCGGATTCATTGTTGATGCACCTTTTTCTATATCATAAGGTTGTTGTATTATACATCCGTATTCTGCCCAAAATTTTTGTAAATTTAAAACTAGTTCTTGAAAATTTAATGCCATAACATAATTCCAATATTGTACTATCTACACTCGTTCTTAAATATTATTACTGACATAGTACAATTTCAATGACTTTAGTAAAAATATTAACATTTATAAATATATGAAAGTTTACTATGTCAATATAATTTTTTTATGCACATACTGATTGTTTTTTGAATTGCATTTCATAAAGTGCTTTGTATGCACCGTTTTCGATTTTTAATAATTCTTCGTGTGTGCCTATTTCTGCTATTTCCCCTTGGTTTATAACTACAATTTTATTTGCATTTTGAATTGTTGATAATCTGTGTGCTATAACAAATACTGTTTTATCTTGCATCAAATTATCAATTGCTTTTTGAACTATTGCTTCTGCTTTATTATCTAAAGCACTTGTTGCTTCGTCCAATATAATTATCGGGGCATTTTTCAAAAAGGCTCTTGCTATTGCAACTCTTTGTTTTTGACCTCCTGATAATAAGATGCCTCTTTCTCCGATTTCTGTATTTAAGCCGTCTTTTAAGGTTGCTACGAAATCATCAAGATATGCCATTTTTACTGCTTTGTTAATTTCTTCATCTGTTGCATTTTCATTTCCCAACAAGATATTTTCTTTTATCGTTCCTGAAAATAGAAAGTTATCTTGGAATACTACTGCTATATTATCTCTCAAGGATTCTAATGTATAATTTCTTATATCAGTTCCATCAATTTCTATAGAACCTGATTTTACATCATAAAATCTTGGTAAAAGATTTACGATAGTAGTTTTTCCACCGCCGGAATTTCCGACAAATGCAACTGTTTCACCACAATTTACTTTCAAGTTTATATTTTTTAGTACAGGAACATTTTTTACATATTCAAAGTCAACGCGTTTAAATTCGATTGTTGAATGTTCTCTGCCTAAAACTTTTGCATTTTCTTTGTTTCTAATTGCAGGTACAGAATCTAATACTTCAAATATTCTTTCTATTGAGAAGAATGAAAACTGTACTGCATTCAAGTTGTTTCCGATATTTTTAACCGGTGTATATAAAAGAATTAATGCAGTAATAAATGATACAAAGTTTCCTGATGTGATTTGATTTGACATAATCAAATGTGAACCGTATCCGATTGCTGCTGCGATACCAACTGATACAATAACGTGCATCATTGGGGATAACCATTGTGTTTTTTGTACCATTTTAATTCTTAAATTAAATATATTTTTTAAGATATTTTGGAATTTTGCGGTTTCGTGTTTTGCCAAATTATATGAAGTTATTGTTTTGTTTCCGTTAAATACTTCATTATATTCCGTGATTATTGAAGCATCTGCAAAAACTGTTTTTTCCATTACTGATTTAATTCTTTTTTGTAATTTTGCAACAGGGGCAAATGCACAACCCAATACTAAAACTGCAATCAAGGCAAGTTGCCATGAATTGTAGAATAGAACGCATACAAGTGAAATTGATGAGAAAATTCTTTGAGTAAAAATACTCAAGTTATCTAATAAACCGCTGCAAGCCATATCTGCCTGATTGTTAAATTGGAAAACTATATCACCTGAATTGCGTTTATCAAAAAATGAAGTTGGCAATGTAAGCAATTTTTTGAACATGTCAAATTTAAGCCCATTTGTAATTCTTCCGCCAACCCAAGTTGAAAGATATGCAGAAAGATACTTTAGCCCTCCTTGAATTGATGTAAATGCTACGATTCCCAGAGGTATGTACCAGGGTGAAGCTATTGATTTTTCAACCATTACCAAATCCATATAAGGTTTTAGTGCAAGTGCGATAACTGCATCAAGTGAACCTATTGGAATACATATTAACATTGAACATAATGCTCTGAACCATACTGGTCTGACATAAGGCCACATACGGCTATAATTGACTACAACACGCATATTCTTTAACTTTTCTATATATTTGTTTAGCATTGTGTGTTTTTCTCCAATTTATGGTCTGTTACATAATATTTTGTCATTTTTAGTTTTTTTTTCAGATTTTTCAAACACAGGTATTTTTGAAAATAAAAGATGTTTTTCCGTATAAAAACTTTCTTTTATTCTATACCAGATAATTCCAAATAATTTATAGTCTTTTTTGACTGCCCAAAAATCTTTATCTCTTATTTGGGCATTTTGCAATTTGAGAAAATTCAGAACATCTCTCCTTGCTATTTCCTTATCATCTGTTTTCGCTTTACTTTTTTTACTCAAATTTACGGTAGATTTTGGGTTTCTGAAATAGTAATAGTATATATCTGGAACCGTTGCTATTCCATTTGCATAATATACCGCCTGTGTTGTAAATAATTTGTCTTCACAACTTACCCCTTCAGGAAAACGTATATTATATTTATTTAAAAATTCTTTTCTGTATAGTTTGTTTGTTGGACAACCATCTTTCCATTGATGGCAGATGTCCATCTTTTTCTGCAAGTCTGTAATAAATTCTTCTTTGTGTAATAAGATTCGTTTCTTTGTTTTGCCGTTTCCTGTTCTTATATTTGTTGCAAGAGCAAGATCTGAATCGTATTTTTTTGATGCATTATATAATTTTTCAAAATAATCTAAATCAACCCAGTCATCTGAATCTACAAAACCTATGTATTCTCCTTGTGCATTTTTTAGTCCGTTATTTCTTGCGGCACCTTGTTTTGCGTGCTGCTGGTTGATTATTTTTATTCGAGAATCCTTTTGGGCATATTTATTTAATATTGTAATTGAGTTATCTGTTGATTCATCATTTACGCAGATTATTTCAATGTCTTGTAGTGTTTGATTTACAAGACTGTTTAGGCATTTTTCTATATAATTTTCTGTATTATAAACCGGTATGATAATAGATACTTTAACCATTTAATTGCTCTCTTTGTAATTTACAACATTATAAAACATTTTAGTGTCTTTTGTTGTTTTGTGTGTTTACCTGTCTTTTGTGCATCCTTTATAATATTAAAAGTATATTTTTCTCTCCACTTCTGTATAATTTTTAGGCTGAATTTCAAATAATGTTAATTCTATTTTCTTCTTTGCACTGTTTTATGCTAGCACAAACAAAATTAAAAGTTCTAAAATATTAAAAAATCTTTTCATTTTAGGCAAAAAATTTATTAAAATTTTTGGTTTATTTTCTTAATAATATTTCAATATCTGGCAAATTATTTTTTTTACTGTATTTTAAATAATATGGAAGTAAGTTTTCAAGCAAGACCAATTAGCCTAAAAACGGCTGAATATACAAAATCACAACTTTTAAAATCTAAATTTGTAGATATAATTTGTCACTCCTCCAGTGATGAAGATACAATAGCAAGCGCCAGAGCAATGAAATGGTTTCTGGATAAAAATAAAGTTCCTTCAAGAATTATTTCTGATGGAGGTGTCAAATCTTTTCAGTATAAATCAGGCGATACATTAGATCTTTCTGAGCAAAGTTTGCCGTCAACTTCTCCTGATACTGTTTTGTGTGTTGATTTTTCCGAATATTCAAGAGTTTCATCTTCGTTAAAATCCTATATTGAAAAAGCCAAAAATCTTTTGTGTATAGACCATCACAAAGGTGCTAATCCTATTTTAAATAATCAAAATATTTATGTGGATTTGAGTGCAAAGTCATGCTCAGGGATAATTCTCAGATTGTTTGAAGCCTTAAAATTAAATGTCCCTATGTCTGTTAAAAGAACTCTTTATTGTGGGATGACAGATGATTTGAGAAAAAATAAATATTTGACTTTTTCTGATAAAAGTTTGTACCCAATAAAATCAAAAGATTTCATGGCTGATGAAAATACTAAATATCTATATACGAAAATGGAAAAAGAACTTCCGCAAAATGAGCAAGAAAAAGTAGTCAAACACCTTAACCTTTTAACCTCATTAACTAAAGAAGAAAAAGTATTTAAAGATGATTTGCCTCGAAGAATAAAATATAATTCTAATGGAAAATTCGGTTATGTAATTATCCCAATAAATGATAAACAGTGGATTTCTCTTGGCGGTGATAATAAAAGAACAAGTGCAATAATAAGTAATTTTAGAATTTCTACTCTTGCAAATAATCCAAAAGTTGATTCAGTTGCCGTATTTTATCCAAATAGCACCGGATACCGCATAAGTATTCATTCTAAAGGTGATAATGTTTTGAAAATGTTTGAACATGTACGAAAATCATTCCCTGAATTTTCAGGAGGCGGGCATCCTGAACGTGGGGGCGGCGGCAATTTTACCCTCGACCCTCAAAAAAGCATATCTTGGACTAATGCTATAATAAAAGGTATTGATGATTTTTATAAATAATTAAGCAACAAAAAAGAAGGTCAAAAGACCTTCTTTTTTACTATAAATTGGGCCCGGAGGGATTCGAACCCACGACCAAAGGATTATGAGTCCTCTGCGCTACCGCTGCGCCACAGGCCCGTGACGACTAAATTGTTAATTTCTATATATTATTTAAACTGAAAAGTATAAAAAAATCAAGCGCTATTATAAAAATATGTTTAAAAATTTTTAGTAATCTATTTTATTTGCAAAGGGCTATATGAAGTATCCGGCCA
>CASELF010000055.1 GCA_949288725.1 uncultured bacterium
GCAAAACAGGGAAATACCTTGTGGTATTAAACGTCAAAAATGAAGCAAGTGATTTCGCTCTATGCGACATTTACGAAATCATAGAACTCACGGCAACCAAACTCAGACTAAAACAATTAAGTACATCTATTATTTTCGAATATGAAAAAATAGAATAGCCATGCAAAACAACAAAAACTATTTTATTATGAAAACACTTGTATTTTTCTTTAGCTACCTATTCATTGGAATATTATTTTCAACCCAAAGTCATGCTCAAGCCGGAGTACATAATTATTTATTCAAAACGTATGACTACAAAGCATGGCAAGAATTCAACGGTGACACCATTGCTTATTTGGACTACAACTTCAATCAAAGTTACTACTTCAATAATTGCACCATTGAAGATGTTATCAAGGAAACTGAAATCCCGTTCAGATCTTATTTCATTGGCGAAACCTTATACCAATCCATGGGATGGTGCGTATTGTTTGTTGAACCGGCAGAAGTCATCAAGGAAAAAATAAGACAAGGAGAAAAAATTTACGGCATATATTGCCCTTTCCCTGACAACTATAACATTGATTCCAGCCTTGAAAGCGACAGAATCCTATATCACAAGTATAAAAAATTTGGATCAAATGAAATATTCCCCATCACTAAAAAAGAAAAAATACCGAAACTCCTCATGAAACAAGCGATAGAGTGGGCACAATACCAAGACCTTACCACAAATGTAGAAATGCATAAAGTCCATTAATAACAAAAACCTAAAATCAAAGTGAAATTTACAAATTCAAATTCCATGTGGCAACAAAAAATTATAGCCTTATCCTTCTTCATCCTGCTCTTCCTAATCGGAGGCACCGCCTTTGCCCAAGAGACTACAACACAAGACTCTCTGATGATAGGCAAATGGAGATTCATCTACCCGCCACACAACGAAAAAGGCATAGAATATGTATATACATATAGCAAAACAGAAAAACATTTTACCGTATATTTTGAAAAAGACACTGCTACTGTTATATCCCATTATTATCTTTCCAACGAAATTCCAAAAGAATTTGATTATAACCAAATTGGGAAAAATGAAACGGGGAAGTATCTTATAACTTTAAACACCAAAGATAAAACAAGTGATTTTTCTGCAAGCAATATCTACGAAATCATAGAACTCACGGCAACCAAACTCAGACTAAAACAATTAAGTACATCTATTATTTTCGAATATGAAAAAATAGAATAGCCATGCAACACAACAAAAACTATTTTATTATGAAAACACTTGTATTTTTCTTTAGCTACCTATTCATTGGGATATTATCTTCAACCCAAAGTTATGCTCAAGCCGGAGTACACAATTATTTATTTAACACGTATGACTACAAAGCATGGCAAGAATTCAACGGTGACACCATTGCTTATTTGGACTACAACTTCAATCAGAGTTACTACTTCAATAATTGCACTGTTGAAGACGTTATCAAGAAAACTGAAATCCCGTTCAAATCCTATTTAATTGGTGAGACCTTACACCAATCCATGGGATGGTGCATACTGTTTGTTGAACCGGCAGAAGTCATCAAGGAAAAAATAAGACAAGGAGAACAAATTTACGGCATAGATTGCCCTTTCCCTGATAACTACAACATCGATTCCAGCCTTGAAAGCGACAGAATCCTATACCACAAGTATAAAAAATTTGGCTCAAATGAAATATTCCCCATTACTAAAAAAGAAAAAATACCGAAACTCCTCATGAAACAAGCGATAGAGTGGGCACAATACCAAGACCTTACCATAAACATAGAAATGTATAAAGTCCATTAACCATCCATAAACAAAATCCAAGGTTTAAGGAATTATTCGTTAATCGCTCATCTTTAATCGTTTTCACGGTCTGTTCCCGTTCTGTTCCCGTATCAAAGCCGTTTCAACTCCGATTCATCTCCCTTCTTCCTCTCATTGGCATTGGGGGAGGAAGGGGGGTGTTTGGGCGGAGAAACTGAAGTGTTGCCTGATTTGACCCCTATATCCCCTTCATATCGGTTCATGCCGTCCCCTTAATTGCTTACAGTTCCAGCTGGGGTTGGGCTATGGATGCTTCGACCTTCTTTCGGTGCTTCTCCGGTGCTCGTCCGACAGGCACCGAACGAGGTGCGGAGGAGGTACGGCGCAAGGTCGAAGCATCCATAGCCCACCCCCGGACAGCATGGGAAGGGAATAAGTTAAATTTGTAAAGCGAGGCAAGAAAACATGCCTTTTAGCTTACCAAAGCAAGTAAATTATTTCTATATTTGCTGAAATATAAAAATACCCAACAGATAACAACATGGACGAACAGGAAG